>CACGZJ010000030.1 GCA_902577515.1 uncultured Bacteroidota bacterium | reverse complement strand
CATTTTTGACAATATCTTTAACAGTGTATTTAACCCAATTTGGTTGTTCAAAAATTTCATTATATGAAATCTCAAAAATATTTGTAGAAACTAGAATTGAATCTATTTTATTCCTATCTAATTGCTTAGATATTTCTAGTTGATTAACCTGATCTGCCTCAATGGATGCCCTTTCATGAGATTTATTTTCATCTTTCTTACATGAGCCAATGATAATCAAAAAAAATAAGAAATACTTTTGCATCATTATTTCTTTAATTTTCTCATTAATCCCTCTTGAGCAACTGAAGCAATCATAGTACCATCTTCTTTAAATATACTTCCCCTGGCAAACCCTCTTGAATTTGAAGCACTTGGACTTTTCATATCATATAAAAGCCAATCATTTATAGAAAAATCCCTGTGAAACCATAAAGCATGATCAAGGCTTGCATAATAAGCTTTGGTCTTTGCAATCTCCTTTCTGTGAGGGAGAGATGCAGTAGCAAGAAGTTGATAATCACTAACAAATGCTAATAATTGATGGTGAAATTGTAATGGCATATCTATCTTATCTTTTAGCCTAAACCAACAATGATTAATTGGTAGTGCGTTTTCTTTTCTTAAAAAAATGTTTGTTCCTACAGGTTTAAAATCAAACACTTTAGGATGAGCAGCTAAAAATATATGATACCTGTCAGCAAGTTCCTCCTTATACTTTTCAGCTTGTTCAAAATCTGTCAAAAGTAAATCTGGGCTTAAAACATTTGGCATTTGAGTTTGATGATCAAAACCTTCCTCACCTTTTTGGAAAGATGCAGCCATATTGAAAATTGCCCTACCTTTTTGGAAAGCTACAACTCTTCGTGTTGTAAAACTTCCGCCATTTCTAATATTATCAACTTCATAAATTACAGGTTCATTCAAATCACCAGGTAAAATAAAATATCCATGCATTGAATGAGCTATTCTATCGTCAGGAATAGTTTGATATGCTGCATGTAATGACTGACTTAAAACTTGCCCTCCAAATATTCTACCCCAGACTGTTTCATAATTTTTACCCTCAAATTTATTGTCTTCAATTTGATTGAGTGTAACTATTGAAATTAATTCATTTATATCCATAAAATTTATCAAAACTTTTGTAAACCCTTCAAAAATAAAGGCTTTATAGGACAAAGTTAGTAAAGATTCATTATCTTAGCGAACCTAAAACATAAATTAATTTATTAAAATGAGAAATATTTTTGCTAGCATATTCACTGCTATTTCATTTTTAGCATTGAATTCACAACAAATTGAATTTGTTGAATATGACCTGGATAATGGACTTCACGTTATTCTTCACCAAGATAATACTGCACCGGTAATTACTACTGCGGTTTCATATCATGTGGGTTCTAAAGACGAAGAAGAGGGTAGAACTGGATTTGCTCATTTTTTTGAGCACCTACTTTTTGAGGGTACAAAAAATATTGAGGGGGGTCAATGGTTTAAAATTGTTGAAGCCAACGGTGGATCAAATAATGCATATACATCAGATGACCAAACTTATTATTACGAAGTTTTCCCCTCAAATAAATTAGAGTTAAGTCTATGGATGGAATCAGAGAGAATGTTACATCCAGTGATAAGACAGGAGGATAGAATTACATTACAAGAAGGTGTTGTAAAAGAGGAAAAAAACTTCAGGCTAAGGAATGCTCCATATGGAGCTCTTCTATATGCTGTAAGAAGTAATCTTTATAGAAAGCATCCATATGGGAGATTAACAATTGGATTAGATAAAGATCTTGAAGCAGCAGATATTAATGATTTTAAGAAATTTAATCAATTATACCATAAACCAAATAATGCTACATTAGTTGTTGCAGGTGATATTGATATTGAGGAAGCAAAAATGTTGATTAAAAAGTATTTTAATGACATCCCTAGTTCTGAACTTATTAAGAAAAAATTCCCAAAAGAAGATCCAATAACTGAGACAATTGAGGCAACTTGGTATGACGCTAATGTTCAAGTCCCAGCACTATTAATTGGTTATATAACACCTAAAATGTCTA
>CACGZJ010000029.1 GCA_902577515.1 uncultured Bacteroidota bacterium | reverse complement strand
GAAGATAGAAATCTTTATACTATTGCTATAGATTTTTACTCCGGAATTCTTTATGCAATTAGTGATCTAAGAAAAATGGGTGTCTTAATAAATTTAAATGTTTTTGATACGGACAACTCTTTAAATAAAATTTTTGAGATATCTAATAACGAAAAAATTATTAACTCTGACATAATAATTGGACCTCTTATCCCAAGGAATTTTGAGACTTTTTCTAGTCTTGATTTCTTAGAAGCAGTCCCAAAAGTTTTCCCCCTTTCCACCATCCCAATAAAAATATTAAAAGGAGTTGTACAGACAGTTACTCCTAGAAATCTTCTGAGGGATAAAATGCTAGAGTATTTGGATACTAATTTAAACAGAGATGAAAATATTGTTATAATAGCAGATTCACTTAATGTAGATATTGAAAATAGGCTTACAAGTATTTTTCCTAATGCAACGAAAATTAAACCTGAGTTTGAAGGCTACATATTACCAGAGCTACTCGATTCTCTCTTAGTCGATACACTTCCTAATAAAGTAATTGTTGAATCTGAAATATTTACTCTTATCTCCAGTGTAATATCACAATTAAACTCGCAAATTACATCTGAGAGAGATGTTAGACTATACACAACCTATAGGGGAAATCAATATGATGACCCTAGTATTAATGTTAAGGATCTTGGTAACTTAAGATTCACATATGCCTCTATTTCAAGAAAAATTAATCAGGATTCAATAACAGATTTTGAAAGTAATTTTATAAACCTATTTGGTAGCTTCCCAAACAAAGATATTGCTAGAGGCTATGATGTAACTAGGGATATCCTTCTTAGAAAACTACTTGATAATAATTTAAATAGAACTGTAAAATATGATGAACAGACTTACAATGAATCTAAATTTCTATATAAAAAAGATACATTAGGTGGTTTATTCAATTCATCTATTTTTCTTTTAAAGCATGTAGACTATAGTATTGAGGAGATTAATGAATAATAAATTATATAATACCTTATTATTTTGTAAATTTGAGTCCGGAAATGTTATTCTATCCGGATGAATAAGCCTAAATATATTTTTGTTACTGGTGGTGTTACATCATCTCTAGGAAAGGGTATTGTGTCAGCTTCTTTAGCACGTCTTCTTCAAGCTCAGGGATTAAATGTCGCTATTCAAAAATTAGACCCCTACATAAATGTTGATCCAGGAACTCTTAATCCATATGAGCATGGAGAATGTTATGTAACAGATGATGGAGCTGAAACCGATCTTGATCTAGGCCATTATGAAAGATTTTTAAGCAGAAATACCTCACAGAGAAACAATATTACTACAGGAAAAATATATCAAAATGTAATTGAAAAGGAAAGGAAAGGAGAATTTTTGGGTAAAACAGTTCAGGTTATACCTCATATAACAAATGAGATTAAAGAAAATATAAGAAATCTTGATTATGAGAATAATCTAGACATTATTATAACAGAAATAGGAGGTACAGTAGGTGATATTGAATCTTTACCATTTTTAGAAGCAGTTAGACAAGTTATTTATGAAGAGGGGCCTGAAAACTCCATGGTAATTCACTTGACTTTAATTCCATACTTATCTGCAACTGGTGAACTTAAAACTAAGCCTACTCAGCATTCTGTTAAAACATTGATGGAGCTTGGTCTTAAAGCAGATGTTTTAGTTTGTAGATCAGAAAGAGATCTCTCAGATGAGGTCAAGAATAAACTTGCACTTTTTTGTAATGTAAAACTAGATTGTGTAATTCAGTCTATTGATGTTGAAACTATTTATGATGTTCCTATAAAGATGAGAGATGAAGGTCTTGATAAAGTAACCCTTAGAAAATTGAAAATTAAAGAATCAGAACCAGATCTAGATAAATGGAAAAACTTTTTACATAAACTAAAAAATCCTACTCATCAGATCAACATTGGTCTAATTGGAAAATATGTTGAGCTTAATGACTCGTATAAATCTATTCTTGAGTCATTAATTCATGCTGGAACTGAAAATGAAGTAAAAGTCAATGTTAAATTCATTCATTCTGAATATCTCGATAAAGAAAATATTAAAAAACAGTTAATTGATCTTGATGGAGTAATTGTTGCACCAGGTTTTGGTCAAAGAGGTTTAGATGGTAAAATACAAGCTGTAGAATATGC
>CACGZJ010000028.1 GCA_902577515.1 uncultured Bacteroidota bacterium | reverse complement strand
TCTAAGTCTCGAGTCTCTAAGATCTGGATTTAAGCTTAATAAATCATTTACAGTTATTTTATATTTCTGAGAAATTGAAAAAAGAGTTTCTTTTCTTTCAACCTTATGAAAAATTGTATCTGTAACAATATTTTGAGAAAATATTGAAGTACTTGATAAGAGTAATATTATTAATATAAATCTTCTCATTTATTTTTGCTTTTCAAGTTTCCAGCTTTCATAGTCCTGATTATTAACTATATATGCCCAATGTAATAAAGACTGTTGAATTCTAGGTGAAATATCTTTTGAATTTTCAATTTTTAAACCTGATTTGAAAATTTTATTATAAATAGCATTTCTAAATCTGCCTTTAGGACCACAAAAAGCTAGCCATCTTTTTATCTGTCTAATGTCATCTTCGTGACGTCTTCCAATGTAGTACTTACAATACCATTCAAACCAGCCTCTTGGATCATCTTGATGAATCCATCCTTTTTCCTCCCACTCTTCTTGAGTTTGTCCTGATTTAATTTTAAATAAATTAATTTTTACTAAATATTTTTTTGATAGGTAATAGGGTTCATCAAGATCCTTGAACCAATCTTTTGGAAAGATTCTATAATCGACAAGTTGATTAAAATATGTACCTCCAAATATACCCTTGTGTAGCATTTGTTTTGGAGTTAACATCGGTTTAAATGAATTATGAAGTTCTTTCATTTTTATTTTATTCCCACTCAATTGTGGCAGGAGGTTTAGAACTTATGTCATAAACAACTCTATTTATTCCTTTAACTTTATTAATAATATTATTAGAAACCTCTTTCAAGAAATTATTTGGAAATTCATACCAATCCGCTGTCATTCCATCAGTTGAAACTACGGCTCTTAATGCGATACATCTTTCATAAGTTCTTTCGTCTCCCATTACACCAACACTTTTAACTGGCAAGAGTATAGATCCAGCTTGCCAAATTTTATTATAGAGATTCCATTTTTTTAAAGCATCAATATATATTTTATCAGCTTCCTGAATAAGCCCTATACTTTCATAGTCAACTTCGCCAAGAATTCTTATTCCTAGACCTGGACCTGGAAAAGGATGTCTGGATAGTATCTCTTGGGGCATTTTTAGAGAGGTGCCAATTTTTCTTACTTCATCTTTAAATAACATCTTAAGAGGCTCAATAACTTTAAGATTCATTTTTTCAGGAAGTCCTCCAACGTTATGATGAGATTTTATAGTTGCAGAGGGCCCCTTTACTGATATTGATTCAATTACATCTGGATAGATAGTTCCTTGAGCAAGCCATTTTGCATTGGATATTTTTTTTGATTCTTCATCAAAAACATGAATAAATGTATTACCAATTATCTTTCTTTTCCTCTCAGGATCAGTCACACCTTTAAGACAATTAATAAATTGATCTGATGCGTCAACACCTTTGACATTTAAGCCCATTCCAATATATTGATCTAATACTTCATCATATTCATTTTTTCTTAAAAGACCATTATTTACAAAAATGCAATGTAAATTCTCACCTATTGCTCTATCAAGCAAAACAGCAGCTACACTAGAGTCTACACCACCTGAGAGTCCTAAAATTACTTTTTCATCTAATACTTCAGATTTCAACTCTTTAACTGTCCTGTCTATAAAAGATTCAGGATTCCACTCTTTAATAAATTTTAATTCCTCTATGAAAAAGTTTTCAAATATTTTTAGACCATTATCTGTATGAAAAACCTCAGGATGAAATTGTAGAGCATATAAATTAAGAGAGTCGATTGAGTAAGCAGCATTTTTTACAGAGTCTGTACTAGCAATAACTGTTGCACCATCGGGTAAAGCTGTAATTGTATCTCCATGACTCATCCATACTTGATTATTGATTTTTATATTATTGAAAAGCTTACAATCTTTTTCAATAAATGACAGATTAGCTCTTCCGTATTCTCTTGAGTTTGAGTTCTCAACTTTTCCATTAAGGGTTTTTGCAATTAGTTGTGCTCCGTAACAAATTGCGATTATAGGTTTATTACCTAAAATACTTTTAAGATTAATTTCAGGAGCATTTTCTTGATTAACTGAAAAAGGAGAACCAGAAAGCACAATGGCCTTATATTGGTTTAAATCTTCAGGGAGGTTGTTAAATGGTGAAATCTCACAGTAAATAAAAAGCTCTCTAATTCTTCTTGCAATTAATTGAGTATACTGAGAGCCAAAATCAACAATTAAGACTTTATTTTGCATGGACAAAAATACAACTATAAATTAATCTTCAAGATCTATTATTAATATTTTA
>CACGZJ010000027.1 GCA_902577515.1 uncultured Bacteroidota bacterium | reverse complement strand
GTCATTTTTTTTTACCTCATTAATAGTAAGTAGATCCATTTCTTCATATCCTTCAAGGTTTGTAGATTTTTCATAGATAAATGATGCTATGATGGAGCCTTTGGATATTTTAGTTGACATTTTAAATATATTTGTCTGAAATATAGTTAAATAAAATGTTGGATTTCGAAATAAAATCTATTCTTGGGGAAAAATATAAAAATGGGTTTTTTGAAAAAGCATCTTCCTTATCTAATATTCTGCATAAGGAGGGTATTTTAGTTTTTAATTCATTCATAAGTCCAGTAGGGCTAATTAAAATTCAAAAAGAGGCTGCTATATTAAAACCTAATTCATTTAAAAGTTCATCAGAATATAATGTTTATGTTTCTGATTATGATGATAATTTTCCTCCGGAAAGTCCTAGAAATAGAATAATGAGTACTACAAAAAAATGTATTCCAAATGATCTAATTCCAAAAGGTTCAATATTACAGAAACTATATGACTCTAGTTATTTAAAAAACTTTTTTTGTGAGTTACTTAGTAAGGATAATCTCTACCCATACGAAGACTCATTGTCATCCATTAACATTAATTACTATGATAAAGGTGATGCTTTAGGGTGGCATTTTGATAATTCAGATTTTACAATAACACTATTGGTTAAAAATTGTATTAAAGGTGGGATATATGAGTTCTTTAACGATATAAGATATAAAGATGGTAAAGAAGACTATGCGTTTGTAGAGAGAATATTAAACAATGAAGTCTATGGAACCAAAGTAGATAGTTTTGAAGGAGACTTAATGATATTTAAAGGAAATAAGTCAATACATCAAGTAACTGCAGTTGAGGAAGGGGAGAGAATTTTAGTTACATTTAATTATAATGAAAAGATGGGAGTCTCGCTATCTGAAAAATCTAGAAAAACTTTTTTTGGAAGAATCTAAAAAAAAGACCTCCGAAGAGGTCTCTTAAATTTATTCACTTGAGGCTTGACCTCTTTCTTGTTGATAAACATTAAAATTTACAACTTTTCCATCACTTATCATAGCATCAATAACTTGATAAACTGTAATATCTTGTCCATCAACATTTAATATAAGTTGATGACCAGCTGTAACAAAATCAGCTACTTCACCTTCATTATTTTCCCCAGTATTAGAAATTGCCCACTGAATAGTCCATCTTGGGTTATTTGTTTCAAACCATTGAGTTAAAAACTCTATATGTGCATCAGAGCCTTCAACAACTTCCCCTGCAGCACCATAAGCTGAAAAATTATCCGCGTTTAGAGCTCTAATTCCCTCTGCATCTCTGGAGTTATGAGCATCAATATATGATTCCCAGACTGCATTAATGTCATTTGGACCAGCAACCACATCAGTTTTACCATCTTCACTAGTTGTAAAACCAATTACTTGAGGTGATGAATCTGGTGTTTCACACGATAATGAAATCATGCATACAGTTAATAATAAAATATATATTTTTTTCATAGTATTAATTTTTTTAAAAAGTAAATTTAGTCATAATCCTTTATATTTGTCCATCTACCTCCATTTGCAACATTATACCCTCTAGATTCAAAAAATTTTTTTGCAGATTCAGCCCTAATTCCTGCAGCGCAAACAGTTACTATATTATCCTTTTTATCAAATTCATTAATACGATAGGTTAAATCTTTTAAGGGGACGTTTATTGAATTCTTTATATGACCTGATTTATACTCAGACTCTGTTCTTACATCAATAATAAGTGCCCCTTGGTTTAATAATTCTTTATAGTCTTTTGTATTCCCTTTTGCATATTTTAAAACTATTATGAAAAGTGCAATAAGTAATAAAATTACCCACCAGTTTGATATAATAAATTCCATCATAAGTTGTTAAGTTTTTTGAATTTCAAACTTACATAAATTCCAACAATAGATGAGATAAACAATATTAAATACACATATTGATGCCCTCTAATGCCTGGAAAGTTATCAAGTAAATATCCATACAAAGGCGTTGCAAAAATATCAGGTGAATACCCTACTATTGAAATTAATCCGATTGCAGTTCCAGATAGTATGTAAGGAATCTTACCATCTTTAAGAATAGAGAAATAAAGACCTCTAATTGCATATGTACCAGTTGCTACTATAATCAATGAAATAAAAAATAAAATATTCATAGATACCTTAATTAGCCCACTTGCAAATAGAATAGACCCAAGCATCATAACAAAGAATCCAATTAGGATATTATTTATATTACCATTTTTATCTGTAAAAAAAGCTACACTTATACATACAATAGGTCTTAGGTATTGTTGTAAGGCACCAACTCTTGCAGCATTTATCTCGTCAAACAACATAACCTCAGATGCATAGAGAGAATATACATCTGTAATCTTATATCCCATATAAGCACATAGAATTATAAATGAAATCAACCAAACAGACTTTAACTTAGCTAGTTCTATGAGACTTTTAATGTTTCCAATTTTCTCATCATCATTTAATTCAATCTTTAAATAAGCATATACAACTATACCAATTATAAAAACTATTAACGATGACGCCCCAATTACATACTTAAAAACTTCTTGCTTTTCAGATAAAGTAAGTGATGAAACATCTTCTGTAATTAAAATTGAAAAAATTAAAACTCCAATTAAACCTATAGATGATGCTACAACACCTCTACCTCCGTCAAGAAAGCTAAATGTTTTTCCTTGCATTTTAACACCTCCAATTGCTCTTGTTGCTTTTAACATTGGGGCCCAAAAAATGAACACTGTTGTAAAACCCCAGTATGCAAAAAGTAACTGCATTATAAGATATGAAGGATATGTCATCATAATTA
>CACGZJ010000026.1 GCA_902577515.1 uncultured Bacteroidota bacterium | reverse complement strand
AATAATTTCCTTAATATCTGCTCTTTTAGCAGCCAAAATCTTTTCTTTTATTCCTCCTACAGGAAGAACCTTTCCTCTAAGAGTTATCTCGCCTGTCATAGCGATATTCTTCTTAACTCTTCTTTGAGTGAATAGCGAGACAAGGGATGTAAGTATCGTTACACCTGCGCTTGGACCATCTTTAGGAGTTGCTCCCTCAGGAACATGAATATGAATATTATATTTTGAATAGTCAATTTCTTTATTTATTCCAAGATCTTGATAATTAGATTTAATATACTCTAATGCAATAACAGCAGATTCCTTCATTATTTTTCCAAGGTTACCAGTAATTGAGAGGTTTCCTTTTCCCTCTGATAATGATGATTCAATGAATAAAATTTCACCACCTACAGAAGTCCATGCAAGACCTGTAACTACACCCGCAAAATTATTGTTTTCATATTTATCTCTAAAAAATTTCTGAGGTCCCAAGACATTCTTTAGATAATTTTCATCATTATAATTATTTAAATTAGAATTTGAAACAATATTTTTAGCTCTGTTTCTAATAAGTTTAGCAATTTGTTTCTCAAGATTTCTAACTCCAGATTCTCTTGTATAGCTACTAATAATCTCTTTGATGATTTTATTAGATATTTTAAAATTACTTGAATTCATACCATGCTCAGATAATTGTTTCTTAATTAAAAACTTATTTGCAATTGAGACTTTTTCTTCAGATGTATACCCAGATACGTTAATTAGTTCCATTCTGTCAAGTAAAGCAGGATGCATTGTTGATAAATTATTAGCCGTTGCGACAAACATTACTTTTGAAAGGTCATAACCTATTTCTAAGAAATTATCATGAAAAGAATTATTTTGTTCAGGATCAAGCAATTCTAACAAAGCAGATGATGGATCACCTTGAGAACCGCTTGAAATCTTATCAATTTCATCTAAAACAAATACTGGATTAGATGTACCTGATTTTCTTACACTTTGAATAATTCTACCAGGCATTGCCCCAATGTATGTCTTTCTATGTCCTCTAATCTCAGCTTCATCTCTTAATCCACCCAGCGAAACTCTTACATACTCTCTGTTTATTGATTTAGCTATAGATTTACCGAGTGATGTTTTACCTACACCAGGAGGCCCATATAAACATAATATTGGTGACTTCATATCCTTCCTTAATTTAAGAACAGCTAAATACTCTATTATTCTTTTTTTAACATCCTCTAACCCAAAATGATCATCATCTAAAATTTTTTGAGCTTTATCTAAATCAAAATTATCTTCAGAGTAGTTTTCCCATGGTAAATCAACAAGTAAGTCCAAATAGTTTCTTTGAACAGAATATTCTGCAACCTGAGAGTTCATCCTCTTCAATTTTGATAACTCTTTTTCAAAATGATTTTTTGTTTCTTCACTCCAATTTTTATCTTTTGACTTATTTATTAATTCTTGAATATCTTCTTGATATGAATTTTCCCCAAGCTCTTCTTGAATAGTTTTCATTTGCTGTTGCAAGTAATATTCTCTTTGCTGTTGATCTAAATCGTTCCTTACTTTTGATTGTATATCGTTTTTAAGAGCTAGTTTTTCATATTCTACATTTAAGAACTTAAGACATTTCATAGCTCTATTTTGAATACTTGTACTTTCAAGCAACTCTTGTTTCTCTTTTACATTAATATTCATATTTGAGGAAACAAAATTGATTAAGAATACTGAACTATGGATATTTTTAATTGCAAAAGATGCCTCTGACGGAATATTAGGATTTTCTTTTATAATTTTTAGAGCTATGTCCTTAATAGCATCAATTGTTGCAGAGAATTTACTGTTTGATTTTTTTAATAACTCATCAGAAACAGAATCAATGGTTGCTTGAATATATGGCTCAGTTTTAACAACAGATTTAATCTTAAATCTTTTTTTTCCTTGAATTATAACAGTTGTATTTCCATCAGGCATTTTTAAAACTCTTAATATTTTTGCTACTGTACCTACGCCATATATGTTCTCTATGCCTGGGTTTTCATCATTAATATTTCTTTGGGCAACAACTCCTATTAATTTACTGGACTTATTTGCATCTTTGATTAATTTAATAGATTTATCCCTTCCTGCGTTTATAGGAATAACAACACCAGGAAAAAGTACTGTATTTGTGAGTGGAAGTATTGGTAATACTTCAGGTAGACTTTCTTTTTCAAGAGCCTCTTCATCTTCATTTGTCATTAAGGGAATAAATTCAGATTCCTCATTGATATCGTCAAATGACATTTTGTCTATATTATTAAGTATAATACTCATTTAAAACTATTTAAGGTCATTATGTCAGAAATTCTAGATATCAACTCATTTAAGCAAGTCAATTGAGATCTAACAATAATAACTCTTAAATAAAGACAAAAGCTATGCCAACTTGCTTTTGTCAATTTTAGGAACTCTAATCAATAATAATGCTCCAACAAAAAAGAAAAACATAAAAATTAAAACTGAGAATCTAACTGAGCCAGTTAATTGAGCAGAAAATGCATAAAAAAATAAACCAAAGAAAATACCTATTTTTTCAGTTACATCATAAAAACTAAAAAATGATGTTGTATCCTTTGTTTCGGGTATAAATAGCGAAAAGGTAGCTCTTGCAACCGGTTGTGTTCCGCCCATTAAAAGCCCAACAAGTCCTGCGATCATATAAAATTGATTTGGAGTTTCAATGTAATAAGCATAGAGACATACTAACGACCATAGAAAAATTGCAAATGTTAATACTATAATATTTCCAAATTTTTGAGCCAATTTTGTAAAACTGTAAGCTCCACCAATTGCAACAACTTGAATAAGCAGAATACTAATTATAAGACCAGCTGTTTGTTCACTAGCACTTGGCCATTGAATTTCAGTTACTCCAAAGTAAGATGCAATATAAAGTACAGTTTGGAGAGAAAATGAAAAAATGAAAAATGCCAATAAGAATCTTGTAAACCTTTTACTAGATCTAATAATTACATAAACACCCCTTAACTCTT
>CACGZJ010000025.1 GCA_902577515.1 uncultured Bacteroidota bacterium | reverse complement strand
GATGCAGAATTTAAAGCTTTGATGTATTCTTAATTCAACGCACCAATACCAATACTCCAAAGTTCCTTATTATAATCAGGAATATTGAATTGATTTATTTGATCTATTTCTTCCTTTAGTTCTACCCACTTTTCATCATGAGTCTTAAGTAACTCAATAATTCCTTCACTTACATTTGGTATATCTCCTTTAATTTCATCAAGTATGAAAAGATAATCAGCTAAAAATTTATTTGGGAAATTCTCTACATCATCATATGCTGTTGACTTTCTCTGCATCATTTTTTTATCCCAGTTATCCATCAATTCAAGTAATTTTTTACCATTTTCCTTTAATTCTGAATTTTTATCTAATTCTTCTAATAAAACACTCAACTTATCAATCAGTTTTTTGTTATTATTTATATATGAAGCCATCTCATTAAAATTACTCTCCATATGAGATGCATATTTTTCAAGATCTAAATAATCATTATCAGAAACACTAAAATTTGGATTCTTTAAAATTTCAAACTCAGAATTATAAGAATTTTCCCCAACTTTTAATATTAGCTTGTATTTTCCTGGAATAGACTTATGACCTCTAAAACTTCCTTCAATATATGCATATGGCACACCCTTCAAAGAAGTATGTCTAGTATCCCAGACAAATCTATTTATTCCAATTTTATTTGATAGCAGTGGTTCTGCTGAAGGTCCTCCGTTATATGAAATAAAACTATTATCAGGGTCACTAGTTAATTCCCTAATCAGTTTATTGTTTTGATCAAATATTTTAATAGATACTTTTTTACCATTATCTTCTTTTCCTATGTTATAATATATTACTACACCATTTGCAGGATTTACTCCAGTGAATGATGAAGTACCATCTGAATAATTTGAATTTAATTCACTAGACCAGTTTCCTATTGTAGAGTTTTCAGGGTCATATAACTTAGTATTATTTTCATCATCTAGTTGTCTTAAAAGCCCCATATCATCAAGTATCCAAAAAGATCTTCCTTGAGTTGCAATAATTAAATCATCATGCTTTATCATTAAATCAGTAACAGCTATTGCTGGCATGTTAAGATTAAATAATTCCCAATTTTTCCCATCATTAAATGATATGTAGACTCCTAATTCAGTTCCTGCAATAAGAAGTCCCTTTCTTTTATCATCTTCTCTAACAACTCTAGTATACGCGCCATATGGAATATTACCTGTAATTTCTTTCCAAGATTTACCATAATTTGTAGACTTGTACAATCCAGGAGACTTATCATTAAACTTATATCTTGTTGTTGCAATATATACTGTAGCTTTATCATGAGGTGAAACGTCAATAGCATTAATTATTGTTTCAGGAAGACCTTTTGGTGTAATATCAACCCATGACTCACCACCATCTTGGGTAATATGTACCAATCCATCATCAGAACCAACATAAATAGTATTTGGTTCATGTGGAGATTCAACTACATAGCTTATGGTTCCATAATTTTCAGCACCAACAGCTTCATTTGTATATGGTCCACCTCCATTTCCTTGTTTCTCATCTTCATCTCTTGTCAAATCTGGAGACACAACTTTCCAAGATTTACCTTGATCAGTTGTCTTAAATAGATGTTGAGCTGCATGATAAAATGTATTCGTTTCATGTTGAGACCATATAATTGGTGCATTCCAATTAAATCTGTATTTCATATCCCTTGAAGCTCTTCCAATATAATTTATTGGTTCAATCATAACTTTTTTTCTAGCATTTGCTTTAGTATCATATATATTAACACTACCGAGATAACTACCCCCCATTACAATACTAGGATTATCAGGATCAAAAGCAAGGAATGCACTTTCACCTCCTGCAGATGCTGACCAATCTCTTTCAGAAATCCCACCTCTAGATCCAATGCTTGCAATTTTTATTGTGGAATTGTCTTGCTGACCTCCATAAAGGTTATATGGAAATAAATTATCAACATTAACTCTGTAGAATTGAGCTGTAGGCATATTGTATATACTTGACCAAGTATTTCCATTATCAAAGGTAATTTCACCACCTCCATCATCAGAAATAATCATATTTTTAGAATTATCTGGATTAATCCAGAGATCATGATAATCTCCATGCCCGCTATAAATCCTCTTCCAGGTTTTTCCTCCATCTATTGATCTAAATGCTCTTGCACTTAGTACATATACTGTATCTTCATCGTTAGGATCAGCAAATACTTCTATATAGTACCATGCCCTTGATGTAAGCTCTGCATAAGAACTAACTTTTACCCAACTTTCACCTGCATTATTGGACACAAATAAACCTCCAGATCTTATATTTGAATTACCTTCGGCAAGAAGAAATACTTTATCGGTGTTAGCTCTTGAAACTGAAATAGCCATTTTACCTAATTCAGCTGGTAAACCGTTTTCAATTTTAAACCAATTATCTCCACCGTCAATAGATTTATAAACTCCATCACCTTGACCACCGCTGATAACCTTCCATGGAAGTCTTTGATGCTTCCACATTGTAGCATATAAAACTTTAGGATTATTATAGTCTATTGTAAGTTCAGATGCACCGGTTAATTCATTTACAAAAAGAATATTACTCCAGGTTTTACCACCATCAATAGATTTATAGATACCCCTCTCTTTAGTTGGACCATTAATAGCTCCTTGAGCAGCAACAAAAACTACATTTGGATTATCAGGATGAATTATTATTCTAGAAATTTGTTGAGTCTCTTCTAAGCCCATATGCTCCCATGTTTCACCAGCATCAGTTGATTTATATATACCATCACCATATGAAGTAGTCACTCCTCTAGGTGCATGTTCTCCCATACCAACATATATTATTCTACTGTCACTTTCAGCAACTGCAATTGCTCCAACTGATGATGTTTTAAAATAATCATCTGAGATGTTAAACCAATTTACACCAGCATTTTTAGTTTTCCATAAACCTCCTCCTACAGTACCCATGTAATATGTTAATGGATCTCCTATAACTCCAACAGAAGAAACAGACCTACCACCACGAAAGGGACCAATATTTCTATATTTTACCTCATCTAGTTTTTCTTCTAGA
>CACGZJ010000024.1 GCA_902577515.1 uncultured Bacteroidota bacterium | reverse complement strand
TTTAATAAATTTTTATTCAGCTTATGTAGGAAATGATTTTAGATCAGATCTTGGTTATTTTAGAAGATATGGAATGTATAAATTTGAACCAACTTACAAGTTTAGGATTTATCCTAAAAATCCTAAAATTTTAAATATTGAAATTGGTCATTTTACTTCATTTGTTTTCAGACCACAATTAGAAAATAAAAGAGAGCTAACTTTCAATCAGACATCAGTTGATATAAGTTATTTAAATCAAGCAGAATTAAATTTTGAAATAAGGCAAAGAGAAGATTATCTTTATGAACCATTTGATCCTACTAGATCAGATGGAGCTATTCCCCTTGAGGCTAACAGATATTATAACTTTATCGACTACTCAATATCTTATAGATCTCCTAGAAGAAATCTTTTTACATCAGACTCCAGTTTATCATATGGGTCATTTTATGATGGAACGAAATTTTCCATTGAAAGTAGTTTGTCTTTAAGAAAGCAACCTATATTTAACATGTCATTAAGATTAAATTTTGACTCTATAAAGCTTCCAGAACCATATAAAGGCAGAGATATATGGCTACTTAGTCCAAAGTTTGAATTTACATTTACAAAGAAAACTTTCTGGACAACTTATATCCAATATTCAGATCAATCTGAAAACCTTGGAATAAATTCTAGACTACAATGGAGATTTGCTCCTTTATCTGACTTATATTTGGTTTATAATGATAATTATTTCACTTCTAACAGAATCACTCCCCAATTTAGATCAATAAATCTTAAATTAACTTATTGGATAAATATTTAATATGAAAAAATTAGTTTTAATTTTTATTTTAATCACTTTAGCTTATGGATGTAAAAACATGAATAATAAAATGATTATATCTGGTAACATTAATGGGCTTAAGAAAGGTTCACTTATACTGAAAAAACAGATTGATTCAACTATAATTTCCTTAGACTCTATGAAAATCAATGGAGATAGTAATTTTAAGTTGGTAACAGAAATTTATGAACCTGATATATATTATCTGTATCTAGATAAAGAAGATGGTGACTCATTAAATGATATAATTACTTTTTTTGGAAATACTGGAAATATAACAATAAATTCAAGGCTTAAGACATTTGATTCAAGCTATGAAATCAATGGTTCAAGAAACAGCGAACTTCTTAGAGAATACTTATCAATAATTAGAAAGTATAATCTTCAAAATCTTGATTTATTAGAGATTTTTTATAATGCTCAAATAGATAATAATCAAAATAAAATTGATTCAGTTAATTTTGAACTTGAAAATTTAATTAGAAGAAGGTATCTGTATTCTCTTAACTTTGCTATTACAAATGCTGAAAATGAAATATCTCCATATATAGCTGTAAGTCAAATTCCTGATGCAAATGTTGAATTACTTATCAAATTATATGATACTCTGTCAGATAAAGTTAAAAACTCAAAATATGGCAAATTACTCAGAGAAATTGTAGTTGATTAACCGCTATATTCAACAAAATTTCTTGGCGTCTCGTAAAGAGTAATTTTAAGTTTATAATCATCATCAAAATACTTTATTAATCGATTATAGATTAATATGGCAATATTCTCAGCGGAAGGGTTTAAATTCTTGAAGTCTTCAATATCAAGATTAAGGTTCTTATGGTCTAAATAATCTTCCACTTCATTTTTTATAAGTTTACTTAACTTACCAAGATCATAAACATAACCTGTCTCTTTATCAACTTCACCTGTTAGACTTACAATCAATTCATAGTTATGACCATGAAAGTTTTTATTTGCACATTTTCCAAAAACTTTATCATTTTTATCGTCTGACCAGTCTGGCCTATACAATCTATGAGCAGCATTAAAATGAGATTTTCTGTTAACTGTTAATTTCATTTATTTAAATATTTATAAAAATAGTCAAAAGCAATTTTAAACCATACAGTATATTGGTCTCCATTTTCATGGATATCTTTTTTTAATGTATTCATATCAATCCATTTAAAGTCTTCTGCTTCATTAAAGTTTAATACAGGATCATCATCATAAACTCCATAAAACACATGATCAAACTCATTTTCTATCATGTTATTGTCTAATTCTGCTCTATATTTAAAATCAAAAACTTTTCTTAAACTTGTTTTAATTCCCATTTCTTCTAGGAGCCTTCGATTAGCAGCAACAATAGTTTCCTCTCCATCTCTTGGGTGACTACAGCATGTATTAGTCCACAAACTACCTGAATGATATTTCGAGGATGCTCTTTTTTGTAGAAGTAGCTTATAATCAGAATTAAAAATAAATATTGAAAAGGCTCTATGGAGAAGGCCCTTTTGATGAGCTTCAAGTTTAGACATTAAACCGACTTGATTGTCTTTCTCGTCTACAAGAATCACATTTTCTTTTGACATACTGTCAAATTAATAATTTAACTCTTCTTCTTTATTGATAAGTAAGCTATTATACTCGTCTTTTGGACCTACGATAATATCATCGTAATTTCTCATTCCTGTACCTGCAGGAATTTTATGTCCTACAATAACGTTTTCTTTAAGCCCTTCAAGCTTATCATTTTTACCGTTGACCGCAGCTTCATTTAGAACTTTTGTTGTTTCTTGGAAAGATGCTGCAGAGATGAATGATTTAGTTTGAAGTGAAGCTCTAGTTATACCTTGAAGCTCAGTAGATGCAGTAGCGGGCTTAGCATCCCTTGCTGTAACAAGATTTTTATCATCTCTTTTCAATAGAGAATTTTCATCCCTTAGCTCTCTTGCTGAAATGAGCTGTCCCTCTTTGAGTTTTTCACTATCTCCTGCTTCTTCAACAACCTTCATGCCAAATAACTTATCATTTTCTGACATAAAATCATCTTTAAAAGCTAACTGATCTTCTAAAAATAATGTATCTCCTGAATCTATTATCTTAACTCTTCTCATCATTTGTCTAACAACAACTTCAAAATGTTTATCATTTATTTTCACACCCTGAAGCCTATATACTTCTTGAACTTCATTTACTAGATATTGTTGAACAGCAGAAGGACCTTTAATATTTAGAATATCTGTTGGAGTAATTGATCCATCAGATAAAGGCATTCCCGCTTTTATAAAGTCATTTTCTTGAACAAGTATTTGATTAGAAAGCTTAACTAAATATTTTTTAATATCACCAAATTTTGATTCAACTATAATCTCTCTGTTACCTCTTTTAATTTTACCAAATGAAACGACTCCATCAATCTCGGATACTATTGCTGGATTTGAAGGGTTTCTAGCTTCAAATAGTTCCGTTACACGTGGAAGACCACCTGTAATATCTCCTGATTTAGCTGATTTTCTTGGTATTTTAACTAGAATTTTTCCTTTTTCAATAGACTGATTTTCATCAACTATAATGTGAGCTCCAACTGGTAAGTTGTATGATCTTAAGGTCACTCCTTTTTTATCCTGGATCAAAAGTGTTGGAATAAGCTTTTTATCTCTAGAATCAATTATTACCTTTTCTTTGAATCCAGTTTGTTCATCAATTTCAACTTGGTATGT
>CACGZJ010000023.1 GCA_902577515.1 uncultured Bacteroidota bacterium | reverse complement strand
AGTCCTAAAATTGAAAATAGTCTACCAGAGGTCCTGACTGAAGATGAAATAAAAAGATTGATTTCTTCAGTCAATCTTGATTCAGAGTTTGGACAGAGAAATAAAACTATAATTGAGGTTTTATATGGAACAGGTATTAGAGTTAGCGAGCTCACTGAACTAAAATTGTCAAATATTTTTTTTGAAGAAAATATTTTAAAAGTAACTGGAAAGGGTAATAAAGAGAGGTTTGTCCCATTGGGGAAAATTGCTTCAATAGAGATTAAAAAATATTTAACTTACAGGGATAAATTAAAAATTAATTCAAAATTTTCTGATATACTTTTTTTGAATAAATATGGAAGACAGCTAACAAGATCTATGATATTTAAAATAATAAGCGATAGTTATAAAAGAATTGGTCCAGATAAGAAAATAAGTCCTCATACTTTAAGGCATTCATTTGCAACTCATTTATTAAAAAATGGGGCTGATCTTAGGACAATTCAACTAATACTTGGACATGAAAGTATAACAACAACTGAAATATATACCCATTTAGATACATATCACTTGGACGAAGTTCTTAAAAAGTTTCATCCAAGGAAATAGATTATTCTGAGTTAAAATTAAGTGCGCAATCTATTAAGGCAAGGTGTGAATATGCTTGCGGAAAATTACCTAATAATCTTTTTGATTTAAAATCGAGATCTTCACTATACAGACCAAGATGATTACTGTATTTTAATATCTTCTCAAAATATTTTTTAGATTTCTGTTTTTCACCTATTTTATAAAGGCTGTTTATATACCAGAATGAACAAACAGTAAAAGAAGAGGAAGGGAAGCCAAAATCATCTTCATTTTTATACCTGAACAAAAGCCCATCATTCATTAGATCTTTTTCAATTGCTTTAACTGTCTTTACGTATTTTAAATTATTAGACTTTATAAAGTCAAATGATTCCATGAGAAGTAATGATGCATCAAGGCTATCTGAACCATAAGATTGGGTAAAAGCACCAAGTTTTTTATTCCACCCATTCTCCAATATATCATTGTAAATTTCTTTTCTAATTAATTTCCATTTTTTAATATTTGAGGATTTATTGATTAGAATTGAGATCTTAATTGCTCTGTCAATAGCAACCCAACTTAATAATTTAGAAAAGGTAAAATGTTTATCTTCGTTTCTAAATTCCCAAATTCCTTTATCTGGTAGCTTCCAATTGTTTTTTACTATCCACACTATTGATTTAACAATTGACCATAACTCCTCATATTCCTCATTTTCAGAAGGAAATTTTTCAATTTGATAATGGATAGCATCCATAAGAATTCCATAAATATCATTTTGTTTTTGACTATATGCAGCATTACCTATTCTAACTGGTGATGAATCTAAATAACCTGAGAAGTGGTCAAGAGTTTTTTCTTCAAGTATTTTTTCACCATTGATACCATACATTATCTGAAGTTTTTCATTTTTATCTGGAATAATATTAATTATAAATTTTATAAAATTCTTTACAATATTTTTATGTCCTAATTTTGCAACTACCTTAATTACCATAGAGGCGTCTCTTATCCAGCAAAAGCGATAATCCCAGTTTCTCTCCTCACCTATTGTCTCTGGTAATGAAGTCGTAATAGCAGCAAGAACTGCTCCAGTTTTTTGGTATGTAAGTAGCTTTAGAGTAAGTGCACTTCTTAATATTTCATTATTATACTTTTTAAAATTTGGAGTTTTATTAATCCAATTAGTCCAATATTTTTTTGTTTGATTAAACTCTAATAATATTTCTTTAAATTTTGGAAGGATTAACTTTTCATAATAGGAAATTTTGAAAAATAAATCTGATTCTAACTCAATTACGTCATTATTAATAACTGAAATTAAACTTGCATTTGAGTATAGATAAAGAGTTTCATAATTCTCATTTTCAGAAATGCTTAATATAAAATTACTTTTAACATATGATTTAGTCTTGCCAAGAGAGTAGTCAAGTCTTGGATCATAAGTAATTCTTATTTTGGGGTTGCCTTTAATGTGCTTAATGATTCTGGTAATTTCTGGTGGAGAGTAATAACTCTTTTTTTTTGTTTGGTACCTAGGCATGTAATCTATAATATGAAACTCATCGAAACCGTTACTAAAGATTGTCCTCAGTATACATGTATTCTTCAAATATTCTTGACTTATATTATAATTTCCAACTGTTTCAACTTTAAAAAAACCACCAATACTATTATCAATGATTTTTGCGAAGATAGAGGGAGAGTCAAACTTTGGTAAACAACACCAATCTATTGAAGAATCCTTATAAATTAATGCTGATGATTGACAATTTCCTATTATTCCATAATTAATGTTGTCTCTATATCCATAAGAATCTCTTATTTCCATATTTTAGAGTTTAATATAATGATTTGAGTAGAACAATAATTGTTTCGAATAGATTACCAATTAAGATATCTAATTTAGATAAATCTTTTGAATTTTCTTCAACTAGTGGAGGATTAGCAACTGGAATGAAATCAATTCATAAAAAAAATAATTTTTTATGGATAGGATGGCCAGGAATTGATAAGAAATCCTTGGGTAATAATTTAGCTAAAGCAGAAAAATTATTACTCAAAAAAAATTATATCCCGGTGTTTTTGAGAAAAAAAGAAATAAACGATTTCTATTATGGTACAAGTAACGAAGCTCTTTGGCCACTATTTCATTACTTCATAGAGTTTTCTATATTCAATAAGTCCCATTGGAAGTCTTATTTTAATGTTAATAAGAAATTTGCTGATTGCGTAATTAAGTATGCAAAAAAAGATGATACAGTTTGGGTTCATGATTATCAATTATTACTTTGTCCAAAAATGATTAAGAGTAAAAGACCTGACTTAACTGTTGGATTCTTTCTCCATATACCTTTTCCCTCTTTTGAAATTTTTAGAATTTTTCCATGGAGAGAAGAACTACTAGAGGGTATTCTTGGCTCTGATCTTATAGGTTTTCATACCTATGATTACGTTAGACATTTTTTAAGCTCTGTAAAAAGAATTTTAAAGTATGATGTAATTTTTAATAAAATTAATGTTGGTTCAAGAGAGGTTTTAGTTGATACTTTTCCTATGGAAATTGACTATGCAAAATATAATGATGCTGCTAGAAAAAAATATAATCAAAAAAAATCTGAGATGTCTAAACTCAGACTCCAACTAATGGCTCATAAGAAGACTTCATCTGAAAGTAAATTAATCTTATCTATTGATAGACTTGATTATACAAAGGGAGTTATTAATAGGATTAAGGCATTTGAGATTTTTCTTATAAATAATCCAGAATATAGAGGCAAAGTCAGACTTATAATGCTTACAGTACCTTCAAGATCTGATGTTAGTGATTACATAAGGCTTAAGAAACAAACAGATGAAATAGTTGGTAGAGTTAATGGTAAATTTGCTTCAGTAAATTGGACCCCAATTTGGTATTATTATAGATCTATGAGTTTTGATGAATTAATTGACCTATATACTATTTCAGACATAGCTATGATAACTCCAGTTAGGGATGGAATGAATCTTGTAGCAAAAGAATTTGTTGCGACAAGGGTTGAAGGAGATGGTGTTTTAATCCTTAGTGAAATGGCAGGAGCTTCAAAAGAATTATATGAATCAATAACTGTAAATCCATTTGATCTTAACAGAATGTCTGATATGATTCTAAAGGCAATTAATATGCCTAAGAAAGAACAAATCGAACGAAATAAGAGCATGCAAAAAAGATTAAGTAGATATACAGTTAATTATTGGGCAAACGATTTTATGAAAAATTTAATTTCTAGAGCAAAATCTAACCAGAACTCAGTCACTAATTATTTTAATTTATCAGAAAAAAATAAACTAATAGAAAAACTTAAATTATCAAAAAATAAGTTAATAATACTTGATTACGATGGAACTTTGGTCAACTTTAAAGATAAACCAGAGTTAGCAGTTCCAAACGATAATTTATTAGACATTTTGGATAATTTATCTAATATTGAAGGTTTGGATATAGCAATTGTAAGTGGTAGGGATAAATTATTCCTGGAGGATAATCTTGGAAAACTTAATGTTAGTATTATTGCAGAACATGGTCACTTTTACAAGAAAAAGAATAAAAATTGGATAAACCTTGGAAATATTGATAAAGTTTTTTTAAATGAGATATACTCAATCTTTCAATCTTTCTCTGATAGAACACCAGGAACATTTACTGAAAAAAAAGAAAGTGGATTGGTTTGGCACTTTAGAAAAACCGATCCAGAGTTAGCCTCAAAAAGAGTTGTAGAGATGGAAACAGTTTTAAACAGTTTGTTAACTGATCAATTTCAAATTTTAAACCTTGACAAAGCTATTGAAGTTACCAGTAGAAAATTTGATAAAGGATCAGCAGTTAATGAATTAACAAAAAACAAGAAATACGATCACATAGTCTGTATAGGAGATGATATAACCGATGAGAATATGTTTAAAAACCTAAATGAAAATTGTACAACTATCAAAGTTGGTATAAAAAATACCCTGGCGAGGTTTTACATTGATGACCCCAAAAGTGTAGTTAATTTATTAAATGATATAAATAATTATCTGAAATAGATAAATTTACTCCTGCATAAGTCTAAATCCTTCCCCATGTACATTTATAATTTTAAGTGATGAGTCTTTTTCTAGATACTTTCTAAGTTTTGCAATATATACATCCATACTTCTTGATGTAAAATAATTAGCATCTCTCCATATCTTATTCAAGGCGATATCTCTAGGCAGCAAATCGTCGAAATTTAATACTAACATCTTTAATAACTGATTTTCCTTAGGAGAAAGTTTAAAAGAACTTCCTTCTTTATGAGTTAAAATTCTGAGCTTGGAATTAAAAGAAAATTCACCAAAATCAAACTCAAATATATCTTCTGTTTCAGTATTTACTAATGGTTTCCTATTTAATATAGATTTTATTTTTGCTAAAAGAATTTCAGAGTCAAAAGGTTTTGTCAAATAATCATCTGCACCTATTTTATATCCTTTTAAAACATCATCTTTCAGATTTTTAGCAGTAAGAAAAATTAGAGGAATAGACTCATTAACTTCTCTAATTTCTTTTGCAAGTGTTATACCATCTTTAAATGGCATCATTATATCTAGAATACATAAATCAAATACAGATTTATTAAACTTCTCAAAGCCCTCGATTCCATTGGCTGCAAGAGTTACCTCATAATTATTAATAGTTAAATAATCTTTAAGTATCCTCCCAAAATTAGGATCATCTTCTACCAAGAGAATTTTTTTATTTGATTTCATCTTTTATTGTTTTTAAATTTATATAGAACCTAGTTCCAGAACCTTTTTTACTCTCAAGCATAATTTTCCCCTTATGAAAATCAACAATCTTTTTTACATATGACAGGCCTAATCCATGTCCTTTGATATCATGTATATCTCCATTTTGTTCTCTGTAAAATTTCTCAAAAACCATTTTTTGAGTATTCTTGTCCATACCAATTCCATTATCTTCTACACATAGCTCTATATTATCATCAATATTTTTAGTAGAGACTATGATTGAGGGTTTACTTTTTGAATATTTAACTGCATTATCTAAAATATTGATAATAATATTTTCTAAATGATTACTATTACCTAATATAATTGAATTTTTTGCATTTAAAGAAAGATTAATTGAGCCTTTATTGCTCTCAACTATAAGCTTTACATGTTCAACGGCATCCTCTATAACTTCATGAATATTTATATTTTCCATGTCAAATGGATTAGAACTTTTTTCTAGCTGAGATATCCTCAGTATATTTTCAACTTGAGATAGCATTCTAGAGTTTTCTTCTCTAATCATACCCAGATATGAATTGAATTTGTCATTAATATTATTTTTTGAACTTGAAATTGCATCTAATGCTAAGTTAATAGTAGCAATAGGTGTCTTAAATTCATGGGAAATATTATTAATGAAGTCACTTTTTATCTCAGATAGCTTCTTCTGTTGAATTATTTGATACAAAGCACTTGTAGAAATAACAATTATAATTAATGTTAACATAAATGATAAAGTAGCAACTCCTATTATACCTGATAAAACATATTCTTGTTTTTCAGGGAATGATACAATAAGGTTATATTTTATTGGACTTGATCTGTCGTATAAAAATGGTATAGAATATTTTGGACCTGATTGGACCTCAATGTAATTATTAGATTTAACTTTTGTAGAGAGATTATTACTGTATATCCCAAATTCATATGGGGTAGTGATATTCCTATCACTAAAACCTTGATTTAAGAGTATTTGAATCTCTCTAGAGGTTGTTCTTTTATGAATTGGTAATGATGATGCATATTCTTGAAACGCAGATTTATATTTTTCAAATTTAAACAAATCAATATCTTCAACACTCTTTAATTTAGAAATTGAGGCATTTAATCTATTCTCTCTTCTATCAAATATGTTTTTATTAACAATAGTAGTCTTGACCGCTTTATAATCCTTTAAATTGTCATCTCCATATCTATTTGATAAATTATCAGGAAGGTTAATATTATAATCTTCTTCTAGAATACCATAAGCAAAAAAAGTTGAAAGATTTGATGATTGATCTTCATCTAAAAATAGAAAAACATCAGTAAAATTTTGTTCATCTGGTGTTCCAATGGAGTCAATTAACATTTGATAAGTAGTCACATAATCATTTAATTCTCTACTTTGAATTTCATCAACAACTTCTCTTAGTGTTCTATTAACAGCTAAAGAAAATTCTTCTTCTTTATTTTTCCACGAAGAATATATCCAATATCCCTGCATCAGAATTATTCCTATTAGGGAAAATGACATTAGAAGAACTAGTGAAGTATATAACTTTCTATTCATTGACTATAAAATTCTCAAAATTAA
>CACGZJ010000022.1 GCA_902577515.1 uncultured Bacteroidota bacterium | reverse complement strand
TTGTCAAAAAAAATAGATGAGCATTATAGTCAATAAGGACTCTAAGGTTTTAGTTCAAGGATTTACTGGTAGTGAAGGTACTTTTCACTCTGAGCAAATGATAGAATATGGAACAAATGTTGTTTGTGGTGTTACCCCAGGTAAAGGTGGCACAAAACATTTAAATAAGCCAGTTTATAATAGTGTACAAGAAGCGGTTATTAATGAAGATATTAATACATCTATAATTTTTGTACCTCCTGCATTTGCTGCTGATGCTATAATGGAAGCAGCTGAGTCAGGAATAAAAACAATAGTTACTATAACTGAAGGAATACCGGTTAACGATATGACAAAAGTTGTATCTTATATTAAGGGAAAGAAAATAAGATTAATTGGTCCTAATTGTCCTGGTATAATTACTCCAGATGAAGCTAAAATAGGTATTATGCCTGGTTTTGTATTTAAAAAAGGGAATGTAGGTATAGTATCAAAATCTGGTACATTAACATATGAAGCTGCGGATCAGGTTGTTAAATCTGGATATGGAATTTCAACTGCAATTGGAGTAGGGGGAGATCCAATAATTGGAACAACTCTATTAGACTCTGTTCAGCTATTTATGGAAGATGATGAAACAGATGTTATAGTTCTAATTGGAGAGATTGGTGGTCAATTAGAGATTGATGCTGCTAAATGGATAAAAAATAATGGAAACAAAAAGCCTGTAGTTGGTTTTATTGCAGGGGAAACTGCACCCAAAGGGAGAAAGATGGGACATGCTGGTGCAATAATTGGTGGAAAAGATGATACGGCATCAGCAAAGAAGAGAATAATGAGAGAATCAGGTGTGAATGTGGTTGACTCTCCAGCAGACATTGGTAAAACTGTAAATGAAATACTTAAATAATGAAATTACTTGAATCAAAAGTCGCTATTATAACAGGTGGAAGCAGAGGTATTGGTAAATCAATCTGTGAAACTTTTGCCCAAAATGGATGTAATGTTGCGTTTACATATAATAATTCTAAAGAATCTGCAGAGGGCTTAGCAAAAGAACTTAACAACTCAGGTGTGAAAGCAAAAGCATATAAAAGTGATGCTTCAAGTTTTGATGACGCAACTAAACTAGTTGAGGATGTTTTAGATGATTTTGGAAAAATAGATATTCTAGTTAATAATGCAGGAATCAAAAAAGATAATTTATTAATGAGAATGGAAAAATCAGACTTTGATTCCGTAATCAATATAAATTTATCCTCTGTTTTTAATCTTACTAAGGCATCAATTAGAACTTTCCTTAAACAAAGAAATGGTTCGATCATTAATATAAGTTCTGTAGTAGGCGTTAAAGGAAATGCAGGACAATCAAATTATTCTGCTTCAAAGGCAGGTATTATAGGTTTTTCTAAATCCATTGCACTAGAATTAGGTTCTAGAAATATTAGAAGTAATGTAATTGCTCCTGGATTTATTGAGACTGATATGACAAACTCATTATCAGAGGATGTCATTAATTCTTGGAAAGAAAGTATTCCACTAAAAAGAGGTGGTAGTCCAAGTGATGTTGGAAATGCATGTGTATTTTTAGCATCAGATTTATCCAGTTATATCACTGGGCAAGTTCTTCATGTAGATGGAGGAATGTTAACTTAAAAATAAATTTAAATGAAAAATTTACCGAACATAGGTTTACCTATTATTTTAATATCACTATTATTAATTGTATTTATATCTAGATCATCTGTAAATATAGGATCAGGTGAGGCTGGAGTATTATTTAGGACACTTGGAGGTGGTGTTGTAACTGATGGACCTCCCAAAGGTGAGGGATTTAAAATTATCGCACCCTGGAATAGAATTGTAATATATAATGTAAAACAACAAGAGGTCCTTGAGAGCATGCAAGTATTATCTTCAAATGGTCTTGAGATAAGTATTGATGTATCAGTTTTATATCAACCTGTTTATGATAAACTTGGTTTATTACACCAAACCAAAGGAGAGAATTATCTAAACTCTGTTTTACTCCCTAACATAAGAGCTGTAGCAAGAAGTGTAGTAGGAAGATATACACCAGAACAATTATACTCTACTAAGAGAGATGCTATACAAAATGAAATATTTATTGAAACTAGAGATGATGTTTTAGGACAGTATATTCAATTGAACTCAGTTCTTGTAAGAGACGTGACATTACCAACTGCTATAAAAGAAGGTATTGAGAGAAAATTAGTTCAAGAGCAGGAAGCTTTAGAATATGAGTTTAGACTTGTCAAAGCGGAACAAGAAGCTGAGAGACAAAGGATTGATGCTGAGGGTAAGGCAACAGCAAACAGAATATTGAGTGCATCCTTAACAGATAGAATACTTCAAGAGAAAGGTATTGAAGCATCTTTAAAACTATCTGAGTCTCCTAATTCAAAAGTTATAGTTATTGGATCAGGCGATGGTGGTTTACCTATAATTTTAGGAAATAACTAATTTAATCTAAGTTAAAATCAAGATCTATTATCATTTTGGTAATAGATCTTTTTTTTAATAATCTCTATTTTCAAAGTCTTCATTTTCTTCTTTAATAATCTTCCTTATCAAAAGATATATTAAAGAGGCTATTATAACTAGCCAAATAACAATACTAAATATCATTTCAGAGTCATTCATTTAATCAAGTTTGACTGCAGTACCATATGCCATAATTTCAGAGCATCCCTGCATTATCATAGAAGTAGTTATTCGTACGTTAATGACAGCATCAGCACCAAGAGATTTTGCATCGTCTTTCATTCTAGTGATAGCTTGTTCTCTAGCTTGTGCTTGTAATTTAGTATACTCATCAATTTCACCACCAACAACATTTTTTAATGCAGCAAAAATATCACGTGCAGCATTTCTTGACCTAACAGTGTTACCTCGAGCGATTCCAAGAACTTCAGAAACTTGTTTTCCTTTAATACTGGGAGTAGTAGATATAATCATAATTTAAATATACAAACTAATACAAACATATCCTGTTTTACATAATATTAATTATAGGACATTATTATTAATAAACACCAAATTGATTAAGATGAAATGCAGTATGCCCTCTGACTACTTCTTTTAATGTCCAATTATCAACCTTACCATGTAATGTATTAATTAAATATTTTTCATTGTAATTATTAACCATCCTTAAGCTTTCAATAAGTTTTTTTTGTTCATCTTCAAAAATTAGATTACTTGATCGCTCTGCATCAAAAAACTTTAATGCTGGTGTATTTTTTGGATATTTTTCATAGTTCCACCTCAAAATATATTTGAGAAAAAATAAATGTAAAGAACCAAAAATATATGTCTTATAGTTTGGTGAATATTTTCTTTCGTTAAGATAGAAAATCACAAATTTATTACAATGCCATAACATTTGCGAAGCATTCATAATTCCCCATTTGGGCTTAGAATCTTTTTTTAGCCTATTTATTGCCTTTATTAATTTATCTATTTGCATTATTATTAAAATTAATCTTTAAATAATACTGAGTTAAAAAATTTTTTGATTTTTAAATTTATTAAATTAACTAGAAAAAAATATGAAATTACTTAATGAATTTAAGGAGTTTGCTGTAAAGGGGAACATGATGGAAATGGCAATCGGAATAATAATTGGTGCTTCTTTTAACTCCGTAATCGATGTATTAGTCAAGCAAATATTGCTTCCTCCCCTTTCTTTGCTCTCTAATGGTTTAAATATAGATTCAAAAAAAATTATCTTGCGACAAGCTGATCGAAGCTCTTCTGGCGATATAATCAATGAAGAAGTAGCTATAAATTATGGGTTTTTTATTGAGACTTTTATAGACTTTATGATAGTAGCATTTACAATTTTCATCGTAATAAAGTTTATGAATAAATTAAAGTTACAAGCTGAAGATCCTAGTAATAAAAAGGTTTCAACACCAAGAAATATAAAGCTTCTAACAGAAATTAATGATTCTTTAAAAGATTTAAATAAAAATTTAACAAAGAGGAGTTAATTGCTATAAACTCCGAACTGATATAAATGGTAAGAAGTGTGAAAGTAGACTACCTTTTTGAATGCTTTATTAGGAACTACTCCATGAAAATTATTAAATAAGTATTTCTTATTAATGGATTCTACTTCTTTTAAGTCAGTGATTAGCTTATTTTTTTCAAATTCAAAATCAAGATTTTCACATTGATAAGTATTAAAAACCTTAAGTGTAGGAAGATTTTTAATATAATTTTTAACATTATACCTGACTATATAGTTTAGATAAAGCCTGTGGAATATACCAAAGACAAACCCTACTATGAAAATTAAAGGGTTAAGTTCTGTTTTATTAAGATATACGTCAACAAATGCAGAACAATGTTTAAGCATCATTGAAGAGTTCATCCTACCCCATTTAGGAGTAGATTCTTCCTCTAGTTTTTCTATTGAAGTGTATAATTTTGGGTATTCCATTAATATTTTAGAAGTTTTTCCAATTTTTCTTTTAATCTACTGTTAGACAAAAAACCTTTCTCAAGATTATTTGAAAAAGGAACAGGTGTATCTAAAGATCCTACTCTAATAATTGGAGCATCCAAATATTCAAAAATCTCTTCTGAAATAGTAGCTGAAATTTCTCCTATAAACCCATTAATTAGAATGTCTTCGCTTAAAAGTAATACTTTACCTGTTTTTTTTATTGAATTGAAAACCAGTTCTTTATCCCATGGAATAAGAGTGTTTAAATCTATGATTTCAATTGAATCATTTTTAAAAGATTTTATTATATCTAAAGCCCAATGAACACCTAATCCATATGTAATTATTGTTGCATCAGAACCTATTGTTCTAATCTTTGCTTTTCCTAGCTCAATAGTGTAGTAATTCTCGGGAATCTCTTCAGAGACATTTCTGTATATATATTTATGTTCAAAATACATTACAGGGTTGGGATCTTCAATCGAAGCATTTAATAGACCTTTAGCCTCATATGAATGGGATGGATATACAACCTTTAAACCTGGTACTTTGGTAAACCATACTTCATTTGATTGAGAATGAAAAGGACCAGCCCCTACTCCACCACCACATGGCATTCTTACTACAATATCTGAATTTTGAGACCACCTATAATTAGATTTGGCTATTAAGTTAACAATGGCTGTAAATCCAGAGCTTATAAAGTCTGCAAACTGCATTTCAACAATTGATTTATAACCACCTACAGATAAACCATATGCTGTGGATAGAATAGCTGACTCGCAAAGCGGTGTATTAAAAACTCTTTCTTTACCATATTTCTCAATCAAACCTTCAGTTACCTTAAATACACCCCCATATTCAGCTATATCTTGCCCCATAATAACTAGATTATGATATTTTGACATAGATTCGTCAATTCCCTTCTTAATCGCATCTACAAACCTTACTTCTCCATTTATTGAACTATCTACTTGATTATTAGCAGCTATAAAATCCTTGTATACATCATTAAGTTCTAGATCCTCATCAAACTTAGTTTCAGCATAAGATTTAGCTTTATCCCAATTGGAATCAATTTCTTTCTCAAGATCATTTTTAATCACTTTAAGAGTCTTACTATCTAGATGCTTGGATTTTATCAAGAATTCCTCAAAATGCTTTATAGGGTCCTTTTTAGCCCACTCTTCTATTATCTCAGGATCTATATATGCTTGACCACTAGCTTCTTCATGACCTTTCATTCTAAATGTTTTAAACTCAATAAGAACAGGCTTATTGTCAGATCTCATTTTTTCTGATACTTCTTTCAAACAATTATAAATATCAACAACATTGTTTCCATCAATTACATATGAATCCATATTGTAACCAGCTGCTCTATCTGCGAGATCTTCAATGGCGTACTGCTCATTAACTGGTGTAGATAGTCCATATCCATTATTTTCGATACAAAATATTACAGGAAGATTCCAGGTTGACGCCAGATTTAATGATTCATGAAAATCTCCTTGACTTGTTCCACCATCACCAGTAAATACTGCACATAATTTATTATTACCCTTAAGTTTATTTGAAAGAGCAATACCACAGGCAACTCCCATTTGAGGCCCTAAATGTGATATCATTCCTACTATATGGTGTTCATTAGATCCAAAATGAAAACTTCTATCTCTTCCTTTTGTAAAACCCTCTTGTTTACCCTGCCATTGTGCAAATAATCTATCTAAAGGAATATCCCTAGATGTGAAAACAGATAAATTTCTATGCATTGGAAGTATATACTCATCACTATCCAAGGCAATGGTTACTCCAGTAGAAATGGCTTCTTGACCAATACCACTAAACCATTTTGATACCTTTCCTTGTTTAAGAAGAATGATCATTTTCTCTTCAATCATTCTTGATTTGAGCATATTTTTGAAAAGATTAAGTAAAACTTTTTTATCAATATTTTTTACATCAAATTTCATAAAGACCAATCAATCTCTTTTTTTCCAATTTTTTTTAAATGTTCATTGCATAGACTAAAATGCTTATTACCAAACCATAGTCCTCTATTGGCACTTAGAGGAGAAGGATGACCTGATTCAAGGATTTTATGCTTTTTATCATTAATTAGTTTCTTTTTTTGCTTTGCAAATGAACCCCATAATAAAAATACAGTATTATTTGTTTCCTCAGATATTATTTCAATTACTCTATCTGTGAATGATTCCCATCCTTTATTTTGGTGACTTCCTGCTAATCCTTTCTTTACTGTTAATGTAGCATTTAAAAGCATTACGCCTTGTTTGGACCACAAACTTAGATCTCCATTTCTATCAGTAAACTTAATATCTAAGTCAGATTCTATCTCTTTGAAAATATTAATTAAAGATGGAGGATGAACGATTCCTTTATTAACAGAGAAACATAATCCATTTGCCTGATTTGGACCATGATAAGGATCTTGGCCAATTATTACAACTTTCAATTTATTTATTGGGCAATTATCAAAAGCTGAAAATATTTCAGATCCCTTAGGGTAACAAACAGAGGATGAATATTCACTTTTTACAAATGAAATAAGTTCTTTAAAATAATTTTTATTGAATTCTGAAATTAGAAGCTGTTTCCAAGAATCTTCAATTTTTATTGACATCTTTTGGATCCTTTAATTTTCCAACAGATTTTGCAACAATCATTGAAACTGCAGCATCTCCTGTAACATTAACTATAGTCCTGCACATATCTAGTGGCCTGTCTACAGCTATTATTAAAGCAAGTCCAGCTTCTGGTATACCTGCTTGACCAAGAACAATTACAAGCATTACAATCCCTGCACTAGGAACAGCAGCAGCTCCAATTGAAGCAAGAGTAGCAGTAACTATAATTCCTAATTGTGCACCAAGACTAAGATCTAAACCAAATGCTTGAGCTATAAACACAGCAGCAACTGCCTGATAAACACTAGTTCCATCCATGTTAACTGTTGCTCCTATCGGGAGGACAAAACTTGATATTTCTTTATCTACACCTAAGTTCTTTTCAGCACAGTCCATTGTAACAGGAAGTGTAGCAGCACTTGAACTTGTTGAGAAACCTAGTAATTGAGCAGCAGAGATACCCTTCATAAATGTCGAAGGATTTGTATTAGTTATAAGTTTAACA
>CACGZJ010000021.1 GCA_902577515.1 uncultured Bacteroidota bacterium | reverse complement strand
ATTTAAAATAAAAAATGAAAAGTTTGATCTTGAAAATACTTTTTTTCTAACTGTTAAAAGTGTATTATTATTTTGAGGAATGTGATTATTCAAATCTTGATCAGTTAAGATGTTAAGAAAACCAATCCTAGTTGAATTATTAATTTTCCCGCTTAACCTAATACCCGCAAGAATTTTGTTTTCAACAATTTCACCATATTTATTCTTTGCAACACCAATTCTCCTTGAGAAAAATGGTTGTGTGTCTCTTCCAGTTCCAAAGTCAGAGAAAAGATCTGAGTTTTGAGTAAAAAATTGTCTTTTCTCAGGAAGTTTAGTCTCCCATTTAGTTATATTAACAATTTGATCATCAACTTCAACTTGAGAAAAATCTGGATTTATTGTTGCATCCAGATTTAACGAATTAGCAATCGGAATTTTAAAATCTACACCATAATCTAGTGAATTCTCAGAAAGGTTATTACTAAAGTTTTTACTACTTATAGTATTTACATAAGGTATTATTTTAACAGGCTTTTTAGATTCTCCTAAAGGTTTTTCAAAATTTAGTTCTCCCATATACGCTAAACTTCCAATACTTTGATTTTGAGGTATGTTTATCCAGGTTGAATGTTCTAGTGATTGAGTGTCGCTTCTATACATGTTAAATCTCCATTTTTTTGACCCATTAATAAAATAAAGCTGATTAAATGGAATCTTTATCTCAATCAAAAAATGGTCTTCATACATTTTTGATTCAACATACCATATTGCATCCCATGAAGAATTTCTATCTCTTCTATAGTCTCTATTTCCTCCAGAAACTAATACATCACCTTTTAAACCAAGATGATTTGTTTGAAATTGAAAGGCATTTGTTGCATCATTAAAAGTATCAAATATTAGCTGAACATAATCTGCACTTGCCGTATTAAAATCTCTCTTTAATGAATATACAGTGAATTTCTTCTCGTTAGTGTAAGATTTTATAAGAAAATATAGATTTTCATCATCAAAGACTGACTTAAACTCTGTTTGTTTGACAGCTCTAACATTATCCTTAGGTCGCCATTGCCAAAAATTTGTTTCAGTGTAAGCATCTTCCCAAATCTTTTCAGATTTAATCCCATCAATTTTAATCTTTTCATTAGTATATTTAACAAAGTACTCTTGACCAAATAAAAAATTACAGGTTAATAAGATTAATAATAAAAAAGGAAAGCTTTTCAATAGGTTTTTTATAAAATTAAAATTAATATTTATCTGTAAATAAAATATAACTTTTAAGAGTATTATATTTGATTTAACATAATTTATATAATGACTAAAATTTATGTTATAATCGTACTAATTCAATTTGTAGTTTCAGATTGGGGATCAACTGGTCATAGGGCTATCGCAGAGGTTGCATCTAATTATTTAACTGAAAATTCAATAAAAAAAATCAATAAGATTTTAGATGGTGAAACACTTGTAAATGTTTCTACATATGCAGACGATATTAAATCTGATAGTAGATATGACAAATATTATAACTGGCATTTTGTGAACATGGATCTTGATAAAAGCTATGAGGATATTGTTAAATCTCCTAAAGGTGATGTTGTTTTCGCCATAAATAAATCAATAGATGTTTTGAAGGATAATGAATCTTCAAAAAGTGAAAAGGCATTTTATCTAAAACTTCTAGTTCATTTTATTGGAGATATGCACCAACCTATGCACATTGGCAGATATGAAGATAGAGGTGGAAATAGAATTACTTTAAAATGGTTTGGTAGGAACACAAACCTTCATAGAATTTGGGATTCAGATATGATAAACAGTCATAATATGAGTTATAGTGAATTAGCAAAAAATCTTCCAGCTCCTAAGAATCTTAACATAAAGTTTGTAAGAACAGATTTGCTAAAATGGCTTGATGAGATTCATCTATACACAAAAAAGATATATGAAGAAGTGTCAGTTGATGATAACCTTGGATATGAGTATCAATATAAAAACTTTGGGTTAGTTAAAGAATTACTTTTAACTGGAGGTTTAAGGTTAGCTGCGATTCTTAATTATTTATTTGATTAAATCAATACTTCTATTAATAAAATCAGTCAATTCTTTTCCAGTTAGATTATTTTGAGAAAGTTTAGCTAAATCAATTGATTGTTTAATTAAGCTGTTCCTCTTTTTCTCAGTTCTAGTATTTAATATTTTATTTACTAATTCATGATTTATATTTACAATTAACGAGTATGTATCTGGCATATTACCCATTACCCCTCCACCAGTTTGTTGCATCTCTTTCATCCTCCTCATAAATTCAGGCTGAGCAAGCATAAAAGGCATACTATTACTATCTAATGCTTCTAATTGTACCATATATTTTTCATCTTCAACAGCACTCTCAATCATTGGTTTTAATTTCTCCTTATCCTCGTCAGATAATTTTGATATAACCTCCTCATCTTTTTTAATAAGATTCTCCATAGTGTCAGAATCAACTCTAGAAAATTTAATTTTATCTTTCTTTGATTCAAGTTTCTGCATTAAATGAGGAATAATTGGAGAGTCCAATAAAAGAATTTCATAGCCCTTCTCTTTGGCAGATTCAATATAGCTATGCTGTTCATCTTTATTTTGTGCATACAGAATAACTAAATTCCCATCTTTATCTGTTTGATGCTTTTTAATTTTTTTCTCTAATTCTTCGTAAGTAAAATATTTATCATCAACTGTTGGATAAAGGTTAAATGATTCAGCTTTATCATAAAACTTATCTTCAGTAAGCATACCATACTCAACCACAACTTTAATATCATTCCATTTACTTTCAAGATTCTCTCTTTCATTTTTAAAGATTGAGTTTAATTTATCTGCAACTTTTCTAGTGATATAATTAGTAATCTTTTTTACAGATGTATCAGATTGAAGGTAACTCCTTGATACATTAAGTGGTATATCAGGTGAATCTATTACACCCTTAAGAAGTCCTAAAAATTCAGGTACAATACCTTCAACGTTATCAGTAACAAATACTTGGTTTTGGTAAAGTTGAATTCTGTCTTTTTGTAGATTAAGATCATTTGATATTTTAGGAAAATATAATATACCTGTAAGATTAAACGGATAGTCTACATTTAAATGAATATGAAATAATGGCTCTTCAAATTGATAAGGGTAAAGTTCTCTGTAAAATTGTTTATAGTCTTCATCTTTGAGATCTGCAGGAGGCTTAGTCCATGCAGGATTAGGATTATTTATTATATTATCTATAATTAGTTTTTCTTCCTTTTCACCTTCTTTTCCAGGAATAGTCTCTTCCTTTGTGCCAAATTTAATTGGGTGAGGCATAAACTTATTATATTTATTGAGTAACTCTGAAATCTTATTTTCCTCAAGATAATCCTTAGAATCCTTGGATATATGTAAAATTATCTCTGTTCCCCTTTCTTTTTTCTCAGATTTCTTAAGGCTATATTCAGGCGATCCATCACATATCCAGTGAGCAGCTGGCTCATCCTTGTATGATTTTGTAATAATTTCAACTTTATCTGAGACCATGAATGAGGAGTAAAAACCAAGTCCAAAATGTCCGATTATACCTGTGTCTTTTGAAGTTTCTTTATATTTTTCCAGAAATTCTTCAGCTCCTGAAAAAGCCACATCGTTTATATATTTTTTAACTTCATCTGAAGTCATTCCTACACCGTTGTCAATAATGTGAAGTTTTTTTGCTTTTTTATCAATTTTTAATTCAACACCAAGATCACCAATCTCACCTTTAACTTCTCCAATACTTGATAAATGTTGAATTTTAGTTAATGCATCTGTTGCATTTGAAATAAGCTCTCTTAAAAATATTTCTTGATCACTGTATAAAAACTTTTTTATAAGTGGGAATATATTTTCAACCGAAACATTAATTTTTCCTTTTGCCATAATTTTTTTAATTAATATTTATCAAAAAAAATACCAATGTTTTTTTATGACATTTTGGCATTATTTTCTAATAAAGTAAAGCCCAACAAAATTAAGTAGACCATTGAAAGGTAAAAGCTCATATCCTATTGAATAACCTCCTAGCATTTCCTTTGGAAGATTTCCAATTACTATGATTATAATAATATTGATAATTACAACAATAAATACCTTTTTGTCATCTATTTTATATTTAGTAAATATCCCAAAAGCAAAAAGACCTAGAAGAGGACCATAAGTGTATTGAGCAACTGTTAATAAAGAATCAATCACATTTTTATCTAATACATATCTGTAGATTATAACAACTATAATTAAGAGTATGCTCACCAATACATGAATGATTTTTCTAGTTTTTATAGATGATTCTTTAGAGCTATCGATTTTTAATATATCAACACAGAAGGAAGTAGTTAAGGATGTTAAAGCACTATCCGCACTACTATATGCAGCAGCAATAAGCCCTAAAATAAATACAATACCTAAAAATTCACCTAATCCTGACCTTAAAGCAATTTCTGGAAATAATAAATCTGTCCTTGGTGAGTTATCAAGTAAGGGAATGCTAACTCCGTTTTGATTTGAATAAATAAATAATAATGCACCTAAAACAATGAATAAAAATGTAACTGCGGTAAGAATAAAGCTAAATACTATCATATTCTTTTTTGCATCATTAATGTTCTTACAAGTCAAATTCTTCTGCATCATGTCCTGATCTAATCCCGTCATACATATAGTAATGAAAGCCCCGCCAATTATTGACTTTAGGAAATAACTACGATCCATGAAGCTATCAGTAACAAAGATTTTACTGTATTCATTAAATTCTGTGGATGATAAAAAATCATTAAAGGTCCAGCCTAAATTATCATTTATATAATATATTGATAGTACTACAGCCAGTATCATCAATGTTGTTTGAATTGTATCAGTCCATACAATTGTCTTTATTCCACCTCTTCTAGTGTATAGCCAAATTAGTAGAATTGATATGATAACAGTAATTTCAAATGGAATTCCAAGATCATTAAAAACAAATTCTTGAAGAACAATTGCAACTAGAAATAATCTAAAAGAAGCACCTAATATTCTTGAAATCAAAAATGAAATAGACCCTACATAATGGGAATTTTTACCAAATCTTGATAGTAAATACTCATATATAGATGTCAATCCAAGCTTGTAATATAATGGCAATAGAATATTAGCGACAATTAGGTATCCAATTAAATAACCAATTACTACTTGGAAATAAGTAAATTGAGAATCACCAACCCATCCTGGGACTGATATAAATGTTACTCCAGAAAGAGATGCCCCCACCATCCCAAATGCAACTACTGCCCAATTAGAGCTTCTTTTTGCATTGAAAAAAACTTCATTATTATCTTCTTTTCCTGTAAAGTAAGAAATGGCAGTTAGGACCACAAAGTAGGATATAATTGCAATTAAAATTATTTGTGGAGATAACATTTTGTAAATATACAAAAGAACTTACATGAATATTTCTAAATTTGTTCAATGGAATTTCCTTCTAAACTTCTTGAAGATTTAGTGTATAACATTTCCCAATTATCTGGAATTGGAAAAAGGTCAGCATTAAGAATTGCTCTTGAAATTTTAAGAAAACCAAAAGAATATTCGAGAGATCTTTCAGAGAGTATTTATGATTTTAAAACTAAAATTAAATTTTGTTCCAAGTGTCATAATATATCTGATAAAGATATTTGCGATATCTGTCTAAATCCTTCAAGAGATCAGTCACTAGTTTGCATAGTTGAAGATATTAGAGATGTAATTGCAATAGAAAACACTAACCTTTTTAAGGGAGTTTACCATGTACTTGGTGGTGTGATTTCTCCAATTGAAGGAATTGGTCCTGAAGATCTTAACATTTCAACTCTAGAAAAAAAAATATCTGAAAAAAATATCGTTGAGGTCATTTTTGCACTTAGTGCTACTATTGAGGCAGATACCACAAGTTTTTATATTTTTAAAACTTTGAAAAACCTTGATGTAAAAGTATCAGTTCTTGCAAGAGGAATCCCTGTTGGTGACCAACTTGAATATACCGATGAAGTTACATTGGCAAGAAGTATACAGAATAGACGTCCTTATGAAAGTAATCTTTCAAATCATTAATCATTAATATTGTAAATTTGTAAATACTAAAGTAATGGGAAAATATCTATTAAAACTCCCAAAAATGGGGGAGAGTATTGCTGAAGCTACTATAACTAAATGGTTAAAAGAGGTAGGAGATATAGTTCAAGTTGACGAATCAATTGTTGAGATTGCCACAGATAAAGTAGACTCAGATGTTCCTTCTGAATTTAAAGGAAAGTTAATTAAGAAGAATTTTGAGGTTAATGATGTTGTAAAAGTTGGAGATACAATAGCAGAGATAGAGACTGACTCAATTGACAATGATGATGAAGTGATGGATAATTCGCCAAAAAAACAAGAAGATATTTTAGTTGAAAATCAGTATTTAGAAGAGGTAGAATCTAATGTTCCTGAAATGGAAATACCTTCAATTGAACTACTTGATGATTCGAAAACAATTGAATCTGAAAATCAAATAAGTAAAAGTGATAGATTCTATTCGCCATTAGTAAAAAGTATTGCTAAAAAGGAAAATATAAGTTTAGAGGAACTAGATCAGATATCTGGGTCAGGAAAAGATGGTAGAGTAACCAAACAGGATATATTAAATTATATAAAAGGTGATATAAAGTCTGGAATTACTTATGACACTTATGCGCAAACACAATCCTCAGTTGGTGATCAGATTATTGAACTTGACAGGATGGGTAAAATTATTTTTAATCATATGTCAGATTCTAAGAAAATTTCTGCTCATGTTCAGTCATTTGTTGAGGTTGATGTATCAAATGTCTGGGATTGGAGAGAAAAATATAAAAGATTATTTCAAGAAAATGAAGGACAAAAGCTTACATTCACTCCCATATTTATTAGTGCAGTAGTCAAGTCACTCAAGGATTTTCCAATTTTAAACAGTTCTGTAGTTGATGATAAAATTGTTATTAAAAGATCAATAAATATTGGAATGGCAACTGCTGTTGATAATGGTAATTTAATTGTTCCCGTTATTAAAAATGCAGATCATTTAAACCTAAAAGGACTTGCAATAGCTGTTAATGATCTTTCAAAAAGGGCTAGGTCAAATTCATTAAAACCCGAAGAAATTTCAGATGGAACATATACCGTTACAAATGTTGGTAATTTTGGATCAATCATGGGTACACCGATTATTAATCAACCACAAGTTGGTATAATAGCCATAGGTGTTATAAGAAAGCTCCCATCTGTTATAGAAACTGATAAAGGAGATTTTGTTGGAATTAGAAAAAAACTTATACTCTCACATACCTATGACCATCGAATTATTAATGGATCAATAGGAGGTAGCTTTGTAAAAAGAGTTGCAGAATATCTTGAAGAATGGGATATGAATCAAACAATCTAAAATGAAAATAATCCTAGATAGACCAATTTGTTTTTTTGATCTTGAAACAACTGGTCCTAAAGTTGGTAAAGATAGAATTGTTGAAATTGCAATTCTTAAAGTAGATATTGATAAATCAGAGTCACAGAAGGTTTGGAGAATAAATCCTGAAATGGAGATTTCATACCAGGCTACTAATGTTCATGGTATAACAGATGAAATGGTTAAAGATGAGCCAAACTTTAAACATTATGCAAAAGAAATTTATGAGTTTGTCAAGGGATGTGATTTAGCTGGATTTAATTCAATTAAATTTGATGTTCCAATACTTGTAGAGGAGCTAATTAGGGCAGAATTAGAATTTGATTTTACAAAAACTAGATTAATTGATAGTCAAGTAATATATCACAAAAAGGAGCCAAGAAATCTTACAGCAGCTTTAAAATTTTATTGTGATAAAGATCTAGAAAATGCTCATTCAGCAATGGATGATACAATAGCAACATATGAAGTTTTTAAAGCTCAATTAGAAAAATATGATGATCTTAAACCAAATATTGATTTTCTGAGTGAGTTCACAAAGAGAAATGATAATTTAGATTTTGCTGGAAAAATAAGGATAGATTCTGATAATGATGCAATATTTGCTTTTGGAAAATATACTGGTCAAAAAGTTGTTGAGGTATTTAAAACTGATACAGGTTATTACTCATGGATAATGAATGGTGATTTTCCTGAGTATACAAAGAAAATTTTTACACAATTAAAACTTAGTTTATTAAATTCAGAATAGGGTGAAAATAATTTGCATAGGAAGAAATTATTCCGATCATATAAAAGAATTATCTAATGATAGACCAACAGAGCCTGTTGTTTTTATTAAACCAGATTCCACAATAATAGCCAAAAATCAAAACTTTATAATACCTGCTTTTTCAGATGAAATACATCATGAAGTTGAATTAGTTGTAAAGATTAATAAAGTTGGTAAATATATTGATAAATCATTTTCAAATACATACTATAATCAAATTGGTCTAGGAATAGATTTTACTGCTAGAGATATACAGAATATATTAAAAGAAAAAGGTCATCCTTGGGAAAAATCTAAGGCTTTTGACAATTCATGTATGGTAGGAGATTTTATTAATATTGAAGAAATTGAAGATATTTCAAATATAAATTTTGAGCTCAAAAAAAATAGTAGCATTGTTCAATCAGGTAATTCTTCAAATATGCTGTGGAAAATAGATGAGATTATTTCATATGTCTCTCAATATTTTACATTAAAGATTGGTGATTTGATCTTTACTGGAACACCATCTGGAGTCTCCAAAGTGACAAGCGGGGATTTTCTGGAAGGGTTTATTAATTCCAAAAAAATGTTTTCACTAAAAATTAAGTGACAATGGTTAATGAGATTTTTAATTTTTTAGATAAAACAAATAAAACAATTTCATTTGCTGAAAGTTGTACTGGTGGGGCCTTATCATCTTCTTTAACAATGATACCAGGTGCTTCTAAAGTTTTTCTTGGTTCAATAGTTAGTTACAGTAATTATTCCAAACAAAAATTATTAAATATTGACAAATCTGATTTAGATAAATATTCTCCTGTAAGTGAAAGAGTTGCAATAACTATGGCTGAGAATGTAAAAAAACAATTTAAATCTGACTACTCTATTTCTATTACTGGTAATGCTGGTCCCTCAACTGATGGGGAAAAATCAAAAGTTGGTGATTGCTTTATAGCTATTTCATCAGAAAATGAAATTTTCTGTGATAAATTCAATATAAATCACTCAAGAGAAGATTTTATTGAGGTAGTTAAAAATATCTCATTTCAACTGTTCTATGATAAAATTATTATACAATAATTATTTTTTTATTAAAGTTAAATACATTAGTTTTGCACGTCATAAAATTTAGTACGTAATGTCTAAAACTTGCGAAATTACTGGAAAGAAAGTCATGTTTGGAAACAATGTTTCAAAGTCTCTAAACAGAACTAAAAGAAGGTTTGATGTTAATCTAATTAAGAAACGTTTTTTTATTCCAGATGAGAATAAGTGGATAACACTTAAAATCTCTGCTTCTGCTTTAAAGACTATAAATAAGAAGGGTATTTCTGAAGTTTTGAAAGAGGCAAGAAAACAAGGAAAAATTAAGTAATCATGGCAAAAAAGGGTAATAGAGTTCAGGTAATTTTAGAGTGTACAGAACACAAAGACTCTGGTATGCCTGGTACTTCTAGATATATTTCCACTAAAAACAAAAAGAATTCTCCTGATAGACTTGAAATTAAAAAATTCAATCCTATTCTGAAGAAGATGACTGTTCATAAAGAAATTAAATAAAATGGCAAAAAAAGCTGTTGCTAGTTTACAATCTGGCTCTAAA
>CACGZJ010000020.1 GCA_902577515.1 uncultured Bacteroidota bacterium | reverse complement strand
AGGGGAAGAAGATTTAAGCTTCCAACTTTAATAGAGTTATACAGTCATCTTTTTAATCAGGAATTTGCGTCTGCTCATAATGCTTCAGCTGATGTTGAAGCCACTGCACTTTGCCTATTTAAACTTTTAAAAGATAAAAAAATTCACCCTGCATCAATTTCTGATAATGAAGATATCTATATTAACTTATCAAATTTAGATCTTGAAAAAGTTAAAGCTCAAGGCATAGAGCATCTTAATTTATTTGAAGAATCTAAGAAGTTAAAATTGGTTGATAAAGTAAATAAAACTGATTCTACAATAACTAATGAAGAATTAAAACAAGATTTTGAATTTGCTCATCTTCATGCATATACTCAATTTTCAATTTTACAGTCAACTTCAAAGATTTCAGATATACTAAAACAATGTATTGACTTTTCTCACGATGCTATTGCCATTACTGATAAGTCAAACTTAATGGGAGCATTTCACTTTATAAAGTCTCTTAAAAATTATAATGAAAATCTAAAGGACGGTCAAAAGTATATTAAACCAATTGTTGGATGTGAATTAAATGTATGTGAAAATCATCTAGATAAATCTAACAGAGATAATGGATACCAAATGGTTTTTTTAGCAAAAAACAAAAATGGTTTTAGAAATTTATCAAAATTAAGTTCTATAGCTAATATTGAGGGATTCTATTATGTTCCGAGAATTGATAAGGAAATATTAAAAACTTATTGTGAAGATCTAATTGTGTTGTCAGGAGGATTAAATGGAGAAATTTCCTCTAAAATCTTAAATCAAGGTGAAGAAAAAGCAGAAGAATCTTTAAAATGGTGGATAGATAATTTTAATGATGACTTTTATTTGGAAATCCAAAAACACAAACAAGAAAATGAAGAATATATAATTCCAATTCTTAAAGATTTTAGTATAAAGTATGGTATAAAACTTATTGCAACTAATAATTCTTATTATACCTCTAAGTCTGAAGCAAATGCTCATGATATTTTACTATGTGTTAGAGATGGTGAGAAACAATCAGTTCCAATAGGTAGAGGTAGAGGGTTTAGGTATGGTCTTCCAAATGAAGAATACTATTATAAATCTAAAGATGAGATGTTACAAATTTTTAACGACATACCCGAGAGTATTTATAATATTTCAGAAATAATTAATAAAGTTGACTCATTTGATCTTGCAAGAGAAGTTCTACTGCCTGATTTTAAAGTTCCAAAGAAATTCATGCAAAAGGATGATTTTGACAATCAAAAAGGTCAAAACTTATATCTAAGACATCTGACTATTGAAGGAGTTAAAAATAAGTATGGTAAGATGTCTAAAGATCTTGAAGAACGAGTTGATTTTGAGTTAGATGTAATTGCAAAGACTGGTTACCCAGGATACTTCCTTATTGTTCAAGACTTTATTAATGCTGCAAGAGAGATGAGTGTATCAGTTGGACCAGGTAGGGGTTCAGCAGCTGGCTCTGTTGTTGCCTATGCTCTTGGTATAACTAGTATAGATCCAATAAAATATAATTTACTTTTTGAAAGATTTTTAAATCCAGATAGAGTAAGTCTTCCAGATATTGATATTGATTTTGATGATGAAGGAAGAAATAAAGTTATTGAATATGTACTAGATAAGTATGGCTCTGACCAAGTTGCACAAATAATTACATATGGAAGAATGGCTGCAAAATCGTCAATAAGAGATACAGGTAGAGTTTTAGATTTATCACTGTCTGAAGTTGATAGAATCTCAAAATTAGTTCCTAACATGAAACTAAATGATATATTTTCAATGAATGAGTCTGATTTAAAATCAGAATTAAGAACTGATGAATTTAGCAGGGCTACTGAACTAAAAAAATTATTAAAGGCTTCTGACTTATCTGCACAAACTTTGAAACAAGCAAGTTTACTTGAAGGATCATTAAGAAATACTGGAATTCATGCATGTGGAGTTATAATTACACCAAGTAATATATCAGAGTTTGTTCCAATTACCAAAGCTAAAGATTCAGATTTTTATGTCACTCAATTTGATAATTCAGTTGTTGAGGATGCAGGATTACTTAAAATGGATTTTCTTGGCCTTAAGACTTTGACTATCATTAAAGATACTGTAAAGCTAATTAAGTATAAATATGATATAGATCTTGATCCAGAAAAGTTTGAACTGGATGATAAGAAAACATATGAATTGTTTCAAAGAGGTGAAACAGTTGGTATTTTTCAGTATGAATCTCCAGGAATGCAAAAGTATTTGAAAGATCTAAAACCTACAGATTTTAATGATCTAATAGCCATGAATGCTCTTTATAGGCCTGGCCCGCTTGAATATATTCCATCCTATATTTCAAGAAAGAATGGTTCTGAACCAATCACCTATGATATTCCTGAAATGGAGGAGTTTCTTCAAGAAACATATGGTATAACAGTTTATCAAGAACAAGTAATGTCACTTTCTCAAAAAATTTCAGGGTTCTCAAAGGGTGAAGCAGATCTTCTTAGAAAGGCTATGGGTAAAAAAATATTTTCATTAATTGAAAAATTAAAACCTAAGTTTATGAAAGGTGGTCAAGAGAATGGATATACTATAGAGGTTCTTGAGAAAATATGGAAAGATTGGGAGGCATTTGCTTCATATGCATTTAATAAATCTCATTCAACTTGTTACGCATTAATTGGATATCAAACTGCATTTCTAAAAGCAAATTATCCATCTGAATATATGGCAGCAGTGTTATCTAATAACATGAATGATATAAAGCAAGTAAGTTTTTTTATGGAAGAGTGTAAAAGAATGGGAGTCACAGTATTGGGCCCTGACATTAATGAATCGTTCTATAAGTTTAATGTAAATGATGATAAAGCAATTAGATTTGGTATGGGAGCTGTAAAGGGGGTAGGTAAAGGAGCTGTTGAAACTATTGTAAAGAACAGAAAAGATGGCAGGTATGATGATATATTTGATTTTGCTAAACGAATAGATCTTAGATTAGCAAATAAAAAGACTTTTGAAAATCTTGTTTTAGCTGGGGGACTAGACTCATTTAAACTTAATAGGTCTCAATATTTTAATCTAGATAATGAAGGGTTAAGCTATATCGAAAAAGCTATAAAATTTGGATCAAAATATCAAGAGTCTGTCAATTCTTCACAAATAAATCTTTTTGGTGAAGATAGTGATGACATGTCAATTAATCCTGTTATACCAGAATGTGATGAATGGATAAATTTAGAGAAATTAAAAAAAGAAAGAGAAGTTGTAGGCATATATATTTCAGCACATCCGTTAGATGACTTTATAAGAGAACTAAATAATTTTACATCTACAGGATTAACTACTTTAAATGATCTAAATAAAGTTATAAATAAAGATTTTTATGTTGGAGGGATAATAAATGAGGTTGAACACCTTGTATCAAAAACTGGTAATGGATTTGCTGTTTTTTCATTTGAAGATTTTAATGATCAGTATAAGTTTAGAATATTTGGTGAAGAATATCTTAAGTTCAAGCATCTACTTGAAGAGAATAAAATTCTAAGATTGAGGCTATCTGTTAGAGAAGGATGGGTAAATAGGGATACAGGTAGAGCTGGTGAGCCAAGAATTCAATTTTTGAATATTGAGTTACTGGACGGCATAATTGGCTCTAATTCAAAAAAGATTACACTTAGAGTTGATTCAAGTGTTATAGTCAATGATGATGTAAAAAAATTAAAATCCACCTTATCTAAATTTAAAGGATCAAGTCCAGTGTATTTTGATATTCATGATTCTAATAATGAGTATAAACTAAATATGATATCTGAAGATACTAAGGTTAGTATATCTAAAGAGCTATTGATATCACTTGAAGAAAATGAATTCATATACAAATTAAATTAAATCAAATTTATTTCTTTAAATAATTAATATTAGATTTGCTGCATAAAAAAATTATTATGGCATTAGAGTTAAATGATTCAATTTTTGAAGAAAAAGTTTTAAAATCAGATAAACCTGTGCTTGTTGATTTTTGGGCAGAATGGTGTGGACCATGTAGAATGGTGGGACCTATAATTGACGAGTTAAGTAAAGAATTTGAAGGTAAAGCTATTATTGGAAAAATTGATGTTGATTCAAATCAAGAATTTGCTGCAAAGTATGGAGTAAGAAATATTCCAACTGTATTATTATTCAAAGATGGAGAATTAATCTCAAGACAAGTAGGAGTTGCTCCAAAAAAAACATATGAAGATGCAATAAATGCAGCTTTATAAATCAAAATAATTATATTTGCATCCCTTTTGGTCTGGTAGTTCAGTTGGTTAGAATATCTGCCTGTCACGCAGGGGGTCGCGGGTTCGAGTCCCGTCCAGACCGCTCATGATTAACCCTTGATTATCAAGGGTTTTTAGTTTAAATAAAATTAATTAAATTTGCATGTTGTGTGTTGCTATAGGCAACTAAATAAGCTTTCCAATTGGAGGGCTTTTTTTATTCTTCAACAAGTGGCTTCTCAATATTTTCTGTTTCTATTCCAATGGTTGATCTACTAGAAGTTAATTTAGTTATATCCTTATCTATTTTTTTAAACTCCTTATTAGTAACATTATATTGATTTACAACAGTGCTTATACTGTTGCCAAGCTTTTCATGATATGTCAAGTATGCGTTCAGGTGATTGCCTAATTTCTCAATATTCATTTGAATTTCATTAATTGACTCTTCAACTTTCATATTATTTAAAGCCTTATTTGTAACCTGAAGCATAGGAAACAAACTCATAGGTGAAACAATCATTACTTTCTTTTGATATGCATAAGATACTAGATCTCTTTGATTAATTTTTAATGAACCAACTTTATTATTAAGAAGATCTTGATATAAACCATCAGCAGGAATAAACATATATGCATAATCAACAGTTCCCTCATTAGGTCTTATATATTTGGCAGTTTCATCTATCCTATTTTTTATATCATTTTTAAATTTTTTTTCAAGATCATTTAGTTTATCTGTCTCTGTTTCATCACTCTCTATCATTTTATTATAGTTATCTAAAGAAAATTTTGCATCTATTGGAATTATAAATTCACCAACTTTAATAACTGCATCTACCGCTTCTCCGCTATTAAAAGAATATTGCATCTGAAAGAGTTCTGGGGGAAGGACATTTGCTAATAAGTTTTCAAGTTGAATTTCTCCAAGAATTCCTCTTTGTTTTTGATTGCCTAAAATCTTCTCAAGTGTTTTCATTTGATTGGCAAAAGTTAAAACTTGTTCATTTGTCCCTTTAATCTTTTCAAGTTCTTTTGTCAACTTATTTATTGTCTCAGAGAATCTAATCTCCATATTTTTTTGATCTTGTTTAGAATCTTGAAGTTGTTTATTTAAGTTTTCAGCAGATGTTAATTTAAATGCTTCAATGAAAGATTCAAGCTTAGTTTCAAGCTCTCTACTGTTGTCTTTAGAGTTCTTATTAATTTGTTTTGTGATCAAAAAATAAAGACCATATAGAGCTCCAGTAAGAATTATTAAAGTAAATAAATATTCCATTACTTAAATTTAATCAAAACACAATTATTAAAATAGTATTTAAAAAAAAACCCTCATCTGAGAGGGTTTTTAAAATTTTAATTATTTACTAAGGAGCAGATTCTGGTTGATAATCATAGTAACCTGCCATTGGGTACATTACATGAGCATAAATCGTACCACCAAACATAACATAAGGAGCACCACTTGTAAAGTCAGTAGTCATACCATCTAAAGTTGACGGATCAGCAGGCATTCTCATTAAATGAGGACCTGATTCAATCCATTGACCTTCTGCTGATTCTTCTTTAGTCATTACACCAGCCATAGTATTATCTTCTCCCATGTCTCCATGCAGCATCCATGCATATCCATCTTTATCCATTACAGGTACTTCACCTGCAAAATATGCACTAATCCACTTGAATACTTCTGCATCACCACATAGAGGCATGGCCTCGTGAGCATCAACCCATCCATTTTCAGGATCAGATTGTCCTCTAGGGTTTGCAGGTAAGCAAGTCCAGCTATTCGTTCCTTCTCTGAGAAGATTACCTCCCATAGCAGGAGGGCCGTCATAAACTGATGCATTAGCAGCAATATATGATGGAGCAGCAGTAGAATATGCCCATATTTGCCATTCAGCAGATGTGTGAGCGGCATCTGGCTCACCAGTTGTATCTACAACTTCAGCAGGCATCTCACAACTAAAAACTAATGCAAGAGCTAGTATTGAATATATATATTTCATAGTATTTATTTTTATTAAATCTAAAGAAAAAGGGCCAAGAGACCAAAAAATAAGAAATGTATTACTAAAATATTTGTAGATACAACGAACTCTTTATTTTTATTGGATTGATATATTAAATGGAAAAGGATTGAGAAAACAAACCACCAAAAATAATTTGAAAAAGGAACAGGATTTACATTAAACTCCCAATAATCAAGTTTTGGAGCACTAATCTCAATGAGTAGATCTAATAAGATCATTAAAATCGATCCAAGGGTAACCTTAAAAAATATTGATTTTGGAAAGAGCTTATGTGCAAAATTTCCTGTTAAAATTATTAATAAAACCCAATTAAAACCAATTACTACAGGCACATCAAAGAATTTAATCCCTAGATTATCTCCGTATTCATATTCTCCAAAAAAAAATGAAAAATTAACACCTACAATTTCAACTGCCAACCCTAACAAAAAAATCAAAAATAACCTTATATAAAGTCTACTATTAAAATAGTTATTCAATATTAGTAAAAGAAGTGTAGTAATTAAAACATAGGGTGTAGATGAAAGAAAGAAATCTTTTTCGTCAGATAAAACTCCAAAAAATCCACTAATATTTAAAAGCCAAACAATAAAAATTGAAATATTTCTCAATTCATTATTATCTAATATTTTAAACATTCAAATCTTGTTTTTTTTAAAATAAAATTGATCTATGTAATAGCTCAACTTGTAAGATTTAGGTATTGTTAATATACAAAAAAACTCTACTAAAAAGTAGAGTTTTTTTTGTGGTACCACCAGGAATCGAACCAGGGACACAAGGATTTTCAGTCCTTTGCTCTACCAACTGAGCTATGGTACCAAAAGCTTGGCAAATATATTAATATTTAAATAAAGCTGTATTTAAATGTTTCTTTAATTTTATATAAAATTCATTATGAATTATATAATTGATATAGGAAATACAAGAGTCAAAATATACTTATTTGAAAGAGAAAAAATTTTAAGTAGAGAGGTTGTATCGGAAAGTAAGTTATTAAATAAAGTTAAAAATGAGTCAAAATCTATTAAAGTTGATTTTGTAATTGTTTCATCTGTTACAAAAGATTATAAGAAAGAGCTAAGCATAATCTTCAAGAATTCAAAAGTAATTAGCCTATCTGATAAAAATTTAAAATTTCCTTTTAAAAATAACTATAAAAGTATTTCATCTCTTGGGGATGATAGAAAAGCTCTTTCATCAGCTGCAGTATTCAAATATCCAAACTTAAATAATTTGGTAATAGATCTTGGTTCTTGCATTACATATGACTTTATTGATTCAGCAAATACATATCATGGAGGAGCAATCTCCCCAGGCTTATCATTCAGATATAGAAGCCTAAGTGAGTTTACATCTAATCTACCATCGCTTGAAATTAGATATATAGATAAAAATTTTGGAATAAATACTAAAGAATCAATGCACATTGGTATTTCAAATGGAATAATAAGTGAAGTAAATAGATTTATTAATAATCTAAAAATAGATTATCCAGATTTAAACGTTATTATTACAGGTGGAGATTCAATGTTTTTGCTTAATAAGATAAAAAATGCAATCTTTGCTGACCAAGACTTTTTAGCAATAGGTCTTAACAATATAATTAAGTTAAATAATGATTAATTATAAAAGCTTACTGACTCTCTTATTCTTAATATTAATTTCAGACGCAAAATCTCAGACAAATACTGGATCACCACTATCGATAATAGAACTCGGTGAAATAAATTTTATAGGTAATGTCTCCAATACTTCTATGGGAGGTATTAATTCATATAATGACTCAACAGAATTTAATTTGTTAAATCCCTCATCATTGGCGAAACTTCTAACAACAAATTACTCTGTAGGAACATTTTATAAATCATCTAGTGTATCAAATTTAAATTCTACAGATAAAATTAATACTGGAAATATAAATTACATTGCTATTGGAATTCCAACTAAAAATTTTGGATTTGGATTTGGAATTTTACCTTACTCATCATCAGGATTTAGTCTTCAGACCACTAATGAATATAATATTGAAAATAACATTGATACTAGGCTTTTTGGAGCTGACGGGAGTATAAATAGAGTCTTTTTTTCATTAGGATTTTCATTGTTTACTAATTTATCAATTGGAGGTACTGTAAATTATAATTTTGGTAAATTAAATTATGAAAGATTTAATCTTTTTAATGATGTTAGCTATGGTATTTATGCCCAAAGCTCATCAGAAATCAATGGATTCAATTATCTTTTATCTTCAAATTTAAAGTTACCAATAACTAAAGAAGTTGAAATATTTATTAATTATATTCATGAACCTTCTTCATATTTAGAGTCAACTAATTCAGAATTTTTATATACTGCTACTTCTTCTGTCATAAATCTGAACACATTAGGAGATTTTGTAGAAACAGACCTTGAATCTAGAAATTTAAAAAAAACACAGTTACTAGTTTCAAAATCTCAAACATTTGGATTTGGAGTAAAAAAACAAAATAATTGGTTTCTAGGTTTTGAATTCAGTCAAAGATTATCTTCTAATTTCGAAAATAAATTTTTGAATTTTGAAAATGTAACTTTTAAAGACACAAATTCTTTCTCTTTTGGTGGATATTTTATTCCAGAGTACTCATCCTTAACTAGTTATTGGAAAAGAGTTAAATATATATTTGGAGTCAAAAATCAAGAAAAAAGTATTATAATAAATAATTTGCCTATAAATCAAATTAGTTTAAATTTGGGGCTTGGATTACCAATATCAGGTCTTTCAAAAGCTAACTTTGGATTTGAAATTGGTAAGATAGGAGACAATGATAACCAACTAAAAGAAAGTTATTTTATGTTAAGACTTGGACTTTCGCTCAATGATATTTGGTTTATCAAAAGGAAGTATAATTAAATGGACTGCATGATAAAATTCAATTTTTTTAGAAATTTATTTTTTGTGTTATTTTCTATTCCAGGTATTTCTCAAGTAAGTACTAATGAGTGTATGGAGAACTTGTCTATTTTTGCAGAATCTGCAAAAATTAAAAATTATCAGGCTGCTTATGAGCCCTGGAAATTAGTAATTGATAATTGTCCTAAGCTTAACTTAGCAACATATCAATTTGGAGAAAGAATTTTAAAAGATTTTATTCAGAAATCTGCAAACGATAATGATAAAGTAAAATATTTGAATGAGCTTCTTAATATGTATGATAGTTGGGCTGAAAACTTCCCTAATAGAAAAGGAGTTAATCAAATTGGAAAAATATTTAGTAGCAAAGGACAGGCTATGCTTGATAATGGGATTGAAGATAAATCTCTAATATATGATACTTTTGACTTTGCATTTGTTAATGATTCTTCAAGTTTTACAAATCCTAAGTCACTTGCATACTATTTTATAACAGGTTATGAGCTATATAAATCTGGAACAAAAATTGAGCTTGAAGATTTATTTGAAAAGTATGAAGAGCTTACTGAAAAATTTCAGCTTTTAAAAACAAATATTTCTAAAAACTTGGATGTTATTCTTAAAAAAAGAAGAATCTGGCACACCTCTGACATCTTCTGAATCTAGAAACAAGAGAATTTATGATATTAACTCAAATGCTGTAGGGTCTTATCTCCAGTTGCTTGATCAGACAATTGCTAAGGAAGCAACATGTGATATATTAATCCCATTGTATTCAAAGAATTTTGAAGAAAATAAAAATAATTCAGTATGGATTAGAAGAGCTGCTGGTAGATTGGATGGTAAGGACTGCTCTGATGATCCTCTTTTTGTTACCCTAGTTGAGCAGCTTCATAATCTTGAGCCTTCTGCTGACTCAGCTTATTATCTTGGGATTTTAAATGATAAGCAAGGAAATGGAGATGAAGCATTAAAATATTATCAAGAATCAGTTGCATTACAAACTGATAATTATAGAAAAGCAAATATTTTATATAAGATTGCTGTAAAATTTAGAAATGCTGGTAGAAGAGTTTCTGCTAGAGATTATGCTGAACAAGCATTATCATTCCAGCCTTCATTAGGAAGAGCATATCTCCTAATCTCTAATTTATATGCAGATAGCGCAAATGGATGTGGTGATACACAATTTAATAAAAGAGCAGTATTTTGGTTAGCTGCTCAAACTGCTCAAAAAGCAGGTAGGGTAGATGCATCACTAAAAAGATTATCTGATAGGACTGCTGCTGCTTTTAATGGAAGAGCTCCAACAAAAACTGATATTTTTACTGAAGGTAATGAAGGTACTACAATAAGGTTCACTTGTTGGATTAATAGAAGTGTTAGAGTTCCTAGTCTCTAATAATGAGAACATACTTTATATTTTTTTACAGTTTATTATTACTCTCCTGTAATGATGAAGTTTTTATAGAAAATAAAAAAACAGAAAAGGTTCCATTGAGTGTAGCTGAAAACTTTACTATGGTATATACTGACTCAACTGTTGTAAGATCATATATATCTGGCAAGACACATTTTGATTTCTCAAACGATGTTCTTAATTATTCTGAGCTTTTTAATGATGTTGAACTAATAATTTATGATAAAAATAAAACATCAACAATTAAATCTGATTATGCTATTGTTTACAATATATATAAGTTTATGGAATTTAAAGGGAATGTTGTAATAGAAACCACTGATGGAGAATTGTTAGTTACAGAACAACTGTTTTATGATACTGAAAATGAATGGTTATTTACAGAAAACTCTTTTGAATATTCTGATAGTTCTAATAAAATTTTAGCTAATAGACTTGATTCGAACAGAGACTTTACCGATCTTGTAACAGGTAAATTAAAAGGTTCAATTAATATTATTAATCAATGAAACATTATTTAATTTCTGAAATAATCTACTGGGTTATAGCAGTTATATCATTATTCAGTTTTTTTGAGAATTGGGGTAACGATCCTAATAGATCATATATTTTTTTAGGGTTTTGTATACTGTCAATTTTCATGGCATTATTCAGAAGACATTTTAGATTGAAATATTCAAAAAAAAATAAATGATAATTATTATAAGTATACTTTTTTCAGCCTTTTTTTCTGGAATGGAGATAGCATACGTTTCATCAAATAGATTTAATCTTGAAATAGAAAAAAATCAAGCAGGGTTAATTCCAAAAATTCTCTCAACTATTACTAGGGATCCATCTAGATTTATTGCTACAATGTTAATTGGGAATAATTTTGCTTTAGTAGTTTATGGAATTTTTATGGGTCAATTTATTATAGATAATCTACCATTTTTAAACACA
>CACGZJ010000019.1 GCA_902577515.1 uncultured Bacteroidota bacterium | reverse complement strand
TTTTATGGCTAAACACGGAAGAGGGCTAATATGTGTACCAATGTCAGAAAATTTGTGCTCTAAACTTAATCTTGAAAAAATGGTTCCCAATAATACAGATCCACTTGAGACAGCTTTCACAGTTTCTGTAGATCTTAAAGGAAAAGGAGTTACATCTGGTATATCAGCATCCGATAGGTCTAAAACAGTTCAAGCTCTTGTTGATAGTCGCACAGAACCTGATGATCTTCAAAGACCTGGACATGTATTTCCACTAATTGCAAAAGATGGTGGAGTATTAAGAAGATCTGGACATACTGAGGCTGCTATTGACTTTGCCAGATTAGCTGGATTTAAATCAGCAGGTGTAATTGTTGAAATAATGAATGACGATGGCTCAATGTCAAGACTTCCTGAACTTTACAATGTTGCAAAAAAATTTAATCTTAAAATTGTTTCAATTGAGGATCTTATTGCCTATAGAATGAGGAATGATAGTCTAATTGATAAAATTTTCGATGAAAATATAAAAACTAATTTTGGTGAATATAGATTAAGAGCATTTAAGCAAATAAATAATGATCAGGTTCACATTGCACTTACACTTGGAGAATGGAAAACTACTGAAACTGTTTTAACAAGAGTTAATTCTTCTATGAATGACAATAATATAACTAAAATTTTGAATGGGACTAATGAAATTAAATTTGACGAAATTTTCAAAAAAATAAATAATGAAGGTAAGGGTGCAATAATATTTATTAATCAAAGCCAATCTCCAAAAAATATAATTGAAAAATTAAAGGCTTTAATTGAGCGTTCAGAAAAACCTAATATTGACTTTAGAGATTTTGGAATAGGTGCTCAAATACTTCATGAAATTGGAATTTCAAAAATTGATTTACTCACTAATTCAAAACAAAAACCAAGAATAGGTTTATCAGGTTATGGACTAAGTATAGAAAGTTATTCTAAGTACTAAATGTATCAAGCCAGAGCTTAACAGCCATATATGAAACCATAATTAGAAGTGTAATTCTTATTACTTTATCTCCCTTCTTAACAGACCATCTGCTAGATAGCCATGCTCCTAATACTGAACCAAGAACCATCCATAGACCAACCATCCATAAAATTTTTCCATCCATAGCAAATATTAAAACTGCTGCAATAGAATATATAAATACCGAAAAAGCTTTTACTGAATTTGTTCGCAATAAGTTCATTCTATTTATTTGAGTTAGTAATAACATTATTACAATACCTACACCTGCTTGTAAAAATCCACCGTAAACTCCTATAAAAAAGAATCCAATTAATCCACCAATTAGATATCTACCAGAAAGCCTCTCAGGAAGATCTAAAGATGCAATTGATTTAGACCTAAATACAATTATTAGTCCGACCGAAATCATAATAATAGCAAGAAATCTTTTAAATGTATCCCCATCAATATCAATAGCTATTCTAGCTCCGATTATAGCGCCAAAAGTAGCTACTATACCAAAATATAAACCCCACGGGTGAGTAGTAATTCCTTTACTTCTGTAACCATAACTTGCAACTAAAGCTGCAGTAATTACCATAAGCCTATTTGTACCATTAGCAGTAGCTTCATCAAGCCCTAAGAAAAGAATTAAAACAGGTAAAGTAACCAGCGAACCTCCACCTGCAAGTGTATTAACAACACCGGCAAAAAGACCAATCCCAACTAAAATTAAAATTGAATATATATCTAACAGCATGATAGAAATAACAATATAATTCTTTTTTATTTACATAAAGTTTTAAATATTTTTTTATTCTTAAAATCATGTATATTTGCAACTCAATTGGAGAAATGGCAGAGTGGTCGAATGCGGCAGTCTTGAAAACTGTTGAGGGTCACACCTCCGGGGGTTCGAATCCCTCTTTCTCCGCAAAACCTTGAAAGTAATACCTTCAAGGTTTTTTATTTATATACCTAAAAATTTCAGAGCCTATTTGAATTAGATATTCTCCTGCATTATTAACAGAGTCGCTAAAAGTACTGGATCTATCCTGAATAGAATATACCTTTTTAATTCCTAATTTTTTAGATATGTTTTTTTCTTCATAACCACAAACTGCTATAACTGATTTTTTATATTTTTTTGCAAGTCGACAAATACCGCTTATAACTTTTCCTTTTTCAGTTTGAAAATCTAATTTACCCTCTCCAGTAATTATTAAATCGCAATTATTAATTAGTTTTTCTAATTGAACTACCTCTATAATTTTATCAATTCCAGAAACTAATTTTGCATTCAAAAAGGCAATTGCTCCTCCCCCTACTCCACCAGCAGCTCCACTACCGGGAATATCAGCAATATTTTCATAATCATTTTTTGAGAGTTTTGAAACTAAATTCTTCAAGCCTTTATCTAAGTATTTTACTTGACTAAAATTTGCTCCTTTTTGAGAAGCGTATGTGAAAGCTGCACCATCTTCTCCAAACATTATATTATCAACATCACAAAAAACTTTTATATCAACATCATTTATGTTCTTTATCACTTTACTTGAGTCTATATTCTCTATTTTATTTAAATTTCCACCTACTGGAGACAAAAGATTACCAAAAGAATCATAAAATCGGAATCCTAAAGCAGAAGCAATACCAATAGCACCATCATTAGTCGCACTTCCACCTATAAATAGGTTGATTTTTTTAAGCCCCTTATTAATAGCATCCCTAATTAATTCACCTGTACCAATGGATGAAGTCAACATTGGATTACGTTCACTCTCTTTTAGTAAAGTTAAGCCAGATGCAGAAGACATTTCAATATATGCAGTACTATTAGAAATGAAGTAAGTGGATGTAACAGGCCTAAACAATGGATCATTTACAATTAATTCTACAGGTTTTAGGTCAAGATGATAATTTAGAGTTTCAAGTGAGCCTTCTCCTCCATCAGCCATAGGACATAGAATAAAATCTATATTTGAATCCATTTTTGCAAGCCCTTTCATGAGATTTTCACAAACTTCAATTGCACTTAGTGAATCTTTAAATTTATCTGGAGCAATAACAATCTTCATGATATAATATGAATAATTAAATTGAGAATCTCTTTAGTTTAATTTTTGTTAAAAATAAGAGTTTTAATAAGAAATAGATTATTTTTAGATTCAAGGTATGAAACTGAACTCTAAAAATATTGGCTTAATTTTAGGTCCTTTAGCATTCATTTTAGTATTGTTATTTTTTCACCCTCAGGGTTTGACCTCTGAAGCTAATGCAGTTTTAGCGTCAACAATCTGGATAGCGATTTGGTGGATAACTGAGGCTATACCTATTGCAGTTACAGCTCTTATACCTATTGTGCTATTCCCCTTAACTGGAGGGTTAGGACTTTCTGAAACTACAGCCTCATTTGGTCATAAATATGTTTTCCTTTATGTAGGTGGATTTATTATAGCAATAGCAATTCAGAAATGGAATTTACATAAAAGGATTGCCCTTAACATAATAAATATAATTGGCACTAGTGTAGTTAATATTATTCTTGGTTTCATGGTAGCTACAGCTTTTATGTCTATGTGGATATCTAACACTGCAACAGCTGTTATGATGCTTCCTATTGCTTTAGCAATTGTTTCACAGCTAAAAGATAATCCAGAAACTGATAAAGATGAGAATAAGATATTTGGTAAAGCTTTAATGTTAGGGATTGCATATAGCGCTTCAATAGGAGGTGTTGCAACTTTAATTGGCACACCACCTAATTTAGTATTAGCTGGAGTGGTACAAGAATCATTTGGATATGAAATAACTTTCGCTCAATGGTTTAAATTTGGTCTTCCTATATCAATAATACTATTATTTTTATGCTGGAAGTACCTAACAATTTTTGCATTTAAATTTAAACAGAAAGCTTTTCCAGGAGGTCGAGAAGAGATATCAAGACAATTAAAAAAACTAGGTAGAATTTCCTATGAGGAGAAGTTAGTAGCAATAGTTTTTGCTATAACAGCATTTGCATGGGTCACAAGGGATAATCTATTAAAGATCGTAGTTCCAGTTATTGATGATACAATTATAGCAATGATTAGTGCTGTTTTAATCTTCTTACTACCAACAAAAAATAAAACAAGAAGGCTCTTAAATTGGGAAGAAGCAGTTAAACTTCCATGGGGAATTTTATTATTATTTGGAGGGGGAATGGCCTTAGCCGCTGGATTCAAAGATAGCGGATTAGCTTTATGGATTGGAACTCAAATGACTTTATTAGATGGTGTTTCTCTTTTTTTATTGGTTTTCATTTTAATAGCATCTGTTAATTTCCTTACTGAGATAACTTCTAATTTAGCTACCACTGCGATGCTTTTACCCGTTTTATATCCTATGGCCATGACAATTGATGTCCATCCATTTATTTTAATGGTTTCTGCTACTGTAGCAGCTTCATGTGCATTCATGCTACCTGTAGCTACTCCACCTAATGCAGTAGTCTTTGGTTCAGGATATCTAAGAATTCCTGATATGGTTCGTGTAGGAATTTGGATGAATATACTATCGATTATAATTTTAACCCTTTTTGTATATTTTATTCTTCCATATTTTTGGGATTTTGACCCCTTAAAGTATATAATACCCTCTAAATGATTTCATAGTTATTATAAACTTTAAATATGAGGATAATTATTATTAGCGCATTATTATTTTTTTTTGTTACTCACATTTACAGTCAAGAAGGATCAAAAATTGATTTAAAGAATGTAGATGTAGCTTCAGATAGACTTCCAACTATTATTCTTTTTGGGGATGAATACACTATAAGATATAGGAATGAGTTCTTAGAAAGTCTCTTAAAATCTCAATTTTATAGATCAGATTTAATGATTGTAATTAATCTTCAAGAGTTTGTATCTAAAAGAGAGTTCAGTTTTGAGCATGAGGGTGCAGTTAGAATAAATGTTGATTCAAGAAAATTAAAAAATCAAAATAGATACAACAGTCAAGTTCAAAGCAGTATGTATGTTAATAGTTTTTTAAGAAAAGTAAAGTCTGTTAGAATTGATAGTAGTTTGACTGGAATACTTGAAAGAAGAGCAATAAAAAAAGAGATTAAATTGATTCAAAAACAAATAGATTCATTAGATGTTGAAATAAGTAATGATAATATAAAGGTCAAACTTAACGAATCAAAAATTTTTAAAAAACTATACAGAAAACAGAATCAAAAAATTAGAAAACTAAAAAACATATCAGTTCTAGAAATAAGTATTTTCACAGAGTAACTAACTCAAATTTAATTTTATCTCCAGTTCTTAATTGTGCCAAATTATTTAAAGATTTTTCATTTAATTGAAGAATTCGAGGGTATCCTCCTGTTGTTTGACAGTCTCTATGAAGTATTATTAATTGTCCAGAAGGTGTTAGCTGAACAGTCCCAGGTATTACACCAGCTGATATTATTGAGCTAACACCAGTTTTTATTTTTTCATTTAGATTATAGGCCATTCTGTTGTTTATCCCAATTGAAAACTCTTGATTTATAAGTTTATTTACAGACTTCTCATCTAAACAACTAAATTCTGGACCTTTAAATACTTTTATATTCTTATTCAACCTAAATTTTTGATGAATAGATTTATAAGTTAGATTCATGTCATTTGCTTCAAATAGAAATTCATCACCCTTTTCAATTACACTAGAATCACTTATTTGAGAATAGAAGGATTTACTTCCAAGAACTCTATCTACTATTATATCCCCTTTAATTGAGATATAGCATCTCGATCCAATAGATGAGTTATTTATTTTAAGGATATCTCCTTTACTTACCTTAAGAGGGGTGTATAAACTTATTTTACTTTCATTTAATATTGGATTAAAATCTGCACCTGTAATACATATGAAAGTAGATTTTTTAAACTTAATAGTAGGACCAATAAGTGTAGCCTCTATTAAGGGATTATTTATGGGATTATCAAGAATAAGATTTGCAATCTTAGCACTTTCGCTATCCATATATCCAGAAGAAGGAACTCCAATATTACGGTAACCAAATCTACCTTCATCCTGAATTGTTGTATAAAGTCCTTTTGAAATAAATTTGATCATATCTCTATTAGTTTTGGTTTGTCAAGTCTATTATTAGAAGATTTATATTGAGATTTAGAAATTTCTACAAATTTTATCATATCTCCTGGTTTACTAAAACATGGATGTTTAGAATTGAGATTAAAAAATTCTATTGGTGAATTACCAATAATATGCCAACCTCCTGGGCTTTGCCTAGGGTATATACATGTTTGATCTAGAGCAAGACCAATTGAACCTTTTCTGATATTTAATGAAGGTTTTTCTTTTCTTTCACAATGAAGTTTTTGATCAGTTTTACCCAGATACATAAATCCAGGCAAGAACCCCATTGAAAGGACATCATATGTTTTTGATAAATGAGTGTCAATTATATCTCTTACTGAAATGTTGTTTAAATCAGATAGAAGATTAATATCAGTTGCAAATTCCAAGTCATAGCAGACAGGTATTTCCCAGACTTTGATAGTTCTATCATAATTATAAATTTTTTCATAATCTATCATTTTTATTTTGTCAACTATTTCATCAATTGAAGTTCTATTTAAATCAATTATTATCAGAATAGATTTTATTGATTGCACACAATCTTTAATATCATCTTTACATAAACTCAAAATTTCAGTTTTATATGAGGAAATCAACCTTGTTAAACTTGAATTAAGTTCATCTTTCCATGAAACTAATATTGAGTTTTCATTTAGATTAAAGAATTCCATTACTTTTTGTTTTTAAAGGCTTTATTAATTTCTTTAAGAATTTCAATAGAATTATCAGTATCAGAATGAATACATATTGTATCTGCTTTAATTGATTTGTACACACCATTTATCGACTTAATCTTTTTTGAATCAATAATACTAGCAATTTGGTTTATAACTGATTTAGGATTATTAATCAAAGCACCTTTTTCATTCCTGGATACTAGAGACAGATTATCATTATAAGCTCTATCACCAAATGCCTCATAAATTATTTTAAATCCTTTTTCTAAAGCAGATTTTTCAATTTCTGAATTATATGGTATATATATATAACACTCTTCCTTATAGCCAATAATGGTGTCTAAATAAAAGTCAGATAAATCCTTATCACTAAACATTTCATTATAAAGTGCTCCATGAGCTTTAATGTGATGAATTTTTTTTCCATATGATACAGCAATTGAATTAAGTCTTTCAATCTGATCTATTAAACTGTAATAAAGATCAGATCTTGAAATATCAATTTTTTTTCTTCCGAAATTTTCCTTATCAGGATAAGATGGGTGTGCACCAATTTTAACTTCATTCTTTATTGAAATTTCCACACATTCAATCATACTTTGAGAATCTCCTGCGTGACCTCCACATGCAATATTACATGAGTTAATAAGAGGCATTATTAAATGCTCATTATTAAGTCCTTCCCCCAGATCACAATTAATATTTATCATTGGAAAATTAAAATTAGTCCTCTAATTCCTAAAATTATTGTAATCATTATGATTATAATTCCAAATATATTTTGATATCTATATCCATACTCTTTTCCAATTATAGTATTATTGTTTACTAACCATAATAAAATAATTGCAATTATCGGAAGAAGTAAACTATTAGAGAATTGAGCAAACTTTATTATTTCTATTGGGTTTAGCTGAATCAAAGAGATAACTACTCCAAAAATTAAAACAATCATCCATACAAGTCTAAATTTGGGAGATTTCATTGAGTCTTTCCAGCCAAAACAACTTTTTGCTACATACGCTGCTGCTAAAGGCGCAGTAATTGATGATGTAATACCTGATGCAAATAAGCCAATTCCAAGAAAATAAATTGCAAACTTTCCATATAATGGCTCCAGACCCCTTGCTAAATCAATTACACTTCTAACATCTTGAGTATTTACAGATGCTGCTGTAACAATTATTGAAAGAGAAACAATACCACCTAAAAAAATTGATATAAAACTCTCAATTCTTGCTGTTTTAAGTTTTTTAATAGAATCCCATTTCTCAGTTACTAATGATGAATGTAAAAAAATGTTATATGGGACAACAGTTGTTCCTATTAAACCTAATACTATCAAAATACTATCTTCATCAAAACTAGGAATAAACATTCCTTGAATTAGAGATTTTAAATTAGGCTTTGTAATTATAGCAGTTATAAAAAAAGAAACACTCATTGTTAAAACTAAAAAAATGAGAGATTTCTCTATCAATTTATAATTTCCTTGAAACAGAATTAAAAATGCAGCTATTCCAATGAAGAAAGGGATATAGCTAATTGAATCATTGTTAATTATTCCTGATATACCTAATGATGCCCCTGTGATATTTCCAGCTTCATATGCAGCATTTCCAATTAGTATGGATGAGACTATTAGTACTATCAAGAATTTATTAAGATAAATCGACTTTATGGATTTACTTATAACTTCCGCTACATTCATCTTTGTTACTAATCCTACTCTTAGGGATAGCTCCTGAAGAAATATGGTTGCAAAAATTGATAAAACTAATGCCCATATCAAAGAATAACCATAGGATACGCCTGCAATGGTGCAAAGAGTTACAGTTCCAGGTCCAATAAATGCTGCAGCAATTAATATTCCTGGCCCTATTTCTCTAATCCATTTCATTAAGGTACTCTTATCTTGTCACCAAGTAAAATTGCATTTAGAAATAATCTATTAGTTCCATACCATGATCCTCTAAAATTGGGATTATTAGAAAACAAGATTGCCCTTCCTGAACCAATCTCTGATACAAGTAATGAAACTGTTTTGTTAACCTTTTTTGCGTTATTTTCAGTAATAAAACCATCAATTAATGGATTGGGAGTATATCTAACTACTGATGAGTATTCATTTTTAGATGGTTTAATCCACACAGTATTATTTTTATAAACAGGTACAATAGGATCTTCATATCCAAAACCCAATGGATGAGACATATCAATTTGAGCATTCAAAATTATTCCTCCAATTTGTTCTTTGCCACTATTATCAGAGGCATCAACATATGACTTAAATTCATTCTTATTATTACCTTTTTCAGTCTTATATAATTCTTCATCTACAATTTTTGAATCAATTAAAAATTTAGATCCGGTTCCAATTGAGATAATAGTATTACCTCTACTTACCCAATTTTTAATTTTATTAATCTGTGATTCATTAAAATCATAATTACCTGAAACAATAACCATTGAAGTATAGTCATCAAGATCTACTTTATTAAAATTCCTAATAGGAATTTTTGTAATTGGCATTCCTACCCTTTGATCTAAAAGGTGCCAAACTTCGCCAGCTTCGTATGCTCTGACTCCAGTACCAATTAACATCATTATTTTTTGTTTTTTAAGTGGAACTACGAATCTACTTCCCAAATCTATTCCTTCAAAACTAAGTCCAGTAGATACTGAAAAAATATCAATTTTGAATTCATTTTGAATTTTTTTGAGAATTTCAAACAATTCATTTGAGTTAATTTTTTGAAGATTTACAGGAATAATTAGTGATCCATAATCAAATGATTTTAATCCTTGAGATGTATTAATCTTAAATGGTTTAAATGCACTGGAAACTAATATATCTTTATCTAGTAGTTTATTTATAACTGCTGGAATATTATAGTCTACTGAATTAATTATATAGCTATATTCAGCCTCACTAACTTGAGTTGTATTAAAAATATTATCTAAGTCTTCAATCAAATTTCCTTTCATCTCTCTTAAAGCAGGGGAATAATCTATATCATAAAAATTAGCAATTGACCATGATGATGCATCATAAAAAACACTATCTCTATATTCAGTATTTGTCTCAAAAATTGATCTAACAGTCCTATAATTTTTTTGTTTAGTTGGAACAAAAAAGTCATTACCATTTCTTGTTACCCTTAAATCATGTATCAGTAGTTTGTCAATAAATGCTTGAGTCTTGTTCCTATCCTTACCTAATCTAAATGAATAACCTTTAATTCTTTTTTTATCGGCATCGCTGAGAGCTGAAGTAAAAAATCTCTGTTGATATTCCATTAATTCATCTTTCATAGCAACAGATGCTTTAATGGTAGTCATACCAGACACATATTGATTTCTTATTGTAAATGGAAATGTAATTTCTCCAAATTGAGTTTTTTGTTTATGACCTCTTGAACTAGCTTGCTCAAACAGCATCCCAATTCCACCAAGAAGATCAGCATAAGAAGAATGATATCCAGGATATGTTTTATCAAATGCCTCTTTAGAAAAGTACATTGAACCTATTTCGTCTAATCCTTTTGCAAAGTATGAACCAAATAAAGTCTCAAAATATTCATAGTTTTCTTGAGGTATTACAGGGTCTTTTGCAGCATGTGTCTTCCAAGGCACAAAAAAATATGTACTATTAGTTCCCATCTCATGAAAGTCCATAGTTACATTTGGATACCAATCATGGTGAAAATTAATCTTGCCTCTTGTTTCAGGATGAATTCCTAAAAGAACATCTCTATTTAAATCAAACCAGTAATGGTTTGTCCTACCACCAGGCCAATATTCATTATGCTCAGCATCTTGGGGATCATCAACAAGGGGGGAACTTTTATAACTATTAACCCATTGTGTATGTCTATCTCTTCCGTCTGGATTTATAGTTGGATCAATTAGAACTATTGAGTTTTCTAAATAACGTTGAATTTCTTCAGATTTAGATGCAACTAGAGTATACGCAGTGAGCATTGCAGCTTCGGAGCTAGACGGCTCATTACCATGAACATTATAACCCAAATTAATTATTATAGGAAAATTATCAGGCTTTGGTGAATCATTATAATCATCATATTCTGGTTTTAAGTATGAAATATGACTTTTTCTAATTTCTTCTATATTGTCAATTTTATCTGGTGAACTTAAAATTATATAGATTAGTTTACGTCCCTCATAGGAAGTTGCATATTGAAAAATATCTGCTTTATCAGAATTATCTGATAAATATTCCATATATGAAACTATAAGATCATGTCGAGTATGCATTTCTCCTATAGGATAGCCAAGGAATTCTTCTGGAGACATAATATCTTTATCAAAAGGGGCATATTTTGAATAATAGTAATCTTGAGAAAATAAAGTCCCTACGAAAAGAAGATTTAGTAATATTAGTTTTTTCATAATTATTAGTTTTTTATACCTGGTAAAGAGATAGGTCCTTCATCCTGCCAAGTAAAGTTTTTTGATTTTTTATTTAATGGATATATCTGGTCAAGGTTATCACCATTATATAGCCTTCCATTCTTCATTACCATATTTACAGAGTTAGTATTTCTTATATTAGTTAGAGGGTCTTCATCTAAAATAATAAGATCTGCTAACTTTCCTTTTTCTATTGAACCAAGTTCTTTATCTAGGCCAATAGCATACGCACCTTGAATAGTTGCAACTTTTAGCATATCATGATTTGATATACCACCTGCGGCCATACTCCATAATTCCCAATGATAACCTACACCTTCAAATTGTCCATGAGATCCAACTCCTGCAATACCACCTTTTTCTACTAAATCTTTAACAAATACACTGAGTTCTTCAAATGCATACTCATCCTCATGGAACCACCCAGATTTAATTCTTCTCTTTGAGTCCAATTCATCTTTAGGTGTATAAAATTTTACTTTTTCATCATTATGGATATCTTCTGTTGCAAAATAATAATTCTCTGCCCATGGACCTCCATATGTAACTAACAATGTAGGTGTATAGGCTTTTTTAGTGTATGCTGTTAAATCTATTATATCCTTAAATACAGGATAAATAGGATGATTATGTTCTTGACCTGGATATCCATCTATAGTTTCGGTAAGATTTAATCTTAAATTAAGGCTACCTTCAGTAGTAGGCATTATCTCTTGTTCTTTGGCAGCCATTAGAATCCATTGTCTCTGTTGCCTATTTCCTGCAACATACATCTTTATTGTTTTTGTATTATAGTATTTTGAGTATTGCTTCAGAATATCTCTAGCATCATCTAAACTTTTGACGTTATATCCCCAATATCCCACTCCAGGTCCTGTAGAATAAACTCTTGGACCTAGAATTTTACCCGAATCAACCATGTCTGCATAAGTTAATACATCAGTATACGCAGTTTGAGGATCTCTAGTTGTTGTAACTCCATATGGCTCAGGTGATAAAACAAATCCCTCTAACGCAAGTCTAGTTTTAATATCTCCAGATGGTAATAGTGGTTTAGCAAAGATTTCTAATAATATTTATAGCTTTACTATACCATATTCTGGCCTTAAGTCTTTTAAAATTTCTCTATCTAATCCAAAATCTTCTTCATTTCCGGCAAGAAAGTTAACAAAAATTGGTGGTGAGTTCC
>CACGZJ010000018.1 GCA_902577515.1 uncultured Bacteroidota bacterium | reverse complement strand
ATTAAATTTTGATTATTTCTTTGTCAGAAAAGTTATGTTTGTTAGATATGCACAAGGTTTTATTGTAATGCCTGGAGGTTTCGGCACCTTAGATGAACTCTTTGAAGCTCTTACTCTAATTCAGACGAATAAAGTAGAAATGTTTCCAATTATACTTGTCGGTTCTGAATTTTGGGAAGGACTAATTAAATGGATAAAAAACACACTTTTAGAAGAAAATTATAATATAAGTAGTGAAGATCTAGATCTATTTAAAATTGCAGATACTAAAGAAGATGTAATTAACATATTAGAAGAATTCCATAATAATTATGAGTTTAGTCCAAACTTTTGAAATCACCAGATTAATCAAAGCCTAATCTAAAAACATCTGATATAAACTGATTTATTTTAGGGTATTCTTTTAGTATTAATGAATCAACATGATTATTTAATTTTTGCTCCTCTTTAAAACTGCTTTTATTTTCTTCCAGCAACAATCTATACCTTTTTTGGTATTCGGCAATCATAGACCATGTTAGCCCATTATACTTTATCTTATTTTCCTCTCTTTCAAAAAAATCATCAGAAACAAAATTCTCATAATATTTTCTTACTCTCCAAACTCCGACGTATTGTGAGTCTTTTTTTACCCAATTTAGATATTCATTGTAAGACGGGTATTCTAGTATTGTTATTTCTCCTATTTTATCTGAAATATTATAATCAATTGTATTTTCTTCTTTTTCAATCCAATTACATCGAATAAATAAAAATATTAATCCAAGTAATAATATTCTCATCAAAGTTAAATTTAGATAATACATTTTTTAAGCGCTGATTATAATTAAATATTCTTGCAAAACTAATAAACAAATAAAAAATTAAATGAAATTTATGCATGGATTTACCTAATTTAGGATCATGAAAAATTTTTTATTATCAATACTGTGTATAAACACATTAATTATTAAAGCTCAATATGAAGGATACTCTGAAGATTCATGGAGTAAACAATTAAAAATAGAGGAAATATTTTCTAATGAAATAGATAAATCCTCTTTTAAAAAGCATTTAAAGAAACTTACTGAAAGACCTCATGTAGTTGGGAGTGAAGGGAATACAGAAGTCATAAGATATATTGGACAGGTTATGGATGATGCAGGTTTCAAAGTAACTAATTATCCATATGATGTATACTTACCAAATAAGCCAGGTAATTCAATTATAGAAATTGTTACTCCATCTAGAGATATTTTAAATCAGAAGGAAGATATAATACCTGATGATCCATTTACAACAGATCCTGATCTTTGGAAAGGTTGGAATGCTTTTTCTGGAAGTGGGGATGTAACTGCAGAAGTTGTTTATGCTAATTATGGTAGAAAACAAGATTTTGAGCAGTTAAAAGAACTTGGAGTTGAAATTAAGGGAAAAATTGTAATAGCAAGATATGGAGGAAACTTTAGAGGTTATAAAGCTAAATTTGCAGAGGCAAATGGTGCTTCAGGTTTAATTATTTTTACTGATCCACAAGACAGTGGTTTTACAAGAGGGCTTGTATATCCAGAAGGTGCATTCTATAACTCATCTACTATCCAAAGAGGGTCATTGTTAACAACAGATTTTACTGGTGATCCATTAACTCCATTTGAGCCAGCATTACCTCTGGATGGTAAAAAGAAGATAAAGAGATTAGATCCAAAAGATGCTCAATTGCATACAATACCAGTTACTCCAATAGGATATGGTGAAGCGCAAAAAATATTAGGCCAAATGCAAGGAAATCCAGTTCCCTCCTCATGGCAAGGTGGTCTTCCATTTACTTATAGACTTGAAGGAGGTTCTTCTCTTACAGTTAGGTTAAAAGTTGATCAAAAGATAGATTTCGTTCGTGCAACCAACGTAATTGGTATGCTAAAGGGAAGTGAATCTCCAGATGAATGGATTATTTTGGGTTGTCATCTTGATTCATGGGGTTTTGGTGCTACAGATCCAAGTAGTGGAACAGCTATGCTACTTAGTTTAAGTGAAACACTAGGTAAGTTGAATGATGAAGGATATAGACCTAAGAGATCAATCCTAATTGGTCACTGGGATGCAGAAGAGCATGGTGTTATTGGTTCAACTGAATGGGTAGAGCAAATGAGAGATGAATTAAATGCTAAAGGTGTTGTATATATGAACTTTGATGGAGCAGTATCCGGTAAAGGTTTTGGAGCTTCATCAGCACCAACATTAAAAAAACTCTTGGTAGAAGCTTCAAAAGATGTGAAATATCCATACACAGATCAAACCTTATATCAATTCTGGAACAGAAACAATCAAGATGAACCTCCAATTGGAAACTTAGGAGGTGGTTCAGATCATATTGCTTTTTATATGCATATTGGTGTTCCTTCAATGAGTGGGGGAGCAGGTGGGCCAAATGTTTATCATTCTAATTATGATAGCTTTAGATTCTATGAAAGATTTGTCGATCCTGAATTTCAAATGGGAGCTATGGTAGAACATATGGCAGGACTTATGACTCTTAGAATGGCTAATGGAGATTTAATTCCATATAATTTAAATCGTTATGCATCAGATTTAAAAATGCATATTTCAAATGCAGAAAGTAAAATTAATTTATATAATAAAGGTTTTGATGGGTTTAGCTCAACTTCTAAAGCAATTAAATCTCTTGAACAAACATCAGAAAAGCTAACTCAAAAAATCCAGTCTTATTTATCAGAGGGAGATTTTTCAAAAAAAGAGCTTTCAAATTTAAATCAACAACTGATAGGTCTAGAAAAAAGCTTCATATCAGATAAAGGAATGTATTTTGGTTCATGGTATAGATCTCTTTATGCCTCGTCAGATCCTTTTAGTGGATATGCTGCATGGATTTTACCAGGATTGGAATATGAAATAGCATTAAAATCATCAGATAGGCTTGAAGAGTGGGACTCTAGATACTCAGAGGCTGTAAACTCATTAAATCTAAAAATGAATGAATTAATAAATGATCTTAGTAAATGACAAAAGAGAATTCAATTGGTGATTTATTAGTTAGGTTGCAAGAGGAAATTAATAACCCCAAAGACTCTGTCCATCAGATAGTTTTAAAGATTACAATTGATAATATAAATAAACTATTGAATAAAAATTAATAATATGAAAGAAGAAGAAAAAGAAGAATACCCAGGTGAATTCAAAGATAATATTATCAAAATAATAGTTTTACTTCCAGCAATTTTTTGTGGTATTTTATATTTCTTTTATGATGACAACGATCTTTACTTATGGTTATTTTTGGGATTTCTATTTCTTGATTTAATAATATTTCAATTTCTTAGAAAGAAAAAGAAATAAGTACATCATTCATAAAATTTAGAGGTTTGTTAATAATCCTTTAAAATTTAAAATAAAACTTAGAATTTTAAATATCATATTTAAATTAGATATCATATGAATCTATTTAGACGAGCATCTTATTTAATTGGTCGTAATAAAACCATTCAAAAATTATCATATTCAAAAACATTTATGTTCTACTCTTTGAAAATGATGTACTATAAATTTGGTTGGCTAATTAAACTTTTAAAAAAATATCTTATTAGATGACAATATTTCTTGAAGTAATTTTTAAAGGAGTTTATTCTGAATATGCATGGTTAAAAAAAGAGTATAATACTAAATATAGAAATCAAAAGAAATATTTAGAGCTTTCACCTAAACAGATAAGAAGAATTATTGATAATTATTACAATGATCTTCATAATGATAAAACAAAAAAAATTCTTTTTAAAAAAGTTGAAAAAATTCAAAATATTTTAAATAAAAAATTAAAGACTTATGAGTATGACACATATAATGAACTAAATAGATTTGGAGATTTAAATCTTTATAGATTATACCAATTTGTATCTGCCTACAAAAAAGCACTTGTGAAGTACTATAAAGAAATCCTGGATCTTTAGAATGATCTTAATTTTTTTCATTCAGATCTTACATCTGAGTTTTTATCCAGTCTTCAATTTTCTTCTCTAATAAAACTAAAGGAAGACTACCAGAGTTAAGTATTTGGTTATGAAACTCTCTAATATCAAATTTTTCATCAAGTTGTATTTCAGCTTTTGTTCTTAATTCTCTTATTTTAATTTGACCTATTTTATACGATAAAGCTTGACCTGGTGTAGCCATATATCTTTCAATTTCTGAGATAATAGACTCTTCAGATGCAGCTTCATTATCTAATGAATATTGTATAGCTTCTTCTCTTGTCCATCCTTTACTATGCATACCAGTATCTACTACTAGTCTAATAGCTCTATGCATTTCCATACTTAACATTCCAAAATATTGAATTGGATCATCATAAAGTCCCAATTCTTTGCCTAATGATTCTGCATATAGTGCCCAACCTTCAACAAATACTCCCATACTCTCTGGATGTAAAAACTTAGGTAAGTCTTTATTCTCCTGTTGAAGAGAAAGTTGATAATGATGTCCTGGTGTTGCCTCATGTAAGAATAATGCTTCATCCGAAAACTTATTGTATTTTAAAATTTCAGGAATAGGAACATAAAAAATTCCTGGTCTAGAAGCATCTTTAGTTCCGGGGACATATTCTGCAGCTGCTGATGCTTCTCTAAAAACTTCAGTTCTTTTAACTATGAAGTCTGCTTTAGGTCTTAAGTCAAAAACATCATCAAATTTTGCATTAATTTTTTCTTTAATTTGATTGAAATTATCAATTACTTCCTGAGGTTCAGTGAATGGCATTTGTTCAGGACTAGTTCTTATGAATTCAAAAAATTCCTTAATATCTCCTTTAAAACCAATTTTATTTTTTGCATCTTCCATTTCAAGTAAAATTCTATTTACTTCTTCTTTACCTAATTCATGAATCTGATCGGCCGTCATATTTGTAGTAGTATGAAGTTTTATTAGGTAATCATACGTTTCCTTTCCATATGGAATGTCTAAAAAACCAGTTGTAGTTCTTGAATTTGGTAGATATACCTCTACCAAAAATTTTTTTAGCTCTATATATTTAGGTCTTACCTTATTTCTTATCATTTCTTGATATTCAATTTCTAAACGCTCCCTATCTTTGGAATTAATTTCTTTAGGCATAGATATTATAGGTCTATAAAAAAGATGTTCATTAATATCTTTAGTAATAAACTCCTCTAACTGTATAATTGTTTTATTTATTAAAACTGATGGAAGTACAATTTGTTTTGAAATCCCTTCCCTCATCATTGAAATACAAGTATCTAAGAAAATAATATAGTCATCAACTCTTTTTAACCAGTCTTCATAATCTTTGGTTGAATTGAATGGATGTACACTTCCCCCTGAGGCTAATTGAGCTACATAAAGATGTAATGATTGAATTTGAGTTAAAGGAGTAAGCTCAAAACTAGGTAAATTATACATTGGTGATGTAACAACAACAATAGGGTTCTGAAGCCCTTCAAGTTTGATCATACAGTCCCATTTCATTACCTCCATGCTTAATTTATCTGCAGCAGATAGACTAGTCTCATCTATTTCATTCAAGCGGTTCAAGAAATTTTTATATTCTTTTATTAAATCATTTTGATAATCATCCGATATATAATTAGCTATATTATCATTATATTCATAATTACCCCCTTTAGTTGCTTCAATTGGATTTATTCGACTTTTAAATTCATAATAATCTTCAAATATTTTTGCAATAGCAGTGTCTGTTAAATTACTTTCTTTTTTATATTCTAGGCTGCAACTGTTTGCAACTAGGATAAGAATAATAAATAAATCCTTTAGTTTCATATTAAAAATTATTAACCACAAGTTCTTCCTACATTAAGCTAAGCCTATGAGGATTCCAATTATCGTTACTATAATCTCACCTGTTTTTGTTATGTATTAAAAATAAAAAAAAAGACCCAATTAAAGGGCTTAATATTTTTGTTTACTTATATTTGATTAGACCTCTGATGAAGTAAAAAGCTATTATAGTAAACAGTAATCAGAGGTTTTTCTAATAAATTTGAAACGAGTATGATAAAATTATTGAGACGATTAAGAAATTACCTTATTTCGGGACTCCTTTTTTGGATCCCTTTAATTTTGACTATTGTCGTTATTAAGTTCTTTCTAGAGTTCATTAATAGTCTCGTTCCAAAAGAATATCTTCCTGAAGCTATTTTTAATTTAGATACTACTATTCCTGGATCTGGTATTATATTATTATTCATAATTATTCTTATAACAGGAGTATTGGTTACTAACATTCTTGGACGAAGGTTAGTTGCTTTATGGGAAAAGCTTCTTAATAGTATTCCAGGATTTCGAAATATATACAACATACTAAAAAAAGTTTCTGATACTGTATTAAATACTTCATCTGAAAGTTTTAAAAAGGCGTATTTAATTCAGTATCCAAATAAAGGTATATGGGTAATAGCATTTCAATCTGGTGATTACCAAGGTGAAGCTAAGTCTATTATTGGGGAAGAATTAATTAATCTTTTTGTTCCAACCACTCCCAATCCAACTTCAGGTTTTTTTGTATTAATACCCAAAAAAGATGCATTTGAACTTGACATAAGTGTTGAAGATGCATTTAAGTTGGTTATTTCTGCAGGTGTTGTGACTCCTAATTCAGTTAAAACTAAGGATAATAAATAAAGTCTTTGAAGACAATTAGACTAATTTGGTTGAATTTTTCTAAATTGTTAATATGAAAAAAGATAAAGAACCTTTTCTTATATATGCTAGTCCTTCAATTCTAGCAATAGCAATAATGGGATTTCTATTATACTTTGAGGTAGATTATTTAGATATTGGTTTTTCTGCAATAGGTTTATGGGGAGTTATTGGAATATGGAACCTTGAAAGGAATAAGAAGAAGTAAATGGGGAAAATCTATTTCACAATTGAGGAAATGATCTATTTGATCAAGAATATTTCTGTGCAATTGAATAGCTCGAGTTTTGATCCTGATGTAATAATTAGCATTAATAGAGGTGGATGTATTCCAGGTATTTATCTTTCACACTATCTGGATAAGCCACATGAAGTAATTAATATTGAATTAAGAGACTCTAAATTAAAACCAGATTTAATTAGTATTACAGAAAAAATTAAACAATTTAACTCAGTATTAATAATTGATGATATAAATGATTCTGGAAGTACTATTGGTATTATAAAAGATTTGAGTAATAATCTAACAACTAAAATACATTTTGCTGTATTGATTAATAAATCAGAAAGTAAATCAAAAGTTGAATATTATGGAAAAACAGTTAATTCTAAAATAAATGACCCCTGGTATGTGTTTCCATGGGAAAATTGGTGGAAATTAAATGAAAAATAGAAAATTATTACAGTTTCTTGTCTTACTTCATATTGTAATAATAACGATATCTAATTTCTTTGTGTCAATTCCAATTGAGATTATTGGAGTAAAACTAACATGGGCAGCTTTTAGCTTTCCATTAGTTGTTGTAGCTACTGACTTGACTGTTCGGTTAGTTGGTAAATCAATTGCAACTAAAACTATTTCATTTGCTTTTCCATTTGCAATTATCTCTTCATTTTTAATTATATACTATGAACAGAATCTAATTTCAATTGCTTTAAGAATTAGCCTTGCAAGCTCTATTGCTTATGCTTTAAGTATTCTTATTGATATAAATGCTTTTCAATATTTCAGAGATAAATATTCTTATTGGTGGGTTGCACCTATGCTTTCTACATTTGTATCGAATATCATTGACACATATTCTTTCTTTTTCAGTGCTTTTTATAATTCAGAAGATATATATATGGCAGAGAATTGGTTTGAGATTGCAACAAACCAACTTATTATAAAAATTATAATCGGACTTATTCTATTTCTACCTGTTTATGGTATACTATTAAGCTACTTAAAAAAGAAAATTCTTTTTAAGAAAAAATAATTTAATTTTGACATATGAAAAAACCATTCATTTCATTAATTGCTTTTTTAACATTCAATTTTTCTTATGCCCAAATTGATGAAACTAATTCTGAATATTCCGTAGAATCAATTGGTAAAATATCAACTTTATATAAATTCGTTGAGTTAACAAAACAAGTTATAAATGATGAGAACATTTATAATTTTAAATATCAAAATCTAGAGTTTCCTCAGATGAAAGATATGATTAATGTTCGTTTTGCAGCAACTGACGAAGAATTAAACGAAATGTATAATAAAATATTAATGAGCTCAAAGATGAAAAAAAATGATCCAATAAGATATATAGATTTACCTAAAGGAAGAATGGGGTTAACACGATTATCCTCTGGTCAAATTAAAATTTTATATACAAGTCAGGGCTCAAATGAAGTAAAATGGACCTGGCTATCTAAGGGACAGTTAAGGAAAGTTTTTGGAAAAAATTAGAGATATGAAGAGAGCACTAGTTATTTTATATTTTTTGCTTTTATCTCAATCCTCTTATTCTCAAAGTGACTCATTTGATGACGTAAGAGAGGAAGTAAGCTTCGTCTCTGACAATATTTATATGATAAGTTCTGTTGGGGGTCCTATTTCAGGTAATATAGGTGTTTTCATATCAGATGATGGTCTGATAGTAATAGATGACCAATATGAAATAAATGAAGAGAAAATTTTAAATGCAATATCTGAAATTTCAAATCTACCAATAAAACTTATTATTAATACACATTTCCATCATGATCACAGTGATGGAAATAAGGCATTTGGTAAACTTAATATTCCAATTTATGCTCATAAAAATGTTAGGAAAAGATTAAGCAGAAACTCAATTTTATACGGATCAAATAGATTAATTGAAAAATATCCAGAAGAAGCATTACCCTCCTTAACATATTCTTCGTTAATGAGTTTGTATGAATCTGGTGAAGAAATTCAATTATATAATTTTGGTAAAGGTCACACTGATGGTGATACAGTTATATTTTTTAAAAGCAGTAATGTTATTCATGCAGGAGACACATTCGTAACATATGGCTATCCATATATTGATTTAAACAATGGCGGCAGCTTTGAAGGATTCTTAAATATTTTAAATATGATAATTTCTCTTTCAGATAGTCATACTAAAATTATACCTGGTCATGGTCCTATATCTGATATAAACGATGTTATTAAATTTAGAGACATTGTGAGGGAGCATTTTAATAAAACTGTTCAAGGTTTTAATAATGGTGATAGTATAAATGAGATTATCTCTTCTATTAAATCATCCTTTAAGGGAGACAGAACTAAAGAAGACTTTGTTAAGGCAATTATTTTTGATTTAAAAAATAATTAGTGGTATAAAAAATAATTCAGATTTCATTTTTATTATAATTATGGAAAAGAATGTATTTGGTCAAGAATTACAAATTTGTTGCGCAAGTCCAATGACTGGATATTTTAGAGATGGTAATTGTAGAACTATTTCAGAAGATACCGGTACTCATACTGTATGTGCAATAATGACAGAGGAATTTTTAAATTTTTCTGCATCCCGCGGAAATAATCTTATAACCCCAATACCACTATATAAATTTCCAGGTTTAAAACCTGGAGATAAATGGTGTCTTTGTGTCTCAAGATGGATTGAAGCTGAAAAGGCTGGAAAGGCTCCTCAAGTTATTCTAGAAGCAACTCATGAAAAAACATTAGAATATACTTCATTAGAAACTCTAATTAAATATGCTTTAATTAATAAATAATAAATAAATTAAAACATGAAAAATTTCATAATAATTATTTTGTTTCCATTTTTTATAACTGCACAAGAGACAAAACTTAATGAGGAATTAATCAAAAAAAGCATTCAATGGACTAAGGTTGCGTCTACTGGTAGAGATTATGAAGAAGCTAAAAAATTTCTTGATGAAAATTTCAACTCTTCAACTTTTTCTTCAAATGGTAGTCCTTTAAGAATATATGATAAGGAATATTTCACAACACCTGTGAAATATCAATGGATAAATTTTACTACACATGATCATTTTGTCCAGGTTTCTCCAAATAAAAATAGTGCAGTAGTAACATTTAATGTTGATGGAGACTATATTTTTAAAGGTGTTAAAATAAATTATGCTGTTAGGGTTTCATTTTTCTGGACTAAAATAAATGGAGAATGGAAAAAAATGCATTCTCATTGGTCATCAAAAAGTGGATCAGTAGGAATTCCAATTAATGATCGATAAAAGATGTAATTAATATGGACGCAACAACGATTATTACACAAATCTTTTTACCAGTCTCCCTAGCAATTATTATGTTTGGTATGGGTCTAACTCTTGTAGTTAGCGATTTCGGTAGACTTTTTGCTTATCCAAAGGAAGTTCTTATCGGCCTGTTTAATCAGCTGATCTTTCTCCCTTTAATTGGTTTTTTAATTATCCTTTTGTTTGATCTAGACTCATCTATGGCTATTGGGATTATGATACTCTCTTTATGCCCTGGTGGCCCAACTAGCAATCTTATAACACAAGTTGCTAGAGGCAATATTGGTCTTTCTGTAACTTTAACTGCACTAGCAAGCCTAATCACTGTTTTTACAATTCCAATCATTTTATCAGAAGCCATTAGTTATTTCACAGGAGAGACTGATGTCATTATCGAACTACCTGTAGTTCAAACTATGCTTCAAATTCTAGTAATAACAGTAATTCCTGTCTCCATAGGGATGGTAATTCGCAAAAAAAATGAATCTTTTGCGCTAAGAATGGAAAGGCCTATGAGAATAGCCTCCACAGTGCTATTTATTATTATTTTTTTACTTGTTATGATTGCTAATAAAGATTTGATCGTCCAGGCAATGAAAGAAGTTGGATTGGCTACATTGCTTCTGAATTTATCAACTATGTCACTTGGATATTTTACTGCGAAATTTTTTGGCATAAAAGGTAAAAGTCAAATTTCAATTACAATTGAAAGTGGAATTCAAAATGGAACATTAGCTTTTGTCATTGCTACAACTATACTTAATAATGTCGAGATGGGGCTTCCAACTGGTGCCTATTCTATCTGGATGTTTATAACTGGGGGAATTCTTATGTGGCGATTAGGAGGTACAAAATAAACTTAACACTATTCTTTACCTTTTTTTATACATTTCTCAGTTAAGCCCTATTAAAACAAACAATTTGATAATTTTTAAAAAAAACTTACTTAGAATTAATGAATATTTCTTTTGCATAATATATTATCATGAATTATTAATCAAATAAATTAAAATATGAATAGATGGTTTGTAATTTTATTGATTTTAATTCCAAATTTGATTTTATCTCAATCAAATGATGAATTCTACATTAAAGGGAATATTAAAGTTGATAATAATGGCGTTGATTGGGTTCCACTTTATACTCTTGGAGAACCTGCATTAAGTGCAAGCTTTTCATTAGGTAATGATAGATTTTCAATAAATCCTAATTTTAGATATGAGCTTGATGGACTTCAACCTTGGGCAGTTGATATAATTTGGAATTATAAATTGATAAATAAGGGAAAAATACACGTTGATATTGGTGCATTTCTTCCTGGTGCATCTTTTCAAAGGATTGAAGTTGATGAAGAGAAATTACCAGATATTATAATACAACCATGGGTTACAACACTAACAACTACAAAACTAACATATAGATTTAATGATAACTTTGGTTTATCATTTCTTTATTATGAAGGGTTTAATTTGAAAAAAGTAAATGAAGATCAATTTGATGGAGGAAGAATGTTTTTTTTACAACCTGAATTAAATAAAATACAATTAAATGATAAGTTCCATATTAATTGGTTGCCTCAATTATATACAATTCATATAAATGCTGATAAATCTTATTACGGTTTTTTAGCTGCTTCTACCATTCAGGTTGGCTTCAAAGACTTTCCTTTATCAATTGTTTCTATTGTAAATAAATCGATAGATTTTGGAAATCTAACTGGTAAAAAATTTGACTATAGTTTTGGTATAAATTATTTTTTTGATTTGAATTTTATAAAAAAATAAATATGAAAAATATTGATTGGGTCACTAAAGTATGTATCATATGTTTAATAATAGTTGGAATTTGTCTTCTATATATTGAATTTAAATAGATATATAAAAAAATAATTCTTAAATTATTATGAAAATTAGAAATCCATTTAAGGATTATAAGGGCAGATGGAAAGATGATGCTACAACGACCGAAAAAACTGTTTGGACTTTGTTTTTTGTCTATTTTGGTTACGCTTTAGGAACGGTTTTATGGAAGTATATTTTTATAAATTAGAGATATGAAAAGACTATTATTAATATCGTTTCTATTTATTGGTTGTCAAAATATATCTACTGAAATTATTGTAGATCCTGATGTTGAAGATATGTATTTAAGGTATAATAAAGCTTGGAGTGATGGAGACTTTGAAACTATTACTAATGAAATCTATAGTGCACCATTCTCCCTATACCTTCAAGATTCAACTATTATTTTAAATTCTTCAGAAGACATTAGAAACTTTCTTATCATGACATTTAATGAATTGGAGAGTAATAATTATGGTTATTCTGTTAGAAATTCATGGGAAAGCTACAAAATAGACGATAACCTTGTAATAGTAGAGCAAAATTTCACAAGGTTTTTGAAAGATAGTACCATTATGGGTCCAGAGGAAAGAACAGCATCATATATATTAAGAAAATCTAAAGATAAATTTAAAATTAGTGGAATGGTTCCTCATACAACTATTGCAGAGTAATTATTTACCAATGCGGAATATAACCTTTTTTTGAATCCCTTTATACATAGTGCCTAACAAGCTATTTTATTTTTCATCTACACTCAATCTACGAGTTGAAAATGTCATATTCTTCCACGGAAAGTAACCTTGTTGATAAATTCTTAAATTAGAGATATGGAATTTTTAAAGAGTAAAAAGTTTTGGAAAATATTTATAATTGCCTTTATAGTAGGTGTAATTATAGGTGGTGTTTTAGAGTATATTAAATTAACCTCATAGATATGACAAAGAACACATATAATATTATAAGTTCTGTATTAATAGGAGTTGCTGTAGGAGTAGGAATGTACTTTGATTTAACTATTTTGGAGCGAATTCTTGTAGTAATTATTTTACCCGGTTCGTTTTTATTAATCTACAGGAAAAAACTAAAGAAATGAAAAAACTACTATTATTATCGTTACTTACCAATACAGAACTTAGAGAATATGCTGCCTAATATATCTTGATCA
>CACGZJ010000017.1 GCA_902577515.1 uncultured Bacteroidota bacterium | reverse complement strand
ATAATCAAACTCACCATATATAAAGTTAAATTTCTCAGAACTAGAAATAAATCTTTTTATTTCATCAACTATTATTTCACCTGCATCAAAAACTAACATAGTTTCTATAAGATTTCTATACCTTTCAATGTCTGATATTATCTCTTCACCAACATTGTATTGGTTAAAAATTTCAAGAGACGAATAATAATTTAATCTGTCAGAGTATTTTAAAGAGATCTTTTTTACTACATCCTGTGCTTTTAAATCTTTATCAATTTTGTAATATCCCTCTATGAAAGGAGTCCACAAACTATAGTATCCATAAAAATCAATTGGCATTTTTTCAAATGCAAGATCTATTATCTCTTCTGCTCTATCATATTGCCCCTCTAGAATTAAAGTCTCTGATAATCTTGATAAATTACTTCTAAATGAAATACTATTTTTTCTAGTCTCTGGGTCGTGATAAATCTCAGTACTTTCAGAGTTACCCCATGACCATTTTTTTACAATATCATACATTAGATCAGAATCAACTCTCCCCATTTCATATGGGTTGCTTCTATCAATAGGTGTTCTAATTGGAACTAATTTATATACTAGGCCATCTAGTTGAAGATAATCTTTCATCCATATATATTCAGAATCCTCATAACTACCTCCGGTAAAATATATTGGCCTTTTCCAATCGTTATTCGCAAGAATATCTAACATTATAATTTGATTTTTTGTTATGATAGACTCAGGTAGGTCAATATCAATATAATCAACTATAAGATCTTCATCTTCCTTATTCACAATTCCACTTTCTATCACATTCTCTTTATTAACAGGAAGTCTAATTTTATTTGTTGGATAAAATACAGTTTCAAGTGCATTCTCAGGATAATCGCTTGTGTCACCTCCTGCTTGAGTTATTAAGTTCCTATATTTAGTTCTTGGATTATCGCTTGCAACCCAGTCAACAAAGTCTCCAATATCCCATCTTATAGAATCAAGCAGATTCTCATATCTTATATAATCTCTTATACCAAATGCATAATTTTCATGTTCCATTTGTGATGGTATTGGACTACTTTCATATGCTCTTCTTTTCATCTGATCAATATACCAGTCAGTTGCTAAAAGAGATGTATTAATTGTCCTAATATCAGTTCTAAATTCTTCAATTTCTTGTGCATACCATAGAGCAAAAGTGTCATTATCACCAATTGTAAAAATCATTGCATCCTTGCCCTCATCAATTGATTGCAAGTAAGCTCTTGCTATAGATTGTGCAGTATATCTATCTGATCTATCATGATCATCCCAATTATTACTTGCCATTAATAAAGGAACAGACAATAAACACAACGAGTAAATACCTACATGTAAAAGCTTACTATTATATTTTTTAAAATAATATGAAATTGCTGCATACCCCATACCAATCCAAATGGAAAAAACATAGAAAGATCCGACTAAAGCATAGTCCCTTTCTCTTGGCTCAAAAGGTCTTTCATTTAAATAAAACTTTAATGCAAGACCAGTAAACAAGAATAGTAGTAATAATATCCAGAAGGATTTTATATCATACTTATAGCAGAACATAAGTCCAATAATTCCAAGTATTAGTGGTAGGAAAAAATAAGTATTTCTTGCTTTATTATTTTTCTGATCCTGATCTATTGAATCTTGATTCCCGATTCTTAACTCATCAATAAACTCAATACCACTTATCCAATTTCCGTTCATAATTGAATAGTCACCTTGAATGTCATTTTGTCTACCCGCAAAATTCCACATGAAATATCGCCAATACATGTAATTTATCTGATAGGAAAAAAGAAAACTTAGGTTATCAAAAAGGGTAGGTTTACTAATATTAAGATAAGGGCCTAAAGATCTAAAGAACTCATTGTAATCATCACCATCAACTTCACCTTGTAACTCTCTATTTAGAAACTCATTTACACTTTCGACAATTACCTGTTCATTTTTATATCTATCTAGAATCTCAAACTTTAACGGATTAGTAAAATTCATATAGTTTGCAGCATGATTAGAGCTCCACAATCTTGGAATTAAACCTCTATGTTTTGAATTTGAATTTATCTCAGAATCCTCCCAATAATTTACAACCTTATACCTTCCTGTAGTATAATCTCTTTCGTATTTAGGTTTTCCATCAACATATGGTTCTTTATCGTCTTGTGGTGCATATATATCAGAGAACATTGGTCCATAAAATAGATAAGTTTTTGGATACTGCTCTAGCCTGTAATATGCTAAAAGTGTTCTTGCATCAGATGGTGAATTCTCGTTGATTACAGTTTTGGCATTAGATCTTATTGGTATCATTAACCATGATGAAAACCCGATAAATACAAATAGAACACATAAAAAAAGAGTATTGAACTGAACCATTCCATTCGATCTAGTATATGACAATCCCTTATAAAATATTACTACCATTAATAGACCGGCAATTATTGTTCCGGAGTTAAATGGTAACCCAAATGAGTTTACAAAGAAAACTTCTAGTTGACCAAAAATCGATAAAGTTGAGGGTAATAATAGTTTAAAAATAAACAGTAATACTGATACAGATATTATGTTAGCTAACAAGAAACCCTTTAAAGAAACATCTTTATATTTTCTAAAATAGTATATCATTCCAATAGCCGGTATTGTTAGTATAGCCATAAAGTGAACGCCGAATGATAAGCCAATTAAAAATGAAATTAGTAATAACCATTTATCTCCTCTTTCATTTTCAAAGTCTTTATCCCATCTTAACCCAGCCCAAAAAGTTGAAGAGAGAAAAAGCATAGCTAATGCATATACCTCAGTTTCAACTGCGTTAAACCAAAAGCTATCAGAAAAAGTAAACGCTAATGCACCAATTGATGCACTTAGAATTATAGCCCATGAATTTTTGAATTCATTATCCTTGAAAATTTTATTTAAAATCAAGGTTGTTGACCAGAATAAGAATAAAATTACAAATGCACTAGATACTACTGATAGAAAATTTACTGCAAGCGCTATTAAGTCATTGCTTGGGGCAAATAATGAAAAAATTGCACCCATCATTTGATGAAATGGAGCCCCTGGTGGATGACCAATCTGAAGCTTTGCAGAAGTTGAAATATATTCACCTGCATCCCAATAACTAGCAGTTGGCTCTACAGTAGATCCATATGTAATAAGGGCAACAAAAAAAATAACCCAACCTACTGTATTATTAAACTTTCGAAACTTTGTTTCGGACATTATAAGTTAAATTAATTAAATATTTAATCACAAATAAACATTAATATAGTCCAACTCAAGTTTCTTAAAACTAGAATTAAAGCTAGGGATTTCATTTGAAATAATTGTGTCATAAATTTCTAATTGAATATTAACTTTTTCAATCAAATCATTCTTTACTTTTATATCTTGATCAGTAGGACTAAAATCACCCCCTCTAAAAGCGGAGTTTAGATTACCAAGATTATTTGTCAATTTAACACCGTAGTTTAATGGATCTTGATTACTTTGATTTTTTGTTTGATACAATTCATTTTCTACTTTATCTAAAGAACTTGAAATTATTTTAGACTTTTCAATTAAATCCTTTGCAAATTCATTTTCAGAATATTCTGTCTGAAATTTACTAAGATCGGTCTTAATATTCCTTATGTTCTGAATTGCCTTGTGAGCTTTATCAACTACAGCGTTAATTTCATTTACAAAATCGAACTGCTCTTTAATATCATCTATAGTACCCTCTGAAGTTGGGTCTTTTAATATTATAAATTTTTGCATTAGCTCACTGCCATTTACTGTTAATTTAACCAAATAATCTCCTGGAACTGCTTTTGCACCTGAAAAATCTGCTGACCATAAAACCATATTATCTAGTCTCTTTGCTCCAGGGTATTTCATATTCCAAACAAATGAGTTTCCACCCTTTTTAACCTCAATTGAATTTTCCTTATTTTTATTTGAGAACTCTTTAACCAATTCTCCGTCTTCAGAATGAATAGATAGTTTTACTTCATCGTTTTCACCATCATAGCTTGGAAGATAATAATGAATGATAACCCCATTGGGCAGATTAGTACCTGCTGTTAAGGATTTCCTTCCACCACTACCTCGCATTCTATATGAATCTTTTGGTTTGTATAGTTTTACTTCATCAGTAGATTGTGTTAATTGATGAAGAACTGTTAAGTCATCTATAATCCAAATACTTCTTCCTTGGGTTGCAACAATTAATGAATTATCTTTTATTGTTAAATCAGTGATTGGAACAATTGGTAAGTTTTTCTGAAATTTATTCCAACTGCTACCTTTATCAAAAGAAATATACATTCCTGTTTCTGTCCCTGCATAAAGAATATTTTTATTTACCTTATCTGATCTAACTACTCTCGTAAAGTGTTCGCTCTCGATTCCAGCTACAATTAATTTCCAGTTTTTTCCATAGTCTTCAGTTACATATAAATAAGGTGAAAAGTCACCTAGTTTATATCTAGTTCCAGCTATATATGCAGTCCCTGTATCAAAAGAAGATGCGTCAATACTATTTATCATCATCCAATCTGGCATCTTTTTTGGAGTAACATTCTCCCATGTTTCTCCACCATCTTTTGTTAAATGGATTAATCCATCATCACTACCAACCCAAATCAATCCTTCTTGAATTGGAGATTCATCGACTGCGAATAAAGTAGCATAATATTCTACACCGGTATTATCTTGAGTAATAGGACCTCCAGAGGAAACAAGTTTTGTAGCATCATTTCTTGTCAAATCAGGACTAATTGTTTTCCAACTTTGCCCCTCATCAGTTGATAGATGAACATGATTGGAGAAAGTATAAAGTTTTGATGAATCATGTTTGCTGAATGCTAATGGAAAATTCCAATTAAATCTGTATTTCATTGCTTCAGCTCCTTCCCCAAGAGTTGTTATAGGCCATACATTAATTACTCTTGATGTGTTCTTTTCATGATTTCTTCTTTCAAGAAATCCTAGATAACTACCACCATAGACAATCTCATTATTGTTTGGATCAATAGCAATATGTCCAGACTCTCCTCCAGCAGTACTTTCCCAATCATTTTCACTTATGCTATAACCCAAGCTTCTATGTCTTACTCTCTGTGTTGAATTATCTTGCTGAGCAACGTAAATCCTATATGGAAATGAATTATCTGTTGTAATTCTATAATATTGAGCAGTTGGCTGATTATAATAAGTACTCCACGTTTTGCCTTTATCATAAGTTACTTGAGCACCTCCATCATCTCCAATTATCATTCTTGAATTATCTTCTGGGGCAATCCATAAATCATGATGATCTCCATGTGGTGCGTTACTAGATTTAAATGTTTTACCTCCATCATCTGAGTAATGATATGCTACGTTCATAACATACACTCCATCAATATCTTGAGTATCTGCATAAATTTTAGAGTAATACCAAGCTCTTTGTCTTAATGATCTACTACTATTTGTATAAAGCCAATTTTCACCTCCATCATCTGATCTGTATACACCTCCTTTTTCTTGATTTTCAACTATGGCCCAAACTCTTTCCGAGTTGACTGGAGATACTGTTACTCCTATAACACCAATTGTTCCAGTTGGGAAACCACTATTTTCACTAATTTTCATCCAGGTTTCACCACTATCAATACTTTTCCACAAGTCAGAACCTTCACCTCCACTACTTAAACTATGAGATGTTCTTTGAACCCTCCATGTAGATGCATATAAAATTCTTGAATTATTTGGGTCCATAACAATTTCAAATGCTCCAGATAGATTATTTGCAAATAAAACTTTTTTCCATGTTAATCCCCCATCTACAGATTTATAAACTCCTCTATCGTTTGTTGGTTTATATATATTTCCAAGAACGGCAGCGTAGACTATATTATTATTACTTGGATCAATTACTATTCTTGGAATATGTCTTGAATTAGGTAATCCAGAAAACTTCCATGTTTTACCAGAATCAACACTCTTAAATACACCATACCCAGATGATACATTTCCTCTAATTGTAACCTCACCACCTCCAACATATATTACATTTGAATCATCACTTGCAACTGCAATTGAACCAATACTGCCACCAAAGAAACCATCTGAAATATTTTCATAAGTTTTACCTCCATCCTCTGTTTTCCAGACTCCACCACCAGTAGCACCAAAATAGAATAAGTCAGGTTCACCAGGAACACCAACAACTGCAGCTGACCTTCCTCCCCTAAAGGGTCCAATTTCTCTGTAATTTATTGATTCATGAAGAGACGAATCAAATGTTATACTATTTTTTGATTTTTTTTGTGCGTTTAATTCTGTATTAGATAAAAGAATAGTAATACAAGTAATAGTTATAGAATAAAATATTTTATTTAGAGTCATAATTGATATATTTATAGAAACAATGTAAAATAAAATATTCAATTTTCATATAGAATAATTGAGTAATTAGGTGCATGGATACATACGCAAACATATTATTAATTACTATTCCTATTTTTTTAATATTAATTACTATTGAAATATTATATGGTGCTTGGAAGAAAGATCAACAGCATTCATTTATGGATACTATATCAAGCCTAAGTTCAGGTTTTACAAATTTACTTGTTGATATTCTTGGTTTAGGGATAATTATTTTTTCATATCCATTTTTCTATGAAAGACTTAAGGTTGTCGAACTTGAAGAGAGTATTCTTCTTTATTTCATAGCTTTTGTCTGTATTGATTTTGCAAGCTATTGTCATCATAGGCTTAAGCATTCAATTAATATTTTTTGGAATATGCATGTAATCCATCATAGTAGTGAAGAATTCAATCTTGCCTGCGCCTTAAGACAAAGTATAACAAATAACTTGGGAATTGGAGTATTGTTCCTAATTCCTGCAGCATTTTTAGGAGTACCTCCGCAAGTAATAGCTATCCTAGGGCCACTTCATCTGTTTGGTCAATTTTGGTACCACACAAAGCATATTGGTAAGTTAGGCTGGTTAGAGTATATTCTTGTTACTCCTTCACAGCATAGAGTTCATCATGCTATAAATAAAGAATATATTGACAAGAATCTTGCAGCAATATTTTGTGTTTGGGATAGAGCATTTGGAACCTTTCAAGAAGAGCTTGATGATGTGCCATGCGTTTATGGAACATTAAAGCCTGTTGAGACTTGGAACCCCATTTGGATAAATTTTCAACATTTATGGTACTTAATTCAAGATGCTTGGCATACAAATAGTTTAATGGATAAATTTAGAATATGGTTTATGCCCACAGGCTGGAGACCAGAAGATGTAGCAAAAAAATTACCTAGAGCTAAAGTTGAAAATGTATATAGTCAGGAAAAGTATAAGCCAGAGTATAAGTTAATTCATAAAATATTTGCTGGATTTCATTTCGTTGTTCAAAACATTATTCTGTTTGTGTTTTTAAATTCATTCTCAGACATATCTTTAGCGGATAAAACTGCATATTTAATTTTAATTTTTTCAACTATTTTTAGCTCCAGCTCTGTAATGGATGGATTTAAATGGTCAACAAAATTTGAATTTATAAGAATATTTATTGGAATTGCAGTTATTATTTACGGTCAACAGTTAAATCTCACTAGTAATTTGACTCTTGCCTCCTTCTTGTTCTCATATTTTACTGTATCTGCAATTCTTAATTTATTGCTAATTAAATCAGTGCCTCTGCGTAATATTCAAGAAATTTCATAAATATATTTTTTAAAGAAAAAAATAATTTAAATTTGCAGCTAATTGGCCTATGGTGTAACTGGCAACACGTCTGGTTTTGGTCCAGAAGAGTCTAGGTTCGATCCCTAGTAGGCCAACAATTTTATTATATCAATAATTTATAATAAATTTGCCAAGCATTTTGAAAATTTCAGAGGCGACATTATGTCCCTCTTTTTTTTTAAATAAAGTTAAGAACATGGAAAATATATCATTATTAGAATCTTTTTCGGAATTTAAAGATGAAAAGTTAATAGACAGAGTAACGTTAATGGTTATTCTTGAAGAAGTTTTCAGAAATTCACTTACAAGAAAATTTGGAACAGATGAAAACTTTGACATAATTATAAATCCTGATAAAGGAGATCTTGAAATATGGAGAAATAGAATAGTAGTTAAAGACGGTGAAGTTGAAGATTCAAATGCTGAAATAGAATTAACTCAAGCAAGAAAAATAGAACCTGACTTTGAGGTTGGTGAAGAGGTTTCAGAAGAATTCAAATTAGTTGATCTTGGAAGAAGGTCTATCCAAGCATTAAGACAAAACCTTGTTGCAAAAGTTTTTGAGCATGATAGTAATAATATCTATAACCAATTTAAAGATAGAGTTGGAGAAATTTTTACTGCCGAAGTACATCATGTTAGGGCTAGAGAGGTCATTCTTTTAGATGATGATGGAAATGAATTGATAATGCCTAAAGATAGACAGATACCAAAAGATTTTTTTAGAAAAGGAGAAAGTGTTAGAGGGGTTATTGAAAATGTTGAGTTAAGAGGTAATAAACCAAGAATTATATTCTCTAGAACATCTCCGTTATTCTTAGAAAAGTTGTTTGAACAAGAAATTCCTGAAGTTTTTGATGGTCTAATTACTATAAAAAAAGCAGTTAGGATTCCTGGTGAAAAAGCAAAAGTTTCAGTTGACTCTTACGATGATAGAATTGATCCGGTTGGAGCTTGTGTTGGTATGAAGGGATCCAGGATACATGGAATAGTTAGAGAGCTTGGTAATGAAAACATTGATGTTATAAATTATACAAATAATACTCAGTTATATATAACTAGAGCATTAAGTCCTGCAAAAATTAATTCATTGAATATTGATGAAGAGAAAAAAACTGTTCAGGTCTACCTTAATCCAGACGAAGTTTCTAGAGCAATTGGAAGAGGAGGACATAATATAAGATTAGCCGGTAGGCTTACTGGATATGAAATTGATGTCTATAGAGAAGGAGCAGAAGAAGACGTTGAACTTACAGAGTTTAAGGATGAAATTGATGAGTGGGTTATTGAGGAATTTAGAAAGGTCGGATTAGATACTGCAAAAAGTGTTCTTGAATTGGATGCGGAGGATCTTGTAAAAAGAACTGATCTTGAGGAAGAAACAATAGCTGATGTTCTTAAAATTTTGAAAGAAGAATTTGAAGATTAAATAATATGTCTACACCTGTAAGATTAAATAAAGTTTTAAAAGAATTAAATATCTCACTTGATAGAGCTATTGAATTCCTTAGTTCAAAAAAAATCACTATTGAACCAAGGCCAACTTCAAAGATAGATCAAGATACATATAGACTTCTTCTTGCAGAGTTTCAAACTGATAAGTCAGACAAAGATAAGCTTGAGGAAATTAATATTCAAAAGAAAAAAGAGCTTGAGGAAAAGCAGATTATTGAGGAAAAAATTGAAATGAAATCTGCTGAGACATTAGATCTTAAAGAAGAAACTTCAAAAGAAACTGAATCTAAAACTGATATTTCTGAACCAGTAAAAGATAAGTTAGAGAAAGAAGAAGAAAAGAAAGATCCTGAAGATTTGTCAAAAATTCAAACGAATTTTAAAAAATTAAGTGGATTAAAAAAGACAGGTGAGGTAATTGATCTAGACTCAATAAATAAAAAAGAAGATCAAGTTGAAGAATCTAAGAAAAGAAGAAGAAAAAGAATTAGTAAAGATGTAGCTCAGCCAAAAGATTTAGCTCAGCCAAAAGATTTAGCAAATAAATTTAGTAAGGATAATAAATCAAAGACTATAAATCAAAAAGTTGAACCAACTGACGACGAAATACAAAAACAAATCAGGGAGACTCTAGAAAAACTTCAAGGTAAATCTTCAAAGTCTAAAGGAGCTAAATATAGAAAAGACAAAAGAGATCAGCATAAACTTAAAAGTGAGGAAGAGCTTGCTCAACAAGCTGAGGAAAGTAAGAAAATAAAAATTACTGAATTTATTACTGTTGGAGAGATTGCTACTTTAATGGAAGTTAGTTCAAATGATATAATATCTGCATGTATGAGCCTTGGAATAATGGTCACCATGAATCAGAGACTTGATGCAGAAACTCTTACTGTTGTTGCAGATGAGTTTGGATTTGAATTAGATTTTGTTAAAACAGATATAGAAGAAGAGAAAGAAGAAGTTGAAGTAGAGGATGATTCTGATAATCTTAAAGAGAGATCCCCAATTGTAACTGTAATGGGGCATGTTGATCATGGAAAGACTTCTTTACTAGATTACATAAGAAAATCTTCAGTGACGGAAGATGAATCCGGTGGAATTACTCAACATATTGGAGCTTATTCTGTGTCTGTTAATTCCAAAAAAATTACTTTCCTTGATACACCTGGTCATGAAGCTTTTACAGCTATGAGGGCAAGAGGTGCTCAAATAACTGATATTGTAATTGTTGTAATTGCTGCAGATGATAATATTATGCCACAGACTAAAGAAGCTATTAGCCATGCGCAAGCAGGTGGAGTTCCAATTATTTTTGCAATCAATAAAATAGATAAAGAAGGAGCCAATCCTGATAAGGTTAAAGAATCTTTAGCTTCAATGAATTTTGTTGTAGAGGATTGGGGTGGTAAGATTCAATCACAAGATATTTCTGCACTTAGTGGTAAAGGAGTTGATGAGCTACTTGAAAAAGTTTTGCTTGAAGCAGAAATAATGAATCTAACTGCAAATCCTGATAAATTATCTTCAGGGACTATTCTTGAGGCCTTTCTTGACAAAGGTAGAGGCTATGTCTCAACAGTTCTAGTTCAAAATGGTTCACTTAGAATAGGAGATTATATGCTTGCTGGTAAGATAAGTGGAAAAGTAAAGGCAATGTTTGATGAGAGTGGAAATTCTTTAGAAGTTGCTAAACCCTCAACTCCTGTATCAGTCTTGGGTCTTGATGGTGCTCCTCAAGCTGGAGACCAGTTTAAGGTTTTAGAAGATGAAAAAGAAGCAAAACAAATTGCAGCTAAAAGAACTCAACTAGTCAGAGAACAAAGTGTAAGAACACAAAAGCACTTAACACTAGATGAGATTGGAAGAAGGATAGCAATCGGAGACTTCCAAGAATTTAATGTTATAATTAAAGGAGATGTTGATGGATCAGTTGAGGCTTTAACAGATTCTTTTCAAAACCTTTCTACTGAAGAGATTCAAGTTAATATTATTTTTAAAGGTGTTGGTGCAATTACAGAGTCAGATGTACTTCTTGCTTCTGCTTCTGATGCAATCATAGTAGGATTTAATGTTAAACCAACTCAAAGCGCAAGAAAATTATCTGAAAAAGAACAAATTGATATCAGGTCATATTCAATTATATATGATGCAATTAACGACCTAAAGGATGCTATGGAGGGGATGCTTTCCCCAGAAATGAAAGAAGAAAATACTGGTGAAGCTGAGGTTAGAGATACTTTTAAGATTTCAAGAATTGGAACAATTGCTGGATGTATGGTTACAGAAGGAAAGATTATTAGAAATTCAAGTGTTAGGGTTGTAAGGGGTGACGAACAAATATTTGAAGGTAAATTACTCTCCTTAAAAAGATTTAAGGATGACGTTAAAGAGGTAGCTAAAGGTTATGATTGTGGAATACAAATAAACGATTTTAATGACCTTGAAGTTGGTGACTTAATTAAATGTTATCAAGAAATTGCCATAAAGAAAAAATTATAAATCTGAGAGTTTTATAATAAATGAACCAGGATAAATTCTTCTAATTTTTTCTAGGCTTCGAGCTGCAATATTTATGTCCTTATATTCTCCAATTCTTACTTTATAATTTGGGGTCTCAAATATTAGCTCAGACTTAATATCTTCATAGTTTTCTTTAAAATCACTATAAATTGAATCTGCATCATTCAGACTACCATAAAATATTTGAATTGTGTAGTAGGTTGACTCAAAAGTTTTCTTGCTAAAATCTTTTTTGATCTGAAAGAATTTTTTAGTTAGTGTGTCATTATAAAAAACATCCTCATCTTGCGCTGAGATATCCCAGATTGAAAATAAAAACAGACATATAGCTATTAAAAACTTAACTTTTTTCATCACTAATTTTATCAAATTTAATAAATTGCAATAATATCTTATTTAGAATCATTATAAATTAAATAATTGTTCATTTTAGAGTTTCTAAAATGGCGTTTATGATGTAAATTTGTGCTGTTAAAAATGTGGTTTTAAAACACTTTAACATCATGACTAAAAATTTAATTGCCCCCAAAGAATGTTACTAATAAAAAGAATATTTTTAGTAATACTTCTTCTACCTTCTATAAGTATTTCTCAAGAAGCAGATATTCAGGCTGGAAAAAGTTTATTCAATGCTAATTGTGCAGCTTGTCATCAGTTAAATAGGAAAGCAGTTGGTCCAGCCTTAAGTGGTGTGTCTGAAAAGTATGATAGAGAATGGTTATACAAATGGATCAAAAATGGTACTCAGATGATAAAAGATGGGGACCCTCAAGCTGTTGCTATTTGGGAGGAGTATAATCGTGCGGTAATGACAAATTATCCACAATTTTCAAATGAGCAAATTGATAATATTTTAGCATATACTGATTATACTCCGCCTCCACCAGCGGTTACAGTTGCTGCATCGGCTCAAACTGTTAGTCAGGGATCTGATATATCTCTTAATGTAATATTAGCAGTTACTGTAGTCATTTTCACAATTTTAATTGTGATGTTATTCCTAGTGCAAAGGACATTAATTAAGATTGCTAATGCAAGTGGAGTTAAAATTGAGAAAGATACTAAAAGGAATATTACACCTTTATGGCAAACAATTGTTAAAAATCAATTCTTGATTTTTATTTTGGTCGTAGGCTTCTTACTCTCAAGTGCATATTTTACCTACGGATATCTTATGCAGGTTGGTATAGATCAAGGTTATGCACCTATTCAACCAATTCATTATTCACATAAAATACATGCCGGAGCAAATCAAATCGAGTGTAAGTATTGTCACTCTTCTGCAAGAGTTTCAAAACACTCTGGAATACCTTCATTAAATGTATGTATGAATTGTCATGAATATATTGCTGAATATAATGGTGAGGAAGATCTTGAAAATGGATACACCAGAGACTTTTATACCAATGAGATTAAAAAACTTTATTCCGCTGTTGGATGGGATGAAGAGAATCAAGTTTACACAGGGAATACAAAACCAGTAAAATGGGTTAGGATTCATAATCTTCCTGATTTTGTTTACTTCAATCATGCCCAACATGCACAGGTTGCAAAGATAGAATGTCAAACATGTCATGGGCCTGTAGAGGAGATGGAAATTATGTATCAGTATTCGCCATTAACTATGGGATGGTGTATTGATTGTCATAGAGAAAGTAATGTTGATAAGGATAATGAATACTACCAAAAAGTTCATGAAGAACTTTCAAAAAAATATGGTGTTGAAAAATTAACTGTAGCTCAACTTGGAGGAATTGAGTGTGCAAAATGTCACTATTAAAATGAAAAGTAAAAAATTATATTGGAAGGGAATCGAGCAATTAAATAGTGAAAGTACTATAGTTGAAGGATTGGAGAATAATGAATTTGTTGAAAAGCTTCCTGTTAATTCAAAAGAAGAAAATGATGGTGCTTCAAGAAGAGATTTTTTAAAGTATGTTGGTTTTAGTTCAGCAGCAGCAGCATTAGTAGGCTGTGAAGGACCTGTAATTAAATCTGTGCCATATGTTGTTCAGCCTGAGCAAATAATTCCAGGTGTTGCCAATTACTATGCAACGACATTCGCTGATGGTAACGACTTTAGCAGTATTTTAGTTAAAACTAGAGAAGGAAGACCAATCAAAATTGAGAGCAATAAAGATGCTTCAAGCTTTGGAGATGCTAATGCAAGAGTCCATGCCTCAGTATTGTCTCTTTATGATGCCAATAGAATACAAGGTCCAAAAATTTCAGGCGAATATACTGATTGGGATACAATGGTTAATCTCGTAAAAGTTAGCTTACAGAATTTTAAAGATCAAAACAAAAAAGTTGTATTATTAACTCAGACATATCCAAGCCCTACTACTAATAATATTATAAAAGAACTTTTAGATGAGTACCCTAATGTAAGTCATGTGATTTATGATACTATTTCAGACTCATCTGTTTTAGATGCCTTTGAAAACATCTATGGTGTAAGAGCAATGCCTGACTATGACTTTTCAAAAGCTGAAAATATTATCTCAATTGATGCTGACTTTCTATCTGATTGGCAGGGTGGAGGATATTCTGCAGGCTATACTAAGACAAGAGTTCCTGATAAGTCTAGCAATAAAACAATGTCATACCATCTTCAATTTGAATCAAATATGACCCTAACTGGTTCAAATGCTGATGATAGAGTGCCTGCTAAACCTAGTGAGCTTAAAAAAATTGTTGCAAGAATTTATTCCAGACTAACAGGTAATGGTGACATTAGAGGTTCACTGACAGCAAAAATTGACAAATACATTGACTTATCAATTGAAAGAATTCTTAGTTCACCAAATAAATCGGTAGTTGTATCGGGAGTTGACGATGTTGAAATTCAAGAACTAATAATTCAAATAAATAGATCGATTAATTCTGAAGCTATAGATATTAATAATCCAAGGTTGATTAGACAAGGCAATAATTCTGAATTGAATGAATTCATATCTGAATTAAATTCGGGTAAAATCTCTGGAGTTATTACATCAGGTATAAACCCACTTTACTCACTTCCAAATTCAGAATCAGTAAAACAATCTTTTGAAAATCTAGAGTTTTCGCTCGTATTTTCTGAAAAAGAAGATGAGACAGCAAAGTCTGCTATGTATGTTGCAGCATCTAATAATTATTTAGAGTCGTGGGGAGATTATGAGTTTAAAAAAGGTAATTTTTTCCTTGCCCAGCCTACAATAAGACCTCTTTTTGACACAATTCAATTTCAGGATTTTTTCTTAATGCTTTTAGGATCAAATATAAGTTTTTATGAAAGGATCAAATCAAATTGGCAAAATACTATACTTAAAGGTAAAACGTGGGGTAAATCATTACAAGATGGTTATTATAATGATTTTACAAGTTATAATTTAAGGCCTAGAAAGTTATCTTCAAGCATTTCTTCAATAAGTGAGGATAGATCCGAAGAGTTCTCTCTTGTTCTTTATTCTAAAACTGGAATTGGAGATGGTTCTCAGTCTTCTAACCCATGGCTTCAGGAATTTCCTGATCCAATAACTAGGGTTACTTGGGATAATTATTTAACCATGTCAGCTTCTGATGCCAAAAAACTTGGCTTGAAGAATTATAATGTTTCGAACGGTGCTTTAAATGGTAGTTATGCAAATATTTCTGATGGTAAGAATCAATTAAAAGTTCCTGTTTTAATTCAACCTGGTCAAGCAAATGGAACTGTTGGTTTAGCCTACGGATATGGAAAGACCGAGGGTATGAAAGATATAATGAAAGTAGGTGTTAATGCATATACCTTTTATAATAATTTCTCTAAAACTCAAACAGTTAGTATCTCTAAGGTGAAAGGAGATCATGAATTTGCATGTATTCAATTACATAATACGATGATGGGTAGAGATGAAATTATTAAAGAAACAGATATAGATACATATAAATCAAAAGAAAAGTCTTACTGGAATCCAACTGTTATGGTATCTAAAAATCATATTGAAACAAAAGTTACATCTAAAGAAGTTGATATTTGGAGAGAATTTGATAGATCTACAGGCCACCACTTTAACTTGTCTATTGATTTAAATGCGTGTAATGGATGTGGGGCATGTGTCATTGCTTGTCATGCAGAAAATAATGTTCCAGTTGTTGGTAAAGAAGAAGTAAGAAAATCAAGAGATATGCATTGGCTTAGAATTGACAGGTACTTTTCATCTGAAGATACTTTTGAAGAAGATGTAAAAGCTAAAGAAGGAACATCAGGATACAGAGAATACAGAGCTACTCAAACTAAATTGGAAACTGCCGCTGAAAACCCAAAAGTAGTTTTTCAGCCAGTAATGTGTCAACACTGTAATCATGCTCCATGTGAAACTGTATGTCCTGTTGCTGCTACATCTCATGGTCGACAAGGACAAAATCAGATGGCCTATAATAGATGTGTTGGAACTCGTTATTGCGCAAATAACTGTCCATATAAAGTTAGAAGATTCAACTGGTTTGCATATGCAGAAAATGATGAATTTGACTACAATATGAACAACGATCTTGGAAGAATGGTTCTTAATCCTGATGTAAATGTCAGGGGAAGAGGTGTAATGGAAAAATGTTCTCTTTGTATCCAAATGACTCAGAAGACTATACTTGATGCAAAAAAAGATGGTAGAAGAGTTGTGGATGGAGAATTCCAAACAGCATGTTCAAATGCATGTAGTGATGGTGCTATTATTTTTGGAGATGTTAATGATAAAGACAGTAAAATTTCTGAACTAAATCAGAAAGATAGAGCATATAGGCTAATTGAGAGTATAGGAACAAAACCTAATGTTTTATATCAAGTAAAGGTAACTAATAGTAAAAAAGTATAGTATATGTCATCACATTATGAAGCTCCTATAAGAAAACCTTTAGTCCTCGGAGACAAGAGTTATCATGATATAACAGTAGATGTTGCTAGGCCAATAGAGACACCTCCTAATAAGGACTGGTGGATTGCATTTGGAATATCTATGGCTGCTTTTTTATGGGGTGTTGGATGTATAATTTATACAATTGGAACTGGAATAGGAACTTGGGGTCTAAATAAAACAGTTGGTTGGGCATGGGATATTACAAACTTTGTATGGTGGGTTGGTATTGGTCATGCTGGAACTTTAATTTCTGCAGTATTATTATTATTTAGACAGAAATGGAGAATGGGTATTAATAGATCTGCTGAAGCAATGACAATATTCTCAGTAATTCAAGCAGGACTATTCCCCGTAATTCATATGGGTCGACCTTGGCTTATTTATTGGTTTTTCCCAATTCCTAATCAGTTTGGATCTCTTTGGGTAAACTTTAATTCTCCTCTTTTGTGGGATGTATTTGCTATTTCTACTTATCTAACAGTTTCACTAGTTTTTTGGTGGACAGGTCTACTTCCTGATTTTGCAATGATTAGAGATAGAGCTGTTAAACCTTTTCAAAAGAAAATTTACGGTTTAATAAGTTTTGGGTGGTCTGGAAGAGCAAAAGATTGGCAAAGGTTTGAAGAAGTTTCATTGGTGCTAGCTGGACTTGCAACTCCTCTTGTTTTATCTGTTCATACAATTGTATCGTTTGATTTTGCTACATCTGTGATTCCAGGGTGGCATACAACAATTTTTCCACCATACTTTGTTGCAGGTGCAATATTTTCTGGATTTGCTATGGTTCAAACATTATTGATTATAATGAGAAAGGTATCTAGGCTTGAGAGTTACATTACTGTTCAACACATTGAAATGATGAATATTGTAATTATGATTACTGGATCTATAGTAGGTTGTGCCTACATCACTGAACTCTTTATAGCTTGGTACTCTGGAGTAGAATATGAACAATATGCTTTTTTAAACAGGGCAACGGGTCCTTATTGGTGGGCTTATTTTTTAATGATGTCATGTAATGTTGTATCACCACAAGTTATGTGGTTTAAGAAGATAAGGACAAGTATAATATGGTCATTTGTAATTTCAATTGTTGTAAACGTTGGGATGTGGTTTGAAAGATTTGTAATTATTGTTACATCTCTTCATAGAGATTATCTACCATCGTCATGGACAATGTTCTCGCCAACTTTTATTGATATTGGAATATTTATTGGAACTATAGGATTCTTCTTTGTATTGTTTTTACTTTACGCTAGAAGTTTTCCAGTTGTTGCTCAATCTGAAGTAAAAACAATTCTTAAATCATCAGGAGAGAATTATAAAAAATTAAGAGATAAAAAATGAGTTCAAAAAGCTTACATGTTTTGTTTGATGACGATGATATTTTACTAGACGCTGTAAAGCAGATAGTAAAAAGTAAAATTCACATAAATGAAATATACACACCATTTCCAGTTCATGGACTTGATAAAGCAATGAAACTTAAGCCAACTAACATATCCATTGCAACATTTATTTATGGATGTCTTGGTTTTACTGTCTCTGTAATGATGATGAACTATATTATGATTGTTGATTGGCCTCAAAATATTGGTGGAAAACCAAGCTTTTCATACATTGAAAATATGCCTGCATTTGTTCCAATTATGTTTGAAATGACAGTATTTTTTGCTGCTCATTTAATGGTAATAACTTTTTATTTAAAAAGTAAATTATGGCCATTTAAAAATGCAGAGAATCCTCACCCCTCTACTACTGATGATAAATTTTTGATTGATATGGAGACAGGAACAAATGTTGCAAAGACAAAGACTATGTTAAAAAAACTTGGTGCAATTTCCATATATGTAATAAATAATGATGAAGATGAGAAATAGTTTTATATTAATTTTTTTCATAAGTATTCTACTTACATCATGTTTTGATCCATCAAAACCTAACTTTCAATACTTTCCAGATATGTATGAGTCTTTAGCATATGAGACATATGCTGAGTCTGAAGCGTTTTCCAATGGAATTGAAGCCCAGCTTCCACCAGAGGGATCTATAGCAAGAGGATGGGAACCTTATGATTATGAAGATTCAAATGAAGGTTATGAACTTGCAAAAGCTCAACTAATATCTCCTTTGGAAGTTAATGATTATAACAGAAGCCAAGGTAAAGAGCTTTACGAGATTTACTGTTCAGTATGTCATGGAGATAAAGGTGATGGAATGGGGATTTTAGCTCAAAGAGAAAAGTTTTTAGGAATACCTGCATATATAGATAGAGAAATTACACCAGGTAGTATTTATCATGTACTTATGTATGGTATAAATGCAATGGGTTCTCATGCTGGACAAGTCAACGAAGAAGAAAGATGGCAGATTGCTCAATATGTAATGGAACTAAGAGAACAACAAAAAAGTAATTAATGTATAAAGATTATAAATTTTCAAATCAAATTAAAGTACTTTCAATTAGCTTAATTCTAATTGGACTTCTTGGAATTTTATATGGCTTTTATAAAGCTCCTTCAACTGTTGAAGAATCAAAAGAAATTGTTGCAAGTATGAGTCATGATTCAGACCATGGAGGTTATGGTTATGGAGATTCAGATCACGAAGGTTATGGTTATGGAGATTCAGACCATGGGCACGAGTCTAGTGGTCATGAATATGATCATGACAAACATGTCTTCAACCAACTACATAATAAGCCATGGGCAGCAATTTATGTACCCGCATTATTCTTCATGATGATTTCTCTTGGAGTATTAGCTTTCTATGCTATTCAAAGAGCTTCTCAAGCTGGCTGGTCTATTGTATTATACAGAATTATGGAAGGAATTACAGGATACCTGTTTTTAGGATGTGTATTCGTATTAATTATTCTAGGTTTTTCAGCATTGAAGTTTAATCATCTTTTTATATGGATGGACCCAGAAGTAGTTGCACATGATGAGATTATCAGAAATAAAATAGGATATCTAAATATTCCTTTCTTTTTTATACGCGCAATTGTATATGTAGCAGGTTGGGTTATTTACAGAGAGATAACAAGAAGACTTTCTCTTCAGCAAGATGAGAAGAATGATATAAGTGTTCACAAAAAATTATTTAAGTTTTCTGCTGGCTTCTTAGTATTCTTTTTGGTTTCTGAGTCAATGATGTCATGGGATTGGATTATGTCTATTGATCCTCACTGGTTTAGTACCCTTTTTGGCTGGTATGTTTTTGCTGGTATGTTTGTTTCAGGAATAACTACTATCGCACTAATTACGATCTATTTAAAATCAAAAAATTATTTAGAGTTTGTAAATAACAGCCATATACATGATCTTGCAAAATTCATGTTTGGAGTGAGTATTTTCTGGGCATATCTATGGTTCTCTCAATTTATGCTTATTTGGTACTCTAATATTCCTGAAGAGGTAACATATTTTATAACAAGAATTGAAGACTATAATTTCTTGTTCTTTGGAATGGTAGTATTAAATCTTATATTCCCATTAATTGTTCTTATGAATAGTGATTTCAAGAAGACCAACTTTATTGTAATTTTAACAGGTATTGTAATTATAATTGGTCATTATATTGATGTCTATAACATGATTATGCCTTCAGCTGTAGGGGATATGTGGTCATTTGGACCTGCGGAAATTGGTGAATTTATGTTTTTCCTTGGTGTATTTTTATATGTTGTGTTTAGAGCGATTTCAAAAGCACCAATTTTGGCTAAAGGTGATCCATTTATAGAAGAAAGTAAAACATTCCAATATTATAATTTAGATTAAAATGACAATATTATTAGTTCTAACATCATTAATTTTAATTTCGATTGCAGTTTGGCAATTGACCAAAATTTTAGAGCTATCTAAACCTACTGATTATGATGATAGCGAAATTGCATCTGATAAGGATAATGATGTTCAGGGAAAACTTATGTTTCTCTTCCTGATATTTATTTATGCTCTAACTATCTTCTCTTTTTTCCAATGGGGTGATGTTATACTTCCCGAGTCTGCATCTGTTCATGGAGAAAATTATGATAATTTACTTTGGTTTTCATTTGCTGTAATATTTTTTGTGCAGACAATTACACAAGCCTTACTTCATTATTTTGCATTTAAATATAGAGGTAATAAAAAAAGACAAGCTTTATTCTTTGCAGATAGTACATTTTTGGAGGGTGTTTGGACTATTATACCAACAATAGCTCTTGCAGGTCTAATCTTATACGGATTATTTACTTGGGTGGATATTATGACAATTGAGGAAAATGATGACGCTCTTGTTGTAGAATTATATGCTCAACAATTTAACTGGAAAGCAAGATACGCAGGAGAAGATGGTGTCCTTGGAGATGCCAATGTTCGTTTCCTTCAAGATTTTGATGGAAAAAACCTAGTTGGTATTGATCCAACTGATAGAAATGGTGATGATGATATTGTGGTTCAAGAACTACATCTTCCTGTAAATCGAGAAGTTGTATTTAGAATTAGGTCTCAAGATGTACTTCACTCTGCATATATGCCTCATTTTAGGGCACAAATGAATGCGGTACCTGGAATGATTAATCAGTTCGCATTTATACCTAATGTTACAACTGAAGAAATGAGATTAAGGCCTGAAATTGTTGAAAAGGTAAAAAAAATCAATAAGATTAGATTTGATAAAAGTGAAGATTTAGTTGCTAGTGGAGACTTTCCACTTGATCCATATGAATTTGATTTTTTACTTTTATGTAATAAAATTTGTGGTGCTTCTCACTATAATATGCAGATGAAAATAATTGTTGAGACTGAAGAAGAATTTAATAGGTGGTT
>CACGZJ010000016.1 GCA_902577515.1 uncultured Bacteroidota bacterium | reverse complement strand
GAGCTTGAAGAGCAAGTCAGAGAATGGGCAGATGATTTAGGAGATATAGGGGTTGAAATATATTTAGAGTTTGATTCTAATCATATTACACTTAATACTGGAGCTCATGTGCCATCAGCTTTTTATAAATATGTAAATTTTCCTGATGGAACAAAAAAATGCTACTATTTTCCAAATATTTCACCCAACAAATCTTGGAATGAATACGAGATTGATTGCGATTGAAAAAAGCTAGTCTGTGAATCAAATAAATAATTATTCATAAATTGAAGATATGAAAGAGAGGAAAGAATGGAGGCCATTACCTGATTCAATTACTATTAAAGAGAGTAAAATTGAAGGTTTAGGTGTATTTGCAACTAAAGATCTATCTTCAGAAACTGATCTTGGGATTTCACATGTTTATGATAATAGATTTCCTGATAATTATATTAGACTCCCATTAGGAGCATTTATTAATCATCATGAAATGCCAAATTGTAAAGCAATTGTTTCAGAGTCTCATGAATCAATTGGTAAGATAAAGCACATAAGAATTATTACAGATAAAGACATATTATCTGGCGAAGAGCTTACACTAAATTACATTATTAATAAACTAGATAATCCTTTATGGGAATTTGAGTACGAGATATCCCAATAGTTATTCAACTTTTAATCCTTTTAACTTAAAAACCGTTCCGCTAGGTACGCCAAGAACTGGATCCTCTATAGAGGTAGCATATCCTTCTATTTTATTTTCTCCTGTAAAATAAAATAGAACATCTGAACTAACACCATCTGAACTTAAACTATTAAAACTTATTCGTCCATTAGAAATAATTAAGTTTCTTACCATTGAGTTGTAAAAACTTTGTCCTTGAAAAGTCCAAATAATTCTTGAGGTAATGTTCCCTCTTTTTGATGTTCCAATTGTTAAAGAAGCTTCAAAAGGAAATCGAACCGTTGGAATTTCAACGTCAAATTCGTATACTCCATAATATAGAGCATTTGGATCATTCTCAATAGAATAGGTGATAGATTTAGTAGAAGAGCAAGATAAAATTAGCATGCTAAAAACTAGAATAGAAATTCCTTTTATTTTATTTAATACGTTCACCTTTAAATTTAAATTGCCCTGCATAAAAACCTGAAATAGAATTTTCATCATCAAAATAAACCTCCATTTCAACATTACCTGCTTCAGGATCAACTAAATTAATAAAAATTGCACCTTCAAATAATTCGGTGGAATTTACTATTACTGGAATATCCTCCACTCCGTTGAAATATGATATTGTTGATGAAAGTTTTAAGTCTTTATAAAATATTTGTAATGATACATCAATATCACCATATGGTTCACTAAATGAAATAGATAAGTTATAGTTGCCTTCGTACTTATTTTGAGAAGGTTTAGCTTCAGTTGATGAAATAAAACCTTCAATTGATTTTTTTATCCTTAAAGATGTACATGAGGAAAAAGTAAAACTAAACACAGTAAATAATACTATTATCCTTTTCATAATTATCTAGAAATTGTTCCAACAACTTCAAACATATCAAAAGCATATCCTGTTACCTCATTACCTTCAACATAAAGTTCCCAATATCCTGTCACACCATAATCAGGAACATGAATCTCAACGAAGAGTATATCATCTTCAACTTCAGTGCTTTTTATAATTGCCCAACTCGCCGCTCCTATTGAGTCTCCTGTATATTCAGATTTCAAAATGTCACCATCCATTGTAACTTTCATTGTAAATGAACCATCACCTCCTGCAGGAATATACATTTTAGGAATATCCATAATCTCTAAAATATAGTCTCCTAAAAATCTCTGGTATATATTAACTGATGCAAATTCATCATTTGCTTCTTTAGTGTCTTTTTCTGATATAGTTTGCGAATTTTTAAAGATACTACAAGATGAAGACATCAGTAAAAATGCAAGTATCAAAATTTTATTTTTCATTTTTATTATATTCCAATTAAGTCTTGAAATTTAAAAAAATTAATCTTTATTCTACCTTTATTAATAATATTCCTTCATTTACTTTTGCTTTAGAATTGTAAGGAATCAATTTATCATCACTAAAGCTCCAGTATACAGTATCTCCTAATCTAACCTCAGATTGATCATATATTTCATCTAATACTAAGTAGCCATTTTCATTTATTTCCCAACTAAAAACGACTCTGCTTTGTGTCCTCTCACTAGTAATTACAGTTATTGCAGCTGTATTGTCTTTCTTGAAATCGAATAATATTTTTGTCTTATCTAGTGCTTTTTCAATAACCCCAGAAAAAGTTCTTGCTGCTAATTTTTCAAATCCAGTTAACTCATCTGAATTTTTGATTACATCTTTTATGTCTAGTTTGAATTCCCACTCACCAATTAAATTACTTTCTAGATTCTCTTGAGAATGACTAATAGCAATTGTCAGAAAAGATAAAATCAGAAAAAATACTCTCATTCTTTTAATCATCGTTAAGACTCATCTTTTTGTTTAGTGAAAAAACTTCATCTGCATTATAATCATCCCCATGAAGTAATTTTAGCTGCTTATTTAGTAAGTCTCTTTTTTTGGAGAGTTTACTATCAAATTCTGTAATATCTATAAACTCTGAATTCTGAGGTAATAAATTAATTACATCATCCATATAATTTAATACAGCAGTAATTTGATTTGGAATCCAAGAAATTATTGGAGTACCTCCTGTAGCTTTAGCATATTTTGTATTGGCCATTATATATTTTTGAACAAATTGCCAGTGACCATTTCTGAAATAATAAATTTCATCAAGAATTTGAATTAACAGACACAGCCCCTCCTCATTATTTGACTCTTTTAGACTGTTAAATAATCTATTATTACGCATTTCATTTTTAATATCTTCCAAAAAATTTTGAATACACTTTGGTCTATAAGATCTTAAATCAAGCAGATATTTTGTGAGATCATTTGATGGATAATAATTAATAACACCTGTAAAGATGTCAGCAGTTGGAATAATATTATCTTGGGCTCCTGTCTGACCTCTGTATTGAACAGGCTTATCAGATACCCCTTCATATATTACACCATTACCAAAAATTTCTTCATTACCTTTTATCCCCATTATAAATACTCTAAAGTCATTATAATGTTTCCATCTTGAGGCTTGCCACATTATTTGTCTTCTTTCATTTATCTTTTTCATAGCTGAAAGACACTTTTTAAGCGAATTATTTACTCCAGTTGAATCACTTGATTCTAGATAGTCAAAAATGCTACCAATCAATTCAGGGGAATGTTGATTAATATCAACATGAAGCATTATAAAACCTCTCTCATCATCCATACCAGAGAACTTTGCAGCCATTGCAAGATTCTCCCATTCAAAACCTTTAGTATCATCTATTTTTACATAATTACCTAAAGAATATGCATAGTGGTAATCTATAAATGGAAAGACATCAAGTTTTTCACTAACAATCACAAATGGCTCAGCAATTTGAGCAGGTAAAACATTATGAGCTTTTCCATATTTTTTTGTTTCTAGATAATTAAAGTGAGCGGGGGCTAAAAGGTAAGCACTTGTTAGAAAAGCATATGCCCTAAATAAGGCTTGAATAATAAAAACATCTTTTTCTTTACTAACAAGATCTTTTAGGTTAGATAGGTTTTTAACACACTCCTCAATAGCTCCTTTTCTTGAAAGAAGTCCAGTGCTCCCATCTTCTTTTTTAATTGGCATTTCATCAATTAGTTTTTGAAGCTCATTGTATCGTTCAGGAAGTTTTGACAACGGACTTTTCTTTGGAAGAAATCCACTTACTGAGTTTACTTCAAAAAAATTATCAGTGTAATTTTCTAATTTCAAAGTATTAGGTTTTGATATAAATGTATGGAAAATTAATCATTACATTTACCAATCCTCCAAGTATTTACTCCTTCTGATTTTGCAACACATTTATTGGAATATGTAGTATTATCACAGCCGCATACTGGCATGTATTCTTTGGTACATGCAATAATTTTTTTTTCAGATTTGCATACCTGATTTTCAGATTTTGAACATCCGCCTAACAATGTGAAAATCAATAAATAAAAACCTATATGCTTGAACATTTTTATTAAATTGAAGTAAAATTAATAATTAAATGGATAAAAGAAGATTCATAAAATCATTAGGCGCCTTATCATTTTCACCCTTAATTTCTGCTACTGAATTAAGCGCCTATAGGCCGATATCAAAAACCCTTCCAGTCATAAATAATGAAGATGAATTATGGAAAACTGTTAGATCTCATTTTACTCTTAAGGAAGAATATATAAATCTTGAAAGTGGTTACTATAATATAATTCCAAATCCTGTATTAGAACATTTTATAAATCATGTTAAGCATGTAAATATTGAGGGATCATTTTATATGAGAAATGATTTAAATAAAAATAAAGATAGAGTTACGAGTGAGCTTGCAACTATAGTTGGTTCTACGCCTGATCAAATTGCTATTACCAGAAACGCAACCGAGTCTCTGGATTTAGTGATTTCAGGTTTCCCATGGGAAAAAGGTGATGAGGCAATTTATGCAAAACAAGATTATGGTACGATGAAAGAAATGTTTGAACAAATTTCAAGTAGATATGGTGTTATTAACAAAATAATATCTGTACCAAATCATCCAAAAAATGATGAGGAAATAGTATCCCTATATGAAAGTCAAATTTCAAGTAAGACAAAGCTTATTATGGTATGTCATATGATAAATATTACAGGTCAGATACTTCCTATTAAAAAAATATGTGAGATGGCACATAGCTATGGGGTTGAAGTAATGGTTGATGGAGCTCATTGTGTTGGACATTTTGACTTTTCAATTGATGATTTTAATTGTGACTATTATGGATCAAGTTTGCATAAATGGTTAGCTACTCCACTTGGAGCAGGTTTACTTTATGTAAATAAAAATAAAACTCATAGAATTTGGCCTCTTCTTGCGAATGGGAATAATAATAAGTCAGATATAAAAAGATTAAATCACATAGGGACACATCCTGTCCACACTGACCTTGCTATTTCAAATTCAATTGATTATTTAAAATGGATTGGAATGGGAAGAAAGGAAAAAAGAATGAGATTTCTTCAAAGATATTGGTCTGATAAATTAAGGAATGTAAAAAATGTAATTGTAAATACTCCCCAAGATATCGATAGAAGTTGTGGAATTGGAAATGTTGGGCTTACAAATATGAGTCCATCTAAAATGGAAAATTTATTATTTGAGAAATATAAAATTTTTACAGTCGCTATAGATTATGCAAATGTAAAAGGCTGTAGAATTAGTCCGAATATTTTTACTACTAAAAAAGAGCTAGACAGTTTTGTTGAAGCAGTTAAAGATTTGTCATTAGTTTAGTAATTTATTTTTCTGCTAATTATTAAACTATTTTGATTAGTTTTTAGATTAGCATATATTTATTTAACAATCCCATAAGCTCATAAAATATGATATCTCAACTTATTATGGAATTTGATTGGAACTCAGCTTTAATTAGGTTTTCTGTAAATACAGGTTTTATCGCTTCAATGATTCTAATAATTTCAAGACAAATGGTTTTAAGGCGTTTTTCTTTTTCTTTTTTGATGATTAGTTTAATAGTATTCTTTTTATGTTTTACTCTAAAGAATTTTGATCTTAACCTTGGAATGGCTTTAGGCTTATTTGCAATATTCGGAATAATAAGGTATAGAACTCAACCTCTTCAAACAGAAGAAATGACATATTTATTTATTACAATTGGAATGGCGGTAATCAATGCTTTGTCAGAAGAGTTTTTATATGTAAGTGAATTAATTATTATAAACCTAACCGTTATACTCTTTATAATTTTTGGAGAATTTATTCTAATGAAATTTTCATACAATAAAGTTCATCCACTAGCAGAAGATATCAATAGAAGAATAGTCTTGCAGCTTGATTACAATAATGGAGATATCAAAAAGATAATTGATGATGAGATTAAAAAGCAAGAAAAAAATCTTAATATTAATGTCAAAACATTTAAAATATTTAAAATTGATAAAAATCTAAATATTATTACTATCCATGTTTATTACTGATAGAGTCAGACAATTTTTAATTTTTTTATACGTTATTCTGATAAACAATTTTTGTTTTGCTCAACCTAGTGAATTAAAAGGATGGTCTTCCGTCGAGTATGGTTTCGAAATAAATGAAAATTTAAAAATAGATTTAAGTCAACATTTTAGATTAAAAGAAGACCTCAATGTAATTGATACATACATTACAGAATCAGAGATATCTTATCAACTAATAAATAAACTGACATTTTTAGGTCAATTAAGGTACTATAGTAGAAATGATAATATAGGAGGAATTCAAGGTTTTGAAAATATGATGCGATATAGATTTGGAATAGAAAAAAAACTAAATGCAAATAAATTAAATTTTGAACTAAGAATTGCCTATCAAAATCGTTTTTCATTGGACAGAGAAGGCAGGTACAAGAAGAGGCTTCGTATTAGACCTTTAATTGAATTAAAAATGATAGATTGGACTAATAATCCAAAAATTTATTTTGAATATTTTGATGAAATAAAAGGTAACGAGCAAAAGGTATATAGATATGGAATTAGTAAGAAAATTAATACAAATAAATCTCAGAGTATAACATTACGTTATCTTTATCAAAAGTATATAGAGAAGCATAGTTCAAATTCTTCTGCAAATATTATTTCAATCAAGTATAGTTTTAATTAGTATTATTCTTTTTTAAATGAAAAACATTAGTTATACAAAACTTAAAGAAAAAGTTAAAAACGCAAATAAAAAAGAGTATTATGCACTTTTAGCAGTACTTTGGTGGATACCTTTAGGTTCAATTTGGTGCGCTATTGCAATATGGTTAAGATCATCTAATCAAATTAAAAGTTTCCTAGGTTTAAAACAAAACCTGAATGAATAGAAAATCATTAAGAGAATTCCTAGTCCTAAACTTGTTGCTTTTTACTTCTTTTAATTCATTCACGCAGGTTAGGACTCATATTCTGAATAAAATTAGTCCCGAAAAAATAAAAATTGACGGTATTATAACAGAACAAGAAATTGAAGAATCTAAAATTTTTCATCTCGATAATGAAATTTCACCTGGCTATAATATTCCTTCAACATACAAAACATCAGGATATATGTTTTACACAAGTAAATTTCTCTATGTTGGTTACAGGGCATACAGAGATGAAGTAAAAACTTCTATACTTCCAAGAGATGATTTCAAAATGTTTACATCAGGACAGGATATGGTAAGTATTCAAATTGATACATATGGAGATGCAAGAAATTGGGTAGGACTTGTTGCAAATGCTCTTGGAAGTCAACTAGATGCCTCAAGAATTGAACCAAGAGGTATAGAACAACAGGGCGCAGGAGCCGAGGGTTGGTCCGCTGAAACAAATTATGATTATGAGACAGCTGGAAGAGTAACTGATTTTGGATATGAAGTCGAATTCAAAATTCCTTTTTCGTCAATATCCTTTCCAAATTCAAAAAATCAAAAATGGAAAATTAGACTTACTACACGATATATTGAAAAAAACAGACAAGGAGTTTTTGTAGAATCAAATACATCTAGACTTGATAGAGATAATGCATGTAAGTTATGTCAGCTAGACGATGAAATTATTATGAGCGATATTGAAATTGAAAAATCATTTAATTTGCTTCCATATTTATCATCTAATATTTCAGGCTCTAGAGAAACCTATAATGAAAAACTTGATTATTTAGATCCAAAATTAAGTTATGGTTTAGGTTTAAACATTGATATAACTAAAAATGTTTCACTTGAAGCAACCTTAAACCCAGATTTTTCTCAAGTAGAGGCTGATGTTACACAAATTGATGTTAATTCTCCAACTGCATTAAATTACCCAGAACAAAGACCTTTTTTTAATAGAGGTATTAGATCTTTGGATTTTTCTCTCGATGTATTTTATTCAAGATCAATAAATAATCCAGTCTTTGCTTCTAAGGTGATTGCTCAACCAAGCAAATCAAAAATATTGATTTTAACAGCTGTTGATGAAGACACACCAATTCTTGTTCCAACTAAATATAAATCATTTTCTGGTGTTGGTTCCAAAAGTTTCAATAATATTATTAGATATCAAAATGTAATAAATCAAAATGCAGAAATTGGACTTACATCTTTGTATAAAAAATTTAACGAAGGTGGTTATAATAATGTTATTGGTACAGATGGTCTTTTCACTTTTTCAAAGTTTTGGAAATTGGAGTATGAATTATTCTTTAATTCTAATAAAGAACCAGTCGCTGATTGGATTGATACAGATGAAAAATTTTCTAATTATACTGTAAATCTAGATGGTGAGTCATTTAAAGGTTCCGCGCTATATTCAACTCTTAGAAGAGATACCGAAAACTGGTCAACAAGGATTAGGTATTATGATATTTCTCCTGAATTTAGATCAGACCTTGGTTTTATAGTTGAAAATAATTTAAAAAGAATTTCTTTTTTTCAAGGCTACACAAACTATTTGAATGAAGATTTAATAAAAAGATTTTCAATTTCATCTAGATATGAGCTTGAGTATGATTACTCGAGTAAATATACTGACAGTAAAATTGAGGGATATTTCACAATTGCTTCAGTTCTGGATTCAACACTTTTCTATAATTATGAATATAATTTTTTAAATTCATATTTAGATAAAGAGTTCAAAAATTTTCATAATCACAGGTTTACACTAAACCTTAAACCTTTTAAATTTGTTGATGTTATTTCAGGCTTTTCTTTTGGAAAAGATATTGCTTTCAGAGAAGAAATACCAGATTTAGGCCAAAGGCTAAATTATAATTTGACATTAGACTTCACACTAACGGATAATTTTTCTATAAAACCGTCAATCAACTATTCGAGATTAAGAAAGCTTCAATCAGATGAATATTTTTTTAGTGGATATATTAGTAGGCTAGATTTAAGATATCAATTCACTTCTTTTTTGGGTATTAGGTTTATTTCAGAATATAATAATTTTTCGGACCAATTTTTTTTTCAACCGCTAATTTCATGGAGACCAAATGCAGATACAATTTTTTATCTAGGAGGAAATCAAAATTATGTTGACGAATTTATTGATTATAACTCACCACACTATAGAGTTAATCAATCTCAACTGTTCCTTAAATTTCAGTATCTTATAAAATCTTAATAATGAAAAAATTTTTACTTCCTTTGCATTTAATGTTTTTAGTTAATGTTTAAGAGACATATACTGATATTATTATTATCATCATCTTTTATAACCTTTTCTCAGACTGAAATTTTGAACTTATCAAAATCAGAAAAATCTGAATTTAAGTTAGATGGAATCCTCTCAGAATCTGAGCTTAATAATGCTGTTGAATTAGATGTAAAGTATGAACATGATCCTGGTTATAATGAATCTCCATCATATAAGACAATGGGGTATTTAAAATACTCTGAAACCTTTCTTTATGTTGGATTTAGATCTTATAAAGATAATGTCACTGCATCTATTCATTCAAGAGATAACCCCTCTATTTATCAGGATGATGTAGTTATGATTAACCTTGATACATATGGAGATGCTAGAAATAATTTAGGGTTTGTTTCAAATCTTTATGGGAGTCAATCAGACGGTGTAAGAGTTGAAGGAACTTCTTATACAGGTCAAGGTTCGGGCTGGAGTTTTTCTAGAAATTTTGATTTTGAATCGTTGGGTAGAATTACAGATTTTGGATATGAAGTAGAATTTATAATTCCTTTTTCTGAAATACCTTTTCCTAATGGTGTTGATCAATCATGGAAAATAAAACTTGCAACTTATTACAGAGATATAAATAAACAAGGAGTTAGAGCACGAGTCTTTAGTAGTAGGCAAGATCGTGAAAACACATGTCAATTATGCCAAATGGATCATACAATAGTTATGAAAGATATTAAAATTGAAAAAGGAATAAATTTTTTACCTTACGTCTCTTCGAATGTTTCCGGTGAAAGACTTAATTATAAGGATGATATAAATTATTCCTCTCCAAAATATAATTATGGTGTTGGCTTTAATCTTGAGTTAAACAAAAATTTACTGATAGAGGGTACAATTAATCCAGATTTTTCTCAAGTTGAATCAGATGAGACTAAAATTGATGTTAATTCTCCTACAGCAATAAACTATCCAGAGCAAAGGCCTTTTTTTAATAAGGGAAGTGATTTAATGGACTATACCTTAGATATTTTCTATTCAAGATCAATTAATAATCCTTCTTTCGCATCAAAAATTTTAAATCAAGGTAAAAAATCTAGACTTTATGTTTTGTCTGCCTTTGATGAAGAAACCCCTTATTTAGTTCCAACCCAATTTGAATCATTTTCAGGAGTTGGTGGCAAAAGCTTCAGCAACGTATTGAGATATCAAAATTTCATTAATTCCAATTCTCAATTTGGCTTATTAGCTTCAAATAGATTCTATGAGGGGAATGCTTATGGAAATTTATTTGGTATAGACGGGTTATTTAAATTCTCTAATATTTGGAAATTTGAATTTGAATTCTTTATTAATTCAAATAAAGAACCTGATTCGGATTGGATTGATAGTAATAAAAAATTTGGAAAATATACGGTTGCTTTGGATGGTGAAGAAATAAATGGAACTGCTTTTTTTGCTCAAATTAGAAGAGAAACTGAAACCTGGCGTTCATATATTGAGTATACAGATCTATCTGATGGGTTTAGATCTGATTTAGGTTTTATTACCACAAATAACCTCAGAAAATATACTTTATGGCATAGCTATCATCAATTTCCTGATAAAAAGATTATTAAAAATTATAGAATAAGTCTAAGACATGACTTTGAACTTAATCATTTTGATGACCTAGCAAGATCAAGTTTTCAGGGATATTTAAATTTTAAGACAATTGCCAATACTGATGTGTTATATAATTATGAATATAATTTTTTAAAATCACATCTTAATTATCAGTTCAAAGATTTTATTAATCATTGGCTTCGGGTCAGCTCACGTCCATCAAATTTTATAAACTTTAGTATGTCTTATAAGTTTGGTAAAGATATTGCATACAGGGAAGGAAAGCTAGGTATGACAAATAATGTTAATTTTTTGTCAGAACTTACAATTACTGATAATTTTAGAGTAAAGCCTTCAATTAATTATTCTTCAATTAAAGATCTGGCTTTAAATAAATATTTTTTTAAGGGCTTTATTACTAGACTAGATTTAAGATATCAGTTTACTAATGAATTTAATCTAAGATTCATCTCTGAGTATAATGATTTTTCAGAACAATTCTTTTTTCAGCCTTTAATTTCATGGAGGCCAAATCCTGATACTATATTTTATATTGGTGGTAATCAAAACATGATTGACGCATTTCCAGATTATAATTCACCTCATTATAGGGTTAACAAAACACAATTGTTTGTTAAACTACAGTATCTAATTAAATCTTAAATTGCATACTGCAAAAACTTTCTTACCTTAAATTTTAATAATGAAAAATTTTTTTCTGATTATTTTCTTGACTTACTATTCATTCTCTTTATGTCAAGAAACAACCTTAGTCTTAAATAAAATAGATGAAAGTAACTTCAATATAGATGGTATAATTTCAGATGAAGAAATCCAGGGTGCTAAAGTTCTTGAAATTATTTATGAAGAAACACCTAGTTTCAATACAGTTCCATCAAAAAAAACTATTGGATATCTAACATACTCTGATAAATTCTTATACGTTGCTATTAAAGCATACAGAGACAATGTCGTTGCTCCTGTAACAACTAGAGATAATAGTGCTATTTGGACAGGCGATTTAGCAGGTTTTGCAATTGATACTTTTGAAGATGCTAGAAACCATCTGATTATTATATCAAATCCCTCAGGTAGCCCATTTGACGCAATAAGAATGCCTGGCAAAGGATTTGGCAGTGAAGTTAATATTAATGTTGATGTTAATTATGATTTTACATCTTTAGGCAGCATAACAGACTATGGTTATCAGATTGAGTTTTTTGTTCCCTTTTCAGAATTGCCTTTCCCCAATGGAAAAGATCAATCATGGAAATTTAAAATCTTTAGTGCATATAATGATGATAAAGATGAGGGGGTTCAAGTTAGAGCAGGATCAAGTAAATCTAACAGAGATGCAAGTTGTCAATTATGTTTATTAGACCATACTATTGTAATGAATGATATTGAAATAGAAAAAAAACTTGATTTTTTACCATACGTTAGTTCTAACGTCTCTGGTATTAGAGAGAAATATTATGATAGAGTCAATTATGATACCCCTCAATTAAATTATGGCATAGGATTTAATTATGAATTAAATAAAAACTTATCTATCGAAGGTACTATAAATCCTGATTTTTCTCAAGTCGAATCAGATGCAACCAAGATTGATATTAACTCCGTAACTGCTTTAAACTATCCTGAAAAAAGACCTTTTTTTTTAAGAGGAATTGATGCTATGGACTATTCAACAAATATTTTTTATTCGAGATCGATAAATAATCCTTCATTTGCCTCAAAAATAATTAATCAGGGGAGAAAATCTAGATTGTATATTTTAAATTCAATTGATGAGGAAACTCCATATCTTGTTCCAACTCAGTTTGAATCATTTTCAGGAGTTGGAGGTAAAAGTTTTAGTAATATTATTAGATATCAAAATTTTATAAACTCAAATTCACGATTTGGGGTTTTAGCATCAAATAGATATTATGAGGGTGATGCCTATGGAAATTTATTTGGGATTGATGGACTTTTTAATTTTTCAGATAGATGGAGTTTTGAAGTTGAATTATTTTTAAATTCAAATAAGGAGCCAATAGCTGATTGGATTAACTCTAATAAAACTTTTGGCAATAATACAGTTAATCTTGATGGTGAAAAAATAAATGGAAATGCCATCTATGCTCAATTAAGAAGAGATACTGAAACATGGAGAACTTTTATTGAATACTCTCAAATGTCAGATGGTTTTAGATCAGACCTAGGATTTATAACAACAAACAATGAAAAAAAATATACCATTTGGCATAGCTTTCATCAGTATCCAAATAAAGATTTAATAAAAGACTATAGAATATCACTAAGGCAAGATTTTGATTATGATTATTCACATAATATTGCAAGATCAAATTTTCAAACTTTTATATCTGTCTTAACTGTTTTAAATACTAGGATTACTCACAACTATGAATATAATTTTGTAAAGTCTCATCTTGAGTTTCAATTTAAAGATTTCATAAATCATTGGATAAGAATGGAATCAAGGCCTACAAATTTTTTCACTTTTAATGTATTTTACAAGTTTGGTAAAGATATAGCTTATAGAATAGAGACACCCAAATTGGGTTTTACAAATGATGTAAGATTTGGCGCACAAATATCAATTAATAATAATTTTAGAATCTCTCCAACTATTAATTACTCCTCAATAAAAAAACTTGACTCAAATGAATATTATTTTAAAGGTTATATCGGAAGACTTGATATACGTTATCAGTTTACAAATTATTTAGATCTCAGATTGATTTCAGAGTATAATGATTTCTCTGACCAATTCTTCTTTCAGCCCCTTTTATCATGGAGGCCTAATCCTGATACAATTTTCTATTTAGGGGGTAATCAAAACTATATTGATAGTTTCACTGATTATAATTCTCCACATTACAGGGTAAATAAGACGCAATTATTTTTAAAGTTTCAATATTTATTTAAGTAGTCTTTAACGATCTAAAATTTAATGATAAGGATTTCAAATAAGTTATTAAATACTTTTATAATTGATAATTTTTACTAATTTTAGATTTAACTATTAGCCAATGTCAATTAATTCAAAAAGTATTTTCTTAAGAAGAGTTCATGAAGCTCAATTGCTAAAAAAAATTAGCAAGAAAACAGCTAATCATTTTATTTCAGTTTACAAGAAGTTCGATTCAAATAAAAGATCAGAGGCAGATGAAAAAGCTGATGAATTGCTTAAAGAATTAATATCTGAGTCTACATCAAAACAAAGGCGTTAATTTCTACTTAGTAGCCCAACATTCAATTTCTATCTTTGCTCCAAGAGCAAGTCCTGAACCTGCAAAAGTACTTCTTGATGGTAGATTATCTCTGCTATTAAAAAACATTGTATATGCATTATTCATTTCTGTATAATCATTAATGTCTTCCAGCATACACAAACATTTAAATATTTTATTAGAATTTGACCCGAGATCATTCAATATCATCTTTATATTATTTAATGTCTGTATAGTTTCAGCAAAAATTCCACCCTCAACTACTTCTCTTGTTCCAGGTTTTGATCCTATTTGACCCGAAACATAAATTATATCTCCAACTATTGCCGCATCTGAAAATGGAAAGTTGAGCTCTTTAGATATCTCACTTACAAAATATTCTGCATCATTATTAGTTTGATCTGAGCAGCTAGTAAACAAAATTAAAATTGATAAAATTTTTATTCTTAAAATATGTATCATATTATGTATTATTAATACAGTAATATATACATTATTAATAATATTTTTATAAAAAATTATAATATTTTGGTATGTATATTATATTTTTTTGAAATTTTGATTCAAGTTATTTTATATTTAAATAATAAAATAACACACTATAAAATAGATACATAATAATTGTTATATTATTGATTTTTATTTATTCAATCTAATTAAACCTTATATATATTAAGATCCTTGCATATTAGGTCTTTAATAGAACTATAAATTATAGGAGGTTCTTTAAGATAATTGTTAAAAAGTTGTATATAACTATTTTATACATTAAAAATTTCAATGCACATATTTTTTAATTTCGATAGTGTCTAAATAATTGGTTAATAGTCTTAGACGTGTCATCTATTGACGAAACAAAAAAACCCTCAAGAATTTTCTTGAGGGTTTTTAATTAACCATAAACCAATTTATGTTCACCGAAGTAAACAGGTAAATCTATTAAGATTTTTCAGATTTGTAAGTTTTCGTTATAAATAATTATTAACATTTTTATTCAAATGTCTCTAATACACTATTATAACTACCGAATTCTGTGGCTTCTATTACTTTCCCATCTTCATTGAAAGTTAATACAGCATAACTTTTAACTTTAGCTGTTTTACCAGTATTCGAATTTTTCATACTCCATGTGCCATACATTCTGATATTATTTGGTCCTGACATAGCTTGTGAAAGAGGATAAGTATTACCTCCCCAATAACCAACATCTGTTCCAGGTAGCCCTGAACCTTCTTCAAATGATACATTTTCAAAATTTTCAATCCAGAATTGAACACTTTCTTTAAGTACATCAATTCCAACTGTAGACCCATTTGGTCCATTCCATTGAATTGAGTCAGCCATCATAGATAAAACTTTATCAGCATTACCTTCCATGTAACCTGCAACCCAAGTATTTTTAATTGTTTGAACATTTTTTTCAAATGTTTCAGAATCTGCCTCGTTAGCTGATGGAGCTTCACACGAAACAAATAGAATTATTGTAATTAGTAGTAATTTTTTCATTGTATAGAATTTTTGTTATTCTCAAAAATAAAAAAACCCCTGTAAAACAGGGGTTTTTATAATTTAAATTATTTGAATTACTTTATAGGGTCTACATCATAAGCTTCAACAAACTTAGTTCTGTCGTAGAAACCAGCATTCCAACCTATTTTGTTATCATCTCCAAAGAAGACAAGAACATTATGGTAAGGAACTGTAATTGAAGTATCTTCATTTGAAAATGTCTGACCTCCCCAACTTAAAAGGACTTTAAATTCTTGAACTTCCCCATTTTCATCTGTATCTGAACCTTTTAGTGCTATATAATTTGTTCCTTCTTCTCTTGTAATATCCCATATAGAAGTAGTTGTTGTAAGCATTTGACCAATAGCCTCTTTACCCTCAACATTTACACCATTTGGAAAACTCCATAAAGCTTCGTCTGCATAAAAGTTTAAAACTGAGTCAATATCATCAGAGTTCATTGCTTCATACATTGCATCAGCAATTGCTACTAATTCTGTATCATCAATTACAGTAGGAAGATCAGAATTAGATCCCTCATTTGGAGTTTCACAACTTAAAATTGCAAAACTTAATATTAGTGTTAAAAATATTTTTTTCATTTTATTGTTTTTAAATTAATTATTTAGTTCCTGTTATAACTCTAAAAATTGGCCTCATAGACCATTCAATTGGTGTTAATTTATTTAGTGGTAGTCCTTCTATTGCAGCGCCACCTCCTAGATGTTTCATCATGTTTTCGAGTGAGTCATAAGAATCCCATGTTGAAAAAGATGAATAATTAGAGCCTTGAGGTGTTATTTTTGTTGCTACACCCCAACCAACCATTCCAGACTTAATTAAATTTTTTTGAAAATGTGGCATCACAATTTCTTTCGACTCCTTTAAGACTGTATTTAAGTCATCTGGAGTTGCAAAATTTATAATTATATATTTTGCTTCAGCAGCATCAGGTATTTGCATCTCAACCTGATAAATATATTGTTTGTCAAATTCAAAAAGATCAGCCATTTTATATAAAATTTCTGGTTTATATCCAGTAACCTCTTCAGAATTTTGCCACCAATATTCATTATCAATTAATGATTCTACAGATGGATGAACAGTAATAAAAAGATAATTGAAATCATCTTCGGTGGTGTTAAGTCTTTTAGCTACCCACCAACCATATAGCTTTCCTTTATCTTTTGCATCTTGAGCAGTTTTAATTGAGTATTCAGTATGAATGGTTTCAAAGTATTCAGTATGCTCAGCTGGAACTTTTACTGGCCTTAACTCTACAATTTGAGAATTAATATTTAGAGTAAGTAAAAGTAAAATAATAGAAATTAGTTTTCTCATTTGTTAATTGATTTTAGGTTAAATCTAAATATAGTAATTAATTGAATATCAATTTAATCTGAACCTCAATTTCATTATTTATTTTTTGAAGCAAAAGAGCAGGGCGTTCAACATTAAAGTCTGAGAGGTTAATTATAAATTTACCTGTTAATAAAATATTATTATTGTCAGTTGATTTATCTAGAAGAACATTTAAATCTTTTTCGATACCATGAAAAGAAATAGTGCCAGTCACATTAACCACATTTAATGAGTCAACTACTTCTGAAGATCTGAAAACTATATTTGGGATTCTCAATGCATCTAAAACTCTGTAAGAATTACTATCAAGGCTTGAGTTTCCACTTTTAAAATCTTTCACTTTAGCTACAACCCCAATTTTTGAAACTTGATTATCGTTAAGTTCAATTAAACCAGATATATTTTCATTTGTTGCATCCCAATTATGGAGAAAGTGTGTTCCAGAGTAACTAATGGATGAAATTGAGTTATCAATTCTAAAGATCTCTTGAGCAGATAAAATATTTGCAGATAGAACAAATATGAAAATTAATATTCTCATTAGAAGTCAAGTATTATAGAAATCATAGCAAAAGAATAACTTGCAAATGCTGTATAAGCAGAGACTTTATGTATCTCTCTATATTTATCAGCATCTTGCTGTTTATCAGCGTAAATATTTGTTATTATCATTGCTGGCACATGAATGTTGGCAAAAATTTTATGAAGCTTTATGTTGTTGAGGCCTTCCCTTTCTCTACTTACTAATGGAGGGGGCGTAAATAAAGATAAACCAGCCCCTGTAAAATATGAAGCACTCACAACTTTCCCAAGTGTTTTATGTGTATTATATACACTGTAATCACCATTGTACATTTTACCTCCCAATATACCTTGGTAGATCATCCCTGCAAAAGTTATATATCCAATAATTTGGTGAGCTTTTAACATTTTTTCTCTAATAATAAGCTCCTTTTCTCTATTTTCAATATTTAGCTTCGCAATACCAGTCTTTCTAAATAAACCTTTTTCTCCCCATAGAACTCTTTGAGTAATTAACATTTTTTCAGGCAGAAGACTGGGTTTCTCTATATTGATAAGATTATCAAATTCTTCAAAGAAATCTTGAGAATTTATATTATTCGAGTATAAAACAAGAAAGAAAATAAATAATTTATATCTATTCCTGTTAAATATCATTTCTTATGTAGTTACAGTTAAATTATCTCCATCCAATGAAGTGGTATATCTTTTCAGACCACCTGATGTTGAACCTGAATTACAACTTTTTACATCATTGCCATCTATTGAAAAACTATTTCCGTGGGTACCACAAGTAAATTGATCATTAGAATATGACCATGAATTTTTTGACCCATTGTGAGGACAGCAATTATCAAAAGCTCTAAATTCAGTATTTGATATTTTCAAAACTAATAGGTTTATTGAAGTTAAATTTACAAAGTCTCCAGGATTATTTAAACTACCAAAAGTTGAATTTTTAAGATCAAGAGTAATTGTGTTTCCACTTACAGATATTCCATTGTTAGTTTCTGAGCTACTTCCTTGAGAGTCATTCCCATAAGGATTTGATTGTGAATTAGCTGAACCAGAATTATACATTGGCTCGTCGTCACTAGATTTTGAGCATGCTTGAATAAATGATATTCCAAAAAAGGCAAAAGTTACTGTTGGACAAGTATTTTGCAAAAATTTTCTTCTTTCCATAAATTTTATACTATTAAAAAATAAATCTAATATGTATATTTAGTTATAAAACAATAAAATAAGCACTTTAATATACTTTTAACTAATTGAAATGGTTAAGATTAACGTAGATAAGAACATAAAAGTTGCGGAAACTCTTTCTTCAGATTTCTATAAGTCTAAAGAGTTGTTTGATGACTTAAAGCATAAAGTTTTTTATAAATCATGGCAATTTATTGAACATAAATCTGTTTTGCCAGTCAATTCAAACGTATACCCGTTTGAATTTATGAAAGATTATATAGAGGAGCCATTAATTCTAATAAAAGACGAAAAGGAAAATTTTAAATGTTTAACTAATGTTTGCACACACAGAGCAAATATAATAGTAAATGATCGATGTAATTTGACTGACTTAAGATGCATGTATCATGGTAGAAAATTTCATTTAAATGGAAAGTTTAAATCTATGCCTGAGTTTGAGGATGCTAAAAATTTCCCGCGGGACGATGACAATTTAAAGGAATTCTCCATAAGTAACTTTGGTCCATTTCTTTTTGTGGGTCTAGAACCTAAATATGATATTCAAAAGATATTTGATGAAATCTCAAATAGAGTCAGCTTCATACCCCTTGATAATCTTCAATTTAGAGGAGACTTATCTAAAGATTATATTGTTAATTCTCACTGGGCACTTTATTGTGATAACTATCTGGAAGGATTTCATATCCCATTTGTGCATAATGACTTAAATACTGTACTTGATTATGGAGATTATGATACAGAAATTTATGATAATTATAATTTACAACTCGGCTATGCTAAGAAAGGAGAAGAAATTTTTGAAATTCCCAAATCACATATTGACTTTGGAAAAAATGTTGCAGCATACTATTACTGGCTATATCCTAATATTATGCTTAATTTTTATCCATGGGGTTTATCAATTAATATTGTAAAACCCATTAATATTAAAAAAACAAAAGTTCAATTTTTATCATATGTATATGATGAATCAAAACTAGATTTGGGAGCAGGGGCGTCATTAGATAAGGTTGAAAGAGAAGATGAGTTTGTTGTAGAGGGTGTTCAAAAAGGTATTAACTCAAAATTTTACAAAGCTGGCAGATTCTCTCCTACTAAAGAAAGAGGTGTGCATCATTTTCACACTTTATTATCAAACTCATATAACTCATAATTATGAAAAAATATTTATTAATTCATCTACTTACTATTAATTTCTTAACTGCTCAAAACTATGAAGTGGATAAAGATAGAATTATAGACTTATTTGAAAATTTAAAACAATTAGGTATAAATGAAAATGGGGGAAACGATCGAATTGCATATAGTGACTATGATATTGAAGCTAGAAAATATCTTTCAAATAAGTTAGAAAGTATAGGAGCAAAAGTATATACAGATTTTGCAGGTAATCTAGTTGCCAACTATAATCCTTCTAATAGTAAGTTAAAACCTATTTCATTTGGCTCTCATATCGATGCAGTTCCAAATGGTGGCCATTATGATGGTCAAGTAGGAGTTATTGGATCTGTTGAATTACTTCAAACAATTCACCAAAATAAAATAAAACTTAATCATCCTCTTGAGTTATTAATATTCTCAAATGAGGAAGGAGGTGTTTTTGGAAGTAGAGCATTAGCTGGAAAAATCAATAATGAAACATTAAAGGTTATTACTGCTTCAGGTTACTCAAACAGAGAAGGCGTTGATCGTATAGGTGGAAATTCGCAAAGAATTTTTGAAGTAAAAAGGAAACTTGGAGATATTCATGCATTTATTGAAATGCACATTGAGCAGGGGAATAATTTATATAGTAATAATATTGATATTGGGATTGTTAATGGGATAGTGGGTCTTAAGTGGTGGAATGTTGAGATTGAAGGATTCTCAAATCATGCAGGAACAACACCAATGAATCAAAGACAAGACGCTATGATTGCAGCTGCAAAATTTGTTCTAATGGTAAATGAAACTGTAAACTCTTTTGAGGGAACTCAAGTTGGAACAGTAGGAAGAATCTCTGCCCTGCCTGGGGTTCCAAATGTTATTCCAGGAAATGTAAATTTAAGTCTTGAGCTTAGAGATTTAAGCTCAGAAAAAATTTCAATTATTTACAATAAGATTATAGAAAACACAAAATTAATTGAGAGTGAAACAAAAACCTCGTTTTCTTTCAGTCCAATTGATGCAACAGGAGATCCAGCATTAATGGACAATAGATTAATGAATGTAATTGAACAGATTTCTGAAAGTTTTGGGTATAGCTCAGTAGTAATGCCAAGTGGAGCTGGGCATGATGCTCAAGATATGGCTATAATAGCTCCATCTGCTATGATTTTTGTGCCAAGTAAGGATGGAATCAGTCACTCTCCAAAGGAATTCACTGATTTTGATATGATAAAAAAAGGGACTGATGTAATGCTTAATTCAATACTAAAATTTGATAACTTAAAAATAGATTAACTATGAGAAAACTCTTTATATACTTGACAATAATTCTCTGCTCTTTTTCTTATTCTCAAAAGAAAGCACTTGTAGGAGGCACATTAATTGATGGCTATGGAAATTCTCCAATAACAGATAGCGTTGTTTTAATTGATGGAGATATAATAACAGGGGTTGGAACAGTTCAGACTCTAAGTATACCTGAGAGTTATGAAATTATTAGTACTGAGGGAATGTCTGTGTTACCTGGATTATGGGATATGCATGTTCATTTAATGATAAATGGACATTCAGATTATGGTTATTGGGATAAGACCTATCCTGAATTATTTAAAGATGTAATTATGCCTTCCTCTGCTCATCAATTATTAATGGCTGGTGTTACTAGTGCAAGAGATCTTGGTGGCCCTCTTCAAGAAAGCATCAATGTAAGAGATAAAATTAACTCAGGGGAAATACCTGGACCTACTATGTATGTTAGTGGTCCATTTATTCAAAAAAAACCATATCCAGGAACTGAGCTTTTTAGATGGGGAGTAGATGGGGAGAAAGATGCTAGAAAAAAAATTAGAATTTTGGCTGATGCAGGTGTTGATTGTATAAAACTTATTGATCAAGATCAGATGACTTATGAAGAACTAAGTGCAATAGTAGATGAAGCTCACAAACATAATCTTAAAGTTATTGCTCATTCTCATCGCCCAGAAGAAATAAGACTTGGTTTAAAAGCTGGAATAGACAATTTTGAACATACAGGATTATCATCAGCTCCAAGATATCCAGATGATGTAATTGAGATGATAAATGAAAGAACTGCACAAATGAATATGGGACCACTATTTTGGACTCCCACAATAGAAGGGCTGTATAATTATACAGATCTAATTGATAGTAATGAACACCTTGATAATGAATCTTGGCATCTTGGACTTCCTGATTCAATAATAACTGATATAAAAAATTCAATTAAAAAACCGGGGGAATTACCATATTTTCAGCTGACTCCCATAAGAAAACCAACTCTTAAGACAAAGTTTAATCAACTAAGAGAGGCAGGAGTTGTTATGCTAATTGGAACTGATAGTGGAATACCTATGAAGTTTCACTCGCAGAGTACATGGAATGAATTAGATGTGTGGGTAAATGTTATGGGTGTAGACCCACTGGATGCTATTAAATCAGCTACATATTGGCCATCTTTTTTTATGGGAGTTGACAATAAAGTTGGAACAATCTCAGTTGGGAAACAAGCAGATATAATTGCTGTAAAAGGAAATGTTTTAAAATATATTTCTTTACTACAAAATGTAAGTTTTGTAATGAAAAAAGGAGAAGTCGTAAAAAGAAAAATCTAATTTTTTACTAGATGTTGAATAATTTTCTCTGAGTGATCACGAGAATTTTCAATGAACCATTTATTAGTTTTAAGCCCACCACAGATTACACCTGCTAAATAAACGCCATTAACATTTGTTTCCATAGTTTCCTCGTTGTACTCTGGAGTTTTAAACTCATCAGTATTTATAATTACCCCAAGTTTTTGAAGTATTTCATAATTGGGTTGGTAGCCTGTCATAGCTAAAACAAAGTCATTATCTATTTCTTTTAATCCATTTGGTGATTGAATAATTATAGACTTCTCTTTAATCTCTTTTATTTCAGATTCGTAGTTTGCTTTTATCTCTCCACTTTCTATTCGATTAACTATATCAGGTCTAACCCAATATTTTATATTTTCTCCAATTTCTTTTTCCCTGATAATCATTGTAACACTTTTTGCACCTTTTCTGTAAGTATCAAGAGCAACATCAACAGCTGAATTACCAGCTCCAACTATTGCAATATTCATTTTATAATAAGGATGAGATTCAGTATAATAATGTAGAACCTTACTAAGTTCTTCTCCTGGAATATTTAATAGATATGGAATATCGTAAAATCCAGTACAGATTATAATTCTCTTTGATTTAATTATTCCATTTTGAGTATTTAATTCAAAATGTGAGGTTTTATTCTTTATATCTAATACTTCGTTGTATAAATCAAGATTTAGATTCCATGAGTCACAAACTCTTCTGTAATATTCTAATGCCTCAGTTCTTGTAGGCTTAACATTATGTGATATAAATGGAATATCACCAATTTCAAGTTTATCTGAAGTCGAAAAAAATGTTGTATTAACTGGGTAGTTATAAATTGAGTTGACAAGCATCCCTTTATCAATAATTATATAATCTATATTATTTTTTTTTGCTTCGATTCCACAAGCAAGACCAATTGGTCCAGCACCAATAATTATTAAATCTTTCATAGTATAATTCTAAACAAATTTATTTAATTTTGAAGCTTATTAAATTCTTACATTGAATAACCTAGTTATAATTGGCCATCCAGATAAAAAATCTTTTTGCCATAACGGAATTTTTAGCACAATCACAAAAATTCTTAGTCAACACCAAAATCAAAATACTAAAACTATTGATCTGTACGAAGATAAACTTCATGAAGGTAAAAAACAATTAATTGAGTCCTATAAGAAAAAAGTTCTTTGGGCTGAGAGAATATATTTTATTTCCCCTATTTGGTGGTTTAGATTAACTCCTAAAATGGAAACTTTTTTTGATGAAGTTTTTGCTCCAGGATTTGCATATGAATTTGTAAAAATTACTAACATTTATGCTTACCCTAAATCATATTTCAAACAAAAAAAAATAAGATGTTATTTAACTCATGGAGCCCCTTCTATTCCGGTTAAAACCATTTATCTTAACTCAGTCAAGCTAAGACTAGTCCTTGGTGTATTTACTTTTGTTTTTGGATGGGGTGGAAATTGGAAGAACACAAAACAATTTTGGTCAGTTCCATTTGTTTCTGATAAAAAGAGACAAAAATATCTAAGAGTAGTCGAAAAAGATGTACTACGTGATTGTAAAAAATAAATTAAAATGAAAAAGATTTTTATATTTTTTGCTATTATAATTTCAGCATGTGAATCTGAAAATTATGATATTATCAGCAGTGATAATTTTATAACAGTGGAGAGAGGAAATGCTCCATTTTTAAAATTTAGTAAACTTTCAGGAGTCTCTATTATTTATGATAAATCTATTCCATTTAAGGATTTAAATAAAAATAAAAAACTAGATAAATATGAAGACTGGAGATTATCATCTGAAGAAAGAGCAATTGATTTGGCATCAAAATTATCCCTTAATGAAATTGCAGGTTTGATGCTATACAGCTCACATCAATCTCTTCCAGGAAGATCCATGGGTGCATGGATGAGTTCTTCCTATAACGGGTTACCTTTTGAGCAAAGTAATGCTTTGGCCAGTGACTTAACAGATGAACAAAGAAAGTTTATCACAGAGGATAATCTGAGGCATATTTTAATTACATCTGTAGATTCTCCAGAGGTAGCTGCAATTTGGAGCAATAATGTTCAAGAATTATCTGAATCCTTAGGATTTGGAATACCAGTTAATGTTAGTTCAGATCCAAGACATGGCAATGATGCATTTGCTTTGTTTAATAGCGGTGTAAAACAAAAAATTTCTATATGGCCAAGCACATTGGGGCTTGCTGCATCTTTTGATCCTTCTTTGATGAAAAAATTTGGTGAAATTGCTTCGATTGAATATAGAGCTTTAGGCATAACTACTGCTTTATCTCCTCAAATTGATATAGCCACTGATCCCAGATGGTATAGGTTTGATGGAACAATGGGAGAAGATGTACAACTATCTACTGATCTTGCCAGAGCTTATGTTGATGGATTTCAGTCAACTAATAATTATGGATGGGGAAAGGAAAGTGTAAATGCAATGATCAAGCATTGGCCAGGTGGCGGAAGTGGAGAGGGCGGAAGAGATGGTCACTTTGGATATGGAGCATATGCGATTTATCCAGGTAATAATTTTGAAAATCATTTAAAGCCTTTTACAGAAGGAGCTTTCAAATTAAATGGGCAAACAAAAAAAGCTTCAGCTGTAATGCCATACTATACTGTATCCCTGGGATATGGAGACAGAGTTGGATCTGGATTTAATAAATATTTAATAAGTGATATATTAAGAAATAAATTTAATTATGATGGGGTTCTATGTACTGATTGGGCAATAACAAAAGATGTTTCTTCAGTTAGTTTAATGCAAGGAAAAAGTTGGGGTGTGGAAAATTTTTCAGAGGCAGAAAGACATTTCTTTGCAATTGACGCCGGAATGGATCAATTTGGAGGTAATGATGATTATGTCCCAGTAGTTGAGGCATATAAAATAGGAGTTGAAAAATATGGGGAGGAATACATGAGAAAAAGATTTGAGCAATCAGCAGTTAGATTACTTATAAATATTTTTAATGTTGGACTCTTTGAAAATCCTTATCTAGATATTGATCAATCAAAAGAAACTGTTGGAAATGATTCTTTTGTTAAAGAAGGTTTCAAAGCTCAATTAAAATCAATTGTAATGCTAAAAAACAGTGATGTTTTACCATTTTCAAATCAAAAAAAAGTATATGTTCCACAGAGATATAACCCACCAACTAAAATCTTTTTTGGTATGATGCAGACAGAGGGTGGTTATGAATATCCTATTGATATGGAGATTATTTCTAAATATTTTAAAATAGTTGATAATCCAGAAGATGCTGACTTTGCCTTACTAGGAATTAAAGATCCTGATGGTGGTAATGGATATGATACTGATGATCT
>CACGZJ010000015.1 GCA_902577515.1 uncultured Bacteroidota bacterium | reverse complement strand
AACATTCTTAAGTTCTTCAATATTTGTTTGATTTAGAGCTGAAATTTGAAGAAATTCTATGTTTTTTGACTTAATTAATTGATTTATATTTTCTTTATAACTATCTGTATTTAAATCATTTAATAAATCAATTTTATTTTCAACTATAAAAATATTTAAATCATCTCTTTTATAGCTTTCAACCTCATTTATTAGCTCATTTTCACTAATATCTGACCTATCAAATAAGTATATTAGCACTCTAGATTTGCCAATTTTTCCTTTAGCTCTTTCTACACCAATATATTCAATCTTATCCGATGTCTCTCTAATACCTGCAGTATCAATAAATCTAAACTTTATTCCATTAATAACTGTTACATCTTCTATAGCATCCCTTGTAGTACCAGGAACGTCCGATACAATAGCCTTATCTTCATTAACTAATGCGTTTAAAAGAGAAGACTTACCGGCATTCGGCTTCCCTGCAATTGTAACTGTTACACCTTCTTTGATAACATTTCCATAAGTAAATGATTCAATTAGACCAGATAACTTGCTCTCAAGAGTATTTAAAAGATCTTTTAAGTCTTTTCTATCTGCGAATTCAACATCTTCCTCGGAGAAATCAAGTTCTAACTCAATCAATGACTTAAAATCAATCAATTTCTCTCTCAACTCTTCAATTTCATTAGAATAACCCCCTCTCATCTGTTGCATTGCTATTCTATGAGCTTCTTTTGACTCAGAAGCAATCAAATCACTAACTGCTTCAGCCTGAGATAGATCTTTTTTATTATTTAAATAAGCTCTAAGTGTAAATTCACCTGGTGAAGCTAATCTTACTCCAGAACTAGTAAAAGATGAAATTATTTCTTGTTGAATATAATTTGAACCATGACAAGATATCTCAACTACATCTTCACCGGTATAAGAGTGAGGTCCTTTATAAAGGGATATTACAACTTCATCAAGAATTTCTTTGTTAACCAAAAAGTTACCGTAGCTTATAGAATAACCATTACAGTCCTTTAATTTCTTTCCAGATTTAGAGATAAAGAATTTATCAGTTTTGGATATTGAATCTTTTCCTGATAATCTGATAATAGAAATTGCACCAGAACCAGGAGGGGAGGATAGAGCAATTATTGTTCCTTCATTATACATGATTAAATCTGTTTTGTAAAGGTTGCTCTATTTTTATGTTGATTATTTTCGTAGTTCTTCCAAAGTTGCTGAATAGCAGCATTTTCAATAAGTTCAGGGTTTGTTTCAACCTCAGTAATACCAAACTTATTATAGAATTTCTGTAGTTCGTTAAATAAAATTGCGATTACTCCCTTATTTTGAAAATCCGGTCTTACACCTATTAAATATAAAGATCCTTTACTATTAAAATTTTTAGCATGTAAAAGTCTTAATTTTCCAATCAAGTCAACCTTACCTTTAATTTTTTTGAGCGCATTTGAAAACGAAGGCATCGTGATTGCAAATGCAACAAGCTCATCATTCTCATCAGTAACACATTTAATAAAACCTGGATTTATATACTTCAAGAATCTATTCTTATAATAATCTATCTGATATTCCTGAATTGGAACAAAGGTTTGAAGCTTATCGTATGTTTTACCAAGTAAATAGAACATTTGATCAACATAAGGGACAATCTGCTCAGTTGATGTGAAGTTTAATTTCTTTAGATTATATCTTTTTAAAATCAAATCTGAAAACTTCTTAATTTTCTCTGGCGAATCGTCATAATTGGCAATTTTAAGCTCATATTCTACCCATTCTGCTAGCTTACTATATCCATGAGCTTTCATATGATCCTGATAGTAAGAGTAGTTATACATTGTAATCATTGTATTTTTTTTCTCAAATCCCTTGATCAACATTCCAGCCTTATCCATATTTGAGAATCCAACAGGTCCCTCTATAAACTCAAGATTATTCTTTTTACCTATCTCAATTACTTTTTCAAGTAAGGCTTTTGATACATTTTGATCATCTATAAAATCAAACCATCCAAATCTTACCTTCTTTTTATTAAGATCTTTAACCTCAATCCAATTTATTAAGGCTGCAATTCTCCCTACTATCTTACCATCATTATATGCAAGGAAATAATGAGCAATCGCATTATTAAATACAGGATTTGTTTTTTTATTTAATACTTCTAACTCTTCCTTAATAATTGGAGCAACCCAATATTTCGAGTCTTTATACAAGGTATGAGGGAACATGACAAATTTCTTTAATTCATCACTATTTATGACTTCTTTTATGGTAATATTTGAGTCAGATTTCATTTAAAAAAGCAAGTTACCAATAAATAGTTATTTTTCAAGATTTGATTAAATTTGATAAAGGCGTAAACTATGAAGTTTTTATTGGCTTTTTTGACTATTTATCTAATAATTAGATATATAATTCCTTCTATCTTCAAAATGATATTTGTAAGTATGTTTAAATCGGCTAATAAAAAGACAGATTTCAACAAATCCTCAAGCTCAAATAAGAAAAAAACAAATGATAAATACGGAGAATACATAGACTATGAGGATATCGATGAATAAAGTTTTAATTAGAAAATCTCTAATTCATTTATATACTGCAATTGGATTTGCTGTATTGTCTATGATTTTTTATAGTCCACTTCTTGATGGGAAAAAATTATATCAGTCAGATATAAATCAGTATGAAGCAATGTCAAGGGAGATTCAAGAAAATAGAGAGAATATACCAGATGAAGTATACTGGATAGATAATGCTTTTGGTGGAATGCCAACATTTCAATTAGGAGCAAAGTTTGCATATGATATATTATTACCATTCCATCTTTTATTTAGATTTATTCCTAGACCTGCTCATACATTATTTTTGTATCTCCTTACAATGTATATTCTTTTTATGGTATTAAAAATTCCATGGAGAATTGCAATTCTTGGGTCTGTTGCTTTCGCTTTCTCTACTTACCTGTTAATTATTCTTCAGGTTGGTCACAACACAAAAGCTCTTGCAATAGCATATATTCCTTTAGTAGTTGCTGGACTTGTTCTCTTAAGGCAGAATAAGCTATTACCTGGATTCTTAGTTAGTCTCCTGGGTATTTCGCTGCAAATAAGAGCTAATCATTATCAAATGACTTATTATATGTTGATACTGTTAGGGATATATGTTATAGTTTACCTGATTGACTCTTATAGAAAAAAAGATTTAAAAGAATATTTAAAATATATTGGAATATTCGCTCTTGCAGGAATATTATCATTGGGTTTAAATGCCCCAAATATTCTTTCTACATATGATTATTCTAAATATTCGACAAGATCTCAGAGTGAGCTTAAATTAAATCCTGATGGAACAGAGAAAGAACTCTCTACTGGTCTTGACTATGATTATATCACACAATATAGTTATGGAATTTTTGAAAGTATAAATCTTATTGTTCCAAGAGTTCAAGGTGGAGCATCCTCAGAAGACATTGGAAGAAACTCAAATTTGTATAAGTTTTTAGTTGATAATAATGTTCCAAGAAAACAGGCAAACTCTTTTGTGTCATCTGTTCCAACATATTGGGGAGATCAGCCAATTCTTGAAGCACCTGCTTATATAGGTGCATCAATATTTTTTCTTTTTATTCTATCTCTTTTTATAGTTAAAGGACCTTTTAAATGGTGGTTATTGATATCAATTATAATATCATTAACACTCTCATGGGGTAAAAACTTTCCAATACTTACAAATTTCTTTATTGATTATTTCCCATTTTACAATAAGTTCAGAGCCGTTTCTTCAATTCAGATAATTATAGAGTTTGCATTACCATTCCTTTCAGTTATTGGTTTGCATAAATTTCTTGGTGACTTTAATGTAAAGAACATAAATAGGACTTTTATAGTATTTACAGTTCCATTAGTATTATTATTTCTTTTTAAAGGTTCACTTTCATTTTCTGGTTTATATGATGATTATTATTCAAATGCATACGGACCTGAAATTTTTGGAATGATTTTAGAGGAAAGACAGAATATTTTCAATAAGGATGTTATAAGAGCTATTATTATTGGAATATTAATATTTACAACACTTAGATCTTATAAATTAATTGGTAGGAACTTTACTTTTCTTATTGTATTTGCAATTGTTTTTATTGACTTATTCAATGTAAATAAAAGATACATTGATAAAGAACTATTTATTGATAAGTCATATGATACATATCAAATGACTGAGTTAGATAATGAAATATTACTTGATTCAACTGATTATAGAGTTTTCAATGTTGCTGCAGGTCTTTCAAATGCAAGTAGTTCATATTATCATAATTCTATTAATGGATACCACGCTGCTAAAATTAGAAGATTTCAAGAGTATTATGACTATTTATCTCTTCATGATAACGAGAAGCTGTTCAATTCTTTAAATGTTAAATATCTCATAGCTAAAGATGAAAATAATGAAGATCAATTATATCAGAATCCAGATGCTCTTGGAAATGCATGGTCTGTTGACTCGCTTATTACACTTGATACATCAGACCAATTACTGATCAAATTAAAAGATACTGATATTAGTAAAGTTGCCTTGTCTACAAAAAATTCTGTTCCATCTTCTATTTCAAAAATATACAACTCAGATAATCTAGTTAAAATTGAAAAAACTAAAATCTCATCATCACACATTACTTATGAGTTTGAATCATTATCTGACCAGCTAATTGTATTTTCAGAAATTTATTATCCATCTGGATGGGAAGTATATGTTGACGATGTAGAATCAGAATATTTTGATGTAAACTATATTCTTCGAGGTATGGTCATTCCATCTGGTGTTCATAAAATTGATTTTTATTTTTCTCCTAGAATAGTAAAAACAGGAATAAATATAAGAATACTAACAATTATAATTACCTTTAGTTTAATCGTATACATATTTTATAAGAACAATAAATGGGTATAGTAGTAAGGCAATCTTTTTTAAATTTAATTAGTATAGGGGTTGCTTTTCTTATAGGAGCAGTTAATACTCTATATCTTTATCCAACTTATCTTGGTAGTACATTTCAAGGTCTTGTTATTGCACTTTTAGCAATATCAAACATCGTACAACCATTCATATCTTTTGGAACGCAGCATGCTGTTATTAGGTACTATTCTAAATACTCAAAAAAAAGAGAAAAAGACGGTCTTTTAACACTTTCAGTTTTAATTCCATTAATAATAATACTTCTTTTTGTTCCAATGTTTTTCACCTATTACGATGAAATTAGACAATATCTATTTCAAAGTAATCAAAGTCTATCAAAATATGCTTATGTTATTATATTCATAGCGATTTCAACCTCATTCTTTGAAGTTTTCTATTCATGGCTTAGAGTAAAACTTAAATCTGTATTTGGTAACTTTCTAAAAGAATTATACCCTAGGCTCCTAATATCAATTCTTCTTGTTTCATACTCTTTGGGAATACTAAATTTTGAAGAGTTTATTTTATTTTTAATTTATGGCTATTATCTAAGGTTGATAATTGTAGTTATCTATTCTTTCTACATTATCAAACCTAAAATTAATATCAGTTTCAAAGATGATTTTGGAGAGATCTTTAAGTATTGTTTGCTGATTTTTTTATCAGGAGCTGCATCAAGTATAATCTTAGATATCGATAAATCAATGCTTTCTTCCATTTTAACTGTAGAGAATGTAGCATACTATTCAGTTGCAGTTTTTATTGCAGCAGTTATTGAAATACCAGGGAGGGCAATGTTTCAAATATTAAGCCCTGTAGTAGCTGATGCAATTAATAAAAAGCATTTTAGAAAATTAGAAGACTTACTAAAGAAAAGTTCCACGAATCTAGTTTTAGTAGCAAGCCTATTCTTTTTACTGATTAATTTAAATCTAGATGATTTTTATAATATGTTAAATCAGGATGGATATTCAATAGGTATTCCAATAGTAATTATTGTATCCCTAGGTAAACTATACACAATGTCGATAGGCTGTATTAATAATATTATTTCTAATTCAAAATACTATTATTACACATTTTGGTTCTCGCTGTTTTCCTCAATACTAGCTGTATTTCTGAATATATATCTAATTACTGACTATGGAATCATTGGTGCAGCATATGCAACTCTTATTGTCCTTGTAATAATGAATTCACTGAAGATATATCTTATTAAGGTTAAATTTAACATGCATCCATACAGTAACGATACAATAAAAATTATAGTTCTAAGTATCTTGACATATATTGTATTTTCAAATCTTGAACTAGGCTTTCAGCCATTATTAAATATTTTAATTAAGTCAAGCCTTATTTTTATTTTATATACTCTCTCTGCATATATTTTTAGACTTAGTGATGATGTAAATATATTTATAGATAAGTTTAATAAGAACTGGTAGTTCTAACTAATCTTTTTCTTAAGATATTTACCAGTGTATGATTCTCTACTTTTAACTAAATCCTCCGGAGTTCCTACAGCAACAATATTACCACCTTTATCTCCTCCTTCTGGACCAAGATCAATTATATAGTCTGCACATGAAATCATATCAAGATTATGCTCTATTACAAGTATTGAGTGACCCATTCTAATCAATTTATTAAATGTATTTAATAGCTTTTTTACATCATGGAAATGTAAACCGGTTGTAGGTTCGTCAAAAATGAAAAAAGTCTTGTCAATTTGATCTCCTTTTGCTATAAAAGAGGCTAGTTTGATTCTTTGAGCTTCACCTCCTGAGAGAGTATTAGAAGATTGACCTAAAGAAATATATCCGAGTCCAACTGACTGAAGGGGTAAGAGTTTGTTAACTATCTTTGTTTGATTATACTTTCTAAAAAATTTAATTGCATCATCAACAGTCATATTTAATAACATATCAATACTAACTCCATTATATTTAATTGATGTAATTTCATTTTTAAACCTTTTTCCTTTACATATTTCACATTCAAGCTCTACATCAGCCATAAATTGCATCTCTATTCTTACAATTCCTTCTCCTTTACATTCATCACACCTTCCTCCATCTGTATTAAATGAAAAGAATCTTGATTTAAAACCCTTAGATATAGATTGAGGTATTTTAGAATATAATTTTCTTATATCATCGTAAACTTTAAGATATGTTACAGGATTAGAACGAGAAGATCTTCCTATTGGATTCTGATCAATGAAGTTAACAGATTTAATTTTACTTAAATTCCCAGTTAAATCAATAAATTTTCCTGGTTTTTGAGAGTAATCTCTAAAATAGTTAAGTAATGCAGGATATATTATTTTCTTAACCAATGTAGATTTGCCACTTCCTGAGACTCCTGTAATCATAGATAAACATTCCAAAGGAATTTTTACACTTATATTTTTTAAATTATTTTCTTGTGCACCGTTGATATTAATAAAATATTCTGGTTTTTTTCTTTGACTCGGATATTCAATTTTTTCAACTCCTCTTAAATATTTTGAAGTAAGTGTGTCTAGATTCAATATCTGATCGACTGACCCTTGACCAACTATTTCACCTCCTAATGATCCTGCCATTGGGCCAACATCAATAATATAATCAGCAGATAAAATAATTTCCTCATCATGTTCAACAACAATAACAGTATTACCTATATCTTTTAAATTTTTTAAAATCTTAATAAGATTATCATTATCTCTTGAATGAAGTCCAATAGATGGCTCGTCAAGAATGTAAGTTGAACCAACAAGACTACTCCCAAGAGAAGATGCTAAATTAATTCTTTGAGTTTCACCTCCTGATAGAGTATTTGCTTTTCTATTTAGTGTTAGATATCCTAAACCTACATTATTCATATAATCAATCCTATTATTAATTTCTCTTAGGATTCTAGCTGATATTTCTTTATCAGTTTTGTTTATTTTAATTTCTTTAAAGAAAATTCTAAGTTTATCAATAGGCATTGACAATATTTCAGGTAAATTTTTACCATCTATTTTAACATGATATGACTCTTCTCTAAGTCTACTTCCTTTACATTCATTACATAGGGTTTTACCACGATATCTTGATAAAAGAACTCTATTTTGAATTTTATAATTTTTTTTCTCTAAGTATTTAAAGAATTTATTTATACCTGTAAAATGCTCATTCCCATTCCATAGAGTCTCAACTTCTTCTTTTGATAACTTATTATAGGCTTTATATATAGGGAATTTGAAGCTATCGGCATTATTAATCAATTTCATATAATACTTTCTTAAACCTGTTCCTCTCCAGGGAGCAATTGCATCATCATATACTGATAATGCTTTGTTAGGGATTACTAGTTCTTCATCAATTCCTATTGTTTCTCCAAATCCATCACAGTTTTTACAAGCACCAAAAGGATTGTTAAAGCTAAAGAGATGTATAGATGGTTCAATAAATTTTATACCATCCATCTCATATTTGTTAGAAAAAGTTAATTCTTTCCCCTTCTCAATGTCATAAATAGAACAAACACCTTTTCCTTCGTAAAATGAAAGTTGAACAGAATCTGAAACTCTTGATTTGAAATCTTCGTCATGCTTTACCACTAATCTGTCAACAACTAGATTAAAATCTAATATTTCCTTTCCATTAATATCTTTAAGATCTATTATTTCACCTTTCTTAAAAATTCTAACAAAACCCTGTTTCTTAAGTATTTCAATTCTTTCCTTTGACTTCTCTTTCGTTGATGATTCAATTGGTGATAGAAGTAGAAGCTTTGTCTTAGTATCAAAGCTTATTATCTTATCAACAACATCAGATACCGAATCTTTTTTTACAATTTTATTAGAAACAGGAGAATATGTTTTACCAATTCTTGCAAATAATAGCTTTAAGTAATCATAAATCTCAGTCTTAGTTCCTACAGTTGACCTTGGATTTGATGTGTTGATTTTTTGCTCAACAGCTATTGCTGGGGATATACCTTTTATGTAATCAACTTTTGGTTTATTTAACTTACCCATAAATTGACGTGCATATGATGATAAACTTTCTACATACCTTCTTTGTCCCTCAGCATATAGAGTATCATAAGCTAATGATGATTTACCTGACCCTGATAAACCAGTAACTACTGTAAATTTATTTCTGGGTATTACAACATCAATATTCTTTAGGTTATGAAGATTTGCACCTTTAATAATGATGTTATGTTTGGGGTCAATCTTAGAAATATCTTTCATTAAGGCTTTAAAAATGCAAAATTACTTAATAAGTTTATTAATTATTGATTTCCTACCAATAGTTTTTGTTATAATGTCATTGTTAATATCCCATCCTCGCGCAGGGCAATATTCCCTTCCATAAAAGATTATCCTTAAATGGAGTTCATTCCATTTTTCTCTAGGAAAGATTCTTTTAGCATCCTTTTCAGTTCTTTCAACATTTTTTCCATTTGATAATCCCCATCTAAACATAAGCCTGTGTATATGGGTGTCAACTGGAAATGCTGGTTGTCCAAACCCTTGAGATACAACAACACTAGCTGTTTTATGACCAACAGAGGGAAGTTCTTCCAACTTACTAATATCCTCTGGAACTCTACCATTGTATTTGTCAATTAATATTTTTGATAAATTCCAAATACCTTTTGATTTAGTAGGGGATAGACCTACAGGTTTAATTATCTCTCTAATCTCATCAATTGATAATTTGATCATATCATAAGGGTTATCAGCCTTATTAAATAAATTAGGCGTTATTTCATTTACTTTTTTATCAGTACTTTGCGCAGAAAGAAGAACAGCAATCAATAAAGTATAAGGATCTTTATGATCTAATGGGATCTCAAGAGTTGGATAAATTTCCTCTAACTTTTTTATTAAGAAATCTACTTTTTCTTTTAGCTTCATTTAATTACTTTTGAAAAAAAAAATTATGTTAAAAGTAGGTGATAATATACCAAATATAAATGTAACAACCCACAAGGGTGAAACCATTAATCTTACAAATTTTAAAGGAAAGAAGGTCATCCTTTTCTTTTATCCAAGAGCAAATACTCCAGGTTGTACTGCACAAAGTTGTAATCTTAATGATAATTACTCAAGACTCACATCTCAGGGATATGAAGTTATTGGAGTTAGCCCTGACACAGTAGAAAAGCAAAATAAGTTTGCTGATAAATTTGGATTTAAATACAATTTATTAGCTGACGACTCTAGAGAATTAATTGATGCATTTGGAGTTTGGGGAATGAAGAAGTTTAGAGGGAATGAGTATATGGGAGTTCTTCGAACAACATTTATTATTGATGAAGAAGGAGTTATTGAAAGAGTAATTGATAAGGTCAAGACAAAAGAGCATGCTGATCAAATTCTTGATTAACTATTTGTAGCCAAACATCTTTTTCTTTATTATCAAATCAGAAACTCCCTCTGGTAGTTTATCTTCCCACCCAGGAGTATTATTCTTTATTTGTTTTAGTACGTCTTTTGAGAAGATATTAAGATAGTCTTTGTTAAATTCTAAGTCACGAATCTTATCATTAACCTTGAAGTATTTATAAAATTCTTTCATATTATCTTCAAGTTTTAAGTTTGAAGAGTCTATAACTGTATCTTCTTGTTTATCTAACACTGGATATAAGTATATTTTCATGTTATTCTTAAAAATATTACCAAAAGCTTCTAATATCCCTCCTTTTACACTTTCGTAATATTTTTCATCAAAAATTTCAATAAGGTTTGTCACTCCCATTGTCAAACCAAGTTGTTTTTTTGTATAAGTAGTTAAATATTTAACTAACTTATAATACTCTGAAAAGTTTGAAATCATAACCATATGACCTAGTGAACATAGTAATTTTGCTCGATCTAAATAGTCACTATCATCAATATCACCTGTAGACCTTAAGTTAGAGAGGGTAATTTCAAGTAATACAATTGTATTCTCTTTCTTGACACCTTTTTCCTCTAGAAATGCTTCAAGAGATTTCTTAAACATTTCTTCGTTCACTTTAGTTATTGGCCTATAGCTTCCTCGAAGTGTTAATATGTTCTTTTTGTATAAAACTTGAGCAGGTAAAACATTGGTCCCGGTCTCGTCAAAAATAACTGCATCTGTCATTCCTAACCTAACTAGTTCAAGACTTATTAATCTATTGTCAACATCTTTAAAAAGTGGACCGCTGAAATTAATGGTATCAATTTCAATTGATTGATCATCAATGTGGTCATACAAGTATTTCATCAACTTAAGGGGCTCATTATGTTTATAAAAAGCACCATAAATAAGATTAACTCCCATTATACCGAGACTTTCTTGTTGAAGCTTAGCCTCATTTTGATGAAACCTTAAATGAAGTTTAATTTCAGAGTAGTCATCTTTCGGGTCAGTTTGAAATTTAATCCCCATCCATCCATGACCTTTAAATTTTTTAACAAAATCAATAGTTGCTACTGTATTAGCATAAACAAAAAAGAATTTATTTGGATACTTTTTTCTTGAAATCCTTTTTTCAAGAAGATTCATTTCATGAGTAAGCATTTTATCTAATCTATTTTGTGAAACATACCTGCTATCTTCTTCTTTGCCATATATGCTATCACTAAAACTCTTATCGTAAGCACTCATTGACTTAGCAATTGTTCCTGATGCAGCTCCAACCCTATAAAAATGTCTAGCTACCTCTTGACCGGCACCAATTTCAACAAAAGTTCCGTAAATATTCTCGTTTAGATTTATTCTTAAAGACTTTCTCTGGACTGAAGGTCTTGATTCATAATCCTTATCTCCAGGAAGAATAATATTCATCAATTTTTTTATAAAATTACAAAGATTAAATAATAAAAAAGAATAAATTATCATAGATTTATGTGTGCTAAAAATAACTTTTTTAGGAACCGGGACTTCACAGGGTATTCCAGTTATAGGAAGTGATCATCCAGTATCTTTCAGCAAAGATTTAAAAGACAAAAGACTTAGATCCTCTATTTTAATTCAATATGGAGATATTGCCTTTAGTATTGATTGTGGACCTGACTTTAGACAGCAAATGTTGAGAGCTGATTGTAAAAAACTTGATGCAATTGTTTTCACTCATGAGCACGCTGATCATACATCTGGTATTGATGATACTCGACCATATTTTTTTAGACAGGGAAAGATTCCAATTTATCTTCATGAAAGAGTCTTAAATTCATTAAAAGAAAGATTTGCATATATTTTTGATCCATCTAAAAAATATCCGGGTGCGCCAGACTTTGAAGTAAATTTAATTAATAAGGATAGTAAATTTCAGATTAAAGACTTAACAATAACACCAGTTGAATCTATGCATATGAAGCTTCCAGTATTAGGCTTTATAATAAATAATTTTGCATACCTAACCGATGTTAAGACAATCCAAAAAGAAGAACTAGAAAAGTTAAAAAATCTTGATGTTTTAGTCATTAATGCTTTAAGATTTGATCCACATCCATCTCATTTGAATGTTGATGAAGCGATTGAAATTATCAATCAAATAAATCCAAAAATGACATACTTTACCCATATAAGTCATAACATGGGATTCCATGAGGAGGTCTGTGAAAAGCTTCCAGCTAATGTAAGTCTTGCTTATGATGGATTAGTAGTTGAATTAGATTAAATACTTGTATCGTCAATCCATTTTAATAAGCTAATTAAATTTTCTTGAGATATTGTGTGACCAGAATCAAATTTATCATAAGTCAAATCATTATTTTTTGAAAGTTTTAATATATGATCATTAACAATACTTAAAGGAATAACATCATCTAAGGACCCATGTGAGCAATAGATTAGTCTATCTGTGTAAGATTCTAGATCATTATTAAGGTAGTTGGGATGAATGAAAGAACTAATAGAAATAACTCTTCTAAAATTAGAACTATTGTCTAGCCCTAATTTCCAACATATACTGCCGCCCTGACTAAAACCTAAAATTGATACGTCTTCTTTATTTAGATTCTCTTTTTCGATTAATGAATTAATATTATTCATTATCATCTCAATACTTTCATTTATCTCTTTATATCTTTTATCTAAATTGTTCTCAAGTATATCAGAATAGTCTATGTTAAACCATGAATATCCACCAAATGGAAGGCTTATTGGAGCATCAAAAGAAACTACAGTATATGATTTAGGAAAAAACTGTTCGAGTGAAAATAAATCCTCTTTATTGCTTCCATATCCATGAAACATAAAGATACTTGAGGGTTTTGAAGACTTTTCAGACCTTCTTATCAGATACTCTAGGTCCATAATTTATTTAATGTGGCTTTATTATTATTAATTGCCCCATAAACAATACCCTTTAGATTTTTATCTAAATACGCACAGTTATTTGAAGATGAAAGTATATGATTCTCTGAAAAAACATAATTAACTTCTGGGTTAAAAATTGTCAAATCTGCCTTTGATCCAATTTCTATTGGAGAATCTTCTATTTCAAAAACATCTTTTCTTCTTGTTAATATATCTATTGCCTTTTCTAATGTAAAATTATTGCATAGAAGACCAAATACACATTCTAAGGCAATTGTTCCGGGAATTGCATCGTCAAAAACAACCTTTTTAAAATCATCATTAATAGGTTCATGCATGCTTGTAACAAAATCAATTGTTCCGTCAATTACTCCTTCTTTTAACGCTTGTATATCAGAATTATCTCTTAGAGGAGGATTAAGTTTAAGATTAGTGTTGAAATCAATAATATCTTTATCAGAAAGAGTTATATGAGCTAAACTTACACTAGATGTAATATCTAGATTTCTTTTCTTAGCATCTCTTATTAAATCTACTCCTTTTTTTGTGTTAACATATGGAATATGAACTTTACCATTAGAATATTCTAAAATTTCAATATCTCTGAAAATACTTATTGATTCTGATATTGGAGGTACACCTTTTAATCCTAGTTGAGTACTGACTATTCCCTCGTTGATTACTCCATTTTCTGATAGAAATTCATCCTGGGAAAATGAAATTATTCTTCCACCAAAAGTTTTGGTGTATTCTAATGATATTTTAAGAAGTGATGAATCATTAATTGACTGCTTATAATCCCCATATGCTACTGCTCCAGCAACCTTCATATCATACAATGGAGCTAAATCTTTACCGTTTGAATTATTAGTTAGGCTACCAATTGGATATATTTGAGTAGTAGTATCCATCGATTTTCTTTTTAAGAATTCAATTGATGAATGATTATCAATAATCGGATCACAATTCGGATTTAACAATATAGAAGTAAATCCAGATGATGCAGCTGTTTCTAATCCATTTGAAATAGTTTCCCTTTCTTCATATCCTGGCTCTCCAAAACTTACTGATGTATCCATCCAGCCTCTTGAAACATGAAGGTTTTTAAGATCAATAATATTTTTTGATTTAGTTTTGATGTTATCTGCAATGTCAACTATAACACCATCTTTGATCAGAATGTCTTTTATTTTGAAATTTAAATTACTCTTATTATCTACTATTGTTGCGCCTTTTAAGAGTATGCTCATTTAGAAAAGAATTTAACAAAATTAAATAAACTTATTAATTCAATGGAAAAAAAATCATTAAAAATTTTCATACACACCTAATCCAAATAAAGCAAAATCATATTTTACAGGGTCTTTTGGATCCATTTCTCTTAATTTTAAATTTATTTCTTCTACAGCTTTTGAATCGTTAGTATTTCTTTTAAGCAGACCTAGAAGTCTTGCAATTCTTCCTGTGTGAACATCTAATGGAAGTGAAAGCTTTGATTTATCAATTTTATTCCATAAGCCAAAGTCTACTCCTTTTTCATTTGATCTTACCATCCATCTTAGAAACATATTAAATCTTTTAGCACTAGATCCATCAATAGGTGAGGGGAGGTGTTTTCTAGTTCTTATTGGATGATCTAAACTAAAGAATATCTCTTTAAAAGTTGAAATACGCTTCTGCAAATCATTTCCATTTGAATTGTTTGATAATATATCTTCTAGACCGTTATAATCTTTATAAATCCTTTTTAAGGAGACAATGAAATAATTTAAATCAGTAGAATTAAAAGTTCTATGAATTGACTCTTTTTCTTTATATAAGTCTTTATTAGTGTGATTTAAAATAAAATCAAAAGGCGAATTATCCATGAATTCGATAATTTTCTTTGCGCTATTGATAATAGATTTTCTATTACCCCATGAAATTACAGATGTAATAAATCCTGATATCTCTATATCTTCTTTCTTGGTAAAAGAGTGAGGTATTAAAATAGGATCATCTTTAATAAATTCCAGACTTTCATATTGATAAGATTTTTCATCTAGAAAATCTTTCAAATCTGGAATATTAAATTTTGATTTTACCATCAACTATTTGAAGTTTTCTGTCACACTTTTTAGCATTTTCTGGATTATGAGTTACAATTACAATAGAACAATCATAATCATCTCTAAGTTTAAAAAATATATCAAATAAAATCTTTGAATTTGTTGAATCAAGATTACCTGTAGGTTCATCAGCAAAAATAATCTTTGGGTTATTTATCATCGCTCGAGCTATTGCAGCTCTTTGCTTTTCCCCTCCAGAAAGTGTATTTGGTTTTTTATTTTTTAATTTATCTAAACCAAAATAGCTAATTAGGCTATTTGCATTGTCAGCTACTTTACTGTCATTTTTAATCCATCCAGGAAGACAAATATTTTCCATAACATTTAGTTCTGGAATTAACTCATGGAACTGAAATACAAATCCAATCTTTGTATTTCTAAGTATGGACAAATCAGCATTACTTAAATTAAAAATATTTTCTCCATCAATAATTAATGATGAATTAGTGTTTTCATCTGGTTTGTCAAGTGTACTAAGTATGTTTAATAAAGTAGTTTTACCTGCACCAGAGGAACCTGATATTGCAATAATTTCAGATTTTTTTATTTCAATATTAATATTATCAAGAACTTTCCTGCCTTGAAAACTTTTTGAAATACTTTTAGCTGATAGCAATAATTCCATACTTTTACAATATTAATCTTTTAGTTTAAAATCTAAAAATGAATAGTAGCATATATTTAGGAGGTGGATGTTTTTGGTGTATTGAATCGGTATTTAAAAAAGTTAATGGAATTACTTTTACATCACCTGGATATATGGGTGGTAAAAGTGATAATCCCACTTATGAAGAAGTTTGTGAGGGGTACACAAATCATGTTGAAGTAGTTGAATTACAGTACGATAAAACAATAGATTTAAACCAAATTTTAAATATTTTTTTTACTGTCCATGATCCTACATCTATAAACAGACAAGGTGCTGATGTTGGAACTCAGTATAGATCTGCTATTTTTTGCAAACCAGAAGAAAGGTCATCTATTGTAAATTTTATTCAGGAACTTGAAAGCCAAGGTATTTTTAAAGATAAAATTGTAACAGAGGTTAATGATATTCAAAAGTTTTTTATAGCTGAAGATTATCATCATGATTATTTTACAAAAAACCCAGAAAATGCATATTGTCAGGCAGTGATTAATCCAAAATTAAATAAGTTGAGATCTTCATTTTCAGAGTTAATCTCTGAATAAAAAACCTAAGCCAAATAGCTTTAAAAACTTTTTTACAAACTTGAAGAAGAAGTTAAACTGAAAAAAAACAAGCCCGAAGAACAACAATAGTACTTGGTAAATTGGCATAATAACTACAAGTTGTAGAATAAACTTTAAGAAACCATTCATCTCAATCTTTCCAAATAGAAAATCAATTGTAGGTCCTGATATAGCAGCGCTTGTAGATCCTGTAATAGCAAAGACAATCAAAATAATTATTAATTGAAAATTAGATTTGATTTCCCACTTGTCTTTGAGCTTTCTGTAGGTGGAAGCGTGAAACAATAATGAAAAAAAATTAAGTATTTTTCTCATTTGTTCAATTTAAAATTTCGTTAATCTTTTCAGCAAGTTCAACTCCAATTCTGTCTTGAGCTTCACCAGTTGCAGCACCTATATGTGGAGTTAGTGAAATATTTGAATTCATCAAAATCTTTATACTAGGATTAGGTTCATTCTCAAAAGTATCAACACCTGCAAAAGAAATTTTACCTGACTCCAGGTTTTTTAAAAGTTCTTCTTCATTAATTATTCCACCTCTGGATAAGTTTAATAGTCCAACACCATCTTTCATCTTGGCAATTTCTTTTGAATCTATAATATACTTGTCTGATGCAGGGATATGTACAGAAATAAAATCAGATTTTTCTAGAACCTGGTCAAATGAGGATGAAGTCATATTAAATAAAACATTTTGACCATCAAAGAACTCAATCTCTAGTGATGCCTGATCAATATATTTATCATGAAAAACAACTTCCATTCCAATACCTAATGCAATCTTTGCAACTTCTTGACCTATTCTACCAAAACCAATAATACCTATTTTTTTACCAGATAATTCTCTACCACCAGCATATGATTTTTTAAGTTCTTTAAACTTTGAGTCACCATCTAGAGGCATAGATCTATTTGATTCATGAAGAAACCTTACACATCCAAATAGATGAGAAAAAACTAATTCAGCTACTGATTTAGATGAAGCTGCTGGAGTGTTTATGACATTAATTTTTTTTGATTTAGCATATTCTACATCGATATTATCCATTCCAACTCCACCTCTCCCAATTATCTTAAGACTTGGACAATTATCAATAATATCTTTTCTTACCTGTGTTGCACTTCTAACTAATAAGGTTGAAATTGAGTTTTCGTTTATGTAATTAACAAGTTGATCTTGCGCAACTGTTGTCAAATCAACATTAAAACCATATTCCTCTAGTTTATTTTTTCCAGATTCAGAAATTCCATCATTAGCAAGTATATTCATATTAGTTATAGTTTGATTCAAATTCTTTCATACAAGTTATTAGAGTTTTAACACTTTCAATATCTAGTGCATTGTAAATAGAAGCTCTGAAACCTCCTACAGATCTATGTCCATTAATTCCAGAAATATTATTATCAGAGCATATACTTTTAAATAAATCAGCATCATAACCATCTGCTAGATTAAATGTTGCATTCATATGACTTCTATCATTATTATCTGAAAATCCAACAAAACATTTATTTCTATCAATTTCATCATATATCAACTTAGATTTTTCTGAATTTTTCTTTTCAATACTTTCTAAACCTTCAGATTTAATATGTCTTAAATTCATCAATACAGAAAAAATTGAAAAAACAGGTGGAGTGTTAAATGAACTATCCTTGTCTATATGAACCTTGTAGCTAAGCATGGAAGGTACATCTCTATTAATCATATCTAATAATTGGTTTTTAATTAAAACCATAGTAACCCCAGCAGGACCAAGATTCTTCTGAGCACCTGCATATATTAAATCAAATTTTGAAAAATTAATTTTTCTTGAAAAAATATCAGAACTCATATCAGCAAATAAAGGAGAGGCAGTTTCAGGGAATGAATGAAATTGAGTGCCAAATATTGTATTATTTGATGTAATATGGACATAATCAAAACCATCATTAATATTTGATAAATCAGGTATATAATTGAAGTTTTTATCTGCAGAGGATGCAATTTCAGATACATCTCCAAACATTTTTGCTTCTTTAATAGCTTTTGTTGACCAACTTCCAGTATTTACATAAGCTGCTATATTATTTAAAAAATTATAAGCTACCATTAAAAATTGCATGCTTGCACCTCCTTGAAGAAAAAGACAAGAATAATCATCTTTATTTAGTGATGCAAGATCAAGTGAAATAGATCTTGCCTCCTCCAATACTTCAATAAAATCTTTGCTCCTATGGGAAATTTCTAATATAGACAACCCAGAGTTATTAAAATCATTTATTGCTGATGAAGCTTGTTCAAAAACTATATTAGGGAGGATTGAGGGGCCAGCACTGAAATTATGCACTTTATTTTTCATAAATCAATGCAAATATCTAAACTCTGTGTTAATAACCAATAATAGACAATTTTAAATTATGTAAAAATTGTTAACAAAGATTAAACAATAGATGTTATTTTTGCTCAAAATAATATGGCAATAATAATAACAGACGAATGTATAAATTGCGGGGCTTGTGAGCCTGAATGTCCAAATAATGCAATTTATGAAGGTCAAGAATCCTGGGATTACAGTAAAGGTACTAACTTAAAAGGTGATGTAGTTTTACCTAATGGTAAAAAGGTTAACTCCGAAAGTGTTAACTCACCAATATCAGATGAAGTTTATTTCATCGTTCCTGATAAATGTACTGAGTGTATGGGATTTCATGAAGAGCCTCAATGTGCAGCTGTTTGTCCTGTGGATTGCTGTGTGCCTGATGAAAATAATGTTGAGACAGAGAACCAACTCTTGTCAAAACAGAAATTTATGCATGAATAATTAATGAAAGTAGGAATTGTAGGATTACCCAATGTAGGGAAATCAACTCTTTTTAATTGTCTATCTCAAAGTAAAGCTCAAAGTGAGAATTACCCATTCTGTACTATTGACCCTAATGTTAGTATTGTTAATGTTCCTGATAAAAGATTAGATGCTCTTAATAAACTTATAAGCCCAGAAAAGTTAATTCCTACAACTGTTAAAATTGTTGATATCGCAGGTTTAGTTAAAGGTGCAAGTAAGGGTGAAGGTCTTGGGAATAAATTTTTGTCTAATATTAGGGAAACAGATGCCATAATTCATGTTTTAAGATGTTTTGACGATCCAAATGTGGTCCATGTAGATGGAAAAATTAATCCATTGTCTGATAGAGAAGTAGTAGAGTATGAGCTTATAATGAAAGATATTGAGATTGTAGATAAGAGGTTAGATAAAGTAAAAAAAACACTAAGATCAGGTGGTAATGAAGCAAAAAAAGAAATTGAAGTCTTAGAAAGAGTTAAACTATCCCTAGAAAGCACTAAAGTTAACTTAGATGATTACTCTGAAGATGAATTTAAAGATTTTATAAAACCTTTAGAACTTATTTCTTTTAAACCAATACTTTATGTATGTAATGTAGGAGAGTCAGATGTAGTTAATGGTAATGATTACGTAGAAATGGTTAAAAAAGAAGTTCATGATAAAAGTTCAGATGTTATAATTATTTCTGCTAAGATTGAATCTGAAATTAATGAACTTGATTCTTTAGATGAGAAACAGATGTTCCTTGATGACTTGGGGTTAGAAGAATCAGGGTCAAATAAATTAATCAGAGCATCATATAAATTATTAAATCTCCATTCTTATTTTACCGCAGGAGAGAAAGAAGTTAGAGGATGGACAATTAAAATTGGAGATTCTGCTTATGATGCAGCAGGTCAAATTCACACTGATTTTCAGAAAGGATTTATTTGTGCTGAAGTCATAAGTTATAATGATTATATAGAATTAGGTTCTGAGTTAAAAGTTAAAGAAGCAGGTAAAATTAGACTTGAAGGCAAAGAATATATTGTTTCTGACGGAGATATAATGCACTTTAGGTTTAACATTTAGTATATTTATAAAAATGGCTAATACATCAAATTATACAGAAGAAAACATAAAATCTTTAGACTGGAGAGAGCATATTAGGCTTAGACCTGGAATGTATATTGGTAAGTCTGGTGATGGTTCATCCCCTGATGATGGAATATATGTTCTTCTTAAAGAGATTATAGACAATTGCGTAGATGAGTTTGTAATGGGAGAAGGAAAAGTCATTGACATTATAATTGATGAAGATCTTGTTTCTGTTAGAGATTATGGAAGAGGTATACCTATAGGAAAAGTAGTTGATGTTGTGTCAAAAATGAATACTGGAGGTAAATATGATACGCGAGCATTTAAGAAATCTGTTGGACTTAATGGTGTTGGAACTAAAGCTGTAAACGCATTATCATCTTCTTTTAAGGTTTTATCAACAAGAGATGGTAAAAGTAAGTCTGCTGATTTTGAATTGGGTGTATTAGTTAATGAGGAGATGAATAACTCAGAGGATAAAAATGGAACATATGTAGAGTTTTCTCCTGATAAATCCATTTTTAAGAACTACAGGTATAGGTTAGAATATGTAGAAAAAATGATAAAGTTCTATGTATATCTTAACCCAGGACTTACTATAAAACTTAATGGTGATAAGTTTGTTTCAGACTCTGGTTTAAAAGATTTAATTGAAGATCAGTCGAATACTCAAGATTTTTTATATCCAATTATTCATTTAAAAGGTGATGATATTGAAATAGCTATAACTCACTCAAAAACACAATACAGTGAAGAATACTACTCTTTTGTTAATGGTCAATATACTGTTCAGGGTGGGACACATCAAGCAGCATTTAGAGAAGCACTTGTTAAAACAATTAGAGAGTTTTATGGTAAGAACTACGATTCATCAGATGTAAGGAAATCAATAATATCCGCAATTAGTATTAAAGTAATGGAGCCTGTTTTTGAATCACAGACTAAAACGAAATTAGGATCAACTGAAATGGGGAAAGGGCTAAAGTCAGTAAGAGTATTTATCAACGACTTTATAAAGAAAAATCTAGACAATTATTTACATAAAAACCCTGAAATTGCAGATTTTATACAAAGCAAAATAGTTCAAGCCGAAAGAGAAAGAAAAGAGTTATCGGGTATTAGAAAACTTGCAAGGGAAAGAGCTAAAAAAGCAAACCTTCACAATAAAAAGCTAAGAGATTGTAGAGTTCATTTGAATGAATTAAAAAAATCCAATAGACTTGACTCAACAATTTTTATTACAGAGGGAGATTCTGCTAGCGGATCTATAACAAAATCAAGAGATGTAAATACTCAAGCTGTGTTTAGTTTAAGAGGTAAACCACTTAATTCATATGGAATGACAAAAAAAATTGTATATGAAAATGAGGAGTTTAATCTTCTACAGGCTGCTCTAAATATTGAGAATAGCATGGAGGATCTGAGGTATAATAATATTGTTATTGCAACGGATGCAGATGTTGATGGAATGCATATTAGACTTTTAATTATAACCTTTTTCTTACAATTCTTCCCTGAACTAATAAAGAACGGACATCTTTATATACTTCAAACACCAATTTTTAGAGTTAGAAATAAGGAAAAAACCCATTATTGTTATAGTGAATCAGAGAAAAATGAAATTTTAAACTCATCTAATAGTAAGTTTGAAATAACAAGATTTAAAGGTCTTGGTGAAATTTCTCCTGATGAATTTAAAAACTTTATAGGTGATGACATGAGGTTAGACCCTGTAGTAATTGACCACTCAACTACAATTGAGAATCTCTTAAGTTTCTACATGGGTAAAAATACTCCAGATAGACAGCAATTTATTATTGAAAACCTCAAGGTTGAACTCGATCTTTTAAATGATAGTTCTGATGAGTGATATAAATGACAACATAAATAATGAGGATTCAAATTACCTCACTAAAGTTGGAGGTATGTACAAGGAATGGTTCCTTGATTATGCTTCATATGTAATTCTTGAGAGAGCTGTCCCTGATTTAATTGATGGTCTAAAACCAGTTCAAAGAAGAATTCTTCACTCAATGTTTGATTTAGAGGATGGAAGATATAATAAAGTTGCTAATATTGTTGGTCATACCATGCAGTATCATCCTCATGGAGATGCAAGTATATCTGACGCTATTGTTCAAGTTGGGCAAAAGGAGTTGCTTATTGATATGCAAGGGAATTGGGGTAATATATATACTGGTGATAGAGCTGCAGCTTCTCGTTATATTGAAGCAAGATTATCAAAATTTGCACTTGAGGTAGTTTTTAATCCAAAAACAACTAATTGGCAGCTTTCATATGACGGTAGAAAAAAAGAACCTATTCATTTACCGGTAAAATTTCCATTATTATTAGCTCAAGGTGCTGAAGGTATTGCTGTAGGACTTTCTACCAAAATACTACCTCATAATTTTAATGAACTAATTGATGGAAGTGTCAAATACTTAAAAGGAAGAAGTTTTAAACTCTTTCCTGATTTTCAAACAGGTGGTAGCATCGATGTTTCAAATTATAATGATGGAAACAGAGGAGGTAGGGTTAAAGTTAGGGCAACTTTAGAGAAGTACGATAAAAATACTATAGTAATAAAAGAGATACCTTATGGAACTACAACAGCATCTTTAATTGAGTCAATAATCAAAGCATCTGAAAAAGGCAAAGTTAAAATCAAAAAAATTGAGGATAATACCTCAGCTGAAGTTGAAATATTGGTTTATTTGCCATCTGGTGCATCGATTCAAAAGACAATTGACTCATTATTCGCATTTACTCAATGTGAAGTGTCCATCTCCCCTTTATGTTGTATTATATCAGAGAATAAGCCTCAATTTTTAGGTGTAAGAGATATATTAAAGATATCTACAGATAATACTAAAGATTTACTTAAGAAAGAACTGGAAATTCAATTAGATGAACTAGAAAATCAATGGCACTCTATATCACTTGAAAGAATATTTATAGAGAATAGAATATATAGAGATATTGAGGAAAAGACAACATGGGATGAGGTTTTGTCAACTATAGACTCTGGTTTGGATCGATTTAAAAGTAAATTAAAAAAAGATGTTACAGTTGATGATATCAAAAAACTAACCGAAATTCCAATTAGAAAGATTTCAAAATTTGATCTAGATAAGGTTAAAGACAAGCTTGATAGCATCGAAGTTAATATAGAAGAGGTGAAAAATAACCTTAATCATCTTGTTGATTATACCATACAATATTTTACACATCTAAAGAAACATTATGGAAAAGACAGAAAAAGAAAGACTAAAATTGATGAGTTTGATGAACTAGATAAGAAAACTATATCAATTAAAAATTACAAACTATACGTTAATAAGGCCGAAGGATTTGTTGGTACATCTCTTAAAAAGGATGAATTTGTCTGTGATTGTTCTGATCTTGATGATGTTATTGTTTTTACATCTGATGGTATTATGAAGGTTGTTAAAGTTGATAGTAAGTTATTTGTAGGAAGAGATATTTTACATGTATCACTTTTTAATTCAAAATCTAAGGAGACCGTTTATAATCTTATTTATAGAGATGGTAAAAATGGTACTTCATATATGAAAAGATTTAAGGTATCAGGTGTTATAAGAGATAAGGATTATAATCTTACTCAGGGAAAAGAAGCCTCTGAAGTTTTATACTTTTCAGAAAATTATAAAGATGAGGCAGATGTAGTAACTATATATCTAAGAAAACGTGCTTCTCTTAAAAAACTAAAATGGGAACTTGATTTTGCTGATCTAACTACTAAGGGAAGGGATAGTAAAGGAAATATTGTAACTAAATATAATGTTAGGAAAATTTCCTACAAGGAAAAAAATAAAATAGGCGAGAAGATTAAGAAGATTAAACAGATTGAGGTAAATGATGAGCAACAGGTTGAATCGAATGATGATGAGACTCAAACAAAGCTTGAATTTTAATCGGATATTTTATTGACAGTACCTCTGTTTATTTTTTGAGGATTATTTACCTGAGAGTATTCAAAGTCATATGAATTTCCGTAAGTTCTTAAAATTTTAATTCTAATTGGCCTTTTTTCTTGATTAGTCTTTGGATTAATCTTTGTTAAGATAAATTCACACTCATTAACCCATCTTATTGTAGATGAGTCTTTTACACCTTTAAATTGCTCTATTTCATAATTATCAGTTCTAATAAATGTTGATTTAACAATAGAATCATTTATTAAGGTGCTAAATTCAAAAGATCCAGTCCTAAATTCTATGCAATCTCTTTCTACACTATAGCATGATATGAACAGAAATGAGAGTATTATTACCTTTTTCAATCTTTTATCTTATCAATTTGTTCAAATTTATTGTTTTCGTAGATAAGAATAATAGATTTTATGTTATTATTAGAATCTTTAACAGAACCTTCAGAAGTTTCCTCATCTAAATCATCAAATAGGTTATTTAAAGCCTCTGAGGTTGTTTCTGTATCATTTTCATAGCCAAATATTAAATAATCTGTAGATATATGTTCAAAAGTCTCTGAAATTTTAATAATTACATCTAAACTAGGGTTGTTTCTCTCAGAGAGTAGGTGAGTGACAGATGATTTAGGGATTCCTATTTTTTCAGCAAATTCTGAATTACTTAGATTATTATCTGATATAATTTTTTTTATTCTATTAAGTATATTTTTTTTATTCATTAAATACTTTATTTATATTTTATAACTGACTGATTTACAATATACAATATTTATATAATTTACAATTGTAAACTGATGAACATTTGTAAAATTAAATAAAAAAATTCGTAATAAAATGAACGATTTAAAGAAATAACTATAGATAATTCAATGAAAATGGATAAAACGTTAAAAAAAATTTAATATTTTAGCTAAAATTCCAAACAAAATGCAAAAATTAGACGACGTTGATAGAAAAATCCTAGATATTTTAATAGATAATACAAGAACTCCTTTCACTGATATTGCCAAAAGACTTCTTATTTCAGCAGGTACAGTACATGTTAGAGTAAAAAAAATGGAAGATCTTGGAATTATTAAAGGTTCCTCACTAACATTAGACTATAAAATGTTAGGATATAATTTTATTGCATATGTAGGTGTATTGATAGATAGATCAAGAAGAACATATGAGATAATTGAAGAGTTGAAGAAAAAGCCTTATGTTACTGTAGCTCACATTACCACAGGTAAATACAACATTTTCTGTAAAATAAGGGCAAAGGGGACAGAACATGCCAGAGAAATTATATTCTCGATTGATGATGTAGAGGGAGTATTAAGAACTGAAACTATGATCTCACTTGAGGAGAGTATAAATGATAAGAAAAGATTAATGAAAAATATCTTTCAGGAGCTTTAATTACTGATTGTAATAGGCAAATGCTTCAATAAAAATATCATTATCAACCTTTTGATCAATAATTGGTTTTCCACTTTTATCTAATAGAACGAAATTAACAGAGCCTTTATTATTCTTTTTATCGTAAATCATAAGATCATATATACCTTTTAAGTCACTCCCTGTCAGACTAATTCTTCTAAAATACTTTAGTGATACTTCTTTTAATTTATCTACTGTATCTAAAGGGAAGTCATTTAGTCTATTTGATATATACAGTTCAGTTATAAGACCAACTATTATTGCCTCCCCATGTTTTAACTCATCTAAACTATTTGATAAATGTGAATAAGATTCTAATGCATGCCCAATTGTGTGCCCAAGATTTAGAACCTTTCTAGAATTAGATTCATATTTATCAATTTTTACAATTTGATTCTTTATGTTTGAATACTTATTGATTATGAAGTCAACATCATTAAAAAAATCAAGCTGAATTAATGAATTAAAATTTAGATCGCTTGAATCTGTTAAAAAACTATGTTTGAATATTTCAGCATATCCATTTAAATATTCTTCTTTAGAAAGCGTCTTGAGATAAACAGAGTCTAGTATTACATCCATTGGCATACTGAAGGTTCCTATTTGGTTTTTTAAACTCAAAAAATCAATTCCAGTTTTTCCACCATGTGCTGCATCTACCATACCAAGCAAAGTTGTAGGAATATTTACAAATTCAATTCCTCTTAAATAGGTTGATGCAACAAACCCACCGATATCAGTTAATACACCACCACCTAAATTTATTATAAGTGATTTTCTGTCTGCTTTTTGTGAATTTAGTTCTTTCCAAATATTTATGCATGTGTCAATATTTTTATTTTCCTCACCTGATTTGATAACTATTTTTGTATAATAATTTATTTCAGATTTTTTGATAAAAATGTCTAAGCAATATTTATCCGTATTTTCATCTACAACCACAAAAACACTATTATAATCGTTAGATTTAATCTTTTTTTTTAGTAATGAATATTGATCGTCTTTCATTAATTTATTTTGATTAGATTTATGCAAAATTAGGTATTTATTTTATGCTTTTAGATAATACAAAGAATGGTTTCATACTTAAATCAAATTTTGAATTAAAAAAAGCATACTTTCTTTTCAAAGTTATATCTAGTAGAACTCTGACAAATTTTGGTAAAAATATACTAGAGCTTAGCTTAAAGTTAAAATTACCAATTTTATTTATTGTGAGAGCTACTGTTTTTCGTCAATTTTGCTCAGGAGAAAATCTTCAAGAATCATTCAAGACAGTAATGAAACTTAACGATAAAAACGTTAAAAGCTATCTTCATTACTCTGTCGAGGGACTAGAGAATGAAAAAACTTATGACGATTCTTTAAAAGAAGTAATTAGGTCAATTGAGTTTGCTGCTTCGAAAGATATATTAGATTTTACTGTTTTTAAACCAACTGCTATTGCTAGCTCTGACATACTTAATAAAGTTACCGAAGATGAAGAATTATCAGACTTTGAGAAAGGTCTTTATAATAGGATAGTTGATAGGTTTGATATTATATGTAAAACAGCATTTGAAAATCAAATTAAAATTTTGGTTGATGCTGAAGAATCATGGTTTCAAGGTGCAATTGATAATATAGTTTTAAATATGATGATTAAGTATAATACAAACAGCACAATTGTTTTTAATACTTCTCAAATGTATAGGCACGATAGGTTAAACTATTTAAATGAATTAAAAAAGCTTTCTATTGAAAATAGCTTTCATATTGGTATAAAACTTGTAAGGGGTGCCTATATAGAAAAAGAAAATAAAAGAGCTAAAAAATATAATTATAAATCTCCCATATGCGAATCTAAAGATGCTACTGATGATAATTTTAATGAGGGAGCAAGTTTTATATTGTCTAATCTTGATAATTTCTCACTTTTGTGTGGCTCCCATAACGAGAAAAGCATATATAATATTTTGGATATAATGAAAGAAAGTAAAATACAAAAGAAAAATCCAAAAATATGGTTTGGTCAACTTTATGGAATGAGTGATAACATATCATTCAATCTAGCTGAAGAGGGTTATAATGTAATCAAATACCTCCCTTTTGGACCTATAAAGGAGGTAATCCCTTATCTAATTCGCAGGGCAGAGGAAAACACCTCAGTAAAAGGTCAGACTTCAAGGGAACTACAACTTATCAAGAAGGAGCTTGAAAGAAGAAGATCTAATTAATCATTATAGTTGCTTCATTCTCGCAATTAATTACATTTATATTAAAATCTCCTGATATAATATTATACATACCACAAGGTTTTTTATTCGGTTCACTTTTATTAAATATTACCTTTCCACTATTAATAATTTTAATTATCTCTTCTTTATTAAAAAAGGCTTCGCTATTTGAATCTATAATTAATTCTTT
>CACGZJ010000014.1 GCA_902577515.1 uncultured Bacteroidota bacterium | reverse complement strand
ATGAAATCTGGTTCAATGAGAAGTAAACCAACAATATAAATATGGCTAAACAAAAATCGATAGAACAAGAAGGTAAAATTATAGAGGCTCTCTCTAATGCTATGTTTAGAGTAGAGCTTGATAATGGACATGTTGTTACAGCTCATATTTCTGGGAAGATGCGTTTACATTATATCAAGCTTCTCCCTGGGGATAAAGTAAAACTTGAGATGAGTCCATATGATTTGACAAAGGCAAGAATAACATTTAGAATGTAAAAAAATTATGAAAGTAAGAGCATCAATAAAGAAAAGAAGTAGTGAATGTAAAATCGTCAGAAGAAAAGGTCGATTATATGTTATAAATAAAAAAAATCCAAGATTTAAACAAAGACAAGGTTAATTATGGCAAGAATTTCAGGAATAGATATACCAAAGGATAAAAGAGGGGCAATAGCTTTATCATATATATATGGAATAGGTAGAAGCCTTGCACTAACAATTCTAGAAAAAGCTAAAGTAGATTCAAATAAAAAAGTTTCTGATTGGGATGATAAAGATATTGCAAGTATAAGAGATGTTGTTGGAAAGCTTAAAATAGAAGGAGAGTTAAGATCAGAGACCCAATTGAATATTAAAAGATTAATGGATATTGGAAGTTTTAGAGGTATTAGACATAGAACTGGTTTACCATTAAGGGGTCAGAGAACAAAAAATAATTCCAGAACAAGAAAAGGAAAAAGAAAAACTGTAGCTAATAAGAAAAAAGCAACTAAATAATTATGGCAAAATCTACTAGTAAAAAAAGAAAAGTAATTGTTGATGTGTCAGGTGAGGCTCATATAAATGCCTCATTTAATAATATAATTATATCAATTACTAATTTAAAAGGTGAGGTTATATCATGGTCTTCAGCTGGAAAAATGGGTTTTAGGGGTTCTAAAAAGAATACTCCATTTGCTGCTCAAACTGCTGCAGAGGATGCAGCTAAGATTGCATATGATGCTGGTGTTAGAAGAATTAAGGTTTTAGTAAAAGGGCCTGGAAATGGAAGAGAATCAGCTATTAGAACTTTACATAACAATGGCTTAGAAGTTTCTGAAATTGTTGATGTTACTCCAATGCCACATAACGGATGTAGGCCACCTAAAAGAAGAAGAGTTTAATTAATAGAATTTAAATGGCAAGATACAGAGGACCAAAATCAAAAATTTCAAGAAAGTTCGGAGAACCATTATTTGGTGAAGACCGTACTTTAGAAAAAAAGAATTACCCGCCAGGGCAACATGGTAATAATAAAAGAAGATCTAAAAAGTCTGAATATGCAATTCAGCTTATGGAAAAACAAAAGGCTAAGTACACATACGGTATTCTTGAAAAGCAGTTCAGGAACATATATGATAAAGCTAATAGAGGAAAAGGCATTACAGGTGAGCTACTCCTCCAACTATGTGAATCTAGACTTGATAATGTTATTTATAGGATGGGGATATCTAATACCAGAGATGGTGCAAGACAGTTAGTATCTCATAAACATATATTAGTTAATGGATCAATTGTAAATATCCCATCTTACACATTAAGACCTGGAGATAAAGTGTCTATTAGAGAGAAATCCAAGTCTCTTAAGGCAATTGAAAGTTCTCTTAGAGAAAATATATCTGAATATGAATGGATAAAATTTAACAGAGAACGTCTTGAAGGTGAATTTGTTTCCCTACCAGAAAGGGAACAAATTCCTGAAAATATTAAAGAACAACTTATTGTTGAATTATACTCAAAATAAAAAATATGGCAATTTTAAACTTTCAAAAACCAGATAAAGTAATCATGATTGATTCTACGGAATCTCATGGTAAATTCGAATTTAGACCTCTAGAACCAGGATATGGTTTAACTATTGGTAATGCTCTAAGAAGAGTATTATTGTCTTCATTAGAGGGTTATGCATTCACATCCATCAAGATTGATGGAGTAGATCATGAATTTTCAACAATTAAAGGTGTTGTAGAAGATGTAACAGAAATAATTTTAAGTATCAAACAGATAAGACTAAAAAGACAAATTGATGATGTTGAAAATGAGAAAATCAATGTAATTATTGGTAATCAAAAAGTTTTTAAGGCATCTGATCTTCAAAAATTTATTTCAGGTTTTCAGATATTAAATCCTGACTTGGTAATCTGTAATTTAGAAAAGGATATTAAACTTAACATTGAGCTCAATATTGAAAAGGGGAGAGGATATGTACCTGCAGAAGAAAATAAGAAATCTAGCGAATCTATTGGTCTGATTCCTTTGGACTCAATTTATACTCCAATTAAAAATGTAAAATATGAAATTGAAAATTACAGAGTTGAGCAAAAGACTGACTATGAAAAACTTATTTTCGAAATAGTTACTGATGGTTCTATTCATCCTAAGGATGCACTTACAGAAGCTGCAAAAATACTTATTCATCATTTCATGCTGTTCTCTGATGAACTTATTACTCTTGAAGCAGATGAGATTGCTCAATCTGAAACTTATGATGAAGAGTCTCTTCACATGAGACAACTACTCAAAACTAAACTTATAGATATGGATTTATCTGTTAGAGCTTTAAATTGTTTAAAAGCTGCTGAGGTTGACACATTAGGAGATCTTGTTTCTTTTAATAAAAACGACTTAATGAAGTTTAGAAACTTTGGTAGAAAGTCTTTAACAGAGCTTGAGGAGTTAGTTATACTTAAAGGCCTATCATTTGGGATGGATCTTGCTAAATATAAACTAGATAAAGATTAAATAATGAGACACGGAAAAAAAATAATTAAACTTGGGAGAAAATCAGCTCATAGAAAAGCTATGTTAGCAAATATGGCTTTATCATTAATTGAGCACAAGAGGATTACAACTACATCAACTAAGGCAAAAGCTCTAAAGATTTTTATTGAGCCTTTAATTACCAAGTCCAAAAATGATAATACTCATAATAGAAGATTGTGTTTTAGCAAATTGAGAAATAAAAGTGGTGTTAAAACTCTATTTGATGAAATTTCTCAAAAAGTAGCTAATAGACCAGGTGGATATACAAGAATAATCAAATTAGGTAATAGAATGGGTGATAATGCATCTATGGCAATGATCGAGCTTGTAGATTTTAATAACTTGTATAATGCAACACAAGTTAAAGAATCTCCTAAAGAAAAAGTGGTTGATTCAGAGGAAAAATCTGAGTCCTGATAACACTAAATAAAAAGTAATTAACAAAAGGACATATGTGTTTTCATATGTCCTTTTTTTATGTAATTTTACTTTCCGAAATGACTTACAAAAAAAGGAAAAAAGGACTCGTACTGTTAGCTGATGGTACGATTTTTTATGGTCGTTCTACCGGAATCAATGGCACTTCTTTTGGTGAAATCTGTTTTAATACTGGAGTAACTGGATATCAAGAAATATTTACTGATCCATCTTATTTTGGACAAATTATGGTAACTACAACTTCTCATATCGGAAACTACGGTATCAAAATTTCCGAATCTCAATCAAATAAAATTTATATCAGTGGACTAATTTGTAAAAATTTTAGTTCTGTAAACTCAAGATCAAACTCTGAATCAATAAAAAAATGGTTTGAATCAAATAAACTAGTTACTTTATGTGATGTTGACACTAGAGCTCTTGTAAGATATATAAGAGATAATGGTGCAATGAATGCTGCTATAACTACAGAGGTTGATAAAATTTCAGATATTAAGAAAAAACTTAGCAATTTTCCAAGTATGAATGGATTAGAACTTGCATCTAAAGTTTCTACAAAAGAACCTTATGAGATTGGAAACAAACAATCTAATAAAAGGTTAGCAGTAGTTGACTTAGGAATTAAAAAAAATATACTTGATAATTTTGTTAATAGAGATCTATATGTTAAAGTTTTTCCATATGATACGAGTCTTGATGAAATGCTAAAATTCAAACCTAATGGATTTTTCCTTTCAAATGGTCCTGGTGATCCTGAACCATTAAAAAAGGTTATAGAAACAACAAAAGAAATTCTTAAAAAAAATTATCCCTTATTTGGTATCTGCCTTGGTCATCAAGTGATAGCTCTGGCTAATGATATAAAAACATATAAAATGTTTAATGGGCATAGAGGTATCAACCATCCTGTTTTAAACATCAATACAGGTAAAGGAGAAATTACATCTCAAAATCATGGTTTTGCTGTTGACTATGATACTGCTGTTGCTAACAAGTCAGTTAAAATCTCACATAAACATTTGAATGATCAAACAGTTGCTGGTCTTGAAATAAAATCTAAGAATTGTTTTTCTGTTCAATATCATCCTGAGGCTGGTCCTGGTCCTAACGATGGAAATTATTTATTTGATCAATTCTTATCAAAACTAAATTAACCAATGACTAAAATAAAAAACATAGTATCGAGGCAGATTTTTGACTCAAGAGGAAACCCTACAGTTGAAACTGATGTAATTACTACAAACAATATAATTGGTAGGGCTGCTGTTCCATCTGGTGCATCTACAGGTGAACATGAGTCAGTAGAATTAAGAGATGAACTAGATTCATACATGGGTAAATCTGTTTTTAATGCTGTGAAAAATGTAAATGAGATTATTTCAAAAGAATTAAATAACCTATCAATTTTTGACCAGAAACTTATTGATGAAAAAATGATAAAGCTGGATGGTACAAATAATAAATCTAAACTTGGAGCAAATGCTATCCTTTCAGTCTCTCTAGCTGTCTCCAAGGCTGCTGCTAATGAAAAAAATATTTCTTTATTTAAATATTTAGGTGATTCGAATTCAAATGTTTTGCCTGTTCCACTTATGAATATAATTAATGGTGGAAGTCATTCTGACTCACCTATTTCATTTCAAGAGTTTATGATTGTCCCTGTTGGAGCAAAGAGTTTTACTAATGCTTTGCAGATTGGTAATGAAGTTTTTCATAATCTAAAGTCTATTCTAAAATCCAGAGGCCTTTCAACAGCTGTTGGTGATGAGGGTGGATTTGCTCCACAACTTGATGGTACTGAAGACGCTATAGATACAATTATTAAAGCAGTAAATAAAGCAGGATACGACATGAAAGAAGATGTGATGATAGCCTTAGATTGTGCATCATCAGAATTTTACAAAGATGGATTTTATGACTATTCAATATTTGAAAAAAATAATTCAACTAAGTTAAATTCTAATGAGCAAGTTGACTTCTTAGTTGAATTATGTGAAAAATATCCAATCATTTCAATAGAGGATGGAATGGATGAAAATGATTGGGACGGTTGGAAGCTTTTGACAGAAAAAATTGGAGATAAAGTTCAACTTGTTGGGGACGACCTTTTTGTTACTGATTTAAATAGATTGTCTAAAGGAATAAATGAAAAAATTGGTAATTCTATTCTCATAAAATTTAATCAAGTTGGATCATTGTCTGAAACTATCTCTTCAATTAATCTTGCATCTGAAAATAATTTTACCTCCGTAATTTCTCATAGATCAGGTGAAACTGAAGATTCTACTATTGCAGACCTTTGTGTAGCTTTTAATACTGGTCAGATTAAAACTGGTTCAATGTCAAGAAGTGATAGGATGTCAAAATATAATCAATTACTAAGGATAGAGGAAGAGCTTGGCAAAAATGCAAAATTTCTTGGAAAAAAGGCTTTTAATTTAAAGCTTTCTTAATTTAAATTTTAATTAATTTTTTTCTTAACTGCAGGTAAATTAAATTTGTAGAAACACCTAATTATGGGAAAATCTGCAAAAATTGAATTTGATGGAAAATCTTATACTTTTCCTGTAATCACTGGATCTGAAAATGAGGAGGCAATTGATATAAATCAATTAAGGTCTGAAACAGGTCTGATTACTTATGATCCTGGTTATAAAAATACAGGTCATTGTATAAGTGAAATAACTTATCTTGATGGTGAGAACGGTGTTTTAAGATACAGAGGCTACTCCGTTGATGAATTGTGTCAAAAAAAATCTTTTCTAGAAGTTGCATATCTTTTAATTTATGGAGATTTACCAACAAACTTAGAGATACAGAAGCTTCAAGAAGATATTAGAGAAGAAGCTCTTGTAGATGAAGACTTAAAGCAAATCTTTAAAAGTTTCCCTAAATCTGCTCATCCAATGGGTGTCTTATCCTCTCTTACATCTGCTTTGATCGCATTTAATCCTTTAAATGAAACAAAAATTTCATTAAAAGATAGCGCAGGTACAACTGAAAAAGATAAAATGTATTTATCTACAATCAGACTTCTTGCAAAGTTTCCTATTATGTCATCTTGGACACTAAGAAAAATCAAAGGTTTGCCTTTAAATTATAGTAACAATAATTTAGAGTATACAGAAAATATTGCATATATGATGTTTGCTAAGCCAAATCAAGATTATAAACAAAATGATATTATAGTTAATGCTTTGAACACACTCTTGATTCTTCATGCTGATCATGAACAAAATTGTTCAACATCAACTGTAAGAATTGTAGGATCATCATATGCTGGTTTATATGCATCAATATCTGCAGGAATTTCTGCCCTTTGGGGAAGATTACATGGAGGTGCAAATCAAGCTGTAATTGAGATGCTAGAGTTGATTAAAAATGATGGTTCAGATATTGACAAATATATTAACAAAGCAAAAGATAAGTCTGACCCATTTAGATTAATGGGATTTGGTCATAGGGTTTATAAAAACTTTGATCCTAGAGCAAAAATAATTAAAAAAGCTGCTGACCAAGTTCTTAACGATCTTGGTATTGATGATCCAATACTTGAAATTGCTAAATCAATTGAAGAAAAGGCATTAAACGATGAATACTTTATCGAAAAAAAATTATATCCTAATGTGGACTTCTACTCTGGTATTATATACAGAGCTTTAGGTATTCCTACTGAAATGTTTACGGTTATGTTTGCTCTAGGGAGAATACCTGGTTGGATTGCTCAGTGGAAAGAAATGAGAGACTCTAAAAATCCAATTGGAAGACCAAGACAGATATATAACGGCCCAACACATAGGTCAATTTCATAAATTCAATGGATGTCAAATCAGATATTTCAAAGTTAGTTTCAGTTTTTTTAGAAAAAAAATTTAATCTAAAAGCAAATGAAATTGAGATTCAAAATACAAAAAAAGATTTTCAAGGTGATTTAACTGTTGTCCTCTTCCCTTTCTATAAAGAACTGAAAAAAGATCAGATTTCATCTTTTGGTAAAGATCTTGGAGATAGTTTAGTAAGTAATTCTGAAAATATTAATTCCTTTAATATAGTTGGTGGTTTTTTAAATCTTACTATATCTGATAAATATTACCTGAATTTTATTGAGTCAATTAAAGATGATATTAATTTCGGAAGATCAAAAAAACAAAATGAGACTTATATTGTTGAATTTTCATCTCCAAATACAAACAAACCTCTTCATCTAGGTCATATAAGAAATAATCTATTAGGTTATTCTATTTCAAAAATTCTCGAAGCAAATGGAAAAAATGTAAAGAAGGTTCAAATCATAAATGATAGAGGGATACATATTTGTAAGTCAATGATAGCGTGGAAGCAATATGGTGGGGGTAAAACACCAAAATCAGAGAATATCAAAGGGGATAAATTTGTAGGAGATTATTATATACTTTTTGATAAGATACATAATGAACAAAAAAATGAACTTTTAAAGTCAGGTATTGATAAAGATAAAGCTGAGGAGAGTACTCAAATAATGCAGGATGCTAAAAATGAGTTAATGAATTGGGAAAAAAATGATGAAGAAACACTAAAAATTTGGAATGCGATGAATCAATGGGTATATGAAGGATTTGAGAGTACTTATAAGTTGTTGGGAGTTTCTTTTGATAAAAATTATTATGAAAGTCAGACTTATTTATTAGGAAAAGATATAATTAAAAAAGGACTGAATAAAAATGTGTTTTACGCAAAAGGAGATTCATCTATATGGATAAATCTTGATGATGAGGGGCTTGACGAAAAATTATTGTTAAGATCAGATGGAACATCTGTTTATATGACACAAGATCTTGGTACTGCGGTTCAGAGAATTTCTGATAATGAAAATGTTAAAGGAATGATTTATACTGTTGGAAATGAACAAGACTATCACTTCAATGTATTATTTAAAATTTTGAAAAGATTAGGTTATGATTGGGCTAGTTATCTATCCCACTTAAGCTATGGGATGGTTGATCTTCCGTCTGGAAAAATGAAAAGCAGAGAAGGAACTGTAGTTGATGCGGATGATTTAATATATGAATTAATTCAAAATGTAAAAGAAACTACAGAGACCCTTGATAAATTTAAATCAAAAAATGAAGCACTAGAGTATGAAGATTATAAAAGTATTGCCCTTGGTGCTCTAAAATACTATATACTTAAAGTTGACCCTAAAAAGAACATTCTATTTAATCCAGAAGAATCAATTGATCTCAACGGAAATACTGGCCCTTTTATTCAGTATGCATATGTTAGAATCCAGTCAATTATCAAAAAGTATAATAATGAAATTTCTATTGATAGTGGATACTCTCTTAATGATAAAGAAAAAGAAGTATTGAAGATAATATATGACTTGCCTGCCGTAATTAAAAATTCATATAAAGAGCTTTCTCCTGCACTAATAGCAAATTATTTATATGATTTAGTTAAAAGCTACAATTCTTTATATCAAAATTTTAATATTTTAAATTCTGAATCTAAAGAATCAACATCTGTTAGGCTGTTGATATCTCTTAAGACTAGAGATGTAATTAAGTTATGTTCTGAACTTTTAGGTATAGATTTGCCAAATAAAATGTAAAAAAAAAGTCACCCGAAGGTGACTTTTATTTTATCTGAGTGTAAATTACTTAGATACTGCAAGGTTGTACACAACAAGACCGAAACCGATTTTGTTAATTGCATCACCAACGTTGTATATTAGATCCATTTGACCTGCAAGGCCACTAAAGATTCCACTATACCATCCGTCAGTTCCAGCCATATATCCAATAGGATAAATAGCCCAACCTATAAGTACGAATTTACATAGCATTTTATGTGCGCTCTCAACGTTACCACCAGCAGATTTAGCAAGCTTTGAAGCTCCACCAAACCAGATTTCAGCAACTATAGCAAAATACGCTATACCAGAAACTAGACCCCATAATTGAGCATCTAATGGCCCTACGCCTGCTTCACCGAAGTATCCAGTAACAAGCATTACAGTTGAAAGACCTATTAACTTCCACAACAGGCTTTTTGTAGCACCTGATGGTTTTAATATTAGATAAAACTCTACACACATAAGTGGTACAGTTAAAATCCAATCTACATACCTGTAAGCAGTAGTTATGTCACCTTCCATAGCAGCATTTCTCATATAGTAATAGTGAAGAGCTGCGATACCAGTAATAAGAGCTGATACAAGCATAGAAGTTTTCCACTTATCTGCAACTAAATTCATAGCTGAGAAAAAGAACATTGTAGATGCTAACATAGCAGCAAATCCAATCCAAAAAGTGAAATCAACTAAGCTTAAATCAGTAGCTAAAACTGGTAAAATACTTAATAAATTTTCCATAATTAAATTAATTATTGTTTATAGAAAAGTAAATTAAATAAAATAATGCAATAAAAAAATATAATTTGAAAAAAAATCATATCTTTTTTTACGAAAAATTTAATTAATTATGACAAAAATTATCATATTCAGAATAGCTATTTTTGTATTTTTTATATCAATAAGTTATTTATTATCAGCTAATTACCAGGATATGATAGGGTTTGCACTTGTTTTATCAGTTGGATTAATCCATGGTGCAAATGACTTGTTAATAATTAAGAAAAATTCAAAAAATACATCCAATTTTAGTCAATTTAGAACGTTTTTTGCATATATAGTTGTAGTTTTTATTGGATTAATCTTCTTTTACCTTATTCCATCATTTGCGCTAATTACATTTATTCTTGTATCTATTTATCATTTTGGTGAGCAACATCTAGAAGCTATTCCAATAACTAGAAAATTAAAAAGTAATTATAGGGTAATCTCAATTGTATCCCATGGAATTATCCTATTTACAATAATTTTTATGAATAATATTGAAGTTGTAAATAATGTTTTCTTTTCATTTAAAATAAACTTTTTGAGTTCCAACACATTGAATTTAATTTTAATTACAGGATCAGTTGTATATATAACCACTTTAGTAATTAATAAATATCTAACTTCTTTTATTATTAGTGAAATTTTATTTTTTGTTCTTTTTTATTTCCTATCAATGAGTTCAACATTAATCTTATGCTTCTCAGTCTATTTTATCTTTTTTCACAGTATACTATCAATAAAGGATCAAATAAAATACATCTATGGAAGTAATAACACAATGAGTTTAAAGAAATATTTATTAAATTCCATGCCATATTTTATTCTGGCTCTTATCTTTTTAATTTTATTCTACAAGTATGCTGAGATTGATAATAGTGATCTTTTGTCTATTATTTTTACCTTTCTGGCAGCTATTACCTTTCCACACGTTATAGTAATTGAAAAAATGTATAGAAGCATGAAATAAATAGTTTATGCAATATGTATATTTGAAAAAATATTTCTATGAAAATAATTGATGGTAAAAAGATCTCTGATGATGTTCTAGATGAAATTAAAAATGATGTAGAGGATAGAGTAAATAATAGAAAAAAAGTCCCACACTTAGCTGCAATTCTTGTTGGAGACGATGGTCCCAGCCAAACATATGTTAACAGTAAGATTAGGGCATGTGAAAGAGTTGGATTTAATTCATCTTTATTCAAATTCAACAATAATATCACTGAGGATGAGTTATTAAATGAAATAACTAAGATCAACAAAAATAAAGAAATTGATGGATTTATTGTTCAGCTACCTTTGCCATCAAATATTGACCAAGAGAAGATATTAAACCAAGTATCTCCGGATAAGGATGTTGATGGATTCCATCCATTTAATTATGGAAAAATGACTTTAGGAATTGATACTTTTATACCTGCAACTCCAGCTGGAATTGTTGAATTAATAAAAAGATATAAGATTGACCTATCAGGCAAGAGATGTCTTGTTATAGGTAGAAGTCAAATAGTTGGTCGTCCAATTAGTATTCTTCTTAGTCAGAACCAATCCTTTGCTAATGCAACTGTAACTGTTGCCCATAGTAGATCTAAACAATTAGAAAAATTGTGTATTAATTCAGATATAATCATATCTGCAATTGGTATTCCAAAGTTTTTAAAATCTAATATGGTTAGTGATAACTCAATCATAATTGACGTTGGAATCTCAAGAGTTGTTGATGACACTTCTTCAAAAGGTTATAAAATTGTGGGTGATGTTGACTTTGAAGATTTCATTAAAAGAGATGTAATGATAACACCAGTGCCAGGAGGAGTTGGGCCTATGACAATTTCAATGTTGCTAAAAAATACACTAAGAGCTTGTGAGTTTAAAGACTGATTACTCAATCTTATTCATTAAACTGTAAATTTTCAATATTAGTAGTCCAAAAATTACACTAGATACAATAAGAAGAAGATTTGTTAATCCTGTTGAGGAAAATGAAAGTCTTATTAAAATAGTACAAATAATAAAACCAGTATTTCTCATTATTTGACTATACCTCTCTGTATAGAGGAAAGATAATAGTAGAATAAAAACATCTGCAATAATAAGTATTGAGAAAAAAGTTGTATAAAATACTTCATTTACATAATAGAAAGAGCTTGCAAAATTTGAGCTCATTCCAATAGAATACCAGTTATATATACCTAGAGCGAATAATACAATCATAACAGGTATTAGAAATATACTTATTATCTTCTTTGAATCAATAAATCTTGCTACACTATTACTACTTTTTTTAGTTTCAATTCTGGATTTAACTAGATTAAATAAATAAATTAAAAAAAACAGAATCAAAATACATAAAAGATCATAGGTAATTTGAAGATTATCAGGATTTCCTAACCAGCTTTCTGCGTTAAGATCAAGCTTTGGAATATCATAAAAAATTCTTCTTATTATAATTAGTGAAATGATTTCAAACTGTTTTAAAATAGAGGTTGTAAATGATCTTGGTAAATAAAAAATTAATAAGAATATTTCATAATAAAGAATTATCGAGAAAGGAGTATAGATTGCTGAAATAGGATTAGTTAATAATAAGCTTTCATTACCTATATTAATAATTGAATTATTATTAAGTAGAACTAATGAAAGATGGAAAATAAATCCAATAGTAGCAGTCCATATTGTAAATCCTTCTATCTTTTTTCTGTTCTCTTCAGAAAAAATAAAATCAAATATTTTAGAACCAAGTTTAAGCATATTTAAAGTTTAGTTGAGAAGAGCATTTCCATATCTTTAAATGATTTAAATTCAAGTGCATTACCAGAATTGTCATAAAAAAACATTGTCTTTTGTTCACCTGGAAGACCTTCAAATCTGACATAAGGTTCGATAACAAAATCAATATTATTGTCAGACAATGATTTAGCAAAATTATCAAAATCATCCCAAGGTATAACAACACCAAAATGTGGTATTGGTACAGATTTACCATCTACTTCATTATGATGTTTTTTCCCTTCATGACTTGGATCGACATGAATGACTAACTGATGTCCAAAAAAGTCATAGTCTGCCCATTCATCAGACTCTCTGCCCGGTTTGCAACCAAGAATATTTTGATAGAAATTCTTGGATTCAGAAAGATTCTTTACTGGAATTGCTAGATGAAAAGGTGATAATTTTGACATATCTACTTCAATATAATAAATATTTCTTTCTAATCTTTTTAAACTTTTCAAGACCTTCTTTCCATGAATATCTTATTTCTGACTCACTCAATCCTTCAATGATTTGTTTCCTCAGATATGATGTTCCTGACAATTTATCAAAGTCACTCCTAAAAAAATTATTTTTATCATTGATTTGTTTATATGAATTTATAAGCCATTTTAGTTCAATCATCTTTGAGGTTTTATAATTTCTAAGATCTTCACCATAAGATAGTACTCCTTTTAATTTTGGATATTGGCTTCCAAAATTTGGTTGAGGTGTGAAAGTAAAGTCACCATTGAAATCAGGGTGTCCGTATATTTGAAATTGAATTGTAGTTCCTCTTCCTACACTTACCTCTGTTTTTTCTAGAAAAGCTAAACTTGGATATAAATAAATTGACTGAATATTTGGTAAGTTAGGTGAGGGTCTAATGGGAGGTTCATATTTTAACTCATGATTATAGTTTTTTAGTTTAATAACCTCAAGATCAACTTTTAAATTATTTTCAAGCCAACCTTCTCCATTTATCATTAAACCATATTCTCCTATTGTCATTCCATATACTATAGGTACAGGATGAAGCCCAATAAAGCTAGAGTTCTCTAAATCTAAAATAGGACCATCTATATAGAATGAGTTAGGATTTGCTCTGTCCATAATTATAAACTTTTTATTTTTTCTAGCAGCTGACTGCATCGCATAGTGAAGTGTAGACAAATATGTATAGAATCTAACACCAACATCTTGGATATCAAAAATTATAATATCAATATCTTCAATATCATCGTCTTTCAATCTCCTGTTAGCTCCATAAAGAGAAATTATCTCAATGTTATTATAGAATGTGTTTTCAAATTTTTCTCCGTCATCTTTATCTCCTAAGAAACCATGTTCTGGACTAAATATTTTATTAATTGATAGACCTCTAGAAATTAAGGTGTCTATTATATGAGTTCTTCCTTTTGAAGTTTTTATTACACTAGTGTTATTTGCGATTATTGCAATTTTTCTATCATTTAGTTTATTTAAATAGTAGTCAACTCTTTCAGCACCCTGAATTATTTCTTGTGAAAAAGCAGAATCAGCAAACTGAAAAACTAGAATAAATAAAAGTGTATTTTTGAACAAAAGATTTAATTTGAATCTACCTCTTTTCATTTATAGGAAATTAAAAACTAATACTGATAAAAGTAATATTTCATCTCGTATTATAAAAATTGCAATTTTTTCTGTTTTTGTTGGAATATTTGTATCATTAAGTGCACTCTCAATTGGAAAAGGTCTCCAATTATCTATTAAAGAAAAATTATTTAATATAAGTTCTGATATATCAATATCTAGCTATGAAAATAATAGTAGAGGAATAGCATCAGAAATAATTCAAGAATCAGAGGATATAGTAGATGAAATAAAAAAATTATATCCTGAAATTAAAATAAATTCCACCCTTGAAAAGCCATCAATAGTTATAATTGATAATACTATAGAAACAATCATATTCAGAGGCGTTAAAGACGAATTAAATTTTAAAAAATTTGATCAATTTATTTTAGAAAAATTAAATGATACTCCAAAGAGCTTTAATGATATCATAATTTCTAAATCATTACTTGAAAAGTTTGATATTAGTATTGGAGATAACATTACACTTTATTTTCAAACTTTTAATGATCAAAAAATACCGAATATTAGATATTATAGAGTTTATGGTGTTTATGAAACTGATTTTCCTGATTTTGATTCTAACTATATAATTGGAAGTATAGAATCTCTTCAAAATCTATTCAAATTAAATTCTAATGATGTAGGAGCAATTGAACTCATAATTAGAGATAAAGAAAGTGTTATAGATATTGAAAGTAAGTTATCTGCCCAGGATTTGTTTTTAAATAATAATCTATCTATAGTTACTGTTCAAGATAAGTACAGTAATATATTTAATTGGATATCCATATTTGACTTTAATATTTTGATAGTTATAGTACTTATGATAATTGTGGCAATTATTAGTATTATTATTTCTATGCTTACACTAATCTTTGAGAGAATAAAAATGATTGGTATTATGAGTTCTATGGGTGCTAATAATAAATTATTAGGAAAAGTATTTATTTATCAGGGTATTGATATTCTTCTTAGAGGAATTATTCCTGGTAATATTCTATTTATTATTGTTTCGTTTGTACAAAATAACTATAATATATTAAAACTAAATCCTAATGATTATTATGTGGACTCAATACCTTTTACTGTAGATCCTATATATATAATCTCTCTTAACTTAATCTTTGTTATTATTGGAACAATCATTCTATTTGTAACTTTTTCATCAATTACTAGATTTGTTCCAACAATTAATATAAACACCTAAAATGAAGTATTACAAAAATATTCTTGAAACAATTGGTAATACACCCCTAATCAAGCTAAATAAAATTTCTAAATCTATTGATTCAAATGTATTTGTCAAAGTTGAAAGTTTTAATCCTGGTAATTCAGTCAAAGATAGAATGGCTGTAAAAATGATTGAGGATGCGGAAAAAGACGGAAGACTAAAGCCAGGAGGAACAATCGTTGAAGGTACCTCCGGTAATACTGGAATGGGATTAGCACTTGCAGCTATAGTTAAAGGTTATAAATTAATTTGTGTATCAAATGATAAACAATCTAAAGAAAAGTTTGATGTTCTTAGAGCTATGGGCGCTGAAGTAATTGTTTGTCCAACAGATGTTGAGGCTGATGATCCAAGGTCTTATTATTCAGTCTCCAAAAGAATTTCAGAAGAAACAAAGAATTCATGGTATGTAAATCAGTATGACAACCCATCAAATACTATAGCTCATTATGAATCAACTGGTCCTGAAATATGGAAACAGACTAATGGAAAGATTGATCACTTTGTTGTAGGTGTAGGCACAGGTGGAACAATTTCTGGTGTTGGTAAATATTTAAAAGAAATGAAATCTAGTGTTAAAATATGGGGTATTGATACTTATGGATCTGTATTTAAGAAATATCATGAAACAGGAATTTTTGATGAGAAAGAAATTTACCCATATTCTACAGAGGGTATTGGGGAAGATATTTTACCTAAAAATGTTGATTTTGAGGTAATAGATCATTTTGAAAAAGTAACTGATAAAGATGCTGCTTTATATACAAGAAAGTTAGCTAAAGAAGAAGGTATCTTTGCAGGTAATTCCTGTGGTGCAGCTATAGCTGGAATGATTCAACTAAAACCTAATTTTAAAAAAGGACAAGTCGTTGTTGTGCTCCTTCATGATTCTGGCAGCAGATATATAGGAAAGATTTATAATGATGAATGGATGAAAGACAAAGGATTTATTTAATTGTTATCTGAATGTAGATCCTGGGAAAATAACCAAGCTTTCATATCCCTCTGAATTTATAGATGATACTCCAAATATAAAATTATCAATCACAATTCCCTCAAGAATATAATTATCAACAAGTCCAATAGTTTTACTATACTCCCATGTTGAGGAGGTTGTCTCTCTCCAATAAATTTTATAACCAGTTATAGATGAATCATCTGGCTGCTCCCATCTAAATCTTACACTTGGCTCAACTATACCGCCGATTTTTAAATTGTTTGGGGGTTTTGGTGACGATGCTATACTTGCCAATGAAATTGCGTTAACAGAAGTTAATTTTGCTGCATAATCAAAATTTACTCCTGATAAAACATCCCCATAATCTATTCCGTTTTCATTTCTTATATCATTATGCTGTCTTATGTAATTTTCATGAGCTTCCATAATTCTAATACCTGCAAATCCCTCATCATTAAAAGGTCTATGATGTCCACCTCTTCCAAATCTATCTAACCTATATATCATAATTGGATTAAGTTCTGGCATATATTTCTTTACTGTCTTATGAACATATCTTGCAAGTTGCCTTGAAAGGCCGTCATTCTCACCACCTTGTGTTCTCATATTTAATCCGCCTGCATACTTAGGGTTAAAAGAAAATGGTTCAGAAAAAATTCTAAAGCTTCTATTATCAATAACTCCATCAACTCCTTCAATATTACCAATCATATCATTGTTAAGTACACCTATAATCTCCCAACCTTTCTTCTTTGCATATGAAGCTAAACTTTTGCCTCCAAGAAGTCCTTGTTCTTCACCGCTAAGTCCAACATATATAATGCTATTATCAAATTTATATTTTGATAATACTCTTGCTGCTTCTATAGTACCTGCCATTCCACTAGCATTATCATTAGCTCCAGGTGAGTCATCAATATAGTTTGTTGGATCAGATACCCTTGAGTCAATATCGCCACTCATAATTATATACCTATTTGGATTTTTTTTCCCTCTTTGAATAGCTACTACATTATATACCCATGTTGGAAATATAACCCTTTCACTATCCTCACTAGTCACATAACTTTTTTCATAAAAAACTTCTATGCACTGATTACATTCATTTGAAATTTTTTCAAATTCTTTTTTAATCCATCTTCTTGCAGCCCCTATTCCTCTTGTCTTTGAAATAGTATCGCTTAGTGTATGTCTAGTTCCAAATGAAACTAAATTTTTTATATCACTTTCTATTCTTTCGGCTGATACACCCTCAATTATTTTATACATCTTTGAATCTTGAGGATATATAAATGATATAGATAAAAAAAGAATTAAAATTGTTATCCTACTCATTAAAAGCAATATTTATTTTCCGCAATTATTTTTTCTGCAACGTGAGTCTTCAGCTCAAATATATTTGGATTTTTTGTGTAGCTAAGCTTCTTTAATATAGAAGAGTAAATATTTTCTTGATTATCATCATCTATAACACTATTTACTATATCTCTGGATTTTTTTTCAATTATTTTAACAGCTTCGTAGATATATAATTTTGACATACTTATTTGATATTCTTGTTCAATGGTAGATGTTCTTTTAATATTCTTTACTGTTCTTTTTAAAGTTGACTCAGAGATGTAAGTCTCAATAGCTAAATCAGAAAGACTCAGAAGTACCTGCTGCTTCTTATCAATCTCAGGACCAAATTTTTCAAAAGATTTTCCTAATAATAGTAAGAAAACATTTTTCATATTTTCAACTAATATTATTTCATCATTTAGTTCGTCTGAATTTTCTAGAGTTTCTTGAGGTTTATCATCAATTATATTTTGATAAGCAGACATAATATCAAGCTCTCCTTTCATAGCTTTCTTTAGAATCATTCCTATGCTTAGCATTCTGTTTATTTCATTTGTTCCCTCATAAATTCTTCCAATTCTTGCATCTCTCCAGGCGCTTTCGATTGGTGCTTCGGCTGAGAATCCCATTCCCCCAAATATTTGAACCCCTTCATCAGCACATATTTGCATGTCCTCAGATATTGCGACTTTAAGTATAGAGCATTCAACAGCAAATTCTTCTACACCTTTAAGTTCAGACTCTTGTTTAGTTAATCCACTAGCTTCATATTCATCTATCTTAGATTGAACATCACTAGCTGCACGATAACATGCTGATTCTCCAGCATAACAAGATGTTGCCATTGATGCAAGCTTCTCTTTTATTGCTCCAAAGCTGGAGATAGGTTGTTTAAATTGTACTCTATTGTTTGCATATTCAGTAGAAATACTTATCGATCTTCTTTGTCCATCTAAATTACCTGCACCTAATTTAATTCTACCTACATTCAGGGCATTCATGGCAATTTTAAATCCACCATTTCTTTCACCTAGTAAATTTTCAACAGGAATAATTGTATCTGTAAAGAATACTTGTCTAGTTGATGATGAGTGAATACCAAGCTTCTTCTCCTCTTCGCCAAGTTTAATTCCATTATCAGCCTCATTAGGAACTATAAAAGCAGTAATATTTTTGTCATCTTCAATTCTTGCAAAAACTATAAACAAATTGGCAAATCCTGCATTAGATATCCACATTTTTTGACCATTGATTTTATAATGTTTACCATCATCACTTAATTCTGCTTTAGTTTTTCCGGAATTTGCATCAGAACCTGCCGTTGGCTCAGTCAAACAATATGATCCAAACCATTCTCCAGATGCCAACTTTGGTAGATATTTTTGTTTTTGATCTTCGTTACCAAACAAGTAAATTGGAAGAATTGCTATACCTGTATGAGCGCCATAAGCAGTTGCTACAGATCCAGATACTCCGGAGACGTAGTCAACAGCAAGCATAGTTGAGACAAAGTCCATTCCCATACCGCCATACTTTTCTTCTAGAGAAACGCCAAGTAAACCTAGTTCTCCAATCTTCTTCATTGCTTGAACAGTTAAATCATATTTTTTTTCTTCATATTTCATTTTATCCGGCCATATTTCTCTGTCCATAAAATCAATTATGGTTTCTTTCATCATTAATTGCTCTTCTGAAAAGTCTTCAGGCGTAAAAATCTCATCTGATAATGATTCCTTTAAAATAAATTCTCCCCCTTTTAGCTTTGTTTTATTTTTTATGGGCATATTTTTTAATTTTTTTAAAATTCGTAGTTTTAATTTTTTGACATATCAAAATAACAAAATATTTACAATATTCAAATCATTAAATTAATTATAAAATACTGTTAATTAGTTATATATAAATAAGAAAAAACTATTTCTAAATAAAATAAAATAATTTTAAGTATTTGAAAGCCACTCATAACTATTATCAAACACTTTAATCCACGGAGAAAATTTATCATTTCTACTTTCAGGATAATAAGCCCAGTTATGAGGATAAATTGACCTTTCTAAATGCGGCATCATTACAAGATGTCTTCCATCATCTGAAACCAGCATTGCTGTATTGAAATCAGAACCATTAGGATTCCCTGGATATGAATCGTAAAGAAATTTTCCAGCTATGGAATATTTTTCTTCTGAGTATGGAAGATTAAACTTTCCTTCACCATGAGCTGACCAAACACCTAGTTTACTACCCTCCATTCCTCTTAACATAATTGAAGAAGAATCTTTAATTTCAACAGATGAAAATATGCACTCAAATTTTCCTGAGTCATTATGTAACATTTTAGGTTTATCAGAGTGGTCTTTGTTAATTAACCCAAGTTCAATAAATAATTGACAACCATTGCATACTCCAAGGGATAGAGTGTCATCTCTATCAAAGAAATTCTCGAGTGCTTTTTTAGCAATGGGATTAAAAATAAATGAACCAGCCCATCCCTTAGCAGATCCTAGAACATCTGAATTAGAAAACCCTCCAACTGCAACCAAAAGTTGAATATCTTCTAAGCTCTCTCTACCAGATATTATATCTGTCATATGTATGTCTTTCACATTGAAACCTGCAGCACTCATCATAAATGCCATTTCTCTCTCAGAATTACTACCTTTCTCTCTTAATACAGCAGCATTAATTTTATTTCTATTACTTGAGATTAATGAGCCGTTAAAATTTTTAGGAAACGAAAACTTAAGAGGCTGTTTTTTATAATTATTAAATCTTTCACTGGATTTATTTTTTAGTGTCTGTTTTTTGTCAAATTCCTTAGAGGTAGAATACCATATATCCCTATATTTTTCTATATCAAAAGAGAATTCATCCTCATAGTTTAATATATTTAGTTTACCCTCTAAGTTTACATTACCAATTTTATAACAACTTACACCTACTCCTAAAAAAACTTTGGTTAAGTCAAATTCTGATTGAATTAAAACTCCTGGATTTTCGGAAAAAAGCAATCTAATTGAATCTTTACAATCCACTTCATTAAGATTGATATTCATGCCAACATTATCACTGGTAAAGCACATCTCAAGTAATGAGGTAATTAATCCACCAGATGATATGTCATGTCCTGATATAATTTTATCCTCAATTATTAAATCCTGTATTAAATTAAATGAACTTTTAAACTTTTTAAAATCTTTAACAGTAGGAGATTTAGATCCAATTTTATTAATAGTTTGACCAAAAGATGATCCTCCTAATTTATAGTCATCTGAAGAAAGATTTACATAAAAAATATCACCTTTTTGTTTACTAAGAACTGGTTTAATAACTTTTCTAATATCAATACAATGAGCAGATGCAGATACAATTACGGTACCGGGAGATTTTACTTTTTGTTTATCATATTTTTGAACCATTGATAGTGAATCTTTTCCGGTTGGAATATTTATTCCTAATGATATTGCAAAATCTGAACATGCTTCTACAGCATCATATAATCTTGAATCCTCACCTTCATTTCCGCACGGCCACATCCAGTTTGCAGATAGAGAAACTGAATTTATTCTGTCTTTAAGAGGAGCCCATACAATATTTGTTAAAGATTCAGCAATAGAATTTATACTTCCAATTTTTGCATTGATTAAACCGGAAACTGGAGAATGTCCGATTGATGAGGCAATTCCATCATAACTAGTATAGTCTAATGCAACAACTCCACAATTAGCAAGAGGAAGTTGAATCTCTCCAACTGTTTGTTGTTGAGCAATTCTTCCAGTTACACATCTATCAACTTTATTTGTAAGCCAATCTTTGCATGCTACCGCTTCTATTCTTAAAACATCTTCCAGATAACTATTAAATAGTTTGCTATCATATTCAATTTCCGTGTAATTTGATTCTATTGATGAATCAATCATAATTTTTTTTGGTGCATCACCAAAAAGACTATCTAAATTAAGATTAATAGTCTCAATATCATTTGATTTATCTTTTACTTTAAATTTTTTATCAGCTGTAATTTTTCCTACCTTAAATATTGGAGCTCTTTCTCTGTCAGAAACTTTTTTTACCAATTCATAATCTTTCTCTTTAATTATTATACCTATCCTCTCTTGGGATTCGTTACCAATTATTTCCTTGTATGATAGAGAGGGGTCTCCAACAGAAAGTGAATCTAGATATATTTCACCTCCAATATCTTCAACTAATTCTGAAAAACAATTAAGATGTCCACCTGCTCCGTGGTCATGAATAGATATTATAGGATTTTCATCCATCTCAAATAAAGATCTAATTGTATTTGTAACTCTTTTTTGCATTTCTGGATTTGATCTTTGAACAGCATTTAACTCTATCGCATCAGTATAACTACCAGTATCTGTTGATGAAACAGAGGCACCACCCATACCTATTCTATAATTATCTCCTCCAAGAAGTACTATGATATCCCCTTTTTCAGGAGTTCTTTTCATTGCCTGACACAATTCCCCGAACCCAACACCACCTGCTAACATTATGACTTTATCAAAAGATTGCAAAGTATTATTCTCGTAATGTTCAAATGTAAATAAAGAACCAACTATAAGCGGTTGACCAAAACAATTACCAAAGTCAGAAGCACCATTAGATGCTTTAACTAAAATATCAACGGGTGTTTGATACTTCCATTTTCTTTCTGAAATATTTTTTTCCCATGATTTATTATTATCTAATCTCGAATATGGAGTCATGTATACAGCTGATCCAATTAATGGTATGGATCCAGTTCCACCAGAGGCACGATCTCTTATTTCTCCACCTGAACCTGTAGCTGCTCCATTGTATGGTTCAACTGTTGTTGGAAAGTTATGTGTTTCTGCTTTTAGTGAGATTATACTATCTATCTCTTTATTAATATAGAAACTACTTTTATCAGGTAATTGAGGTTGAAATTGAACAATATTAGGGCCTTCAATAAATGCTACATTATCAGAATATGCTGAAACAATACCATTTTTATTTGCCTTCGAAGTATTTTTTATTAAATCAAATAAGCTCTCCTTTTTTTCTATTCCGTCAATTATAAATTTTCCATTAAATATTTTGTGTCTACAATGTTCAGAGTTTACTTGAGAAAATCCATAAACCTCAGAGTCAGTTAATGCTCTTCCTATTTTTTTTGACAACTTTTCTAGATATGAAATTTCAAACTCGTCCAGCGCTAATCCTTGTTCATCATTGTAAGCTTTTATATTATCAATAATTAACTGTTTTTCAGGATTTAGAATATTGGTAAAAACTTTTTGATTCAATTCATCATATTTCTGGTGAATCATTCTGTCGAAGTATCTATTAATAATTACATTATTAAACTCCTCAATACGTATCAATGATTCAACTCCCATATTTTTTGTAATCTCAACTGCATTTGTACTCCAAGGAGAAATCATTGAAGACTTCGGTCCAATAAACTTTTCCTCAATTATATCTTTATTAATTATTGTAGAATTAAGTGCCCAGGATATTTTTTTTAAATTTTCAGCTGATAATTTTACAGAGGTCTCTACAGCAAATACTTTTGATTTTGAATCACCAAAAAATAATATCATTTCAGAATATTAAGCTATAAATTTAGTTGATTTAAAATTACATTTGAAGTTCATTCATATTTTTATATGAAGAATTTGAGTTAATAAGTTCATCATGTGTGCCTTCTGCTATTATTCTGCCTTTATCAATTAAAATTATTTTATCACATTTTTTAATTGTTGAAAACTTATGAGCAATAATTAAAGAAGTTTTGTCCAGCATTAACTTATCAATTGCGTCTTGAATTTTCTTTTCTGATTCACTATCTAAAGATGATGTAGCTTCATCTAAAATTAAAATTGATGGACTCTTAAGCATCGCCCTAGCAATTGTTAGCCTTTGCTTTTGTCCCCCTGAAAGCTTACCTCCATAATCACCTATATTAGTTTCATATTTTTTGCTTTGTTCAAGTATAAATTCGTGAGCATTAGCTTCTTTGGCAGCATTGATAATATCTTCATCTGTAGAGTCTAAATCTCCAATCCTTATATTGTTCATAATTGTATCATTGAAAAGAATTGACTCTTGTGTAACAATAGATATATTTTTGTAAAGAGACTCACGAGTAATAGAAGAGATTTCCATTCCATCAATGCTTATTGATCCAGAGTCAGAATTATAGAAACCATTTAATAAGTTAGCAATAGTTGTTTTTCCACTTCCAGAAGATCCAACCAAAGCAACACTCTCACCTTTCTTAATTGTAAAAGAAATCTTATCTAATATTTTTGATTGTCCGTATGAAAAATCAACATTGTTAAATTCTATTTTATCATTAAATATTTCAAGCAATTGGTCTCTATTTGAATCATTATCAAGTTTAAATTCAATTATTTCAAACACCCTTTCAGCTGCAGCATTTCCCTTTTTTATACTGTAAAAAGATTTACTTAAATTTTTAGCTGGAGTTAAAATATTATAAGCAAGACCCATAAACACAATAAAAGTTGTTCCAGAAATGGTTTCATTAATTAATACCATTTTACCTCCAAACCAAAGTAAAACTCCGATAACTAAAATACCCATGAATTCACTAAATGGACCTGCTAAGTTTTTCCTGTTTATTACCTTATTAGAAAATTTGTATAGCATTTCATTTATTCTATTAAATTTTTGATTAAAATATGACTCTGAAAGAAAAGACTTAATAACTTTTTGTCCACTTATAGTCTCATCAATCATAGAAAGAAAATTACTTTGTTGTTGTTGAACCTCTTTAGAATCTTTTCTAAGTTTTTTTCCAATTATTGAAATTATAAATCCTGAGATTGGAATAAATATGATTACAAATAAAGTTAGCTCAGGACTTATTGTAAACATCACAATTAAGGTGAATAAAATTGTTAAAGGCTCTCTAATCATGAGCTCTAAAATAGAAAGATATGAAGTCTGAATTTCTAGTATATCTGCAGTAATCCTTGACATCAAATCACCTTTTTTCTTATTTAAAAAATAGGAAATTGGCATGGAGATTACTTTGGAGTAAAGTTTACCTCGTAGGTTTTTAAGTAACCCATTTTTTACAAAAGTTATATTATAGAGCGCCAAGTAATTGAATAAATTTTTCATTAAAAAAAAGAAAATCACAATCCCAACAACTAAAATTAGTGTTGATGAAATATCAGTTTCTAATTGTCTTGATATATAATAGTTAAAATAATCTTCTAAATATTCTCTTATCTTACTGATTCCGGAATACTCTGGCTCTATATAAACTTCCTTTGTTTGTTTAAAAAGTACATCAAGCATTGGAATAAATGATACAAAAGCTAAAGCACTAAAAATTGCATAAAGTATATTAAATACAATGTTTAATACTCCATAATAAGTATAATCTAGACCATATTTTAGAACTTTAGTAAAGTAATTCATTTAAAAAGTTTTCTCTTTAATTGAGTATTCATTTTTACTAATATTAAATTTAATTATTAACTCAGCTAAAAATCCCGCTATAAAAAATTGGGCACCTAATACTATTGTAATTAAAGCAATATAGAACTCAGGTTTTGATGTTATTAATCTTGAGGAAGTATCTATGAAAAGTTTATTATACCCAAGATAAATTGTAAATAAAATACCAACTATAAACATTATGGTGCCTACAGTTCCAAAAAAATGCATTGGTCTCCTACCAAATTTTTCAGTAAACCATAAAGTAATTATATCTAGAAATCCTCTTATAAATCTCTCGTTACCAAATTTGGTTTTACCATATTTTCTTGCTTGATGTTTTACAACATGTTCACCTATTCTATTAAATCCTTGATTCTTTGCAAGGATTGGAATAAATCTATGCATATCTGCATATAAAATTATTGACTTAGCAACTTCCTTCTTGTAAACTTTTATACCACAATTAAAGTCATTTAGATTAATTCCTGAAAAGACTTTGGCAACTAGATTAAAAAAATAAGAAGGGATTCTTTTAGTAATAAAGGAATCATGTCTTTTCTTTTTCCAACCAGAGATCAAATCAAGATCATTTTCTATAAGTTTCTTTATCATTAATGGAATTTCTTCAGGAGAGTCTTGAAGGTCTGCATCTAAGGTGGCAATATATTTTCCTTTTGCTTCTAAAAAACCAACCCTTAGAGCTTGAGACTTTCCATAGTTTTTGATAAAGGAAATTCCTTTTCGATTTAAATTATTTTGACTTATAGTCTTAATTATGTCCCATGATGAATCATTGCTTCCATCATCGATGTAAACAACCTCATAATCTAAATCTTTATATTTAAAAGATAAGGATATCCAATCATCAAGTTCCTTTAGTGACTCAGATTCATTAAAAAGAGGTATGATGATTGAAACATCCATAAATTTAATTAAGAAGGTTTATTTTTCTTAAGTGCTAATCCTGTTATTAATGAAATTATACTCCCAAAAAACAAAGCTGATCCTAGACCAAATACAGCAATCATTGAAGGAGAAGTGAAAAATTCTATACTACCTTCAATAGCCTCTATCATTTCATCTGTAAGCTCAGGATTTTGCTGAATTGCCTGATCAATTGAATACTCCATTACTTTAGTCATAGTTTCTGGATCAAGGACTGTCATCTGAAAAATTCCATATATAAGACCAACAATTGAACCCACCATACAAATACCAAGTCCTATTTTAAATCCCTCTCCTAAGCTTAAGAAGCCATCATTAGCTTTTTTGAAAGCTAATTGTCCAAATACAATTGCTCCAACAGTTAAAATAAAGCCTACAATATTCTGAAGTGAACCTTGCTCGATGTGCATGTCCATTAAGAATAACATCAGTGCAAATGCAACTGTAACTCCCCCCAGAAGAAGTCCATAATTAATTATTACTGATTTTATTGTTCCATTAGTTTGTATCATTTTGTTTGTGTTAAATGTGAAAAGCAAAATTAAGCAATTATAATGATAGGATATATGAAAAAAATTTTAAATTTGCACTCACTTTTAAGCTATGAAAAGTAATACACATCCTGAAAACTATAGACTAGTCGCTTTTAAAGATATGTCTAATGATGATGTATTTATTACTAAATCAACAGTTGAGACAAAAGAAACTGTCAAGATTGATGGTAAAGAATATCCGCTATTTAAGTTAGAGATTTCGAGAACATCCCATCCTTATTATACAGGTAAGACAAAACTTGTTGATACTGCCGGTAGAGTTGATAAGTTTAGAAGTAAATATGCAAATTTTAACCAGCCGGTCTCTGAAGATTCAGCTTCTGCTGAAGCACCTGCTGAAGAGGCTACTGCTGAGGCACCTGTTGAAGAGGCTACTGCTGAGGCACCTGTTGAAGAGGCACCTGTTGAAGAGGCACCTTCCGAATCCTCAGAAGAGGAATCTGATTCTTAATAATCCAAGTTTTGTCTTTGATAACCTTACCTTCTAAGTCTAAAAGAAAGATTTCCTCTGTTGCTATTTATACACTAGGTTGTAAATTAAACTTTTCTGAATCTTCATATATTTCAAAATCTTTAAAAGATAACGACTACGAAATTGTTGATTTTAAGGATTATGCAGATGCATATGTTATTAATACATGCTCTGTGACTGAAAATGCAGATAAAAAATTTAAGTATTATGTAAAGCAGGCACAAAGAATCAATCCAGATGCATTTATTGCTGCTATAGGTTGTTACGCACAATTAAAACCTAAGGACCTGCTTGATGTTGAAGGAGTAGATTTAGTCCTTGGTGCGTCTGATAAATTTAACTTATTAGATTATTTAAAAAATATTGATAATGATCTCTCTAATAAAGTTCATTCATGTAATATAAATGAGGTCAACTTATTTAAAGAAAGCTATTCATTAAATCATAGAACTAGAGCATTCCTGAAAGTACAGGATGGTTGTGACTATAAATGTAGCTTTTGTACAATCCCACTTGCAAGAGGTAAATCACGAAGTGGTACCATAGATAATGTTTTAAAAAATATAAAAAAAATTGATTCTCAAGAAATAAAAGAAATTGTGCTAACAGGTATTAACCTTGGTGATTTTGGTAAAAATCATGAGGCAAATAATAAGTATAATTTTTACGATTTAATTAAAGAAATTGAAAATCTAGAAACAAATATTAGGTTTAGAATATCATCAATTGAACCTAATTTATTGACTGATGAAATAATTGAATTTATAAGTAAAAGTGAAAAATTTGTTCCCCATTTTCATATTCCACTTCAAAGTGGAAGTGACTCTGTGCTCAAGCTCATGAGAAGAAGATATGATTCAAGTTTATACAAAAGTCGAATTAAAATGATTAAGGAATTAATGCCCAAGGCTTCAATCGGAGTAGATGTAATAGTTGGTTTTCCTGGTGAAGACGATGATAAATTCTTAGAAAGTATGAATTTTATAGAGGAAATAGATGTGTCCTACCTCCATGTATTTACTTATTCTGAAAGAGACAATACACATGCAATAACTCTACCTGAAATTGTCAATCCAAACACTAGATCTAAAAGGAGTAAGCTTTTGAGACTTCTTTCAAGTAGAAAAAAATCTGATTTCTATAATAGAAACATTGGTACTACAAATAATGTTTTATTTGAGTCTGAAAATAAGAATGGATATATAGAAGGTTTCTCTGAAAACTATCTGCGTTTTAGAACAAGTTGGGATCCAAAATTAAAAGGAACCATTAAGCAAATGAAATTTAGTGAAATTGATCCAGAAGGATTTGCAATTTAGTTAAAGCTTTATTCCGACAGGTAATAAGTGCTTAAAGGATTTATTTTTTCTAACAAAACCGGCTATTCTAGGAGAGGTTGGTACAACTCTCAAATTTTTACTCTCAATAAATTCTAAAACCTTAATTATGAATTCTTCTTCAAAAGATTTGTCCTTAATTGTATCAGGTATGTGAATTTTTGTTAAGAAAATTTTTCTTTCTTGTTCAGCGTATTCTATTCTTGCTAATGAGTCTGAAACTTTGACTTCAAACTGCCTTAAAAACTCATTATTTTCAATAGTAATATCACTCATAAATAAAAAAGTCGGACAGCAAAGATAAAAAAAATCTATTTCTGATAAAAAAAACCTGTCACTAAATTCTTTTCATCTGCTCTTGCATTA
>CACGZJ010000013.1 GCA_902577515.1 uncultured Bacteroidota bacterium | reverse complement strand
GAAGAACATGAGTGGGTTAAATTAGATGGTAATGTTGCAACTGTTGGTATTACAGATTTCGCTCAAAGTGAACTTGGTGATATTGTATATCTTGAAATCGATACTTTAGATGCTGAAATAAATTCAAATGATGTATTTGGAACAGTTGAAGCAGTTAAAACAGTTTCCGATTTATTTATGCCTGTAAATGGAAGAGTTATTGATATTAATTCTTCGCTAGAAGATAGTCCTGAAGTAGTAAATGATGACCCATACGGAGAGGGCTGGATAATAAAAATTGAAGTATCTAATCCATCTGATATAGATACTCTAATGAGTTCGAAAGAATATAAAAAATTAATAGGTAGTTAAAAAAAAATAAAGAATTAGCTAACTATATGAAATAAGTATATTTTTTTATAGATTAGCACTTTAAACATTGATTAATGCAACCGAAAAAGAGTCCAAAAGCTGATTTAAACAAAGATAGGAATCTATATTTTGTAATAGGACTTACTCTTGTCTTAGGTGTTACTTGGGGTGCGATAGAGTATAAAACATATGAGAAAGTTTTTGATCTTGCATCGCTAGATATGCTTGAAGATGATGACGAGGATATTCCAATTACAGAGCAGTTAAAAACTCCTCCTCCACCTCCACCTCCACCACCCGCTCCAGAGGTAATTGAAGTTGTTGAGGATGAAGAAGAAGTTGAAGAAACTGTTATAGAGTCAACAGAGACTGATCAAGATGAAATTATAATTGAAGACATTGAAGTTGAGGAAGAATTTGAAGATATCGATGTACCTTTTGCGGTAATTGAGGACGTTCCAATTTTTCCTGGTTGTGAATCTGTAGCTAAGTCTGAAAGAAGAGCTTGTTTCCAAGACAAAATGAACACTCACATAAGAAGAAACTTTAGGTATCCTGAGATTGCACAAGAAATGGGAATCCAGGGTAGAGTTTATGTAAACTTTATTATTGATAAAGATGGATCAATAACTAATATAAGAATGAGAGGACCAGATAAGAATCTTGAACTTGAGGCTCAAAGAATTATTGCAAGATTACCCAAAATGACTCCTGGTAAGCAAAGAGGTAGGTCTGTAAGGGTCCCATTCAGTATACCAATTACATTCAGACTCCAATAAACTATATCTTCTAAAAATATATTAATGTCTGACACTTTAAATTTAAAGCAAGAGTCTTTATTTTATAAATCTCTTATTTTAATAAAATATAGACTGTCTTTTAGTGTTGTTTTTTCAGCAGTTTGTTCATATTTGATTGCCTTTGATGTGTTTTCATTAACTACATTTTTACTTCTTATTGTGGGTGGATTTTTTGTAGTTGGTTCATCAAATGGTTTCAATCAAATAATTGAAAGAAGAAGAGACTCATTGATGATTAGAACATCTTCTAGGCCCCTTCCAAGCGGAGTAATGACAGTTAATCAAGCTCTTATAATATGTTCTTTTCTCAGCTTGCTAGGACTAACTATGCTATATATAATTAATTTTAGAACAGCAATCTTTGGTCTGATATCAATGGTTATTTATTTAGCTATATATACACCTTTAAAACCTGTAACTCCTCTATCTGTATTCTTTGGAGCTATTCCTGGAGCTATTCCCTTTATGTTAGGATGGGTTGCAGTAACAGATAGATTTTCAATTGAAACAGGAATATTATTTATGATTCAATTTTTTTGGCAATTTCCTCATTTTTGGTCTATTGGATGGGTCTCACATGAAGATTATAAAAATGCTGGCTTTAAAATGTTGCCAAGTGGTAAAAGAGATAATGCTTCTGCGTTTCAAATTGTATTTTACACAATATGGATGATTATTATTTCAACCCTTCCTTATTATAATTTTACAGGAGTACTATCAATAGGTACTTACTCATTAATTTTAATTTTACTTTCAGGATTCTTAATGTTATATCAAGCTTTGAAATTAATGAGATATAAGGATAAACAAAATGCTATAAGACTTATGTATGCTAGTATTTTTTATTTAAGTTTTATTCAAATTATATTTGTGATAGATAAATTTTTATTTCAATGAGTGGAGTTAATATAATTGAATCAAAGACTGCAAAAGCTAAAAAGATGATGTTATGGTTTGGGATGATAAGTATCACCATGACTTTTGCTGGTCTAACCAGTGCGTTTATTATTAGTAGTTCAAGACCAGATTGGTTAGATTCTTTTGTTTTACCATCATGGTTTACAATTAGTACTATTTCAATTATACTAAGCAGTGTATTCTTTCAATTAGCAAAGATTAAACTTGATCAATATGTAAGAGTTTCACTTCCAGAAAATATAAATATTTACCTTCAAAAAAATAATGTAAATATTTTTCTTGGGCTTACTATTTTAATGGCAATAACTTTTATTGTTTCTCAGTTCTTAGGTTTTGGTGAGATTATATCACAAGGCTTTTATTTTACAGGTCCAGAAAGCTCAGTAACTACCTCCTACATTTATATTTTAGCTTTTTTACATTTAGCTCACCTGTTTGCAGGTATTATCGTTTTAGTTGTAGTTACAACTAGATTCAATAAACAAAAATATGAGAAGAATAAACTAGGTTTTGAAATGGCTTTAATCTTCTGGCATTTTCTAGGAGCTTTATGGATATATTTATTCTTTTTTATTAAATACTTCAGCTAAAAATTAATAAATTTATACTTAAAATTGCCCTAAATGCAAGCATCTTCATTAACAAAAACAGAAAATAATTCTTGGGGAGGAGGAGGAGCTAAGCCACTTGACGCAGCTTATGGAAAACTAATGATGTGGTTTTTTATTGTATCAGACGCCCTTACATTCTCTGGATTTTTAGTTGCCTATGGATTTTCAAGATTTAAGAATATTGACTCATGGCCTATAGCTGATGAGGTTTTTCATCATTTTCCATTTCTTCACGGAGTTGACGCTCCAATGTACTATGTGGCTTTGATGACATTTATTTTAATCTTCTCATCTGTAACTATGGTTTTAGCAGTTGATGCAGGTCATAATAATGATAAAAGCAGAGTTGCCTTTTACATGTTATTAACTATAATTGGAGGTGCAGTTTTTGTTGGTTCACAAGCATGGGAATGGAAAAACTTTATCAAAGGTGAGTATGGAGCTATTGAAATACAAAATGGAGAGATACTACAGTTTTATGATATTAAAAAAGATAAAAGAATACCTATTGACGAATTTGCTATTCTTCAATCTCAAGAAAGAATTACTCATGATGACAACGTTGGTGTATGGTATCAAAGTGAGTATAAGCTACCTGAAATTACTTTATCTGAGGTTATGGAGGGCTTTAAAAATAATTCTGCAATCACAGTTAGAGTTGAACAGTTAAATGATAAAGGTCAAAAAATAATTCTATCAAGAGAAGATGCTGAGGATAAACTCTCTTCAGCAACAAGAGTCGTAAAAGGTGCTAACTTAATTAGAAATGAATATGGGAATCCACTTTTTGCTGACTTCTTTTTCTTCATCACTGGTTTTCATGGATTTCATGTTTTCTCAGGAGTTATAATTAATATTATAATATTTATAAATGTACTTTTAGGAACTTATGAAAGACGAGGACATTATGATATGGTTGAAAAAGTTGGACTATATTGGCACTTTGTTGATTTAGTCTGGGTATTTGTATTTACATTTTTTTATTTAGTATAATCATGGCTAAGCACGAACATAAATTAGAAATTTTTAGAGGCTACTTAAAGTTTAAATCTAATGTCCAAAAAATTTGGGGCGTTTTAATTTTTCTTTCAATTGTAACTGCAATTGAAGTTGCCCTTGGTATCATAAAACCACCAATTTTAATGAACTACTTTCTTGGTCTTAAACTAATTAACTGGATGTTCATAATAATGACAATAATTAAGGCCTACTATATAACATGGGATTTCATGCATGTTAGGGATGAAAAGCCATTCTTAAAGAATACGATTATTCTTCCTTTGCTTATTCTAATACCTTTTTTATTATTTATTTTACTATGGGAAGGTTCTTACATCTTTGATGTAATGCTTGATGGTTTAAAAGAATGGGATTTTGATATTTATTAATGACTAAGAATTTTAAAAAGTATTTAATTCTTGGCTTTCTCTTTTTTTTCCCAATTTTTGTATATGTTTTTTTATCCACGGGGATAAATAATTTTGCCAAGTTACCAGTTTTAACTTATGGCGTAAATGATATAGTTGATTTGGATGGAAATCTATCGAAAGTATCACTAAAAGATAATATTTCAATAGTTGGTTTTTGGGGTGGGGATATTGAGAACAAAAAGTCTGAGGCACTCAACTTAAATCAAAAAATTTATAAGCGTTTTTATGAGTTTCAGGATTTTCAATTTGTATTTCTATATAATTTTGAAGAATCTAAAGCAATTGAAGATTTAAAATTGGAGTTAATAAGTGGTGTTGGAACTGATTTAAAAAAATGGAACTTTATTCCAACTTCACAGTCAAGTATAAATGATTTGTTTAACAGTTTTAAAACTAATATAGAATTAGATGAAAACTTTAGTACTCCATATGTTTTTATTGTAGACAGGGATTTAAGATTAAGGGGAAGAGATGATGACGAGGATACTGGAATGTTATTTGGCTTTAACTCTCAATCTGTTGCTGAAATAAATAATAAAATGGTTGATGATGTAAAGATTATTCTTGCAGAGTATAGATTAGCTCTCAAAAAAAATGATTCACTATTTAATGAATAATAATTTAAAATATATTGGATTACTGTTAATTATAATTCTTTTTGGGATATTCTCACTTCCAAAAATATATGAAAGGGTAATCAACTCTGACATTACAGATTCAAATAGACTTCACAATAATGAGAGACTTTCTTATTTGACAATTTCAGATGAAAAAAGAAAAGCCCCTGATTTTATTTTAACTAATCAAGATTCTATTTTGATATCAAATGAGGATATGAGTGGAAAAGTTTATGTGCTAGAATTCTTTTTTACCAGATGTCCAGATATATGTATTGAGATGAATCAAAACATGAAGTTACTAGATGATAAGTTTGCTGAGACAGATGAATTTGGAATAATTTCAGTTACAATTGATCCTAAAAATGACACTCCATCAATCTTAAAAAAATACTCTGAAGCTTTAGAGATTAAATCTCAAAACTGGCATTTTTTAACAGGTGAAAAAGATTATATATATGACTTAGCAAATAATGGCTTTAATATTTTTGCTAATGAAAATACAAGTTTTGCAGGAGGCTTTGAACATCAGGGTTATTTTGCACTTATTGACAAAGATGGGTATATTAGGTCCAGAAAAGATAGCTTTGGCAATCCAATTATGTATTATCTGGGGATAACTGATATTAATGCAGACCAGCAGGGAATAGAGATGTTAAGCTATGATATAAAAAAATTGATTGATGAGTAAAATTGAAAATTCAGGTCAAACTTTGAAATATAAATCTTTAATAATTGTAGTCTCAATTGTTATTCCATTAGTGGTTTTGATATTATTTAACATAAGAATAACATCTTTGCCACCATTAACATTTTTGCCTCCTATATATGCTACAATTAATGGAATTACAGCTATACTTTTAATAGCTGCTCTTTATAGTATTAAAAACAAAAAAATAAAGCAGCATGAATTGCTAATGAAGATTTCAATCTTTCTTTCACTTGTTTTTCTTGTTATGTATATACTGTATCATATGACTACAGATCCAACTCCATATGGGGGTGAGGGTATAATAAGAACTGTTTATTTCTTTATTTTAATCTCACACATTGCACTTTCTGTATTTATTGTACCAATGGTTTTAGTTACATATGTAAGAGCTATATCTAAAATGTTTGATAAGCATAAGAAAATTGCAAGAATCACTTTTCCAATATGGCTTTATATAGCTGTAACAGGTGTTATAGTATATTTAATGATTTCACCTTACTATGTTTATTAATGAATAGAATTATACTCATATTATTAATTTTTGTTCTGTCCTCAACAGAATCTTTTGCCCAATGTTCTATGTTAAGTGCAATAATGGAGACTGACCAACAATATGAAGCTGCTAAAGGACTAAATAGAGGTATAGTTTATTTAATGTCAATACCCTACATCCTTGTTGGACTAATTATTTGGAAGATATATAGCACTAATAAAGCATCTAACTGATTTTTTTAAAAAATTTTTGTGTAACGTTTGCTTCTCATTAAAAAAAATGATAAGTTTGCTTCTCATTAAAAAAAATTAATTATGAATAACATAGGAGAAATCATACCGTTAGCTGGAATGTTAACAGGAATTATTATTCCACTCGCAATATTTTTATGGCTATATCATGAGAATAAAAATAAGTATGCTGCAGTTGTTGAGATCTCTAAGAATCTAGATAATCCATCAAAAGCTGAAGAATTGATAAAAATTTTTGAGGATCGAAAAAAAGAACCAATCGATTATAGAAGAAGTGGTGTTATAACACTTTTCGTTGGTATTGGAATTTATTTTCTTGGAGCAATAGCCATGGGTAGGTTTTTTGAAGCAGCTGGAGCTTTAGTTACTTTCATTGGAGTGGGCCAGATAATAGCAGGCTATTTATATCCAAATACAGGTAAAGAATTAACAGATGCAGTTGAAGAATACGAAAAAAAATAAAGTTTGGGTAGAAATCATCAAAAACTTAATAACTGTCTTGAGGAGCTAAGGAGAAAAGCTGGCTTAACCCAGCAAGAACTATCTGAAAAAGCAGAGGTTTCAAGAAAAAGTATCAATGCTATTGAAAATGGAATTTATGTTCCATCAACTGTTCTAGCATTAAAGATTGCAAAAACTTTAAAATGTAAAGTTGAAGATTTATTTAAATTACCAATATGAAATTATATCTACACATAATTATTATTTTAAACTTTCTATGTTTAAATGTAATTTTTTCTCAAGAGGAAAATAGTAAATTTTACATCACGGATCTCAGAGGTAATATTTCTTTAGAAATGGAAATAAATAATCTTCAGTCTAACAATGGCCCATTATATATTCGAATTCTTGATGAGAATGAAAATCCAGTAATAGTTGGAACATCATCTGTTGTTAATTACTCTTCTAAAATTTCTTTTGACTCTATCTCTCCAGGAAAATATGCAATTCAATTTTTTCATGATGAGAATGAAAATCAAAAAATGGATTTTAGTCTAATTGGAATACCAAAAGAAAAATTTGGTAGTTCAAATGATGTCAAACCAGTATTGGGTCCACCAAAGTTTGAGAAAATGCTATTTAATTTAACTGAGAATAAAAAGGTAATAATGATACCAGTTAACTAAAAAGTTTTAATGTTATAATAACATATATTGTTATAAGAAAAACTAATTTTGTAAAAATATGATTAAAATTGATAAGCTTCATAAGTCTTATGAAATGGGATCATCCTCTCTTCATGTATTAAAAGGTATTGATTTCAAGGTAGAAACTGGAGAATTGGTCGCAATAATGGGATCTTCTGGGTCAGGCAAATCAACTCTATTAAATATCCTTGGAATGCTTGATAACGCTGATGATGGTACATATGATTTAGATGAAATAAGAATTGAAAATCTAAATGAAAAAACTGCAGCAGAATACAGAAACAAATTTCTAGGCTTTATTTTTCAGTCTTTTAATTTGATAAACTATAAAAGTGCACTTGAAAATGTTGCATTACCCCTCTATTATCAGGGTTTAAAAAGAAAAGAAAGGCAAAAAATTGCACTAAACTATCTAGATAAAGTTGGTCTTAAAAACTGGTCTGCCCATCTTCCTAGTGAATTATCAGGTGGTCAAAAACAAAGAGTTGCAATTGCTAGAGCACTAGCTTCTGATCCAAAAGTTTTACTAGCTGATGAACCTACTGGAGCACTAGATTCTAAAACCTCAATGGAGGTGATGGCTCTAATTCAAAAAATTAATAATGAAGGAAAAACAATACTAGTTGTAACTCATGAACATGACATAGCTATGATGTGTAAGAGAGTAGTTAATCTTAAAGATGGAGTAATTGTAGAGGATAAAAAAGTTAAACAAAATATTATTAAGAATGTTTAATATAGAAAGGTGGAAAGAAATATTTCAGTCTATTCAAAAGAATAAACTTAGAACAGTATTGTCTGGTACTACTGTTTCACTTGGAATATTAATTTTTATAATTCTTTTTGGTTTAGGAGAAGGTTTAAAAAACTCTTATTCTGACCTCTTTCTTCGACAAGCAAATAATGTAGTTTTTCTATATCCAGGTAAGACTACCAAGCCTTATGGTGGGTTTAAAACAAATAGAAGGATTGAGTTTGATAATTCTGACATATCCGATATAAAGACAAACTTTTCTGATAGAGTTGAGTATATAAACCCTTCAATTCGTTATGGAGATAACATAAAATATAAATTAGAATCATATAACTTTTCAATTCAAGCTGTATCTCCTTCAAATCAATACATTGAGGGGAATGTTTTAATGAAGGGTAGATATATTAATGAGAAAGACATTGAGAACAAAACAAAAGTTGTTGTCATTGGTAGACTCGTTGCAAGAGATATTTTTAAAACTGAAGATCCAATAGGAAAATTTATAAATATTGGAAGTAGATCATATAAAGTTATTGGAGTATTTCAAGATCTTGATGGTGATAATGAGGAAAGCTATTTATTCCTTCCTTACACAACTAGACAGCAGATACTTATGGGAAGTGATAAAGTAGGTAGCATTGCAATAACCTTTAATCCTAATTTGGGAGGGAAAGGTGCTGTCAAGCTTGAGAATGATATAAAGACATTTCTTAAAAAGAAAAAATCAATAGATCCAACAGATGCAAGTGGAATAAGAGTTAGAAATGTTGCAGATGAATTGGAAAGATCAATGCAATTTGCAGGAGCTTTGCAAATTATTGTTGCATTTGTTGGTATAGGAACTTTAATAGCTGGAATAATTGGAATTTCAAATATTATGGTATTTATTGTTAAGGAGAGAACTAAAGAACTCGGTGTTAGAAAGGCACTGGGTGCTCAACCAAGTGAAATTATAAAGATGATTTTAACTGAGTCAATCTTTATTACCTCAATTTCGGGTTTTGCAGGTATGATAATAGGGGTAATTGTATTGAATTCTTTAGATTCAAGTTTACAAGAATATTTCATTACTAGACCTGAGGTAAGTTTAAACATTGCATTTATAGCTACTCTTGTTTTAATAATATTTGGTGTCATTGCTGGATACATTCCTGCAAAGAGAGCTGCACAGATAAAACCTATAGTTGCACTAAGAGATGAATAATTTAAAAAAAATATTTGATGCAGATACTTGGGATGAAATTTTTGAATCAATTTCAAAGAATAGAACTAGAACTATAATCACAACAATTGGCGTTTTCTGGGGAATATTTATATATATTGCTCTTGCTGGATCTGCAACTGGGTTAGAAAATGGTTTTGATGATGCATTTAGTGGTTTAAGTAAGAACTCAATGGGTGTTTGGGTTCAGAGTACATCGATCCCTTATAAAGGTTTTGAGGAGGGCAGGCGCTTTCCATTTCGATTATCAGATGTTGATTATCTTAAGGATAGAGTTCCAGAGATAGAGTATATATCTCCAGGACTTCAAGCTGGTGCCTTTTCAGGCTCACCTCCGCGAGTAACTAGAGGTATAAAATCAGATAATTTCAATTTATTTGGTAATTTTCCTACACAAGCAAACATATCTGTAATAAAGATATATGATGGAGGTAGATATATAAATGATGAGGATATAAAATATGAGAGAAAAGTAGCGGTCATTGGAGAAGGTACTCAAGAAAGACTTTTTGATCAAGATGAGGATCCAATTGGACAAAACGTAATCATAAATGATGTTAATTTCAAAGTAGTAGGAGTTGAAAAATTCTCCGAAGGCCAAGGATTTGGTTCTGATTCTGATATAACAATACCATATACAACATTTGCAAGAATGTATAATAGAGGAGATAGATTTGGTTTTATGTTTCTGTCAGGATATGATTATGTTAACCCAAAATATTTAGAGGAAACTGTGTTAGATAATCTTAAAGTATTAAAAACTGTCTCACCAGATGATGAAAGAGCATTCGGAACTTTTAATATTGGTTCCTTATTTGAAAGTATAATTAAATTTTCTTCTGGTATGATCTTTTTATCCCTTGTTGTTGGTATTGCAACCATTTTTGCTGGTGTAATAGGGATAGGAAATATAATGTTGATAGCTGTGAAAGAAAGAACTAATGAGCTTGGAATAAGAAGAGCTCTTGGTGCTACACCAGGACAAGTTAAGGTCCAAATTGTCCTAGAGTCAGTTTTCTTAACAATAATTGCTGGAATAATAGGAATTATTGTAGGTGCTTTATTATTATTCCTAATCAATATAGGAACTGCTAATTTAGAAGATTTTCCATTTACAAACCCAACTGTTCCATTAGCAATCGTTTTTGGTGCTTTTGTTACAATGGTAACACTTGGTACGCTTATTGGTCTTATACCTGCTGAGAGAGCAGTCAGTATAAAACCAATAGAGGCTTTAAGAGAAGAGTAATTAATTAAAACAAAATAAAATGAAATTTAAAAATATCGGAATTATATTATTAATCTTAGGTTTTCTTTTTGCGATTGCCTATTTCGTAAGAACAAACAGCAAATCTGCAATTGAATATGAAACTACTAATCCATTTATATCATCTATAGAACTTACATCGGTAGTTACTGGTAAAGTTATTCCTGAAGATGAAGTTGAAATAAAACCTCAGCTTAATGGTATAATTGAAAAAATTCTTGTAGAGGAAGGAGATACTGTGCAAAATGGTCAATTAATTGCTGTAATTAAAGTTGTGCCCGATGAAAGGTCTGTTTACGGAGCACAAGCACAAGTAACTTCTTCAAAATTAAATCTAGAAAATGGTGAAAAACAATTAAATAGAGCTAAAGAACTTTTTTCCAAACAAATAATTTCACAACAAGAATTTGAAGATGCAGAATTAAGATATAACTCTGCGAGAGAAAATTTAAAAGCTGCAGAAAATGATCTAGAAATAATAAGGAATGGTTCAGTTGCTGGATCATCTACTGCTAACACTAATATTAGAGCAACTCTTTCTGGGACAATATTGGAGATTCCAGTTGAAGTAGGAGATCAAGTAATTGCTGCAAATAATTTTAATGCTGGTACATCTGTAGCAATAATTGCTGATTTAAGTCAAATGATTTTTGAAGGAAAAGTTGATGAAGCAGAGGTAGGAAATTTGACGAATGGTATGAAAATAATTGTTAGTATGGCTGCTATACCCGAGAAAAAATTTGATGCAAAGCTTAAATTTGTAGCTCCAAAGGGAACAGAAGAAGGTGGTGCGGTACAATTTAAAATTGAGGCTGAACTTAATTTAGATGATGATACTTTTGTTAGGGCAGGATATAGTGCTAACGGTGCACTTGTAGTTAATTCTAAGACAGATATAATGGTTATTCCTGAGGCTGTTCTTCAATTTGACAGGAGAACACAGCAACCATTTGTCGAAATTGAGCTTTCAGATCAAAATTTTGAAAGAAGAGAAATAGAAACTGGTTTATCTGATGGTATAAAAGTTGAAGTTTTATCTGGACTTGAAATGGCGGATAATATTAAAATTTGGAATAAGACAGAACCATTAAAGATTGAACCAGAGGAATCAGCATTTGATCAATTTACAGACGACTAAAATTATTGAAATGATAAAAAAATATATAATAATAAGTTTATTATCGTCCACATTAATCTTTTCTCAGACAAATGATAATGTATTAACTCTTCAAGACGCTGTTGATATGGCTATTGAAAAGAATATAAGTATTAAACAATCTGAGCTAAACCTGCAAAACTCAGAGCTGGGTAAGTCTGATGCGATTGGAAATTTTTTACCAAGGGTATCTGCATCTGCAAATCATCAATGGAATATTGGACGTGGAATTAACATTACTACTAATGTTATTGAAGATGTAACTACATCATTCTCTTCAATGAGTGCAGGTTTTGGGCTTGATGTATACAATGGTTTTAGAAATGTTTATCAGCTTCATAGAGCTAACTTAGAAATATTGGCATCACAATATCAGTTAGATGATATGAAAGATGATATAAAACTATTGGTGGCCAACTCATATTTGCAAATAATGTTTAATAAGGAAATATTAAAAGTTCAAGAGTCCCAACTGGAGATTACCAAGGTTGAGTATCAAAGGACTAAAGACTTAATAGATATAGGTACCTTTTCTCCAAGGCAAATCTTTGAAATTGAGGCAAGTCTTGCATCCCAAGAACAGAATGTAGTTCAAGCTCAAAATAATTATAGAAATGCAAAACTGAGTTTAGCTCAACTACTTCTAATTGATGATTTTAATAGTTTTGAAATAGCTAATGAAGACTTTAGTATACCCTTTTCTGATATTCTAGCCAAGACTCCTAAAGAAATACTTAATAAGTCGATGACTTTTAGAAATGATATTAAGTTAGCTGAAACCAATATTTCTATTGCTGAGAAAGATATTCAGATTTCAAAATCGCAACTACAACCTTCTGTTACTTCATTCTATCAATGGAATACTAGAATTTCATATCAGGATAATCTACCAAGTTTTGAGGATCAATTTGATTTAAATAAAGGTCAAGGATACGGGTTAGCTTTAAATATTCCCATTTTTCAAGGTAAACAGATAAGAAATAATGTTGAAAGAAGCAAAGTGAATCTTGATAGACTTAAAAATCAGTATGAACAAGAGAAACTTAACCTTGAAAATTCAATTAATCAAGCATATAATGATCTTACTGGTGCAATTAAATTATACGAAGCCTCAAATAAAACATTAGCCTCTCTAAAAAATGCATATGAAGATACTTCTGCTAGATTTTTATTAGGTGCTGTAAATTCTTTTGACTTTATTCAATCAAAACAACGATATGAATCTGCTCAATCTGAAAATATCAGAGCAAAATATGATTATATTTTTAAATTAAAAGTGTTAGAGTTTTACTTTGGATTACCACTATCAATTCCCAAGTAAGTCTGACTTTAGTGTAAAATGATTTTAAATATTGAGACATCATCAAAAAACTGCTCAGTATCTATTTCTTCAAATGGTAATCTAATTTCAAATTTTGACTTAGAGGAAGAAAGATACAGACATAGTGAGCTTTTGACTTATTCAATTCAGGATATATTAAATAAGAATCAAATAAGTATAAAAGAATTATCAGCTGTTGCTTTAGGTATTGGTCCAGGGTCTTTTACAGGACTAAGAATAGGATTTTCGGTTGCCAAAGGATTGTGTTACCCCCATGGCATAAATTTGATTGGAATATCCTCTTTAAAAATTTTGGCAAATTCTGTTAATAATAATGGTAAAAATGTTATGACATTAATTAACGACAAAGATAATTTTTTCTATTTGTCTACTTTTGATAAAGATTTAAGTGAGCTGACAAAGCCAAAGATTCAGCTAATTGATAGCTCTTTTCTTGAATCTTATGTTAATAAAGATTATGTAATTATTGTTAATGATAGTAAATCATATAATTACATTAAATCTAATAATAATAAAATCAAGTTGATCAAAAAGACTATATCATCTGTAAATATGATAGAGCTATCCCAAGACTTGTTAATCAAAAAAAGATTTGAAGATTTAGCTTACTTTGAGCCTTTATATGTCAAAAAGCCTTATGTAAATTAAAAGTTATTAGAAACCTAATTCTTTCTTGACATCCTCTAAAAGGTCTTTTCCATCAGCAAGTATAATACCTCCATTTGGACTAGAGTCAATAACGTAGTCAAATCCTTGTTCTTTACCAACTTTATTAATAGCATCTCTTGCTTTCTCTAAAAGAGGAGTCATAAGATCCATTTGCTTTTTTTGAAGTTCTTGCGCAGCAGAGTCTCTAAACTCTTGAAGATTTGTTTGCATACTCTCAAGTTCTTTTTGTCTTGCTTGATTAGTTACATCAGTTTGATTTGCTGCATCTGCAGAATAAGTTTGTGCTTTAGTCTGAAATTCTTTAAAAGCATTATCAATTTGGGTTGTGTAATCTTTTTCAAGCTTTGCTAATTCATTTTGAGCAGAAATAACCTCTGGCATTTCACTAATCAATTGTTGAACATTAATATGAGCAACATTTGTTTGAGCAATAGCAGAAATAGGAGCTAAAGTTAAAAAAGTAGCTATGAATAATTTTAATATTGATTTCATGTTCAATTAATTATTTTCGACTGCAATATCGTAATTTTTTATGAAATAATGATTAAAATTGTTGACCTATTACAAAGTGGGTTTGCCATCCTGATGGTTGTCCAGTATTTGAAAAGTCTGAACTATCAAAACCATATCCAAAATCAATTCCTAAAAGTCCAAAAGCTGGCATAAATACTCTTACCCCAATTCCTGCTGATCTTTTAACATCAAAAGGATTATAGTCTTTAAAGTCATCAAAACCATTTCCTGCTTCCAGGAAACTTAAAGCAAATACTGATGCAGTTGGTTTAAGACTTACTGGATATCTTAATTCTAAAGAGAACTTATTGTAAATAATTGAACCATTTTGACTTGATAAAGATTGATTTTCATAACCTCTAAGAGCAATAGTCTCTCTTCCATCAAGAGCGTACTGCATCATACCATCTCCACCTAAGAAAAATCTCTCAAATGGTATATTACCTCTGTTTTTGTTGTAGGTTCCCAAAAACCCAAAATCAGTTTGAGCTTTTAGAACAAACTTGCCAAATAATCTATTATACCAACTTCCATTAAATTTCACTTTGTAAAACTCCAACCATCTAAACTTTGCTTGATCAATCTCAGATTGAATTGGTTCACCTCTACTATTTTGATACTCTGGTCTCTGATCAATATCAGAAAAGTCATCACCTGTTATTAATGAATATGGCGGGGACAGCCTAGCACTGATTGTAAAATCAGAACCACCTACTGGAAATATTGGATTTGTATATGTATTATTTCTTGATAATGCAATATTGTATGCAATATTGTGAGACTCTCCATCACCAAAAGTAAATAGACCAGTGAAGTAATTTTTTAGATTGTAATATTGATATGATATAGCTTGGGATAAAACAAAATAATCATCAGGGACTCTAAGTCTCTTTGCCATTCCAACATTAAAACCATTAATTTGAAATGACTGGCTCTTATCTGCTCTTCTTGTGAAGTAATCATATCTATATTGTGTAGTCGATGATAAAGACAAAGAAAATTGAACAGGTTCTCTACCTCCAAGCCAAGGCTCAACAAAATTAAAACTATATGTACTGTAAAAAGAACTTGTCTGAAGTCTTATAGCGAGAGTTTGTCCATCCCCCATTGGTAAAGGTCTCCATGCCTTTCTGTTTTTTATATTTTTAGTTGAAAAATTATTAAATGCAAGACCAAGAGTACCTATAAATCCACCTCCACCATATCCACCCTGTAACTCTATTTGACTAGCTCCTGCTTCAATAAGACCCAGTTCAATATCAACTGTTCCTAGGTTAGGATCAACATTTTTAAAATTTGGACTAATCTGTTCTGCATCAAAAAATCCCAATTGACCAACTTCTCTTATGGTTCTTACTACATTATCTTTACTATAAAGATCACCTGGCTTTATACGTAATTCTCTAAAAATTACATTATCATTTGTCTTTGTATTTCCAACTACTGATATTTTATTAAAACTAGCAAGTTTTCCTTCATTAATTCTGATTTCAAAATCAATTGTATCATTTTCTGCACTAACTTCAACTGCATTTACTGTTGAAAACAAATATCCATTGTTTTGATATAGATTTGAAAGGTCGTTTGCATCAGGTTTTTCATCTTGAATTCTTTCTTTTAGAAGCACTCCATTATATGAATCACCCTTTTTAATTCCTAAAATTTGATCAAGTTGAAAATCTGTATATGAACTATTACCAATATAATTTATATCACCAAAATAATATTTATCACCCTCATCTATATTTAATGAAATATCGATTGTCTTTTCATCATTAATTATTATTGTATCAAATTCAATTCTTGCATCACGATAACCTTTTTCTTTATAGAACGAAATTAAACTTTCTTTATCCTCATTAAAATCTGAGTCAATTAGCTTTGATTTTTTCCAAAATCTAAGAGGAAATTTTTTCTTTGTTTTTTTAAATTTTGATCTTAATTTCCAATTACCAAAAATTTCATTTCCTTCAAAACTGATGTTTCTTATCTTAATTCTTTCACCTTTCTCAATATTAATATCTAGGTTTATTCTATTTGAACCAATAGAATCTGGAACAGAGACAATCTTGACTTCCGAGTTTAAAAATCCATCTTTTTTTAACTCATTTTGAATAAAGTTTTTTGTATTTGTTAGAAAGCTCTCTGATAGCCTTTTACCTTCTGAAAGTTCAGTTTCTTTTTCAAAAGTTTCAGCTTTGCCTCTTTTCACTCCATTAATTCTGTAATTTAGTAATGTTGGTAATTCATCCACATTAATTTCTAATTTTATTCTACCATTATTTACATCTGTTACAAATAGATTAACATTGCTAAAAAGCTCTAGGTTCCAAAGTTTCTTTAAAATTGCACTAACTTCTTCACCAGGAACCTGTATAGATTGCCCTTGTCTAAGACCACTGTATGTAACCACAGTTCTATCACTAAAGTTTTCAAGCCCAACAACTGTAACAGTATCAATAACATAAGTGCCACCTTTTCTGTAAGTATCTTGAGAATATAAAATTCCTGAAGTAATTGAGGTGACTAAAAGGAATGTAAATAAAAAAAGTCTACAATTGTTTACTTGTCTTTCCAAATCTTCTTTCTCTTTTTTGATATTCGATAATTGCATTTGTGAAATCTTCTTCGTAAAAGTCAGGCCAATATATATCAGTGAAATATAATTCTGCATAAGCTATTTGCCATAATAAAAAATTGCTAATTCTTTGTTCACCACTAGTTCTAATTAGCAAATCTACATCTGGTAAATTTTTTGTATAAAGATGGTTATTAATCACGGAATCGTCAAAATTATCTAAACAAATTATATCATTTTTGACTTTTTGGGCAATCTCTTTTACAGCATTAAAAATGTCCTGTTTCCCACCATAACTCAAAGCTAAAGTTAATGTCATTCCTGAGTTATCTTTTGTATTATCTATAATTTTGTCTAATTCATATCTTACTTCATTGGGAAGTGATCCAACATCTCCGATAGCATTTAATCTAATATTATTATTGAATAAATCCTCAAATTCGTCTCTTAGAGTTTCAACTAAAAGTCTCATTAATGTTTCTATCTCATAACTAGGTCTTTCCCAGTTCTCGACAGAGAATGCAAATAATGTTAAATACTTTATTCTGTGCTTATTAGCTTCTTCAACAATTCTTTTTACAGATCTTACTCCATTTTGATGACCAAACTCTCTCGGCATTCCTTTTTGCTCAGCCCATCTTCCATTTCCGTCCATAATTATCGCTACATGATTAGGTTTGTTCATTAGTCGCTAATTTTATTATTTCTCATATCTTGTCCCCAAAAGAGTTTTTCTCTTAGTCTTTTATAAAAGTTATCATCATCAAGTTTAATTGTCTTAATTGTAAATTTTGATTTTGATATCTGAATTTCATTTTTTGAATCAAACGAGTACATTCTAGAGTCCAAAGATAAATTAATATTATCAGTTCCTTGAACTTGAATTTGAACTTTTGAATCGTCAGGTATAATTAGAGATCTCATATTAATGTTATGTGGTGCAATTGGATTCAATATAATTACCTTTGACTCTGGAGAAACAACAGAACCACCATTACTTAAAGAATAACCTGTTGAACCTGTAGGAGTTGATATAATTAATCCATCTGACCAATAATTTGTTAAATAATTACCATTAATTAAACACGATATGTTTAGAAGAGATGTAGTGTCTTTTCTTTGTATTGTAACTTCATTAAGTGCATATGAAAAAAGCTTACTAGATGAATATGATTCTACCTCCAGAAGTGTTCTATCTATAATGCTAAATTTGTTATCTTTTATTTTATTTACAGCTTCACCTATATTCTCTTTTTGTATACTAGTTAAAAAGCCAAGCCTTCCTGCATTTATTCCTAATATTGGTACTCCTGAATCTTTTACGTATGTAATCGATCTCAATATTGTTCCATCACCACCAACTGCAAAAACATAGTCAATATCATTATCAATAGGGTTTGATGAATCAAAAAATGAAAATTTACTCTGGAACTCTTTACTAAGATCACTTTTAATTTTTGAGTCAATAATAATATCATTTTCTACTGATACAATATCAATAACTTCCTTGCAGCAATTAACTGAAGAACTATTATTATATGCTATGTACAAAGCAATTTTCATATAGCTAAAATACAAACTTTAAAACTTTATTAAGTAGTATATTTGCATTTAAGTTTAATGAATTTAGATGACTAAATTAAGCGTAAACGTAAATAAAATAGCAACTCTTAGAAATGCTAGGGGAGAAGATTATCCTAACTTAGTGAAAATCGCCAAAGACATTATTAAATTTGGTGCTGAAGGAATAACTATACATCCGAGACCTGATGAAAGACATATCAAATACTATGATGCATATGATTTAAAACAAAATATTTCAACTGAATTAAATATTGAAGGGAATCCATCTAAAAAATTTATAAATATGGTTTGTGAGGTAAAACCTGATCAAGTTACTTTAGTCCCTGATGAATCTGACGCAATCACCTCTAACTCAGGTTGGGATACAGTTAAAAATTTTGATTTTTTGAAAGATGTGGTTCAGGAATTTAAATCAAACTCAATAAGAGTATCAATATTCATTGATCCTGACTCTAAAATGCTTGAAGGAGCAAAAAAAATAAATGCTGATAGAGTTGAATTATTTACTGGTCCATATGCAAAACTATACTTAACGGATAAATCAAATGCTATAAATAGATACATTGATTGCTCTAAGATTGCTAATAAAATTGGAATGGAACTTAATGCAGGTCATGATCTAAATCAACAAAATCTTGAATTTTTTACAAAGAACATTGTAAATCTTAAAGAAGTGTCAATAGGGCATGCACTAATCTCAGAGTCACTTTATTTTGGCCTTGAGTCTACAATTAAATCCTATTTAAAAATTTTAAATTGAATCTACTTCACTCTAAAATAGTTGGTGATTCTGATGAGAATATCATTATTGTTCATGGTTTTCTTGGTATGGGAGACAATTGGAAATCTCATGCAAATAAAATTGCTGAAAGTGGATTTAAAGTTCATCTTATTGATCTAAGAAATCATGGTAAAAGTTTTTGGAGTAATGAATTTAGTTTCGATTTAATGGTAGAAGATATATATGAATATATCTCTCATCATAATATCTCAAATTTTTACATGATTGGACATTCAATGGGGGGTAATATTACAATGCTTTTCGCTAATAATTATCCAGAACTACTTAAAAAAATTATAATTGTAGATATAGTTCCTAAAGCATATAAACCTCAGCATGATTATATACTTGAAAGCTTAAAATCTCTTGACTTTAAAATAATAAAATCAAGAAATGATGCAGACTCTCAACTTTCAAAGTTGATTTCTGATGAAAGAGTTAGACAATTCTTATTAAAAAATCTTTATTGGATAGACCAAGAGACCTTAGGTCTAAAAATTAATCTTGATATATTATATCATTTTAAAAGTAAGCTTTCATTAATTTTAGAAGAAGATTTTTCTTTTAATAATCCAACCTTACTTATTCATGGAGAAAATTCTGATTATGTAAATGAGTCAGATTATGACATAATGAATTCTTTTTTTAAGAATCTTGAAATAATTAAGGTCCCATCTGCAGCCCATTGGGTTCATGCAGATAATCCTAAGTTTTTTCTTGAAAAAACGATTAATTTTTTAAATTGAAATATGGTTATAACTAAAATTAGAAAGGCTAATTCAGATGATGTAAAAGATATATTGAGATTGTTAATTGAACTTGCTGTATATGAAAAAGAACCAGATGCTGTAAAATTAACTGAACAGCAATTAATAAGAGATGGATTTGGGGAAAATCCAAAATATAAATGTATTCTAGCTGAAACTGATAATACAATTGTCGGCCTAGCATTCTATACATCAAGATATTCTACATGGGTAGGAGACACCCTACATCTTGAGGATCTAATAGTTACAAAAAAAATGAGAGGTAAAGGAATAGGTACCCTTTTATATAAATCATTTCTAGAGGAAGCAAAAAGAAGAGATGTTAATAGAGTAGAGTGGTCTGTTCTTGATTGGAATAAACCTGCTATTGACTTTTATAAAAAAACTGGTGCAATAATTGATGGTCTTGATCAATGGAAAATTGTTCGAATGAACAAACAAATTATTGATGATTATTTATCTAGATAATTCTCTATAAAGTTCTGAATAAATTTCTTTATTTCATTTCTTGTTCTTATAAAATGGTTCCCATATTCACCTTTTTTAATTTTTGTAGGGTCTATAAAGTTTTTATGTATTTTAACTAAAGATTCACCTGGAAAAATCGGACATGTCTCATTTGCGTTATCACATACAGTTATAATAAAATCAAATTTAATTTTTAGGTATTCGTCTACTAAATTTGAAGTATGATTAGATATATCAATATTATCTTCAAGCATACAGCGAACTGCATTTGAATTTAAACCATGTTTTTCAATCCCTGCACTGAATACAGTCATAGAATTATCAGTTAAATGATTCAAATATCCATGTGCAATTTGGCTTCTGCATGAATTACCAGTGCAAAGAATAAGAATTTTTTTCATTAGAATCCTAAAGAAATTTTTGCTATATAAAAGAATAAGAAGATTCCAAAAATATCATTAGCAGTAGTTATAAAAGGCCCTGTAGCTATAGCCGGATCAATTCCTTGTTTATCAAGTATTATAGGAACAAAAGTTCCAACTAGTGCAGCAATTATTATAACACCCATCATAGACCCAGCTATAGTAAGACTCATAAATAAATCTTGATTGACTATTTGACCAAAAATTATTAAAATAAGTGAAAGAGCAAAGCCATTAATTAAACTAAGTCCAACTTCCTTAAAAAGTCTATTGAGTAATGATCCTTTTACCAAATCATTTGCTAAACCTTGAACTATAATTGCAGAAGATTGTACACCAACATTACCAGCCATAGCTGCAATTAAAGGAGTATAAAAAAATAGATTTCTAAGGTCAGGCTGATTCATTATTTGTTCAAAATCCTTTAAAATAAAAACACTTCCAAGCCCACCTAGTAGTCCTAAGAATAGCCATGGCAATCTGGCTTTAGTTAATTGAAAAATTGAATCATTTACTTCAACTTCAGAAGATATACCAGCAGCTAATTGGTAGTCTTTTTCAGCTTCATCTTTAATCAAGTCTACAATATCATCAATTGTAATTCTACCAAGTAATGTTTTTCCTTTATTTGTAACAGGAATGGCTTCCAAATCATATTTAGACATAATTTTTGCAACATCTTCTCCCTCCTGATCAACAGTAACATAATCAACATTTGGAATATAAATATCCCTGACTTTAGATCTAGACTTAGCAGTAACAACATCTTTAAGTGAAAGTCTTCCTTTTAATCTGTTTTTTGAATCAACAACATAAATGGAATGAACTCTAGTTACATTCTTTGCTTGTTGTCTTATTTCATCAAGACATTTGGAGATACTTAGATTCTCATTAACACTTACTAACTCTTTAGCCATCAAGCCACCAGCTGTGTCCTCATCATATTTAAGTAACTCTTTAATATCATCTGTTAATTCAGCATCTTTAATTTGAGAGAATACTCTTTCTTGTCTTTCCTCGGTTAATTCAGAAATAACATCTGTTGCATCATCTGTATCAAGCTCAACAATTTTTTCAGCAATTTCTTTAGCAGATAATTTTTCTAAAATTATCTCTCTTAAGTCTTCATCAATTTCTGCTAATGCATCTGCAATTTTTTGCTTATCAAAAATTTTAACTAAAAAAATTACTTCTGTTGTTTCTAATAATTCAAAGATTTCTGCTAAATCTGCGTAATGAATATCTACTAGAATAGATAAAAGCTTATCTCTGTTGTTGTCTTCAATAAGCTTTTTAATCTTACTGATTAACTCATCATTAATTTTAAATTGTTTCATTACTGATTTTTTGTGTTAATCTAATAAAGTCATTTACAGACAGTTGCTCAGGCCTTAAACCAAAGATACTATCTTCTAGAATATTTTCCTTTATATCAAGTTTTTTTAAAGAGTTTTTTATTTTCTTTCTTCTTTGCTGAAAACTAAGTTTTACTAATCTATCAAATAGCTTTAGATCAAAATTAATATTAATATTCTTCTTTCTGGTCATTGAGATAACTGATGAATTAACTCTTGGTTTTGGAAAGAATACGTTAGGTGAAACATCAAATAGAATTTTAACATCATATAATAACTGAGTCCTTACTGAGATTATTCCATATTCCTTAGAGTTAGGTTTACTAATAATCCTCTCTGCAACTTCTTTCTGAAACATTCCTATTAGACTACCAACTAATAGATAATTTTCCAATATTTTAAAGATGATCTGTGATGAAATATTATATGGAAAGTTACCTAATATTAAGTTTTTACTAGTCTGAGACAAAATATCCTTCAAATTATATTTTAAAAAATCTTGTTTAATGATATTTGGATTGTGTTTTTTATATGAACTTTTTATAAACTCAACAGACTCAGTATCATATTCAATAAGAATTAATTTATCACTAAATTCAAATAGGTATTTTGTTAGAGCACCTTTTCCTGGTCCAATTTCAATTATTTTATCAAACTCTTTTAAACTAATAGAATTAACAATCTTCTTTGAAATATTTTCATCAATAAGAAAATGTTGACCCAGGAATTTTTTTGGACTAACATTTTCAATCATAGAATTAGTTTATTATATCAAATCCAGTATATGGGACTAAAACATCAGGAATTATAATTCCATTTTCAGATTGATTATTCTCAATTAATCCAGCCATTACTCTGGGAAGAGCCAAAGAACTACCATTTAGAGTATGTAATGTGTATTTTTTACCGTCTTTATCTTTAAATTTTAAATTAAGACGATTTGATTGATATGTTTTAAAGTTTGAAACTGAGCTTATCTCAAGCCATTTTTCTTGACCCTTTGAAAAAACTTCAAAATCATATGTTATAGAAGATGTAAAACCTAGGTCACCTGCACATAAATTTAAAATTCTAAAATCAAGTTTAAGTTCGATGAGAATGTCTTTTATATGCTCTTTCATTTTTATTAATGCATCATCAGATTTATCAGGATGTTCAATTCTTACTATCTCTACTTTATCAAATTGATGTAATCTATTTAGTCCTCTTACATCAGATCCATAACTTCCAGCTTCTCTTCTAAAACATGGGGTATAACCAGTCATCATAACTGGAACCTGTTCAACTGCTAAGATTTTATCTCTGTATATGTTTGTTAAAGGAACCTCTGCTGTAGGAATTAAATAAAAGTCGTCATTGATGACATGATACATTTGACCATCTTTATCGGGTAATTGGCCAGTAGCATAAGCAGAGTCTGAGTTTACCAAGTGAGGAACTTGAAACTCATTGTATCCTGCAGAGCTATTTCTATCTAAAAAGAAGTTTATTAATGCTCTTTGAAGTTTTGCTCCTCTATCTTTATATACAGGAAATCCTGATCCTGTTATCTTACTTCCTAATTCAAAATCAATAATGTCATATTCTTTTGATAAATCCCAGTGATTTTTTAGATTATATCCAGACTCTTTAAAATTAGAGCTTCTAAATACTTCAATATTATTTTTCTCAGAAAGTCCATCAGGCACTTTTGAATCAGGAATATTAGGTACTGAAGTTATTAGATCCGATATTTTAATTTTAACTGCATCTAATTCTTCTGTTAAACTCTTTGACTTTAATTTTAAATTTGAAGACTCAGATTTGAGACTATCAATGTCAATATCATTATTGCCTGATTTAAATGCTTCTGCTATGTCTTTTGAAATTGTATTAGACTTAAAAAGAATATTATCAAGTTCTTGTTGTATTTTTTTTCGATTATTATTGAGCTCTATTATGCTATCTAATACATCTAGATTCTTGAAACCTCTTTTTTTAAGGCCTATAATTGCGTCATCTTTTGAGTTTGTGATGTAATCAATTGAAAGCATAATTATTTTAAATCAAAGATAAAATTTATTTGTTGATTAAATGATTACAATAAGTTTCATCTTTTTTTAATTGTTCTTTTAAGGCTTCAATTGATGAAAACTTTATCTCATCTCTAATTTTTAATAATACATCAACAGAGATAGTTTTATCATAGATATCATTATCAAAATCAAATAAATGAACTTCTATTGATTTTTTATTTTCACCTATTGTAGGTCTATGACCAATATTCATCATTCCATTGAATTCTTTATCATCAATTAAAGTTTTTATAAAATAGACTCCATCTTTAGGAATAATCTTATAATTTTCTTCAACATATATATTTGCAGTTGGATAATTAATTTGTTTTCCTAAACCATCACCTTTGATAACTTTTCCAGTTATTTTAAAAAATCTACCTAAAAATTTTGCTGATTTATCAAGTTCACCACTATTAATTGAATCTCTAATTTTAGTTGAACTTACAGCTATAGATTCAACCTCATGTGCTTTAATTTCTTCAACTATAAAATCAAAACTTTCTCCATATTTTTTTAAATCATCTACTGATGCCTCTCTCCCTTTGCCAAATCTGTGATCATACCCAATAATGATATGATTAATTTTTAATTTTTCAATTAAATAATCTTTAATAAATTGATCAGCAGATAATAATGAGAAACTTTTATCAAAAGGATGTATAATAAGATTTTCAATCCCTAACCTTTCAAAAGCTTTAATTTTTTCATCTAATGTATCTATCATTTTGACTTCATTATACTTATTCAAAATAATCCTGGGGTGAGGGAAAAATGTAAGGACAACAGATGATAAATTCTTTGTTTTTGATGAGGAAATTAACTTATTTAAAATTTTCTTATGACCTTCATGAACTCCATCAAATGTTCCAATTGTTAGAATGGTTCTTTGATTTATATTATAATCTTCAATACTTCTGAAAATTTTCATTTAATAAAATTTTTCTTGTTGTAGAGATTCATTGTCTCTTCAATACCAATTTGAATAAATGAGAAAATAATCTCAATTGAGCTAATTGTAAGACTATTTATATTGGATATTTCATAGCTGCTCCACTTTCCTAGAACATAATCTGATTTGGGAATCTTATTGTTATTCGATATTCCAACCCTTAACCTAGCATAATTTGAAGTTCCAAGATTATCTTCAATATCTTTTAAACCATTATGACCTCCAGATGTACCATTTGGTTTTATTTTAATATTTCCAAAAAATAAATTTAAATCATCACAAACAACCAGAATGTTTTCAAGTGAAACTTTTTCTTTTTTTTGCCAATACACTAATGATCTTCCTGAATTATTAACATAATTGTTTGGCTTTATGATAATTATCTTTCTTCCTTTGAAACTTGCTTCTGCTCTTTGAGCTAGTTTTACAGATTCAAACTTGGTATCTAGATTTTGAGAAAGTTGATCAACAATTTCAAAGCCTATATTATGCCTAGTATCATCATACTCGCTACCAATATTTCCAATACCTAGAATAAGATATTTATTCATATCAGAATTATTATTTAAACTTGAGAAAATCTTCTTAAGAAAATTCATCATTATTTATTAACCTAATAAAGTTAAGATTAATTAAATAACGCCAAATATTAAGACTCTTTAGACTCATCTTTAGGAGCTTCAGCATCAGAACCTTTTGAGTCTGAAACTTCTGCGCCTTCTGCGCCTTCTGCGCCTTCTGTACCTTCAACACCTTCTTCACCTTCAACTCCTTCCTCTTCCTCTGGTAATATCATTGATGCTCTTGATGTTCTAACTTGACAGATTACAGTATTATCTGGGTGAAGTATTTCAAAGTCTTCGTCATCCACTTGAGATGTGTAATATTTATCTCCTAATTCAAGTGAAGAAATATCTACATTAATAGAATCAGGAAGATTACCTGGAAGTGCTTTTACCTTAATCTTTCTTTTATTTCTACTGAGAACACCACCACTATTCATAACTCCAGGGGCTGAACCACTAAGAATTACCGGTATTTCCATTGTAACTGGCTTATCATCAAAAAGTTCATAAAAATCAGCGTGTAATATTTTATCAGTTACTGGGTGAAATTGAATATCTTGAAGAATAGCATTCACTTTTTTATCACCAAAATCTAATACAACAGTGTGAGCAGCAGCTGTATAAACAAGGTCTTTAAATCCTACTTCTTTTGCAGAAAAATGTACTACTTCATCACCTCCATACAAAACACATGGAACATTACCTTCTTTTCTTAAGGAATTTGTGCTTGTTTTACCAGTATTCTCTCTGTTGTTACTTTTAATTTCTATTGATTTCATTTTTATTTATTTATAAATAGCTTATCAATTGATTTGTTATGATGAATATTATACATTGCCTCAGCAAACATTTTTGAGCAAGATAAGTGTTCAACTTTATTAGATTCTTTTTTGACTTCAATTGAATCGCTTGTTATTAATTTATTTAGTTTAGATTTTTCAATTTTTTCATAAGCATCACCGGAAAGTAATGCATGCGTACAAATTGCTATTACAGACTCTGCACCTTTTTCTATCATTAAATCTGCAGCCTTTGTTAATGTTCCAGCAGTATCAACCATATCATCAATTAAAACAACATTTTTGCCAGTAACATCACCAATTAATTCCATATGTGTGATAGCATTACCCTTTGACCTTTGTTTGTAACATATAACTACGTCTGAATCTAAAAATTTCGAGTATGCATAAGCTCTTTTAGAACCACCCATATCTGGTGATGCAATTGTTAAGTTATCTATATTTAAAGACTCTAAATATGGAACAAATATTGATGATGCATATAAATGATCAACAGGTTTTTCAAAGAATCCCTGTATTTGATCAGCATGAAGATCCATTGTAATTATTCTTGTAGCTCCAGCTGATTCTAATAATTTAGCAACTAATTTTGCGCCTATTGGTACTCTTGGCTTATCTTTTCTATCCTGTCTTGCCCATCCAAAATATGGAATTACAGCAGTAATATGTCTAGCAGAAGCTCTTTTTGCAGCATCTAGCATAAGAAGCATCTCCATTAAGTTATCAGTAGATGGGTTTGTGGATCCAATTATAAATACTCTTGAACCTCTGACCGATTCTTCAAAAGAAGGTTGAAATTCTCCATCGCTATATCTTTGAAAACTTACAATACCAAGATCTTGTCCAAACTCTTTAGCAATTTGCTTTGAAAGAGTCATGCTCTGGGTACACGAAAATATCTTTACAGCCGTTTCCACTATCATTTAATTGGAGTGCAAATTTATAAATAATTATTGTTCAGTATAATTTTATCATAAATTATTTAATATCCTGGAATTTATTAATTTTGAGGCTCTTAGCTTCGGTGGCGAAACTGGTAGACGCGCTGGATTCAAAATCCAGTTCCCCAGGGAGTGTGGGTTCGATTCCCACCCGAAGTACTTTTAAATTTTAAAAATCTAATTAATTATTTTATCAATTGGTCAAAATCAGTATAATCACTAATAGATTTAATACAGCCTGCTTTATTTAAAATATCACTAGAACTACTTGATGTCATACCAATTACACTAATGCCAGCATTTATTGCAGCACTAACTCCTTCAATAGAATCTTCAAAAATTATGCAATTATCTTTCTTTAAGTTAAATCTATTTACAGTCTTATCGAACATTTCAGGATTGGGTTTTCCAAAACTTACTTCATCACCACATATAATACTGTCAAATAAATTATGAACGCCTAATTCATTGAGAGTAAGAGTCACATTTTTTCTAATTGCATTACTAGCTAATCCTAATAAAATTTTTTTTGATTTTAAGTCAAAAATAAACTCAAGAAAACCTTTAATTGGCTTGATATTTCCTTTGTATATTTTTCTGAAGATTATTTCTTTATCATCACTCATTTTTTTTAACTCATCTATTGAATAAATATCTCCATATACAGCTTTCATTAAATCAAGTGTTCCCCCTCCTTTATATTTTTTTAATTTCTCAGAAAAATCATCAACTTTATTTTCTTTAAAAAATATTCTCCATGCTTCATGATGGTAGGGTAAGCTATCGACTATAGTCCCATCCATATCAAATATTACCCCTTTTATCATTTTGTATTTTTAAAATTATAATTTACTTTAAATAAAAATATTAAAACCAATATGAACTCAAGAAGAAACTTTATAAAAAAATCATCATTAATTACTTTAGGAGCCCTTAACTATAATTTCTCCCCTATAATTAAAAATATCAACGGTGTAGATATATCAGTAATTACATATTCATTTAATCCTGGTCCAGAAGACATGAATGTCATAATCCAGAATTGCATTGACTCTAAATCTGATAAAATTGAGCTTATGGGAAATCATGTTGAAAGATCTTTAGGAATGCCAAGATCAAATAGAATGTCAGCTAATTGGAGATCAAATGTGTCAATGAAATTATTTAAAGATGCAAAGAAATTATTCAAAGACAATGGAATAAATATTTTTGCCTTTAAAGCTAATTGTATAGATAAGAATAATACTGATGAGGAAATTGACTATGCTATGAAAGCAACTAAAACTCTTGGAGCAGATTTTTTAACAAATGAGCTTATGGATAATGATAGTGTTGATAGAGTTAATTTTTATGCTGAAAAAAATAATGTTAATGTTTCATATCACACTCATAGTAATAATTTAGGTTCTAATGTAAAAGCAACAGATACGGCATGGGACTATGCTTTAAATTCTTCCAAAAAAAATTATATTAACCTAGATATTGGACATTATATTAATGTAGGGGGATCTAACACTAAAGAGTCTCTACTGGATTTTATAAAAAGAAATCATAAAAGAATTTCAAGCCTGCATTTGAAAGATAGACAAGCTGGTAGAAGTGCTAATTTAATTGGAAGTGATAATCAAGTATGGGGGTATGGAGATACTCCAATTGTTGAAGTATTACAATTAATGAGAGACAACTCATACAAATTTACTGCAACAATTGAGCTTGAATATAGAATACCAGAGGGTTCAAATCGAGTTAAAGAAGTAATAAAATGCTACGATTATTGTAAACAAGCACTTATTCCTTAATTAAATGTATAAGTTTCACTTATCCTATGTATTCTTAATACTTACTTCAAATATATTTTCACAAAATTTTGGAAACTTAACAGGTAAGGTAATTGATAATGAAACTGGGTTTCCTTTAGAAGGGGCAACAATTATAGTTGAAGATTCAAATTTTTTCGCTGTCTCAGATCAAAACGGTTTTTTTCAAATATTAGATCTACCAACAACAAGTTATAATATAACAGCAAGTTTTATTGGTTTTAAATCTCAAACAAAATTCAATATAATTGTTAAATCGGTTGGAAATCAAAGCTTAGAATATACCTTAAATCCGTTATCAGATATACTTGACGAAGTTATTCTAACAGAATCTCCATTTAAGACTTCAATTGAGACTCCACTATCAACTCAAACATTCTCTGCAGTTGAAATTGAGACATATCCTGGAGGTAACAACGATATTACAAGAGTAATCCAAAGCCTTCCTGGTATATCTCCATCTGTAGGAGGTTTTAGAAACGATATTATAATAAGGGGTGGAGGACCAAACGAAACTGTATACTATATAGATGGAATTGAAATACCAAACATTAATCATTTTTCTACTCAAGGTAGTTCTGGAGGTCCTGTTGGATTAGTAAATATTTCATTTATTAAAGATGTAACCCTTTCAACATCATCATTTGGTGCAGAATATGATAATGCTTTGTCAGGTGTATTATCGTTTATTCAAAAGGATGCAAATCCAGACAGATTATCTGGTAACTTTCGAATAGGATCAAGTGAAGCTGGAATAACATTTGAAGGACCTTTGAATGAAAAAACTTCATTTATATTTTCTGTAAGAAGAAGCTATTTACAATTTTTATTTAAAGCCTTTGGATTTTCTTTCCTACCAGATTATTGGGATTATCAGATGAAAATAAGCCATAAAATAGATGACTATAATTTCATAAATTTTATAGGAATTGGTTCAATTGATAAATTAACTGTAAATGAACCAGATGAATATGATTTTGAGAACCAATCAACTATTGAGCAAATACCAATTATTAATCAAAATACAAGGACATTTGGTGTATCGTGGAAAAGAATTTATAAACAAAATAATGGTTTCTTTAACTTATCACTAAGTACCAATAGACTTAAAAATGATTTTGAAAGATTCCAAGATAACGTAAATAAAAGTGATAAAGTTTATTCTAATATTTCCCTAGAAGAAGAGACAAAATTGAGATTTATAAGTAGTCAAAATTTTAATAATTATAAATTTTCAATTGGTGGTAATATTCAATACTCAAATTACTCTAATAATACTTTATATCCTTTCTATGAAATAAATTATAATACTTCTGTTGATTTAATTAAATATGGCTTTTTTGCAAAGTCAAATAGAAGATTTTTTAATGACAAATTAGCGGTTTCACTTGGAGTAAGAGTTGATCAAGATAATTTTACGATAGATAATAATTTACTCAAAAATTTTTCACCTCGGATGGCATTATCATGGTCCATTTCTAAGGAAAATAGATGGAAACTTAATTTTGCAGCAGGAAGATATTTCAAGATACCAACATACACAATACTTGGGTTCAAGGATCTAAATAATAATTTTATTAATAATGACTCTAAATACACAAGAAGTGATCATCTTGTTTTTGGAATAGAGTATAACAACTCAGAATCATCTAGATTCTCTATTGAAGCTTTCAATAAAAAATACTTTAACTATCCAATATCTGTTAACGATATGGTTTCACTTGCAAATAAAGGAGGTGACTTTGAAGTTTTAGGTAATGAGAATGTATCTACATCAGGAAGAGGTAAATCATATGGAATTGAATTTTTATATCAACAAAAGCTTAAAAACAATTTTTATGGAATACTTTCTTATACATTTTTTTACAGTAAATTTTCAGGATTTGATAAAGTTTTCCTGCCCTCTGTATGGGATAATAGGAATTTAGTTTCATTCACTGGTGGTTATAAATTGAAAAAAAATTGGGAGTTTAGCTCAAAACTTAGATTTACTGATAAAACTCCTTATGCTCCTGTTAACACTCTATTGAGTAGTCAATCTTATCCGGAAATAGTTTTTGATTATTCTCAGCTCGGTAATTATTACCTGGATCCATTCCTTAAACTTGATTTAAGAATTGATAAGAGATGGAACTTTAAAACCACATCTATGAATTTTTATATTGATATTGAGAACCTATTACTAAATGAAATTCCAGTTCCTCCTGAATATGGACTCGAGAGAGATAAAAATCAGAATATATTATTTCCTAGGAATTTGATTGAGGTTGAAAGTGATAATAGAAACTCTATAATTCCTAGTATAGGTTTTGTTTTTGATTTTTAGAAGGCATTATGGCCTGTAATTTCATTACCAAGAATTAATAGATGAATATCATGAGTACCTTCATAAGTTATAACAGACTCAAGATTCATCATATGTCTCATAATACTAAAATCTCCAGTAATACCCATACCACCTAATACTTGCCTTGCCTCACGAGCAATATTCATTGCCATATCAACATTATTTCTTTTTGCTAGAGAAATTTGTGCCGAAGTTGCTTTATCTTCATTTTTTAGCTTACCAAGTTTCCATGATAAAAGTTGAGCTTTTGTAATCTCAGTTAACATTTCCGCAAGTTTTTTTTGTTGAAGTTGTTTTGCTGCAATAGGTTTTCCAAATTGTACTCTTTCTAATGAGTATTTTAAGGCAGTATTATAACAATCCATTGCAACACCAATTGCCCCCCATGAAATACCATATCTTGCAGAGTCCAAACACATTAATGGAGCTCCAAGACCTGATTTACCTGGTAAGATATTTTTCTTTGGAACTCTTACGTTATCAAATATAAGTTCTCCTGTTGAGGATGCTCTAAGGGACCATTTATTATGAGTTTCAGGAGTAGTAAACCCATCCATACCTCTTTCAACAATTAGACCATGAATCCTCTTATTCTCATCTTTAGCCCAGACTACAGCAATATCTGCAAATGGAGAATTTGAAATCCACATTTTTGCTCCATTCAGTATTACATCATCACCATCACTTTTAAAATTTGATATCATTCCGCTAGGGTTTGAACCATGATCTGGCTCCGTTAAACCAAAGCATCCCATGATTTCACCAGTTGCAAGCTTAGGTAAATATTTTTCCTTTTGCTCATCACTTCCGAATTTCCATATTGGATACATAACTAATGAGGACTGAACAGATGCAGTAGATCTAATTCCACTGTCTCCTCTTTCAATTTCTTGCATCATAATCCCGTAACTTATTTGATCAAGTCCAGCACCACCATATTTTTCAGGAATATAAGGTCCAAAAGCACCTATTTCTCCAAGCTCTTTGATAAGATGGCTTGGAAACTCTGCTTTTTGAGCATACTCTTCAATAATTGGGCTAACTGATTTTGAAACCCATTGCCTAGTTGATTCTCTTATAAGCTTATGTTCTTCAGATAGAAGCTCATCAATATTATAAAAATCTGGAGAGGTAAAATTTTCACTCATAATTTGGAACTTATAAAACAAAAATATGAATTAAATATTCAATTATGTAATTTCTAATAGTCCATCGGGTATAACTATGTGAATTGACTTTTTTTCTTTATCTATTTTTTCAATAAAATCATCATGGATTGGTACCATAAATTTTTTGTCATTAATTAATATTTCAAAAACAGGTTGGGGAAGTTTATCATTAATATTAACAATCTTACCAATCTTTAGGGAATCTTTAAATACGATGAAACTCAATAGTTCGTTGTAAAAAAACTTTCTTCATCATTAAAGTTAGAGTGTTTTTTATCTAAATAAACATTTTTTAAAATTACTTCAGAAGCTTCTTCATCACTATTTAACTCTTGTAATTTTAAAATAATTAAATTATCAGTTGAAGAAGTTATATCATCTACTTTAAAAGGTACGAGACATTTATCAATATCAATAAAAATAAAGTCAACATCTAGGTTTTCTTTAAGATTTGATGATAATAGATTTATTTTAATTGAACCCTTGTAACCATGTTTTGAAACTACAGTTCCAATTTTAACATG
>CACGZJ010000012.1 GCA_902577515.1 uncultured Bacteroidota bacterium | reverse complement strand
TGAATAGTAAATTATTTGATCAAGTCTTCGTAGTAAGTGGAAATGATGAGATAATTGATTTAATTAAATCTAAAGATGGATTGACATTTAAATCAAGAAAAATTCATCAATCAGGTACAGATAGAATTGCTGAAGCAGCTAAAGAAATTGATCACGATATAGTAGTTAATTTACAAGGCGATGAGCCATTTATAAACTTTGATGCAATAGATAGTCTGATTTCATCTTTTGAAGATAATAGTGTTAAAATGGCTTCGTTAATGACTAGTTTCAATTCATTTGATGAAATTAATAATCCAAATAATGTCAAAGTGACTGTAGATAAAAATAATAATGCAATTTTTTTCTCAAGATCACCAATTCCTGACGGAGAAAATGAAATAAAAAAATTTAACAGACATATAGGAGTTTATGCATTTAGAAAAAACACTTTAATTAACTTTTCAAGTTTAAATAGATCAAAAAATGAAATTTCTCAGAATCTTGAGGGTAATAGAGCAATAGATAATTTAATCCCAATTAAAATGATTAAAATTGATTTTCACGGAATATCAATAGATACTGAAAAAGATTTCATAGAGGCTGAAAAATATCTTGCTAAGAATGCTTAAATTTTTTTCTAAAATAATTCTTACAAAAATTTTAGGTTGGAAGCTTAATGGTTTACTGCCTAATGATAAAAAATATATAATTGCAGTAGTACCTCATTCAAAATCATTTGATTTGGTAATAGCAATATTAATTAGGTCATATTTAGGTTTAAGAATAAAGTTTATTGGAAAGAAAGAACTATTTAACCCTTTTACTTCTTTTTTCTTTAAATCAATTGGTGGAATTCCAGTTGATAGGAGTATAACAAATAATTTTGTTGAATCTGTAGTTAAGTTATTTGAATCAAATGTTATTAACATACTAGCAATAGCGCCTGAGGGGACTAGGAAGTTTGTAAAAAAATGGAAATCAGGATTTTATTACATAGCTGTGGGTGCAAGAGTTCCAATTGTTATGGTGTCATTTGATTATATGAAAAAAGAAGTAAATATCAATGATAAATTTTTTCCATCTGGAAATTTTGATAATGATATAAAAAAACTTGAGGAATTAGTAATGGATGTAGTTATAAGAAATAAAAATTGACTTTAGCCCATATCGTGATATACATTCTGAACATCATCATCTTCATCTATAAGATTTATTAATTTATCAACTACTATTTTTTGATCTTCTTTGATACTCTTAACATTAATAGCCTCTCTCTCAAATTCACTAGAAATAATATCTAGTCCACGTCTTTCTATTTCTTTTTGTAATGATCCAAAATCTTCAAAATTTGCTGTAATATTTATTTCATCATTTTGGCTATTAAAATCTACTATACCAAAATCAATTAAATCTAGTTCAAGCTCTTCCGTATCAATTCCTGCATTTTTAATTTGAAAAAAACACAAATTATTAAATAAAAACTCTACTGACCCTGAAGTAGCAAGATTTCCTTCACACTTGTTAAAGTAACTCCTTATGTTTGCAACTGTTCTGTTATTGTTATCTGTTGCAGCTTCTACTAGAATTGCAATACCATGAGGAGCATAACCTTCTAATAGTATTTCTTTGAAATTATCTGTACTTTTTTCTGATGCTTTCTTAATGGCTCTTTCTATGTTATCCTTCGGCATATTAGCTGCTTTAGCATTTTGAATAATTGCTCTTAATCTTGAATTTGAGTATGGATCAGGACCTGATTCCTTTACTGCTATTATAATCTCCCTTCCAATCCTTGTAAAAGTTTTGGCCATATTTGACCATCTTTTCATTTTTCTCGCTTTTCTAAATTCAAATGCCCTTCCCATAATTTATATAAACGGAGTTTTTACAACCTCTAATTTGATAAGATTGTTTCTGATCTTTAGATAAATTTCTTTTGAAGATATATTATTTTCTATGTATGCAAGACCAATACCTTTTTTAAGAACTGGAGAGAATGTCCCGGAAGTTACTTCTCCTATTAGGTTTTCTGATTTATCAAAAATTTCATAACCTTTTCTTGGAATACCTTTATCATTAATTACAAATCCAACTAATTTTTTCTTAATTCCATTTTCAATTTGTTCTTTAATTGACTTAGAACCAACAAAATTTGTATCTACTTTTGTTATCCACCCAAGGTTTGCCTCAATTGGAGTTACTGATTCATTTATATCGTTTCCATAGAGACAATAACCCATTTCTAGTCTTAATGTATCTCTAGCAGCAAGACCTATTGGCTTAACTTCAAGATTTTCAACACTAAAAAGTTCATCCCAAATGTGCTCAACATTATCATTAGATACATATAATTCAAAACCTCCTGAACCCGTGTAACCTGTCTTTGATATTATTACATTATCAATTCCAGCAAATGTTCCCAGTATGAATGAATAGTTTGATAAAGACTCTAAATCTTCTTTGGTAAATCTTTTACATAATAAGTCAGCCTTTGGTCCTTGAACAGCAAGAAGAGATGTTTTATCTGATATATTATTAATAGAACAACTAAAGTCTTTATTGAGACTTTTTATCCAATCAAGGTCTTTATCTATGTTAGAAGCATTAACAACCAATAAAAACTTTTCTTCTTCTATTTTGTAAACTATCAAGTCATCAATTATCCCTCCACTACGATTTAATAAACAGTTATATTGAGCTTTTCCTGGTTTGAGCTTCATGATATCATTAGAACAGATGAATTGAATAAACCTATCAGAATTCTTACCTGATATCTCAAACTCACCCATGTGAGAAACATCAAATACCCCAACATTTTCTCTAACATGATTGTGCTCCTCAGTCACTGAGCTATAACTTATCGGCATCTTAAAACCAGCAAAATCAACAATTTTTGCTCCTAATTTTACATGCTTATCTAATAAAACTGTTTTTTTCATTAATTTGGGTTAAAATTTATGAACATGAGATTCAAAAATACTCTTTTTTTACTATTGATTTTATTGTCTATTAATTATTCATATACTCAAGAATACTTTGATGATTTAGGTCCTGAATTTCACAAGAAGAAAAGACAAGAATTTAGATCTCTAATGCCTACAAATAGTGTTGCATTTATTTTCACTTCACCAATTATGAAAAGATCAAACGATACTGACTACATGTATCATCAAGATCCTAATTTTTATTATTTAACAGGATGGAGAGAACCCCATGGTGTTCTTGTAATTTTTAAAGATGATCAATTTGATAGTGATGGATCATACAATGAGATTATGTATGTAAGAGAGAGAAATGAATACCGTGAAATGTGGGATGGAAGAAGACTAGGTATAAAAGGTGCGAAGAAGATGTCATTTGATAGAGTAAAACTTAGGTCTGAATTTATTGAAAATACAGTCCCAATAGAAAACTTTACAAATATTTTAAATACTAATATTCGAGATGATGTTAGAGACTTTAAAGACGATAAATATGATCTTTTTAACATTCAAAATAAGTTTCAAGAGATAGTAAGTGAAAAAGAATCTGACATGCTTGGAGATTTAAATAAGCAGTTTTTTAGTAGTTCAATTAATCAAATAATGTCTAAGCTAAGGCAAACAAAAGATCCCCAAGAGATCGAGCTCTTAACAAAAGCTATCAGAATATCAGCTCTTGCTCAAATTGAGGTAATGAGAGCGATTCATAATGACATGACAGAGAGAGAAGTTCAGGGAATTCATGAATTTATCTATAGAAAATATGGTGCTGCTCATGAAGGATATAATTCTATTGTTGGGGCAGGGGGTAATGCATGTGTACTACATTATGTGACAAATGAGGATATGGATATAAAGGATAAACTTATTTTAATGGATGTTGGTGCTGAATATAGGGGTTACACTGCAGATGTAACCAGAACAATACCAGTTAACGGTAAATTCAACAATGAACAAAAAATAATCTATGACCTTGTCTATAAGTCACAAGAAGAGGCAATTAAAGAAGCAATCATTGGTAATAGCTTCAATGACATATACTTAAAAAGCTATGATATAATTGCAAAAGGACTTATTGATTTGGGAATAATCAATGATTATAGAGAAGCTAGAAAATATTATCCTCATGGAGTTTCTCATCATATTGGTCTTGATGTTCATGATCCTGGCTCAAGGGACTTAATGGAAAACATGGTTATTACAGTCGAACCAGGTATATATATTCCTGAAAACAGTAATACAGACCCAAAATGGTGGAATATTGGTGTTAGAATTGAAGATGATATCTTAATTACAAATTCTGGTCCTGTAAATCTATCTATTGATGCACCTAGAAGGTCAGATGAGATTGAAGTAATAATGGCTCAAGATAGTCCAATAAACCAATTAGTACTACCCGATATAAATAATTAATCTTTTAGTATTAGATATTCTTTAAGCTCTGAGTAGCTTTTCATTGTTAGAGTACTTTTCTCTTTGTTCATTATTGATCTAATAGAATCTGGATATTCAATTTGTGAGTTTATACTATTTTCAACAGTATCTTTGAATTTAATCGGATGAGCTGTAGAAACAAATATACCATTACAGTTTCTTAAGTTGTTTTCTTTAAGATATTTTTTTAGTCCAAGGTATCCAATTGCAGTATGAGGATCTGCAATGTAGTTATTGTCTTGATTTAATTTTCTAATACAATCCATTGTTGATTTGTCATCAAAACTATATCCGGAGATATTCTTCCTTATCTTCTGTAAATCATTATTAAATATCTTCTGAATTCTTATAAAGTTACTTGGTTCAGAAACATCCATAGCATTGGAAATTGTACTTTTAGTTTTTAATGGTTCATAAATCCCTTCTTCAATATACCTTGGAATAGTATCATTAACATTTGTAGATGCAACAAAGTGCTTAATAGGAAGACCTATTGATTTTGCTAGTACACCCGCACATATATTGCCAAAGTTTCCACTAGGAACTGAAAAAATATTTGGATAATTATTTTCTATTTTTTTTGAAGCTAAAAAATAATAGAACATTTGAGGTAACCATCTTGCAACATTAATAGAGTTAGCTGAGGTTAGAGATATAGCCTTATTTATATCATGGTCATTAAATGCATTTTTTACCATTGATTGACATAAATCAAAATCACCTTCAACTTCAATTGCCTGAACTAGAGAGTCATTTGTAGTAATTTGCTTTTCTTGTACTTCACTAATTTTGCCTTTAGGATACAATATACAGACATCAATATCTTTGGTACCTATAAATCCATTAGCAACAGCTCCACCAGTATCACCAGATGTTGCTACTAAAACAGTCATTTTTTTTGAGCTATTATTATCTTTAAAATAATCTAAACATAATGCCATGAATTTTGCTCCTATATCCTTAAATGCTAAGGTAGGTCCATGAAATAATTCTAGAGAATAAATTGAATTTTCAATTTCTTTTACAGGAATATCAAATGATATTGTATTAGTTATAATATCTATTAATCTATCTTTTGGTATTTCACTCCCTATAAAGTCTTTTATAACTTCATAGCAAAGCTCTATATCTTCAATTTCATATAATGACTTTAATAATTTATTTGATAAACAAACCTCTTTTTCAGGGAAATAAAGACCTTTGTCGGGAGCCAAACCATTTATTACAGCATTCCTAAAAGATGTTGGAGATGAGTTATAATTTAAGCTAATATATTTCATCTAATCTAATATTTTAATTCCTTTCGAATTTACTTTAGATATAAAGCTGTCATAATCAATATTTACTTTATCTAGATGGCTACATATATTTTTAAGAATAATTTTTGATATTTCACTATTATTCGATAAGGAAAAAATTGAGGGACCTGATCCAGAAATACCACAAGATAAAGCTCCAGATTCAGTTGAAATTTTTTTAATTGATTCAAATTCAGGAATTAATATAGATCTATCGGGTTCTACAACCTCATCTACAACACTCCTTGACATGAGATCAAAATCCTCTGAATATAGACTGCTAATAAAAGCACCTAAATTAGCAGATTGTTGGACCATCTTAGCAATTTTCACTTTTTTCTTGACAACTCTTCTAGAATCCGAAGTCTTTATTTCAATATTTGGTCTAATAATTATCATTTCTAAAGACTTTGGAGAAGGAAGTTTAACAATATCTAAATCAGAAATAGATCTAACTAAAGTTACTCCACCTAAAATTATAGGTGCAACATTATCTGCATGATATGATCCACTAACAAAATTCTCTCCTTCCATAGAGAACCTAACTAAATCTATATTGTCAAAATGTGAATTTAGAAGTTGATTAATAGCATAAACTGTACCAGCAGAACTTGCAGCAGAGCTTCCAATTCCACTTCCAGGCTTTATCCCTTTCTTAATGATTATCTTAAAACCAAAGTCTATATCAATATTTTTTAACATAGATTGAGCAGCAATTCCAGCAACATTTTGATCAATATTATTAGATATATTATAATTATCTAAGGATTCTATTTCTATACCCTTAGACATAGTTTTGTGGACTTCTATTTCATCTCCTCTATTTTCTAAGCAAACTCCAAGTACATCATATCCACATGACAAATTTGTAATACTCCCTGGTGAAAAGACTTTAATGCTATCCATTTTCTTGACTTGCTTTGATAATATCAGCAAAAACTCCTGATGCTGTAAATTCTCCACCAGCACCTGCTCCTTTAACAACTAATGGTGAATCTTTATATCTTTCAGTGTAGAAAACTGTTATATTATCACTGCCTACAAGATTGTAGAACGGGTGATCAGATGAAACAGATTCTAGGCCTACACTAGCATTACCATTATCTAGTTTTGCAACAAATTTTAATCTACATTTTTTTTCTTTAGCTTCATTTAATATTTTATTAAAATGAGCTTTATTATTTTTTAGAGATAGAATAAACTCATCCTTAGAGTTAGTATTTATTGATTCATTGGGTAAGAAATGATTCTTTTTGACATCATCATATTCAAGATTAAATCCACTTTCTCTAGCAAGAATTAATATTTTTCTGCAAACATCAATACCACACAAATCAATTTTGGGGTCAGGTTCAGTATACCCAAGGTCAACTGCCCTAGAAACTATATCATGGAAAGTATCTTCTTTTTGAAAATTATTAAAAATATAATTTAATGTACCGGATAGAACTGCTTCAATCTTCAAAATCTTATCTCCTGAATTAATTAAGTTTTTTAGCGTACTAATGACAGGAAGAGCAGCTCCTACATTTGTTTCATAAAAGAAAGCGGCGTTATGTAACCTTGACAATCTTCTTAATTCTTTATAGACATTAAGTGTGCTGGAGTTTGATATTTTATTACAAGTAATTATTCCGATACCATTTTTTAAATAATTGTTATAGGTTAATGGTATTATTTCACTTGCAGTATTGTCAACAAACAAGCTGTTTCTTCTATTTAATTCAATAATAGTTTTTTGAAATAAATCCTTGTCAGCTTTAGTATCAGACTTATCTATTAATTTTGACCAATTTTTAAGATCTATTTCCTTCTTAGATATCAACATTTTTTTTGAGTTAGAAATACCTAAAACTTTCAGGTTTAATCCAAGATTCTCTGAAATAAAATCTTTTTGATTTTTAATTTGCTGGATTAAATAACCTCCAACATTTCCAACACCAGTTATAAAAATATGTATATCCTTTATATCTTTCTCAAAGAAGCTTTCATGCAATGCATTTAATGCTTTCTTTGCATTACTTTCATCAATAATTATAGATATATTTCTTTCTGAAGCTCCTTGAGCAATAGCTCTTACATTAATATTATTATTTCCAAGTGAGCTGAATAGTTTTCCACTGATTCCTTTTTTACTCTTCATTTTATCACCAACTATAGCTATATTGGCAAGATTTGATTCAATATGAGATTTATTTATTCTTTTTTGAGATATTTCAAATTCAAATTCTTTATCAATTACTTGTTTAGCAAGTTGTGCATCATCAGAATTAATGGCAATACATATTGAAAACTCAGATGAAGCTTGAGTAATCATTACAACATTTATTTGATGAGATGACAAAGCTTCAAAAAATCTTTTTGAAAATCCGGGAACTCCTACCATACCTGAACCTTCAAAATTTAAAATTGAAATATTTTCAATATGACTTATTCCTTTAACAACTTCGTCATTATCAAGTTTTGTGGAGTTTGAAATACAAGTACCTTCTGCACTTGGTTCAAATGTATTTTTTATAAAAACTGGAATATTATCTTCGATTAAAGGTTGTAATGTAGGGAAATAGATAACCTTAGCTCCAAAGAATGAAAGTTCCATTGCTTCTTTGTAAGATAAAAATTCTATTGGGGATGCCTTTTTAACAATTTTCGGGTTAGCACTGAATACTCCACTTACATCAGTCCAAATTTCTAGAACTTTTGCATTTAGATACTTAGCATAGATTGCTGCACTAAAGTCTGAGCCACCTCTTCCAAGATTTGAGGTTTCGCCCTTTTCATTTGAGCAAATATATCCAGGTGCGATAACCAATTTAGATTTAATTAGACCTATTTTATTCTTAATTGAAATTGAAGTTTTATCTGAATCTAAAACTTGATTATTATTAAAATATTTAGTAAAGATTAAATCTCTTGAATCAATATATGTTATATCAAATCCTTTCTGATGAAGGATTTCATAAATTATACTACTAGATAAAATCTCACCAATTGTTAAAATTTTTGAAATCGTTTTATCAGTTACTTCATTAATAGTTGAGATGGCATCAAGAATATCTTCAAGCTCGTTTAATCTCTGTTTTAAGAAGCTTTTAAGTGAGCTTTGTTTATCTATGCTGGAAAGATTATTTATTACTTCAAGATGCCTTTGTTCAATTTCATTAATTATTCCATCAACTGATTTACCTTTAGAGACAATACATTTTTGAAGAAGATTAGTTATGCCGCTAAATGCTGAAACAATAATGAATAATGGATCATCATTATCCTTCAGAATTGATATTACTTTGTTTATAGACTTTGAATCAGCGACTGATGTGCCACCAAATTTAAGGACTTTCAAGAGGCTATCTCTTTTTTGTTGATTAATAAAGTTAGATGATCATCTTCAGGTTTGTGATCAATAAGTAGTTTATCACCCTGTTTTATTTTATCTGAAACTAAATTCTCTGCAATTAGATCTTCAATATATTTTTGAATCATTCTAGTTAATGGTCTAGCCCCATTTTTTTCATCAAATCCTTTTTCACATATAAAAGATTTGGCTTTTCCGGAAACCGATAAATCATATCCTATTCCATCGACTCTTTCTTTTAGTTTATTTAACTCTATTGAAACAATTTTATTTATTTCTTTAATTGATAGAGAATTAAATATAATACAATCATCAATTCTATTTAAAAATTCAGGAGCAAAAGTATTTTTAAGTGCTCTTTGAATAACTTTTTGTTCAACTTTAGAGGTTTGGTCTAATGATGATTTAGTCTCAAACCCAACGCCAATACCAAAATCATTTATCTGCTTGACTCCTATATTTGAAGTCATAATAATGATAGTATTTTGAAAATTGATTTTTCTTCCAACACTGTCAGTCAAAAATCCATCATCTAGTATTTGAAGCAACATACTATAAATATCAGGATGCCCTTTCTCTATTTCATCAAATAAAACAACAGAGTATGGTCTTCTTTTGACTTTCTCAGTAAGCTGACCACCTTCTTCATATCCAACATAACCAGGAGGAGCTCCAATAAGCCTCGATACTGAAAATTTCTCCATATATTCACTCATATCAATTCTTATAAGATTTTCCTCTGATTCAAAAATCTCAGATGCAAGTACTTTTGCAAGTTGAGTCTTTCCAACTCCAGTTTGACCTAGAAAAATGAAAGAACCTATCGGTCTATTAGGTGAATTAAGTCCAGCTCTATTTCTTTGAATAGACTTAACAACTTTTGAAACAGCTTCATCCTGTCCTATAATTTTATCCTTTATAATTTTCTCAAGTTTTGAAAGTTTATTTCTTTCAGAAGATAATATTTTATTTACAGGAATATTAGTCATCATTGACACTACATCAGCAATTTGATCTTCATCAACTTCAACTCTATTTAACTTTGAATCTTCATGCCATCTATTTTGAGCTTCAACTAACTTTTTTTCAACTCTTTTTTCATCATCTCTTAATTTAGCAGCTTCTTCATATTTTTGTTTTTTTACAACCGAATTTTTCAGTTCTCTTACATCCTCAAGTTGTTTTTCCATTAATACTACTTCTTCAGGCACGTCCATATTATTAATATGAGCTCTTGAACCAGATTCATCTAGTGCATCAATAGCCTTATCGGGTAGAAATCTGTCAGTTATATATCTTTGAGATAGCTCAACACAAGCAACAAGAGCATCATCCGTATAATTAACGTTATGGTGAGACTCATATCTATCTTTAATGTTTCTTAATATTTCAATAGTCTCATCAATACTTGTTTCCTCAACAAGAATTTTTTGAAATCTTCTCTCAAGTGCACCGTCCTTTTCAATATGTTGACTGTATTCATTTAATGTAGTAGCTCCAATACATTGAATCTCACCTCTAGCAAGAGCTGGTTTAAACATATTTGATGCATCAAGACTACCGGTTGCTCCACCTGCACCAACTATAGTATGAATCTCATCAATAAATAATATTATATTTCTGTTTTTTTCAAGCTCATTCATTACAGCTTTCATTCTTTCTTCAAACTGTCCTCTATATTTAGTACCAGCAACAAGGCTAGCTAAATCAAGAGTTATGACTCTTTTGCCATATAGAACTCTAGATACTTTTTTCTGAATAATTCTTAATGCTAATCCTTCAGCAATTGCAGATTTACCAACTCCTGGTTCACCAATTAAAAGTGGATTATTTTTCTTTCTTCTGCTTAATATTTGAGAAACTCTTTGAATTTCCTTATCTCTTCCAATTACTGGATCAAGCTTATTAGACTCTGCTAAAGAAGTAATGTCTCTTCCAAAGTTATCCAGAACAGGAGTTTTAGAATTAGAATTAGATTTTGTTTTTTGTGAAGATGAAAAAGGATTTTTTCCAGAGTCAGTTGATTCATCTTTTTCTTCTGGAAATGATGATGAAGATGGATATTCAATAACATCCTCTCCTCCTGTCTCATTTATCATAGTTTTAAATTTTTCTTTAACATTATCATAGCTTATATCCATCTTTGCTAGAATCTTAGTGAGGGGGTCATTATCATTCCTAAGAATACATAAAAGAAGATGTGCAGTATTGATATTAGTACTTTGAAATAGTTTTGCTTCTAAAAAAGTCGTCTTTAGAGCTCTTTCTGCTTGCCTTGTTAGATGAAGATTTTTCTTCTCGTTAAATTTAAGGGATGATGTATCAATAATTGCAGGATTTAAAATCTCTACTTTTTTTCTTAGTTCTTCAAGATTTATATCAATTGAATTCAAAATAGAGATAGCTTTTCCACCACCATCTCTAAGCATACCCAAAAGAAGATGTTCTGTGCCAATTTGACTATGGCCTAATCTTAAGGCCTCTTCTTTACTGTAAGAAATTACGTCTTTTACTCTTGAAGAAAAATTATCATCCATTATTTAAAATTATTTGTTGACTAAAATATACCATTAATATAAATTAACAAAGAAAATACTTATACTAATTGCTTATTTTGAGATAAAACTTTTCAATTTATAATGTTAATAAATAATCCTTTTTTATTTAAGATAATTTAAACAAAATACTCCTCATTTATTTATTTTAGCATTAATATACTGATCTATGGAAAAAGAAAAACTTATCCCCATAAAAATTGAAGATGAAATGAAGTCAGCCTACATTGATTATTCGATGTCGGTTATTGTTTCTAGGGCATTACCTGATGTAAGAGATGGTTTAAAACCAGTTCATAGAAGAGTTCTTTTTGGAATGAATGAAATGGGTGTAAGATCCTCATCCTCATATAAAAAATCTGCAAGAATAGTTGGAGATGTAATGGGTAAATATCATCCACATGGAGATAGTTCTGTTTATGACACTATGGTTAGAATGGCTCAAGAGTGGAGTCTAAGATATATTCTAGTTGATGGTCAAGGTAATTTTGGATCTGTAGATGGAGATAGTCCTGCAGCGATGAGGTATACCGAGGCAAGAATGCAAAAAATATCTGAAGATCTTCTTTCAGATATTGACAAAGAAACTGTAGACTTTCAATTAAATTTTGATGATACAATTATGGAACCTACAGTACTTCCAACTAGAGTTCCTGCTTTATTAATAAATGGTGCTTCTGGTATAGCTGTTGGAATGGCTACAAATATGCCCCCTCACAATCTTTCTGAAGTTATTGATGGAATTATTCAATATATAGATAATAACGATATAACAATTGATGAACTAATTCAGTATGTAAAGGCACCAGATTTTCCTACTGGTGGAACTATTTATGGTTATGATGGAGTAAAAGAAGCTTTTCATACAGGAAAAGGTAGAGTAGTTATGAGGGGCAAGGCTTTGATCGAGAATGTAAATGATAGAGAGTGTATTATTGTATCTGAGATTCCTTATTTAGTTAACAAAGCAGATATGATAAGAAAAACAGCTGAATTAATAAATGATGGAAAAATTGAGGGAATTTCAACTATTAGAGATGAATCAGATAGAAAAGGAATGCGAATAGTATATGTTTTAAAAAGGGATGCTATACCAAACATAGTTCTAAACAAGTTATATAAATTCACACCATTACAGTCATCTTTTAGTGTTAATAATGTTGCATTAGTTGATGGAAGACCTCAGCTACTGAATATTAAGGATTTAATCCATCATTTTGTAGATCATAGGCATGATGTAGTTGTAAAAAGAACAACTTATGAATTAAAAAAAGCTGAACAAAGAGCTCATATTTTGGAAGGTCTTATTATAGCTAGTGACAATATTGATGATGTAATAAGTTTAATTAAAAAATCATCAAATGCAGAAGAAGCTAGACTGAAATTAGAAAAAAAATATAAACTTTCTGAGACTCAAGCAAAAGCAATTATTGAGATGAGATTACGTCAACTAACTGGTCTTGAACAAAGTAAGTTGAGAGAAGAGTATGATGATCTTCAAAAAACAATCAAAGGTTACAAAAAATTACTTGATAGTAAACCTATGAGAATGAGTCTAATCAAGGATGAATTATCTGAAATTAAAGAAAAGTATGGTGATGAAAGAAGATCTATAATTGAATATGCTGGAGGAGATTTCAGGGTAGAGGATATTATTCCAAATGAAAAGGTTGTTATTACTATTTCACATGCCGGATATATTAAAAGGACTCCTCTAACTGAGTATAAAACTCAAAACAGAGGTGGAGTTGGTCAAAAAGCTTCAAAAACTAGAGATGAAGACTTTTTAGAGGATTTGTTTGTTGGTACTAATCATCAATATATGCTATTCTTTACACAAAAAGGTAAATGTTTTTGGATGAGAGTATATGAAATTCCTGAAGGGTCTAAAAATTCGAAAGGAAGAGCAATACAAAATCTAATTAATATTGAGCAAGATGATAAAGTTAAAGCTTTTATATGTACACAAGACCTTAAAGACGAAGATTATGTAAATAATAACTTTGTTATTATGGCAACTAAAATGGGGCAAGTTAAAAAAACATCACTTGAGCAATATTCAAGACCCAGATCAAATGGAATAAATGCAATAACAATTAAAGATGAAGATGAGCTTCTTGAAGCAAAACTTACAAATGGAAACAGTCAAATAATGTTAGCTGTTGAATCTGGAAAAGCTATAAGGTTTGAGGAGAGTAAAACTAGACCAATGGGAAGGAATGCTTCAGGTGTAAGAGGTATTAAGCTAAAAGATAAAAATGATCAAGTTGTAGGAATGGTATCAGTTAATGATATGGATGCAAATATTCTTGTTGTTTCAGAAAATGGTTATGGTAAAAGATCATCTCTAGAGGACTACAGATTAACTAATAGAGGAGGTAAAGGAGTAAAAACTATATCTATTACAGAAAAAACTGGTAAATTAGTTACTTTAAAAAGTGTCTCAGATAATGATGATTTAATGATAATTAATAAGTCCGGTATAGCTATAAGAATGCAAGTAGAGGATTTAAGAGTAATGGGGAGAGCAACACAAGGAGTGAAAGTTATAAGTATCAAGGATGGTGATAGTATAGCAGCTGTTGCTAAAGTTATGAAGGATGAAGAAGATATTGAAGATATTAATGATATTGAATTTACAGGAGATACAGTTGAATAATTAAAATTATACTTAATGAAAAAACTACTTTTATATACATTTATTTTTTTTATTTCCTTCTCATCTGCTCAGAAAAAAGAACTTAGAAGTGCAAATAAACTATATTCTTCAGGGGAATTTTCTTCTGCATTAGATTTGCTGGATTCCTCAAAGGAACTTTTTGATTCCAGTGATGATAAAATTAAAGCTCAAGTAATGCTTCTGTATGGAAAAATTCATACATCTATGGAGACCTTTGATTTAGCAATTAGATCTTTCGATATGTCAAGTGATCTTGGTACAAGTGAACAAGTTTTAAATCCTGAAATAAATAAATTGGAAACTTCTATAATTACCAGTGCTATTGGAGATAATGAAAATGAAAATTTTATTGAAGCCGCGAAAAAACTAAAAATGGTTTTTGATCTAAATGAAGATAATAATAAATTATATCTGTATTATGCAGCTTCATCTGCTGTGAATGCTCAGGACTTCGATTTATCTCTTGAGTATTATTTAAAATTAAGAGATATCAAATATGAAGGAATTGAAACCAAATATTATGTTACAGAAGTAAGTTCAGGTAATGAAATTGAAATAAATTCTGAAGCAGAGTTTAATCTTTTAAAAAAATCTAAAGACTATTCGAATCCTAGAGAGGAAGAAACAGAATCGAAATTCCCAGAAATAGTAAAAAATATTGCATTAATATATAAAGAACTTGGACAAAATGATAAAGCCCTTGCTGCTATAGAAGAAGCTAGATCTTCTAATCCAGATGATGTTGGTCTTATTATAACAGCTGCTAACATATACTTTGAACTTGATAATAAGGAAGCATTTAAACTGGCTATGGCTGAAGCAATTCAGAAAGATCCAAATAATCCTATTCTATATTATAATCTTGGTGTTGTTAGTGGAGAATTAGGGGAGAAAGAAGTAGCAGAATCTTATTATAAAAAATCTATTGAACTTGATCCTAATAATGAAAATAGCTATTTAAATCTTGTTGCATTAATTTTAGATGGTGAACAAGAAATAGTTAATGAGATGAATAATCTTGGAACATCTCGAGCTGATAATCTTAGGTATGATGAACTCAAAGAGACAAGAGAAGGATTATATAGAAAGTGTGTTCCGATTTTAAAAGAATTAATAGCTCTTAATAATAATACTGAAGCTATTAGAACTTTAATGAATATTTACGGTACCTTAGGAGATAATCCAGGATATGTTGAGATGAAAAACCTATTAGATCAGCAACAGTAAATATTTCTTTTCTAGGTCATTTTTTTCTCTAAATTTGTAAAAATTTTGGAGAGGTGCCAGAGTGGTAATGGAGCAGATTGCTAATCTGTCAACGTGTAAACGTTGCCTGGGTTCGAATCCCAGTCTCTCCGCATACTTTGGTCGCGTAGCTCAGCTGGATAGAGCATCTGCCTTCTAAGCAGACGGTCATAGGTTCGAATCCTATCGCGATCACATTTTTTAAGATTGTTTGAAGATAAATCATACTTTGAACAATCTTTTTTTATATTGTTACTAGATGAGGAATTACACAATTATTTTCTTTATATCATTAGTAACATTTTCTTGTTCAAAAACCGAAGATAAAGATACTCTACCAAATATAGTTTTCATTTTAGCAGATGATCTAGGATATGGAGAAATTGGAATATTAGGTCAAGAACAAATTGAAACTCCAAATATTGACCAACTTGCAAAAAGCGGTATGATTTTAACTGATCATTATACTGGATCACCTGTATGTGCTCCTTCAAGATCTATTCTTCTTACAGGTCTTCACTCTGGAAATAATCCAATCAGAGGAAATGATGAATGGAAAGAGAGAGGCAATGTTTGGAGCTTTGAAGCTATGTTTGAAAACCCAGAATTGGAGGGACAGAGACCACTGCCAGATTCAATTATAACCGTGGCTGACATTTTAAGATCAAAGGGATATAAAACAGGAATGTTTGGTAAATGGGGTTTAGGTGCGCCTAACAGCAACAGTATTCCAAACAATAAAGGCTTTGACTTTTTCTACGGTTACAACTGTCAAAGACAGGCTCACACATTTTACCCTACACATTTATGGAAAAATAAGGAAAGACACATATTAGATAATAAAATTGTCAATAAAGGAAGATTACCAATAGGTCTTGACCCTAACAACGAAGAAAGCTACAATAGTTATAATCAAAAAGATTATGCTCCAACACTAATACATAAAGAGGCACTAAAGTTTATTGAAAAAAATAAAGATGATAAGTTTTTTGTTTATTATGCTTCTCCTATTCCACATCTACCTTTACAAGCACCTATTGAATGGGTTAATTATTATAAGGAAAAATTTGGAGATGAGGAGCCATATACAGGAGGGTCAGGGTATTACCCAAACCAATATCCAAAAGCTACTTATGCAGCAATGATATCATATTTAGATCAACAGGTTGGGGAATTAGTAAAAAAACTCAAAGAAATTGGAAAATATGATAATACTCTGATTATTTTTTCAAGTGATAATGGTCCAACTCATATTGAGCATGTAGATATTGATTTTTTTAATAGTGCTGGTCCTTTTTTAAATTCAGAAAATACAGTAAAGGGTAATTTAAATGAGGGAGGAATTAGGGTTCCAACAATTGTTACCTGGCCAGATGTTATTCCCTCCGGGTCAGAGTCGAATCATCCAAGCACATTTTATGACTACTTGGCTACAGTTTCTGATTTAGTTGGCGTATCACCTCCATACAAAACAGATGGAATCAGTTTTTTACCTACTTTAAAGGGTAAAACTCAAGAAAAACATAAGTATTTATACTGGGAGTTTCCTTCGTATGGTGGACAACAGGCTATCAGAATTGATAAATGGAAAGGTATTAAGAAGGGATTGTTTAAGGGCGAATCAAAACTAAAACTTTATAATCTAAGTGTTGATTCAAAAGAGTTAAATGATGTTGCATCTGAGCATCCTGATATTGTAACAAAAATGGAAAATATGATGAAAGAGGCTCATAACACTCCATCAATGGATATATTTATAATACCAGTTCTAGAAAATGATAAATAAAATTAGATTTCTAATACTCATTCAATTCATGCTAATTGGATGTATCACAAATGATTCTAAATCTAATCTACCTAACATTATTATTATTCTAGCTGACGACCTTGGATATGGTGACATAGGTGTTTTTGGAAATAATAATATAAGAACACCTAATATTGACCAAATGGCATTTGAGGGACAAAAATGGACAAATTTTTATGCTGGAGCCAGTGTGTGTACTCCCAGTAGAGCTGCACTTTTAACTGGTAGACTTCCACTAAGAACCGGACTAACAAGTAATACGAGAGGTGTCTTATTCCCAAATTCCTTGAATGGCATTCCCCAATCTGAAATAACAATTGCTGAACAACTCAAGAAATCAAATTATAAAACGAAATTAGTGGGAAAGTGGCATTTAGGAAATAAAGAAGAGTATTTTCCCATTAATCATGGATTTGACTCATGGTTTGGATTGCCCTATTCAAATGACATGGATAATGTATCAAATATGAATTACTGGGATATGTGGAAGAGTGATGAGAGAAAAAATTACAACAATTTTAATGTCCCGTTAATATTTGATAATAAAATTATTGAGAGACCTGTTAATCAAAGAACATTAACTAAAAGATATCTTAATGAATCATTAAAGTTTATTGAAGAAAACAGTGATGATAATTTCTTCCTTTATTTAGCTCACAGTATGCCTCACGTTCCTTTATTTTCATCTGAGATGTTTGAGGGCAAATCAATTGCAGGTCCCTATGGGGATGTTATAGAAGAAATAGACTATGGTGTTGGAGAAATTATTAATAAAATCAAAAAGTTAGGCTTATCGGATAAAACAATTATTGTATTTACATCCGAGAATGGTCCTTGGCTAGAAATGGGCGAAGAAGGAGGAACCGCTGGTATATTAAGAGGAGGAAAAGGTTCAACATGGGAGGGAGGTATTAGAGTTCCAACAGTAATCTGGGGCCCAGGTTATATTAAGCCAGGTGTAGTTGATGATATTGGAACATCTATGGACTTATTTACAACCTTCAGTTATTTGGCTGATGTCGAAGTTCCTAATGATAGAATAATTGATGGCAATAACTTAAGTAATGTTTTTAAATCGTTATCTAAAAGTCCGACCGAAAGTTTTTTTTATTACTGGGGGTCAGAACTAATGGCAGTGAGATATAAGTCTCATAAATTACACCTCAAGTTACACGAGGCATATGATGGAAAACCAATGGAAACTCTTAAAACACCATTTTTATATAATCTTGATAATGACCCTTCAGAGGACAATAATATCTATGAAGATAACCTTGATATTCTGGATAAAATTGATCAGATTACAAAAAAACATAAAAGAGATTTAATAATTGCAAAGGATTTATTAATAGATTTGAAACAATAATGATTAGAAAGCTATTTACAGTCGTAATATTTAGTATTTTTCTTGGAACCAGTTGTGAAAAAGAAGACGGTGTAAAACCTAACATATTATTCATAATGTCTGACGATCACGCTTATCAGGCAATCAGCGCTTATGATGATAGGCTAATTCAAACTCCAAACATTGACAGAATTGCAGATCAAGGAATGTTGTTTACTAATGCCTCTGTGACAAATTCAATATGTGCACCCTCAAGAGCAGTTATATTAACTGGTAAACACAGTCACATCAATGGAAAAATAGACAACATTGCAAAATTTGATGACTCTCAAATGACCTTTCCTCAACTATTTAAAAAGAATGGATATCAAACAGCTATGTTTGGAAAACTTCACTTTGGAAATAATCCCAAAGGCATAGATGATTTTCTCATTCTTCCCGGTCAAGGAGACTATATCAATCCTAGATTCTTAGGAAGAGAGAAGGATACAATTATTACTGGATATGTAACTGATGTTATCACCGATTTAACATTAGATTGGTTTAAAAATAAAAGAGATGATGACAAGCCTTTCTTGACATTTTATCTTCACAAAGCTCCTCATAGGGCATGGTGGCCAAGTCCAGAAAAGTTTGCTGAATTTTATAATAAAAAGTTTCCTGAACCAGAAACTCTTTATGATGACTACTCTAATAGGGGTACCGCTGCAAAAACTGCTGAGATGAATCTACTAACTCATATGCAATACATGCAAGACAGCAAAGTTCGTCCATCAGTATTTGAAAAAATGGAAAACGTAGAGCCAAAAATTGTTTATGCTAGAGGTGATGGAACCTTTTTTGAGCCAAGCTCCAATTCATTTAATAACCGATATAATAGAGCTAACAAGGAACAAAAGAAAAAATATGACGTTACTCTAGACAAGATTAGTAAAGATTTTGAAGCTAATTGGCCAAAAATGAACAATAAGGAAAAAATGCAATGGAAGTTTCAACGATATATGCAAGATTATTTGGCAACCATTTCATCTGTAGATGATAACGTAGGTAGGGTTTTAGACTATCTTGAAGAGACGGGGCTTGATAAAAATACTATAGTTGTTTACACTTCAGATCAAGGATTTTATCTTGGTGAACATGGATGGTTTGATAAGAGGTTTATTTATGATGAGTCTTTCAAAACCCCACTAATGATTAAATGGCCTAATCAAATTAAACCTGGAACAACAAATGAGGAAATGGTCCAAAATCTTGACTTTGCCCAAACTTTTTTAGAGGCTGCAATGATTGAAGTACCAGAAGATATGCAGGGTGAAAGTCTCTTACCGTTATTAAAAGGAAATTCTAGCAAATGGAATAGAGAATCAGTTTATTATCATTATTATGAGTATCCTTCTGTCCATATGGCAAAGAGACACTACGGAATAGTTAATAAAGATTATAAACTTACTCACTTTTATTATGATATTGATGAGTGGGAATTATATGATCGTAAAAATGATCCAAATGAAATGAATAATGTTTATAATGATCCTAATTATAAGGATATTGTTATCCAATTAACTAAAGAATTAAAGGAACTTAGGATCAAGTATAGAGACTCGGAGGAATTAGATAAAAGATTTATATATAATTAATATGAAAAAAATCTTACTGATCTTATCCCTAGTTTTAATTTCATGCACATCTAAAATAGATTATAATCTTAGGACTGTTTCAGTCAAGGAGTTTAAGGAGTTTATTAACGAAACTGGATACATAACTAGCGCCGAAGAGTATGGTTGGTCATTTGTTCAAGAGAATGTTTATGATTATAAAGTTGTAAATGGTGCAAATTGGATATATCCAGATGGTATTAATAAATCAATTGATAGTTTACCTGTTACACAAGTAAGTTACAATGATGTAATTGAGTATTGTAAATGGGCAGGCGTTCGTCTTCCTACTTATAAAGAGTATTGGGAGCTTGTATCCTCAGATGACAGGATAATAATCTCTGATAATATGTATCCAATATCTGCTGTTAAATCTGTAAATATTATTGGAAATGTATGGGATATTACAGAGCCTGTTAATTCAGATCAAGTAAGATTAGCAGGTGGTTCCCTTTTTTGTTCTATAGATACTTGTCATGGAACCCAAGAGGATAGAGAATTGTATGTAGATAAAGAAACTGGTAATATTCACATTGGATTTAGTATTTTAACAAAATGAAATATACACCAAGTAAAATAAATAGATGGATGTTTTTAAATCTTCCTGCTGCATGGCTAACTGGGGTGAGGCTTACTTTAATAAATGGAGATAAATGTGAAGTTAAAGTAAGGTTCAAATGGATTAACCAGAACCCATACAGATCAATGTTTTGGGCAGTTCAGGGTATGGCTGCAGAATTAACTACAGGGATGTTACTTACAAAATGTATTCAAGATTCTAATGCTAATATCTCAATGCTTCTAGTAAGCAATAAATCAAGCTTTCATAAAAAGGCAGTAGGTAAAATAACTTTTACTTGTAGTGAAGGTAAAGTAGCTAAACAATTAATTAATTCGACTATTCAAAATATAACTTCAAAAGCTTGGTTAAAAGCTAGAGGGTATGATGAAGAAGGAGACTTAGTCTCTGAATTTGAATTTGAATGGTCATGTAAAAAGAGAAATAATGGATAAAAATTTTTATAAAGATTTAAACATGCCTGTAATTGCAGCACCCCTTTTTTTGATTTCTGGGCCAAAACTTGTAATTGAGTGTTGTAAAAACGGAATAGTTGGAACTTTTCCAGCTTTAAACCAAAGAACATCTGAAGGTTTCGAAGAATGGGTTATTCAAATAAAAGATGAATTGGCTGATTATGAGAAAAAGACAGGTATTAAGCCTGCACCATTTGGCGTAAACCTTATTGTTCATCCATCTAATATTAGAATTAAAGCTGATTTAGATATATGTGTAAAGCATAAAGTTCCTATGATTATAACTTCATTAGGTGCAGTTCCTGATATTGTAAACGCAATTCATAGTTATGGCGGATTAGTTTATCATGACATAATAAAGAAAAGACATGCTGAAAAAGCTGCTGAGGCAAATGTAGATGGTTTAGTTCTTGTAACTGCAGGTGCTGGTGGTCATGCAGGTTTAAAAAATCCTATGGCTATGATATCTCTAATTAGAGAATTTTTTAACAAAACAATCATTCTTTCGGGGTGTATATCAAATGGAAGAGATGTAGCATCAGCCCTTCAAATGGGTGCTGACATTGCGTATATGGGTACAAGATTTATTAATACAAAAGAAAGTCTTGCAGAGCAAGCCTATAAAGATATGATTATTAACTCTTCAGCTGAGGATATAGTATACACGGCTGCAGTCTCTGGAGTTCATGCTAATTTTCTAAGACCTAGTCTTGAAGCTATGGGTGTTACGGAAGAAGTGTGGAATGATTCGAAAAAAATTGACTTTGGTAAAGATATGGCTGAGGCTGAAGCTAAGGCATGGAAAACTATATGGTCAGCTGGTCATGGTGTTAGTTCAATAAATGATAATCCTAGCGTTAAAGATCTGGTTAGTAAATTAAAAGTTGATTTTATCGAGTCTCTTAAATCTAATCATAGCAATCTTGATTATCAAAATAATCAATTCTAAATTTAATGATTGAGATTATTACCACATGTGGTGATATTGAAAAATTAATTAATTATTGATCTTAAAATAGATAATCCAAAAATAGCTGCTGTCTCTGACCTTAGCCTGTTATTACCCAATGATATTTCAGTAATATTTTTGTTTTTGGCCTCTTGAATCTCGTCATCTGAAAATCCACCTTCAGGACCAATAATTAGACAAACTTGATTCGAGCTAATTGATTTTTTCTCTAAAATATTTTTTGTCTTAAGATTTGCCATTATCTTTTGATCACTATTATTTTTTACAAAATCAGAAAAATTTTCAGTACTGTTAATCTTAGGTTTAAATAGTTGATTTGATTGCTTTAAAGAACTAATAGAAATCCTTTCAAGCCTTTCATGATTTACCTTCTTTTTTTCTGAATGTTTAGTTATAATTGGAGTTATCTCTTTGACACCAATTTCTGTTGCTTTTTCTACAAACCATTCAAATCTAGATGGGTTTTTTAGAGGAGAGATTGCAATATGAATTGACACTTTATTAGGCTTACTCTTTGATATCTTTACTATTTTAACTTTAATTTTTTTTCCTTTTTCTATTATTTTACATTCTGCTAAAAGGCCATTTCCATTAGTAAAATTAAGTATATCCCCTATACCTTTTCTATATGATTTTAATATATGTCTACTGTCATTTTCATTGACTACTATCTCATTATCTGTTTGGCTAAAATTTGAAAAAAATAAATTCATTAGAAACTATATCTTGGTAATGGTGTAGATTTTAAATCTGATAATTCAGATTTAGAATATTTTAAATATCCTACAATCCCAATCATAGCAGCATTATCAGTAGTATACTGAAGCTCAGGCATAAAAATTTCCCAATTATTTTCTCTTGACTCAACATCTAGTCTATTTTTTAGATAACTGTTTGCAGATACACCACCTCCAAAAATAATTGAATTAAGATTTTTCTTTGTGGCTAAATATTTAACCTTATTTAATAAGTTATCTACCAAGTTTTTTTGAATTGATGCGCATATGTCGTGTAAATTCTCATTAATAAAGTTCTGATTTTTTTCCATGTTGTTGTGAAGGAAATTAATAAAAGCTGTTTTAGTTCCGCTGTAACTTATATTTCCACCTTTAACCCTAGGTAAAGGGAAATTAAACTTATTCTCATCTCCCATTTTTGATAATTTATCAATTTCTGGTCCAGCGGGATAGTTTAGTCCAATCTTTTTCCCACACTTATCAAAAGCCTCTCCAATTGCGTCATCTAGAGTATTTCCAAGTATCTCCATTTTAAAATAGTCTTCAACTAAAATAAACTGAGTATGACCACCAGATATTGTTACTCCAAGAAAAGGAAAATTTGGCTTGTTGTTACCCTTATCGATAAAATTAGCCAATATATGTGCTTGCATATGATTAACCTCTATTATGGGAATCTCTAGTGAAATACCAAGAGATTTTGCAAATTCGCTTCCAACAATAAGTGACCCCATTAATCCTGGACCCCTAGTGTAAGCTATAGCTGAGATCTCATTTAAAGTAATACCACTTTCATTTATTGCCGACTCAACAACTGGAATAATATTAGAAAGATGAGCTCTTGAAGCTAACTCTGGAACCACTCCTCCATATTTTTTATGTATTGTTTGATTGGCTATTTTATTTGATAAAACTATATCATTTTTTAGAACTGCTGCTGATGTATCATCACAGGAAGATTCAATACCAAGTATATAAATATCTTTATTTGACATTACTATCTTTGTATTACAAATTTAATCAAGAATAGTCATTAGATATTTAAAAAAAATATTTTTATTAATTTTTGCTTTTGGGATAATTCTCATAGCCTCGTTATATCTTGCTCTTAATACCCCTAGTTTCCAAAATTATCTTAAGCAAAGTGTTATAGATTATATAAACATTGATAGTGATAATTATTTACAAATTGGAAATTCATCATTTAACTTAAAAGGTGAAGCTGTTTTGAATGAAATTTCATTATCAAATAAAGAATCTGATACTATATTTTTTCTAGAGACACTTAGAACTAACTTTTTACCCCTAGTTTCAAATTTAAGTTCAAATAATTCTCTAATCATTGAAGGTCTCAATATGTCAATTGATACCAGAAATAATAAATTAAATAAGCTAAATGCTGAATTTGAAGAAATAATTAATAATATATTTTTTGATAGAGTTAATATATTAAATTCAAGTTTCAAAGTATTTATTGATTCACTTCAAAATACTATTTCAATCGATAAGCTCACAGCATATGACATTAATAAAGAAGATGGTCTTTTTATCAAATTAAATAATTTTTCAGGTAAAGTAAATGAAATAAAAATTGATGAATTTAATTCAGAAATTAGCTATAATAATGGTTTTGTTAAATTTTCAAATTCTAATTTAATATCTGGAGATCAATATATCATAGGAAATATAAATTTTGAGTTAGATAGTCAAAATGTACTTAATAATTTTCAAGAATCTTTAATAAAATTTAACTTAAATACAGATAATTTTAAATTTTTGGATAAAAATCTAGATGATAAAATTAATATCGAAGGAGAAATCAGATTCGAAGGACTAAAAGAAGATATTATACTTGAAGAATTCAATTTAAAAACACAATATGTAGAATTCAAATCTAATGGACACTTAAAAGATATACTGTCAAATAACTATGAAGTTTCTGTAGATTTTTCTGATATTAATATTATTCAAGAACAAGTAATTAAAAATTTAAATTTAGATCAACAATTTATAATACCAATTCTAAACGGAAATGTCAATTTTAATAATGAACTTATTAATTATAATCTCTTTCAAAAAAACAACTATGAATCCTCTGTGAATATTAATGGTGTTGGTCAATTAAAAGATAAAACTTCATTTGACTTTAATATTATTTTAGATCTTTTTAGAGGTGATCAGTTAATTGATCAATTTAATATAGATAACTTAAAATTAGACTCAAGATTTACATTTATACCAGATCAACAAATAATCTTTGATGGAGATCTTGAGATTATTGAGAATGGTAATAATACAAAAGTTGACTTCAATACAAAAGTTGTAAATAATAATTTGTCTTCAAAGCTTGGAATCAACTCAAAAAATTTAAGATTTGACATAGATGTCAATGGTAATTTATTAGATGGTAATCTAGAAGCGTCAAGTATTATTTTTTTAGACAATATTCCAACAAAAAATATTAATAATTTAAGTGCTGAACCTAATATTAAAATTGATTTTTTAGATGAAAATAACATTAAGTTTAACTTAAAATTTGAAGAAATAAATTTAAAGACATCATCAGAAAAAATATATTTATCTGATCTAAATGATATAAACGATTTTTTGGATTATAACTTTATAGAGAGTACAAAAAATTATGATTTTAGACTAGAATGGATTGATAATCGCGTTAATCTGGAATCTAATCTTGGCTCTAATATTTTGATTAATGGTTACTATAAGAATAAAAATGATCTTGATTTAAATTTTAATCTCTCAAATCTTTTCATTAATAATTTTTTTGAAATAAATAAAAACCCCATTTCTGGTAATATTGAATCTAAACTAAACTTGAATAGGAGTGATACTAATAGAACAATTAGTTTAGTTTCTTCAATTAATGATATTAAAATTAAAGAATATGAAATCGGTGATGTAGAAATTAATACCTTCGGGAATACAGATTTTGATTCCTATTCAATAAATTTAAAATTATCTGATAAAGATAAAACCCCTATTTATTCAGAAGGAACTATAATTGCAATTAATGAAAACTCAAATATAGACCTTGATATAATTATAGATAATTTTGATATATCATTTATAAATAAGATAGGTAATAATTCAATAAATGATTTGTCAAGTCAAATTTCAGGTCGAGTAAATTTATGGGGTGATTTAAATAAACTTCAGCATGATGGAAGTTTAAATTTAAATAATTCAAATTTTTCAATTCCTTACACGAATATAAATTATCAAATTGCTGAAAATTCTAAAATTATACTTTATAATCAAGATTTTGAGTTTAATGATATAATAATTAATCATAATGAATCAAAAACAACCTCTAAATTAAGTGGTAAAATCTCACATATTAACTATAAAGACTGGAATCTAGACTTAAGCTTTGAATCGGATAGATTCTTTGTTTTAAATAAACTTTACAATGAAAAAGAGGTTTTCTTTGGAAAGGGTTTCTTAGGCGGTATAATCAATATAAATGGACCAACAAATCAGATTGGCATTAATGTTCAAGGTAAAACTGAGAAGGGTACTGAATTGTCAATTCCTAGATCTGAAGAATTTTCAATTGAAAACTTTTCTTTCATTGATTTTATAGATATAAATAATATTAAAGAGTCAAAAGTAGGTGAAGAAAATTTAAATTCAACTATAATCCCTAAAACTTTAGATCTTTTAATTGATCTAGAAATTAATGACAATGCACTAGTAGATATTACCTTAGACCCCCAAACTGGAAGTTACTTAAGCGGAAGAGGAATAGGTAACCTTATAATGGAAATTGATTCTGAAAGTGAATTTAATATATATGGGGACTATATAACTAGTGAAGGTATTTATAATTTTAAAGATTTAGCTTTAGTTGATAAGAAATTTAATTTACAGAAAGGAGGGACAATTGTTTGGGATGGTGATCCCTTGGAAGCTCAAATGAATATTCAAGCTTTATATTCTGTCCCTGGTGGAGCAAATCCAGCACTTTTACTTGACAACCCAAATTTTAATAAGAAAATTCCAACAGATGTTCAAATTAATTTAACAGGAAATATAACTAAGCCGGATAGTCCAAATTTTCAAATCTATTTTCCTAATACAAGCACTACAGCTACTACTGAGATTAATTACAAACTTAGTGACATAGAAGTTAGACAACTTCAAGCAATTTCTCTTCTAACTCAAGGTATATTTATAAATGAGGTTGGGGTTTCAATTGAAGGACTAACAAATAATATATATGAAAAGGTTTCAGATGTTTTTACTAGTCTGCTTGGAGGATCTGAAGGGCCATTAAAAGTTGGCCTTAATTATCTTCAAGGTGATAAGAGTGACATACTTGATATAAAAACAGAAGATAGATTTGGAGTTACTCTGTCTACAAAAATTAGTGATAATATATTATTTAATGGTAAGATAGGAGTACCTATTGGTGGAATTGAAGAGACCCTTATAATTGGTGATGTACAGTTAGACTTTATACTAAACTCAGATGGATCTCTCAAAGCAAAAGTATTTAATAGAGAAAATGAGTTTAGATATATTGGTGAAGAGTTAGGTTACACTCAAGGAGTAGGATTGTCTTATCAAGTTGATTTTCAAACTTTTAGAGATCTTATTTCTAAAATACTTCAAAAAAATAATTAACAATATTTTTTAACTAAGTTATTTATAAATTTTATGGTTAAATTTGTTCAACCTAAACAAAAATTGGCTAATAAAATTAAAAAAATAGGAGTTCTTACATCAGGTGGAGACTCACCTGGAATGAATGCTGCAGTTAGAGCTGTAGTAAGGTGTGCTGAGTTTAATAAGATTGAATGCTTTGGAATCTACAAGGGATTTGATGGTTTGATATCCGATAATATAAATAAGTTAAATGCACGTTCTGTCAAGAATATAGTAAATAAAGGTGGTACAATTTTAAAATCAGCAAGATCTAATGAGTTTAGAAGTAAAGAAGGTAGAATAAAGGCAAAAGAAACTTTAGATAAGTACCAAATTGATTCTATAGTTGTAATTGGAGGTAATGGATCTTTGGAGGGCGGTAAAATTTTTGAAGAGGAGCATGGAGTTAAAGTAATTGGAATTCCCGGTACAATTGACAATGACTTAGAAGGAACTACATTTACTCTTGGTTATGATACGGCTCTTAATACTGCAGTTGAAGCAATAGATAAGATTAGAGATACTGCAATTTCACATAATAGATTATTTTTTATTGAAGTTATGGGAAAAGGATCTGGACATATTGCTCTTAATGCAGGAATTGGAGCTGGTGCAGAAGAGGTATTAATACCAGAGAAAAAAATGGGTATAGATAGACTATTAAAGTCTTTAAAGCATAGTGAAAAGTCTGGAAAATCCTCTAGTATCATAGTTGTTTCAGAGGGAGAAAAAATTGGAGATAATGTTTTTAAGTTCTCATCATATATTGAAAAAAACTTTCCTAGTTATGAAATTAGAGTTTCTATTTTAGGTCATATTCAAAGGGGTGGCTCACCATCATGTTTTGATAGAGTATTAGCCTCAAGGATGGGAGTTTATGCTGTAGATTCAATACTAAAAAATAAAAGTAAAATAATGGTTGGTATAAAAGGTGATAAAATTATTGAAGTACCTATATCTGAAGCTATAAAGGGGGGACAGGATATAGATAGGGACTTAATTAGAGTATGTGATATAATCTCAATTTAAAAATATAAAAATGGCAATAAATATTAGTATTAATGGTTTTGGAAGAATAGGAAGACTAGTTTTTAGATCTGCAATTAATGATGATACTTTTAATGTAGTTTCAATTAATGATTTACTTGACATAAATCATCTAGCATATCTTTTGAAATATGATTCAGTTCATGGCACCTTTGATGGTTCTATTGAAGTAAATGACGATAAATTAATAGTAAATGGAAAATCAGTAAAGATAACTTCTGAAAGAGATCCTTCTAAAATTGATTTATTAGGAATGAATATTGATGTAGTTGCAGAATGTACTGGAATTTTTACATCTATTGAGTCAGCTAGTTCACATATTAAAGCTGGAGCTAAAAAGGTAGTTATTTCAGCTCCTAGTCCTGATGCTCCTATGTTTGTAATGGGAGTTAATCACCTAAATGTAAAATCAGATGATTTGATTGTTTCTAACGCTTCATGTACTACTAACTGCTTAGCTCCAATTGCAAAAGTTTTAAATGATAATTATTTAATTGAAGAGGGTCTAATGACAACCGTTCATGCTGCTACAGCAACCCAATTCACTGTTGATGGGCCTTCAAAAAAGGACTATAGAGGTGGTAGAAGTTCTCTTTTGAATATAATTCCGAGTTCAACTGGAGCTGCTAAAGCAGTTGGTAAAGTGATCCCTTCTCTAGATGGTAAATTAACAGGTATGGCATTTAGAATTCCAACAGCAAATGTTTCAGTGGTTGACTTGACAGTAAGACTGAAAAAACAAACTTCATATTCTGAAATTAAAAAAGTTATGCTTGAGGCTTCAAAAAATGATCTATCTGGAATATTAGGTTATTGTGATGAACCTGTTGTTTCTCAGGACTTTATTGGTGATAAAAGAACCTCAATATTTGATGCAAACGCTGGTATGGAGCTAAATTCAAATTTTTTTAAAATAATTTCTTGGTACGATAATGAATATGGTTATTCAAATAAACTTCTTGACTTATCAAAACACATTTACTCTATTTAATTCATTATGATACTAATAGTTGATAGTGGGTCAACAAAAACTGACTGGATAGCTCTTGATAAAGATGGTAATGAGCTCTTTTCAACCCAAACATTAGGATTAAATCCTCAAATGCTTTCTAATGAAATTTTAAATGAAAGAATAAAAAACAACTTTGACATTTATAAAAACAGAAAATTAGTAAAAAAACTTTTCTTTTATGGTGCAGGTTGTGGTGTTGAGTCAACTCAAAATAGAATTTTAAAGGTATTTAAATCAATTTTTGTAAATAGTGATTTTGATATTAAGGAAGATACATATGCTGCTGTTTACTCTGTTGTAGAAGAAGGTGTTCCATCAATAGTAAACATTATTGGAACAGGTTCAAATTGTTCATACTTTGATGGAGCCAATGTAATTCAAAAAGTTCAATCTTTAGGATATGTCCTTATGGATTATGCAAGTGGAAACTATTATGGTAAATACTTAATAAGGGCTTACTATTTTAACAAAATGCCTAAAACTTTAAGAGATGAATTCTCTGAAAAATTTGATTTATCTCCAAACACAATAAAAAATAAATTATATAGAGAGGAAAACCCAAATACATACCTTGCTACATTTGCTCGTTTTTTAATTGAAAATAAATCAGATGAATATTTTAAGGAAATAATTCATAAAGGATTAGAAAGATTTATCGATTACCAAATACTTCAGTATGATAATTTTAGCTCCGTTGATATTCATTATGTTGGTTCTATAGCTTTTTATCTAAAAGATGAAATTACCAGAGTAGGAAAAAAATATAATTTAAGAACAGGAAAATTTATAAAAAGACCAATTGAAGGACTAGTTGACTATCATAAACGTGAAATTTTAAAATAATTACCTGATTGCTATCATTGATATTTCAACGTTTACATCCATTGGTAATTTTTTTACAGCTAATGTTTCTCTTGCAGGTTCATTCCCTTTAATAAAGAAGTTTCCATAAACTTTATTTACCTCGCTAAAAAAATCCATACTTTTTAAAAAAATAGAGGATTTGACTACATTTGAGAAATCCATACCGCATTCATTTAATATGTTTTTAAGATTAATCATTACTTGATTAGTCTCTTCTTCAATAGAGTCATTTTTAAGTTTCATTGTTTTTGGATCTATTGCAATTTGTCCTGAAATATATAACGTATTTTCTGATAAAATAGCTTGATTATAAGGTCCAATTGGATCAGGAGATTTCTGAGTATTGATAATTAGTCTTTTCATATTATAGATTTCTATCTGGTTCTGATCTCTTTTCATATTTAAGATCACTTAATAGTCCTGATTTTATTCCGATAAAGAAGTTCCAGGATGCTCTTTGACTGAAAGGTACCCAAGAAAAATCTAATCTCCAACTATCCAAGTCTCTATCAAATCTAAATTGGGTATATGTAAAACCTTTTTGTTTAAAATCGTAACCAGAGGATATACCAACCTTCCATTTTGGTGTTAAGGATAAATTAGAAGAGAACATTAAAGAGTTAGTTGAAAAATCATTTTGTCGTCTGCTATTATTATATGTTAGAGAATATGCTAAATTAAGAGACCAGGGAATAGAATATCTATAGTTTGTAAGATTTACCTCTTCAGATTCTTCAGTCTCAGTTTGTCTAGAATCAGAAAAATCTTGGGAAACACCAAATAAATCATCTGCTCTTCCTCCTCCAGAGGCAGACTCATTAATTTGACTATCTGATTGACCTCTTTTAAAAGTATTATTATTTAACTGATACTGAGTTGATAGGTTTGCACTTGTTAATCTTAATAATCCACCTCCATTTTTTATATTAAACTCATTTATTCTACTATTATTCTCATCTAATGCATATGGGTCAAAAGTAGCTCCAGTATTTACAGTAAATCCTCGTGCAATATCAAAGCTTGCGGATACCCTAATAGGAGACCACTTAAATTCATCACTAACTAGATTATAACTAGTTGATATATTCAAGCTTTTTAAAATATCAATCTTTCTTAATTCAGTTTCGGTGGAGTCTTTAGGCTTAACTTTTGCCTCTAGAGTATTCTGAATACTAAATCCTAAACTGCTGGAGAATGTCCTTCCTGGTGCTCCAAATAGACCTCCCTCAAATCTGGTATAATCTGCCGTATTTCCATCAGCATCTATTATATAAGTATCATAATATTTTTCAAAGCTAGGACTATTAGAATATGAAATGCTAGGGGTTATTGTATGTCTAATTGACTGTATCTTTTTATTTGGCTTGAAATTAACTATTCCATAAACTTTTGTTGTTATACTTGCATTATAACCATATATTGAAAATCTATCAAAACCTGAAATTGTATCTTTTGAAGTCCCAGTCTCCTCATTATAATTACTATAATTCACAGTTTTTCCAACCCAATTTTCTTGGAATCTACCACCAGCACTTACACTTAAAAACTTAAATAACTTGAAGTTTGTACTAAATGGAATGGTATGTTGAAATCCATTCTTTGCATCATCAAACATTCCTTTTTTTAAAAGTAAATCATCGGCGAATGATGCTCTGTTTTCTGCTTTAGAAGAATACTGAATATTTATATTCTGAAAAAATCCTTTTTTAGATCTTCCTTTTCTTTCAAATGGAAAAAATCTACTAGAATTAATTGTAAGAGTTGGTAGAGTTAAATTAACTAATTTTGATTGAGTATTTTGAGACATATTTGCATTTAGAGAAATCCTAACACCAGAATTACCCGGGAAACTTTTAGAATATGATATAGATGAGCTTAAATTATTATTCAGGAAATTAGCAGTATTAAGCTGATTTACTGACTGTCTAAAATAGTCACTACTTCCAAAATTTACAGAAGCGCTGAATGAGGAATATGGTGATGACTTCGAGTCTTTTGAATGACTCCACCTAATATTATATACTGTAGATTTTGAGTAATCAGGTAGGCCTCTTTCACCATTAATTAAATTTTCATACCTAATAGATAAAGTACCATTGTACCTATAATTCTTTCTATATTGAGAGTTGATATTTAATCCATAGCTTCCATTAGTATAATAATCTCCTAAAATTGTTAAATCTAAATATTCAGAGATTGGTAAATAATAGCCTCCGTTCTGAACAGAGTATCCCCTAGAATTACTATCACTTATATTAGGTATTATAAATCCTGAGTTTTGAGTTTGTTGTGATGGAAAATAGGCAAAAGGTAGCCCAATAGGTGTTGGAACATTTTTTACAAATAAATTTGTAAAACCTGTAACTATATTTCCCCCTGGCACTAACTTACCCTTTCTTATTTTAAAAAAATAGTCTGCTTCCTCAGATTCACCACCTAAAAGATTTCCTCCAGTAGTTACTTTACCATCCTTTAAATAATAAACCGAATCATTTTGTTTTTTTGTTAAACTGGATAATATATTTAGTCCGTTATCTTCCGATTTTGAATTCCATATAAGGGCTTTTTGATTATCAAAATTATATTTAATTGAGTCTGGATTTACGATATTTGCACCTTGTTTAAAAGATGGATATTGAGATAAATTACCATCCTTATCCGCAATTCTTCCAGCATTAACAATATTTTCTTTATAGTCAAGTATAATTAATCCAGATGTTAACTCGATATCTCCGTATAAGATCTTAGCATTATTATAAAGTATAATTTTACTATTTTTTTGATCTATAATAATTGAATCTGATGCATCGTATTTAATATTGTCTAAAAGAAGAGGTTTTTTATCCTCACTATCTAATTTGAGTGTGTCTATTTCTTGAGAACTGTTTTGACCGTAAATAATATTTAAACCTAAGAGAAATGATATAATTAATAAGGTTATTAAGTTTTTTTTCAAGATTTAAAATTGAGTTATTAACAAGACACTTTGGTTAATCAAAATTAATCATAATTTTGATTATAATAATTTACTTGATGAATTCATTTAGGTTAACTGTCCTAGTCTTATTGCTATCAATTACAAACTTTATATTTTCTCAGCAAAATCTAAACTCTAAATTTACAGTAGTTGTTGATGCCGGACATGGTGGTAAAGACCCTGGTAATACTGGAAATGGTTATTTAGAAAAGAAAATCGCATTAAGTATTGCTTTAAAGCTTGGGAAAAAATTAGAAGATAGTGGTATTAAAGTAGTATACACTAGAAAAAGTGATGTATTTGTTAATTTATTTGAAAGAGCCAATATTGCAAATAGATCAAATGCCCAGCTTTTTGTTTCTATACATTGTGACTCGCATACATCTCAAGCATATGGTGCCGGAACATTTGTTTTAGGTCTTCATGCCAATCAGAGAAACTTTGAAGTAGCAAAAAAAGAAAACTCTGTTATATTCTTTGAAGAAGATTATATAAATAAATATGAAGGCTTTGACCCAAATAATCCTGAGTCTGTAATTGGATTAACTCTTATGCAAGAGGAATATCTTGATCAAAGTATAGTTGCTGCATCATATATTCAGAATAGTTTTGTTAATAAGCTTAAGAGAAGAAATAGAACAGTTAAGCAAGCTGGTTTTATTGTACTTAAGTATACCTATATGCCTAGTGTTCTAGTTGAAACAGGTTTTCTGACAAATAATTCTGAGGGTGCATATCTTAATTCAGTTAGGGGTCAAAATGAAATGGCTGATGCAATTGCCTCTGCTGTAATTGACTATAAAAATGATTTTTTTCAAAATTTATCAACAACTAATTTAAGTAACGATTTAAATGTATCTAAAACATCATACAGGATTCAAATTGCAGCAAGTGCTAAACTTTTGGAACTTAAGCCATACAACTTTAGAGGATTAAAGTCAGTTGATGTAGTAAAAGACGGTAAATTGTATAAGTATTTATATGGTAAACACAATACTTTAGAAGATGCAAAAAAATCTTTAAATGAGGCTAAAAAGAGTGGTTATCAATCTTCTTTTATAGTTAAATACGAAGATAATAGGGTAATGAGTTTAAACTGACATAGTTTCTAGATATTTAACTAACTAAATAATTCTTATTTTTACATATATAAACCTAAACTACCTTGAAGCTATCTAAAGAAATCAAAGCAGCAATATTTGTTCTTACCTCTATACTTTTATTCATATTTGGATTTAATTATTTAAAGGGTACATCTTTATTAGATAGACAAAAAACATTATATGCTGTTTATGATGAGGTAGATGGGCTATTAGTTGGTGCAAACGTAATGATCAACGGCCTATCAATAGGTAATGTGACAGATTTGGATTTTCTTACTAATTCCACAAAAATATTGGTTACTTTAAAAGTTAAAGATAAATTGAATTTTTCTTCAAAAAGTACAGCCTCAATATATGAAACTGGTGTTCTTGGTGGCCTTGCTATATCAATAGAACCGATATTTGATAGACAATCAATTGCTCAGACAGGTGATACTCTTAAATCTAGTGTTAGACCTGGATTAACGGAATTAATTAATAGACAAATTGAACCTTTATCTAGACAGCTTCAAAGTACAATTACTAGTGTTGATTCTATATTTACTGGTGCATCTAATGTTTTAAACATTGAAACTCAAGAAAACATAAAAGAATCTATAGAAGTCTTAACCTCTGCTATAAAAGCTATAGATAAATCTGCTTCTATAATCGAGAATACGTTAAACGAAAAGAACGATAAGATTAATAATACGTTAGATAACATTGAATCAATTAGCAATAATTTTTCAAAACTTTCTCAGGACTTAAATGAGTTTGGAATATCAAATGTTCTTGCTGATATAAAAGAATCTACCGAAGGTATAAATTCTGTAATTCAAAATTTAAATTCAGAATCTTCCAGTTTAGGTAAACTAATTAATAAGGATGAATTATATGAAAATCTAAATTCATCAATTCTTAGCTTGAATAAGTTGATTGATGATATAAATGAAAATCCAAAAAAATATGTTCATTTTTCAATTTTTGGTAGAAAATAGATGGTTGAAATTCTTCCCAATATAATCTTCTCATTAATCTTAATTTTTGCTTTAGGCTTCTTTTTTAGAAATATTCAAAGACTAGTTAAAGTAATTAAGATGGGAAAACCAATTGATAGAACTGATAATCCATCCAAGAGACTTTCTAATTTAGTTCGTATAGCTCTTGGTCAGTCTAAGATGGTCACAAAACCTATATCTGGCTTTTTACATGTAATTGTTTATGTAGGCTTTATAATAATAAATATTGAATTACTTGAAATATTAATTGATGGTGTTACAGGATCACACAGATTTTTTTCAAAGTATTTCAATCCATTTTTTTACAATTTTTTAATTGCTTCTTTCGAAATTCTTGCATTATTAGTTTTAATCTCAGTTATTATTTTTTGGACTAGAAGAAATATTATGAAGATTAAAAGGTTTTTAAGTGCTGAAATGAAGGGGTGGCCTAAATTTGATGCAGATAATATTCTTTATTTTGAAGTTGTCCTGATGCTATTATTTCTTTCAATGAATGCTACAGATTTAATCCTTCAAGATCGTGGTTTTGAAGGTTATTACAAGGCAGGGTCATTTCCTATATCATCATTTTTAGTTCCTATTTTTGATTCTTTTGATACCTCAACAGTTTATTTATACGAGAGAATTTTTTGGTGGTTACACATACTAGGTATTCTTTTTTTCCTTAATTATTTATACTATTCTAAACACTTGCATATTTTATTAGCATTTCCAAATACATATTACTCAAATCTTGAAGAAAAAGGAAAGTTTGGTGTTCTTGAATCAGTTAAAAATGAAGTAATGCTTATGTTTTATCCAGAGAAAGCTTCTAACGAAAATAATCAAGTAGAAAAATTTGGTGCATCTGATGTTCTAGATCTAAATTGGGTTCAGTTAATGAATGCTTATTCATGTACTGAATGTGGAAGGTGTACTAGCGAATGTCCTGCAAATCAAACTGGAAAAAAATTATCACCCAGAAAAATAATGATGGATACAAGAGACAGGCTAGAGAAAGTCTCTTTGAATATTTCAAAAAATAAAGGAGAATTCATAGATGATGGAGATAGACTGCTTGATAACTATATCACAAAAGAAGAACTTTGGGCATGCACATCATGTAATGCTTGTGTAGAGGCATGTCCTATAAACATTGATCCTTTATCCATTATTATGGACATGAGACAATACTTAATAATGGAGGAATCCTCCGCTCATCCGGATTTAAATAATATGATGAACAACATAGAAAATAACGGAGCTCCATGGCCATATAATCAATTAGATAGGGAGTTATGGGCTCAAGAAACATAATAAATATGAAAAAAGAAGAAGTAGAAAATTTTTTACATCAGAAAATAGAAAAAGGAGAGACAGTCAGTCCAATCCTTCCAGAGGGTATTAAAAATTATCTAATAGATATTGATGGAACTATATGCGATGACATTCCTAATGAAGAGCCTGATAGAATGTCAACAGCAAAATTATACCCCGATGCTCTTCAAACAATAAATAATTGGTATGATAAAGGTCATATCATTTGTTTTTTTACTGCTAGACTTGAGTCTCATAGGGAAGTAACAGAAAAATGGTTAGTTGATAACGGATTTAAATATCATAGTTTATTGATGGGTAAGCCAAGAGGTGGTAATTATCACTGGATAGATAACCATCTAGTAAAGGCTACTAGATATAATGGAAAGTTTACTGATCTTGTAGAAAAAAAAGTTACAATTGAAGTCTTTGACGACGATAAAACTAAATAAGATTTTATATGAAAGTACCTATCTTATCTGATCTTAATTCAAAAGGTGAAAGCCCAGAGTATTTATTCTGGGTTGGGTGTGCTGGTAGTTTTGATGATCGATCAAAAAAGGTGACTAAGGCTTTTGTTAAAATATTAAACAAAGCAAATGTTTCATATGCTATTTTAGGTAAAGAAGAGTCATGTACTGGTGATCCAGCAAAAAGAGCAGGTAATGAATTTCTATTCCAGATGAAAGCTATTTCTAATATTGAAATATTAAATTCATATAATATCAAAAATATAATTACAACTTGTCCTCACTGTTTTAATACAATTAAAAATGAGTATCCTGAATTGGGGGGGTAATTATAAAGTTATTCATCATACTACCTTTATTAATAATCTTATAAAAGAAAATAAGATCAAAATTGGAGGAGGATACTATAAAGGTAAGAAGATAACTTATCATGATCCATGTTATTTAGGAAGAGCAAATGGTATTTATGAGGCTCCAAGAGAAGTTATTGACAAACTTGATGCTGAGTTAGTTGAAATGAAAAGTTGTAAATCAAAATCTTTATGTTGTGGAGCTGGAGGTGCTCAAATGTTCAAAGAGCCTGAGAAAGGAAATCAAGATATAAATATTAAAAGATCAGAAGAGGCTATAAATACAGATTCAGAAATAGTTGCTGTAAGTTGTCCTTTTTGTAACACAATGATGAGTGATGGCATGACTGCTAAACAAAAAAATATGGATGTTCTAGACATTGCTCAAATGATTGAAAAAGCTGAAGACTTATGAAAGTAGAGTTTGATAAAATACCTGATGAATCAAGAATATGGATCTACCAATCCAACGATGATTTTACTGATTCTGAATTAGATATTATTAATAAAAAATCAGATTTATTTGTGGGTAATTGGATGGCTCATAATAAAGAACTGGAAGCATCTTTCAAGATATTAAATAATCGTTTTTTAGTCATTGCAGTTAATGAAGAATTTAATCCAATTGGTGGATGTTCAATTGACTATTCACTTCAGTTATTAAAAGATATTTCTAATACTATAAATAAAAACTTATTAGACAGGCTTATAGTTAATTATAGAACAGATTCTGTAATTAAATCAATTACTTTAAAAGATCTGAAAAACAATTTAAAAAATGGGTCTATTTCCTCAGAAACAGTTATATTCAATATGACAGTTAGCACTAAGAAAGAACTTTTAAATAATTTTGAAATCCAGCTAAGTTCTTCTTGGTTATCGAAATTTATTTAAAAATGAAAAGACTTCTTCTGTTTATAATTTTATCCTCTACCTCATTAGTTTATTCACAGGATATCTATTCTGAGTTAAATAATAAAAAGAAACAGTGGGTAGATAGTATATATAATTCTCTTTCGCTAGAGGAAAAAATTGCACAATTATTTATTAATTGGGTATCACCAGAGCAGTCAGATTTTGATGAAATTAAAAAACTAGTTGAAGTAAATAAAATTGGTGGTTTAATATTTTCAATTGGAACAACAAAATCTCATATAGAATGGTTAAACAGGTTCCAAGCAATTTCTAAAACACCTTTGTTGGTTGCTATGGATGCTGAATGGGGGCCATCACAAAGACTATCTGATGTCTTTGCTCATCCTTGGAATATGACACTTGGTGCTATTGAAGACAATGATCTAGTTAAAAATATATCAAAAAGAATGGCAGAGCAAAATAAGGCTCTTGGAGTTAACTACAATTTCTCACCATCTGTTGATGTTAATAATAATTCAAAAAATCCAATCATTGGAAATAGATCTTTTGGTGAAGATCCCGAGAATGTTTATCAAAAAGCAAAAGCATACATAAATGGGCATAAAGAGGCAGGTGTGTTTACATCAGTTAAACATTTTCCAGGTCATGGGGATACTGACAAAGATTCTCACAAAACACTCCCTGTGATTAATGGTAGTATCAAAAGACTTAATGAAGTTGAGTTATATCCTTTCAAAAAATTAATTGATGATGGTCTAGTAGAATCTGTTATGACAGCTCACCTTAGTGTTCCATCCTTAGACAAAAAATATCCCTCCTCGTTGTCAAAGAAAACAATAAGTAATCTTTTAAGAGAAGAATATAAATTTAGTGGTATAACAGTAACAGATGCACTTGATATGAAAGGTGTTCTTCAAGATCCTAATATAAATGTTGACCTGAGAGCTTTTGAAGTTGGAAATGATATTATCTTGATGTCTACAGACGTTTCTAAGGGTGTCAATCTAATTGCAGAAAACTTAAAAAGTGGCAAGATCCCGATGGGTAAATTATCTGAATCAGTTAAAAAAATATTATCCCTTAAAGCTAAATCTAATTTAGATGGTTTAGTAGAGATTTCTTCTAAAAATATTGTTGAGAGAGTTAATACATCCAAAGACACCCTTTTATATTCAAGAGCAATGGAATCTGCAATAACATTAGTTAAAAATAGCTCAAGATCTCTTCCTCTTATAAAAGATAAAAAATATTTGCATGTTTCATTTGGAAATGAATCAACCTATCTTTCTAAAAAACTTAAAAAAATATATTGATCTTGATTCCTATAATTCAAAAGATTACAATCCACTCTTTGATAAAACAAAATACGATGGAATTGTAATCTCTTATCATGGGTCGAGTTCAAGTCCTTATGCTTCAAATATAATACCCAAAAAATATATCTGAAATAATTGAAAAGATAGGTGAGAACAATAATGTAATATTGACTTTATTCCTCAATCCCTATAGCTTGAACTCTTTTGAAAAAATTGATAATTTTAACTCAATTGTTGTGGGTTATCAAAATAATATGATCTCTCAAGAAATTATGGCTGATTTATTGACAGGTATAAGATCTTTTAGAGGAAAATTACCTGTCTCAAATAATTTTTATCCAGTAAATCATGGTATATCAATTGATAAGAATAATACTCTTGGATACTCAAGACCTGCTTATGAAGGTTTTGATCAAAAAAAACTTTCATATCTTGATTCAATTGCAATATCTGCTATAGATTCAATGATGGCACCTGGAATTCAGATGTTAGTCTCAAAAAAAGGTAAAATTATCTACAATAAAAGTTTTGGATATCATACATATAAAAAATTAAATAAACTTGAGAATGATCATGTGTTTGATTTATCATCGATTACTAAAATTCTGGCTACTATG
>CACGZJ010000011.1 GCA_902577515.1 uncultured Bacteroidota bacterium | reverse complement strand
ACCTGTTACTGAAAAATTATATCTTAAAAGAAATTATAAGGATAAAATATTTAAATCAATTATAGAGAGTGATTTGATTGAAAACCTTGAATTTAAATATTCTGACCTGCCTTTTTATTTTTTAAAATTTTGGTTTGAAGATATATACAATAAACCACTTGACTTAATAGCTGAAGAAAGAATTTTTAATAAGCTTCAGTTGGAGAGAACAATGTTCAATCCTTATAAAAAACTAAACTTAGATGAAATAGTACCCACTGAAGAAGATGATTTTTTTAGATATTCAAAACTACATGGATATGTTCATGATGAGGGAGCAGCAATGTTAGGAGGTGTATCGGGTCATGCAGGTTTATTCTCTAATTCTTATGAAGTTGCAGTTATACTTCAGGCTATGATTCAAGGAGGCTTGTACAATAATCAAAGACTTTTCAAATCAGAATCATTCGATGTATTTAATACTTGTTATTACTGTGAATACGATAATCGAAGTGGAGTGGGTTTTGATAAGCCGCAAATTGAGGGAAATCATGGTTCAACTTTTGGTGGTGTTTCGATGAATAGTTTTGGTCACTATGGTTATACAGGTTCAATGGCATGGGCTGATCCTGATGAAGAAATAATCTTTATATTTCTCTCAAACAGAACTTTTCCAACTAGGGAAAATACTTTGCTTCAAACAAGTAATATTAGAACAAGATCTCAAGAAATAGTATATAAAGCTTTAATTGATTCAAGATGAAAATTGGAATAGTATGTTATCCGACATTTGGTGGTTCGGGAGTAGTGGCAACTGAGCTTGGTATTGAGCTCTCTAAAAAAGGTTATGAAATACATTTTATTACATACAGTCAACCTGTAAGATTAGACGCGTTATCAAAAAATCTTCATTATCATGAGGTTAATGTTCCTGACTATCCTCTTTTTAAATATGAACCATATGAATTAGCTCTATCAAGTAAGTTATATGATGTAGTTTCTAAACACAAGATTGATGTTCTTCATGTGCATTATGCAATACCTCATGCATATGCAGCATATATGGCAAAAAAAATACTCGATGAAAATGGATATAAAATTCCTATAATTACTACTCTTCATGGAACTGATATAACTCTTGTTGGTAACCATCCATTTTATAAACCAGCAGTTACTTTCAGTATTAATAAATCAGATATAGTAACATGTGTATCCAATAGCTTAAGAGATGATACTCGAGAATTTTTTGGAATTAAACGAGATATTGAAGTAATTCCAAACTTCATTGATATAGATAAATATGCTAATAAACATCATCTATGTGAAAGAAATATGATTGCTCAGGGAGATGAAAAAATAATAGTTCATATAAGTAACTTTAGACCACTGAAGAGAATAATTGATGTCCTCAAAATTTTTGAAAAAATCTCAAAAAAAATAAACTCAAAATTAATAATGGTAGGTGATGGGCCAGATAAGAAGAAAGCAAAAGATTTTTTAAGAAAAAACGATTTAAAAAACAAAGTTGTCTTTCTTGGTAAGACAAATGAAATTGATGAAATTTTATGTTCATCAGATCTGTTCTTGCTCCCCTCTGAAAAAGAGAGCTTTGGTCTTGCTGCTCTTGAAGCTATGGCTCTAAAAGTTCCTGTAATTTCCTCTAATGTTGGAGGTCTTAAAGAGTTGAATATAAATGGTAACTCAGGCTATACAAGTGATGTTGGAGATATAGATTCTATGTCAAATAATGCTATAGAAATTTTATCTAATGAAAACTTAAAAAAGAAATTCAAGTCACAGGCTTTTGAAAATGCAATAAAGTACGATATCAAAAAAGTAATTCCTCTGTATGAGGATCTTTACAAAAAAGCTATTAGTTAATCTTAATTAGGTTTGTAAATACTTTTAGCCTCCTTGTAAATTTGTTCTTTATCAAATGTCATTTTTTTCGTCTTAAATTTAGAATATAAATCCATTTGATCTGTATAGTGATCTGATTCAGGGTTATCAGAGTTACCATAAGAAATAATGCTTTCAAGAATTGGTCCGTCTTTATTAAATCTAACAAGACCAATGTAAGACTCTCCTTGAGTTACTTCATGCATTCCGTTTTTATATGGTCTTGATGACATAGCTGTTATTACATCAGGAAGCCCCCATATGGGAATTTCTTTATCACCTCTAACTAGTTTTTGAAAGTCTCCAAGAGTTATGTTGGTGGAGCCAAAATTTTTAATTAAATATGACTTAGTGTCTGTTAAAGCTGACATTAGTGTTTCCTTACTTACAGTATTATTGTTTTTTTGTATTTCACTTCTATATCTCCAAACAAGTTGATAATATAGAACGCCATAAATTCCAGCACCATTTGAGTCTATATCTGTCTTTCTATCCCATTTTTGAATTATATCAAGCATTTCAAATAAATCATTGTTGGGATCAATTTTTAGCGTCTCAATTATACTTATATCCATGAAATTATAGTTAAACTTTGATGGAAATGAATTATCGTATTTAATGTCCTTAAAATCTTCATATGAAATTTTATCATAACTCTCAATTAATTCAATTAATCTAGTGGATCTATTATTGTCATATGTCTCATATCCCATTCTCTTGCTGTAGTCTTCTTCTTTTGGGTTTTCATCAGCTGATGTTGATTTAAAAGGAGAGTGATTTGCATCATATATAAAACCAGCTTTAGGTTGAATAACTTGAGGTAAGTCTTCAATATCATGATATTCATTCCATAGAGTCATCCTTGTATCCCCAGGTACAATACCTTTCCAGTTGTAACCTTCTGCTCTTTTAGGAATTATTCCATTGGATATATAAAATATAGTATCATATCTATCAGCGTATCCAATATTAAATCCTGGAATTTGCTTCATCTTTAAATTATTATAGAATTCAGTAAAATTTTTAGATTTACCCATTCTCCACCATTGCTCAAGGGCTCTAATATTGAAAAGTGTTGGGGTTCTAATTGAGTAGTACCCAGATTTATTTTTTAAGGTTGGACCATAGATGCTTTTAAAATATTTTCTATTTATAGTGATTGGAATACCAAGGAATTTAATGCTAATTTTAGCTTTTAAATTTTCTAATTTGTATTCCTCTCCATCAACAATATATTTTCTATTATTTTTCATTCTTAATTTGAATACATCAGTTTTATCTGGATAATTAACTGTATGAGACCAGCCTAAATTTTCATTTACTCCTATTAAAACATGAGGAGTCCCTGGATAAAGAGTACCAATAATATTTGTGCCCTCCTCGCTATTTAAATGAACTTCATACCATGAGGTAGGACCTTCAAGAGGTTGATGGGTATTAATTGCAAGGAAAGTTTCACCATTATTGGTTTTATTACTATTCATAGCAATGACATTAGATCCTGTAAGATTTTGATCTAAATAGTCATCCTGTGTATCATTGTTTAGAATTCTTCCTGCCCAGTCAGCACCCTGATTTGAAATAAAAAGTTGAAGTTGACTGTACATCATCATCATTTTAGGAGTAATTGGAAAAAGCTTTTTATATAATACTTTGTCTGGATTATTTTTTGCATAAGAATTTAAACCTTGAGCGTATCCAGAAATTACATCATAATACTCCTTGCTGATTTCCCCTATTTTTTCATCAATGATTTCTTCAGAACCTATAAACTGTGTTATGAAATCAGCTGGAGCTCCCTTAAGTCCAATATATTTTGATAGCATAGCATTTCCTGCTAAATATGCCTCTTGTATTGTAGTGAAGTCATCTTCAGCATTTGCCCAAGCAAGGCCATAAGCAAGCTCTGCATCTGTTTTGGTAAATATGTGAGGTACTCCATACTCATCTCTTACAATATCAATATTTTCTGGATTGATTTGAGAGTTTAATAAGCTAGTAAAAAGAAATATTGAAAGAAAGAGTCTCATTAGAGCAGAGTCATTTGTATAACTCGAAATACTACATAGCAAGCGAATAATATAAGAATTATCTTTCTGTTTTTTTCGTACCATTCCATTATTTATTTTTTAAAATTAATGACCCAATTGGAATAAAAAGAAGGAGCAACCAAATATTTGTCAAATAAGATACTAATACAGATATAAATATTAACATAATGCTGATTGTCCACTTGATCTTCATAATCCTGATGGCCAATATACAATTAATCTAAACTATTATAATTTAAATTTTTCTTAAAATAAGATTTATAAATATTAATATATTAGGGATATGAATAATAAAATATTTCAAGGATTTCTAATAGTTTGTTTCGTATTATCATCTTCAACTCAAATTATTGCTCAGCAAAAAATACCCTTGTATAACTCTAATTTAGATTGTGATATAAATAAGAAAAATAGAATTATTGAAAATGATGGAAGTACATATATATATGAGGTAGAGTATCCAGAGCTATGGTACTACCCAGCAAAAAATAAAGATGTGAATAAACCTGCTGTGATAGTAATTCCAGGTGGAGCATATAGATTTCTAAGCATTACTAATGAGGGAATCTCAATAGCTAATTGGTTAAACGAATTGGGTATAGATGCATTTATGTTAAAGCATAGACTTCCTAATAATTATGATGGACCCTGTAAACAAGCTGTTGCATCAAGCGATGCATTTAGAGCTATTGAATTAATAAGAGATAATTCAGAAAAATGGAATATTGATCCAAATAATGTTGGTGTAATAGGTTTCTCTGCAGGGGGTCATTTGGCATCAACTATCTCAACTAAAGGTAAATTAGGTCTAAATAAACCAAATTTTGCAATTCTAGTTTACCCTGTAATTACTATGAATATAGAGGTTCAAAAAAATGGTTCAGGTACATTTAATAGTTTATTTGGCGATAACCCAGATATAAATATTATTCAGGATTTTTCTAATGATTTAAATGTCAATAAAGAAACACCTCCAACTATATTAATTCACTCTAATAATGATGAGGGTACACCTCCTGAAAATAGTATTAGTTATTATTCTGCTCTTAGAAAAAATAATGTTCCAGCATCTATTCATATCTGGGAAGATGGGGGTCATGGTTATGGTCTTGCAAAAGGAAGAGGCACAATTGAAACTTGGACAAAAATTGTTGAAGAATGGTTGGCACTTAGAGGTGTAATTAATTAGTATTCAGAAAATTAAATAATATCCATTTTAGTATGTTTTTTTATCAGATTATCATTTTTTAATTGCTTTAATTTAGGGGTTGATAATTTTTAACAGAAAAAACTTTCTTTTTAACAATTTTTTAACTTAAATTGAGCCTCATAAACTAAACTTAATTAACATGAAAAAAGCTTTTTTAGTTGTATTGATGTTATCGTCTAGTCTAATTTATTCTCAGAACTCTATTTCAGGTAGTGTTTCTGACGAGAGTGGTAACCCTATTCCTGGTGCTACAGTAGTAGTTGAAGGAACTAACATGGGTGTTGTCACAGACTTTGATGGTAATTATCAAATTGACGCGTCAACTGGAGATCAGTTGACTTTCTCAAGTTTGGGATTTGCTTCTCAAACCATTACTGTAGGAAATCAAGATCAGATAAACATTACACTTATTACAAGTGTAGATATTCTTGATGAGGTTGTTGTCTCTGGATATCAAACTCAACAACGTAGATCTTTATCTGGTGCGATTGGAACTGTAGACACAGAGGAAGCCTTCAAAACTCAAGTAACTAACGCAGCAGAGGCTCTACAAGGTAGAGTGGCTGGTGTTTCAGTTATATCTGGAGGAGGTCCTGGTTCTGCCCCTATAGTTAGAATTCGTGGTTATTCTACTACAAATGACAATAATCCTTTATATGTTATTGATGGAATTCAAACAACGGATGCAAATGTTATGCGGGATATTAATCCTAATGACATCGAAAATATAAGTGTTCTTAAAGATGGTTCTGCAGCTATATATGGTGCTCGTGCATCAAATGGTGTAATTGTTGTAACAACAAAGAAGGGACAGTATAATCAGAAAAATACTTTTGAAGTAAATGCCTCTTATGGATTGTCTCAAGTTACTCAAACACCAGATATGTTGAACTTACAGCAACATGCAGATATGACATGGCAAAGTATTCTTAATGATGGTAATACACCGTCTCACCCTCAATATGGGAGTGGACCAACACCAACAATACCTCAATTCCTAAATGTCCCAATTCCGAGTGGACCCGAATATGAAGGAGCTATGGTTAAAGTATCACCAAATGGAACAGACTGGCTTGATGAACTATTTAGAACAGCTGCTGTAACTAATGTATCTGTTAGTGCATCTGGTGGATCTGAGCAAGGTAGATATCATATGTCTGCAAGTTACTTAGACCAGGAAGGTCCAATGGTATATACAGGTTTTTCAAGAGCTTCAACTAGATTGAACTCTACATTTAAAATCGGTGAAAAAATAACTGTTGGACAAAATCTAAACATTACTTTTGATCAAGAATCAACTGCTCCAAATGATCCAATTCAAAGAGCAACAGGTTCTTCTCCATTAGTTCCAGTTTATGATTCAAATGGAAACTTTGCAGGAACTTATAGTAACGCAACAAGACTGGGTATTCATAATAACCCAATTTCTGAATTAAAAAGATCAGAAGATGATTATAATAAAAATTTAAGAGCTTTAGGTGATATATTCCTTCAATGGGATATTACTCCTGAGTTAAGATTCAAAACCGCTGCTGGTGCACAAGTAAGAGATCTTCATGGAAGATACTTTCAATCTTTAAATCCAGAACACGGTGAAGCTCTTGGAACAAACACTTTAACTGAACAACATTTTAGAATATTTAACTGGTCAGTTACTAATACCTTGAATTATAGAAATACTTTTGGAGCTCATTCATTAGATGTACTACTTGGTACAGAAGCACTAAAAGATTCTTATAAAGGGAGTACGGTTTTAAGAACAGGTTATTTATTTGAAGATGCAGATTTTTATCTTTTAAATAATGGATCTGGAACTCCTGTAGTTTCTGGTGCTGGTGCTAGTTCTAGTTCAATTTTCTCACTATTTGCAACAGCTAACTGGTCATATGACGGTAAATACGGTGCAACTGCAACTGTTAGAAAAGATGATACTTCTAGATTTGCTAAAGCAACTGCTGATGCGGTTTTCCCTTCTGCAAGTGCTTTCTGGCTAATAAGTAATGAAGATTGGTTTAGTAGTAGTGTATTTGACACATTAAAACTAAGAGTTTCATATGGTGAGCTAGGTAACCAGCAAATTGGTGGATCTAATTTAGATGTAAATATTTCTTTACAAAATGAGTTTACTGCATATTATCCATTCTCAGGAAGTGGAGGTGCAACTCCTGGTGCTACATTAAGCAACAAGGGGAATCCTCTCCTTACATGGGAAACCATGATCTCTCAAAATATCGCTTTTGATATGGGATTCTTTGATAATAAATTACAAGCAGTGATTGATGTCTTTAAAAACGAGACTTCTGGATTAGTATCTCAAGATACAGTTAAAATAAGTACAACTGCAATTGATGCAGGTGCTCCATTTACAAACTTAGGTTCTATGGAGTCAAGTGGTTTTGATTTTTCTCTTAACTATAACGACTCTACTGCTGGTGGTTTAACATATGGAATATCAGCTAACATTACTAGAGCTAAAAATGAGATAACTGAATTAATTACTGACTTTTATTCCGCTTCTGGAGATAGAATAGGTCCTGTATCTAGAACTTCAGTTGGAGAGCCAATTGCATACTTCTATGGAAGAAATGTTTTAGGTATTTTTCAGTCTGATGCTGAAGTAGCATCTCACGCTTCACAAGATGGAGCAGCTCCGGGTAGATTTAAATACGAAGATGTTAATGGAGATGGTGTAATTAATGATAATGATAGAAAAAAGATTGGTGATCCTCATGCAGACTTTAGATTTGGTTTAAATGTTAATTTAGCATATAAAAACTGGGATATGAGTATGTTCTGGAATGGTTCAATTGGAAATGATATTTTCGATAACACTGCATTATATTATGAAAGTCCTGCATTCTTTAATTCTAATAGGAGTACTAAAGTGCTTGATGCTTGGACACCTTCAAATCCTAATGCAACATATCCAGCATTAAGTGAGACAATTATTAATAACGAGTTTACATCTGCAAACTCATTCTTTGTAAGAGATGGTTCATACGTTAGATTAAGATCTTTACAAATAGGATATACTTTGTCTGATGATATTGCTTCAAAAATTGGAGCTTCAAGTGCTAGATTATATTACAATGGTACAAACCTCCTTACTTTAACAGACTTTGACGGTTTTGACCCAGAAGTTCCTAACGGTGGAGCATTATTACTTGGATTTTATACAGGTCAATATCCATCTAGTAGTGTTTCTTCAATCGGACTTAATATTAAATTTTAACCCCAATAATTAATACATATATTATGAAAAAATTTCTAACATATTTCTTATCAGCATCGATGCTTTTAGTATCATGTTCTGATGATTTTACTGAAATTGATCCTGTGGGCTCATTAAGTGATGCTTCACTTCAAAATGCCACTGGTGTTGATCTTCTTTTAACTGGTGCTTATGCTGTCCTTGATGGTATAAGAAACAGTCATGGTGCTGACTGGCACGTAACTGGAGATAACTGGTGGATGGATGTGATATCTGATGATGCGCACAAAGGATCAACTGATGGTGACCAAGCAGACCTACTTGCTATAGAGCTATTTACGTGGGATACCACTAATTCATACTTCACAAATAAGTGGAGAGCCGTTTTTGCTGGTATAAATAGGGCAAATGCTGTTATTGACTTAATCAATAATTCAGATAACCCTTCTAATTTTACTGCTCAATTAGCTCAGGCAAGATTCCTTCGAGGTCACTATAATTTTGAATTACAAAAAATGTGGGTAAATGTACCTTACATTTCGGATGAAAACTATGCTGCTAGTGAATTTAATCAACCTAATTCAGGTCCAATATGGTCCGAGATTGAGGCTGATTTCTCATTTGCAGCTGCAAATTTACCTTCATCTAGAGGAGGTTCTTACAATGAACCTGGAAGACCGATAAGTTCTACTGGTAGTGCATATCTTGGAAAAGTTTTACTTTATCAAGGAAAATGGGCTAGTGCATTGTCTGAATTAGAGAAAGTGATCAATTCTGGTCAATATGCTTTAAACTCAGATTACTTTGCTAACTTTAGATCAGACGGAGAAAATGGTCCAGAAATGATTTTTGCAATTCAGTTTGCAGCAGATACTGGTCAATCATTTAATGGAAACAGAGGGGGTACACTAAATTATCCAATTGGTCCTATGACAGGTGGTATGTGTTGTGGTTTTTACCAGCCAACACAAGATTTAGCAAATGCTTTTCAAACTGATTCAAATGGTCTGCCAATGTCTAATTGGGCTTCATCTGATATTAGTAATGATGCAGGTATTGATAGTGGAGATTCATTTACTCCTCATTCAGGTCCACTAGATCCTAGAATCGATTTTACTGTCGGTAGACGTGGTATTGATTATAATGGCTATGGCCCTTTTACAGGTAAAGAAAATATTAGAGCATCTTTTACTGATATTTCAGGTCCATACGCTGCTAAAAAGAGTATGTATACTGCAGGTGATGATACTAATAAAGGAACTGGTGGTTGGGGTGAACAAAGATCTGGTATAAATTATCATATAATTAGATATGCAGATGTTCTTTTAATGGCTGCTGAGGCTGCTGTTGAATCTGGTTCACTTGAAAAAGCTAGAGGGTATGTTAATCAAATAAGAACAAGAGCTAAAAATAGCCCAACAGCTGATTCATCTCCAAACTATGTTATTGGTACTTACGATTCTTCATGGACTGATGCTTCTGCTGCTAGAAACGCAGTTAGGCATGAGAGAAGAGTTGAGCTTGGTATGGAAGGTCATAGATTATTTGATTTAAGAAGATGGGGTATAATGGTTGAAACACTAAACGCTTATATAGCAAATGAGGGTAGAACTATTCCACCTTTTGCTTCTAGAGCAAATGCGGTTCAGTCAAAACATACTGCATTACCAATTCCTTTAGATGCAATTGATCAGTCACTTGGGGCTTTAACTCAAAATCCTGGTCACTAATTAAGCTAAAAATTAGCTAAAATTTAAAGCAGGATGAATTAATTTTCATCCTGTTTTTTTTTAAATTTATGCCATGAAAAAAACAAACCTACTTTTAATTTTAACGTTATTTTTTCTCTTTGTCTCTTGCTCCGAAGACTCAAAGAAACAATTTACTTTATTGTCATCTTCTCAAACTGGAATTGATTTTGTAAATCAACTGTATGAAGATAATGATATAAACTATTTCACTTACCCATACATATATATGGGAGGTGGTGTATCTGTTGGTGATATTAATAATGATGATCTTGATGATATTTTCTTTACAGGGAATATGACAAAAAATAGACTATACCTTAATAAAGGTAATCTTAAGTTTGACGATATAACTGACTCATCTGGTTCAGGTGGTGATGATAGATGGTATACTGGATCTACAATGATAGATATAAATAATGACGGATTATTAGATATCTATGTGTCTGTTGCTGGATTAGACGGAATTAAGAACAATGAGTTATACATAAATAATGGTGATAATACATTTACTGAATCTGCAAAAGACTATGGAATTGATGATATAGGAAATAGTGTTCAGGCAACTTTCTTTGACTATGATAAAGATGGGGATCTAGATTTATATGTTGCTAATTATCCTATTACACCTTTTGATGCTCCAAGAAGTTACTACTTCTATAAAATGCAAAATGCTGATGATTATGAAACAGATAATCTCTACAGAAATGATGGTTCATCATTCACAAGGGTAACTGAAGAAGCTGGTCTTAGAACATACGGTTTGACATTAAGTGCAACTATAGGTGATTTAAACAATGATAGTTATCCTGATATCTATATATCTAATGATTTCAGCTCTCCTGACTTTATGTATATGAATAATGGAGATGGAACTTTCTCTGAATCTGTAAAAGAGACTACTAACCAAACATCTTTTTACGGAATGGGTGTTGATATTGCAGATTTCAATAATGACTCATATCTTGACTACATCCAAGTTGATATGGATGCAAAAGATAATAGAAGATCAAAGGCTAATATGGCTAGTATGAATCCTGACCTTTTTTGGAGTACTGTTAACTATGGTTTTCACTATCAATATATGCATAATACACTTCAGTTAAACAGAAGAATTGAAGGTAATAAACCATTTTTTAGCAACATATCTAGACTTTCTGGTATTTCTTCTACAGATTGGAGTTGGGGACCACTTCTTGCTGATCTTGATAATGATGGATGGAAAGACTTATTTATTTCTAATGGAATAAGAAGAGAAATAAATCATAGAGACTTTTTTAATGATATCAAATTAAGACCAATGTCAAACGATAGTCTTCTTTATTACACAGAACAAATGCCGTCAGAAGCTATTGCTAATTTTACCTTTAAAAATAATACTGACCTAACCTTTACAGATGTTAGTGAATCTTGGGGGTTGGATCAAAAAAACTTTTCTAATGGTGCCACATATGCAGACCTTGACAATGATGGTGATCTAGAGCTTATTGTTAATAATGTTGATCAGGAAGCACAGATATATAGAAATAATTCAAAAAATAATTATATAAAAGTGAAGCTTAAAGGAAGCGATCAGAATCCAATAGGGATTGACAGTAGAGTTATAGTTAAGACTTCTGACAATAATCAAATGCAAGAATTAACACTTTCTAGAGGTTTTCAGTCCTCTGTTTCAACATATTTAAATTTTGGAGTAGGTAATGAAGAAATAATTGAATCAGTAAAGGTTTTATGGCCTAATGGTAAAACTGAGCAATTAAATAACGTTGAGGCTAATAGTACTATTAAATTTGATATTAAAAACTCAGAGATAGCGGCTTTAGATAATGAAAAATTAAATTTATATTTTGAGAATGAAGAAATAGTAAATCATAAGCATAAAGAAAATATCTATGATGATTATACTAAAGAAGTATTACTCCCTCACGAAAACTCAAAATTAGGACCAGGAATTGCAACTGGAGATATAAATGGAGATGGTCTAGAGGATTTTGTTATTGGTGGAGCTAAGGATCAATCAACAGCTTTTTATTTTCAAAATTCAAATGGATCATTCTCCAAGAGAAGTTTCTATTTCTCAAGTTCTCACAGTAAATATGAAGATATGGACATGATTCTAAATGATTTTGATAGTGATGGTGATCTTGACCTATATATAGTTTCTGGTGGTAATGAATTTGAGCCTAATTCTCCAATTCTTAAAGATAGAGTCTATGTTAATGATGGAAGAGGATATTTTTCTCACTCTGAAAATTCTGTTCCAAATAACTATTCAAGCGGAATGAGGGTTTCTTATGAAGATTTTGATAAAGATGGAGATCTGGATCTTTTTGTTGGTGGAAGGGTTGTTCCAGGTAGTTATCCATTGCCTGCAGATAGTTTTCTGCTTGTTAATCAATCTGATAAAGATGAGATTAAATTTGTTAATGCAGATTATTCTGATTTTCCTTTCAGGGATATAGGTCTTGTGACATCATCTGTTTGGGTAGATTATAATGATGATGGTTGGAAGGATTTAATTGTTGTAGGAGAGTGGACTCCTATTAAATTTTTTAAAAACCAGAATGGTAAATTTACTGAGGATAAATCAATGATTGATGAAGATTCCACTAGAGGATGGTGGTATGATGTAATTGCTGAAGATTTTGATAATGATGGGGATATGGATCTTGTTGTTGGTAATCTTGGTAATAATTATAAGTACCAAGCTACCGAAGATGAAACATTTGACATCTTTTATAACGATTTTGACAAGAATAATAGTGGTGATATTGTACTTAGTTATTATAATGACGGTGAGCAGTTTCCGCTTAGAGGTAGACAATGTTCATCTGATCAAATACCTGCAATAAAGACAAAGTTTCAAGACTATGATGCCTTTTCTATTGCTACCCTTGAAGATGTATATGGGAATACAGATCTTGATAATTCTTTACATTATTTCACTAAAACATTTTCATCTGTTTATTTAGAAAATACTGGTAATTCATTTGAAATGAGGATGTTACCAGTTCTAAGTCAGCTTTCTGCAATAAATAAAATTTTGAAGAAAGATATTGATAAAGATGGCTATACAGATATTATTGTTTCAGGAAATATGTTCAATTCTGAAGTTGAAACTCCGAGAAATGATGGAAGTGTTGGAGTATTTTTAAAGTTTGAACCTGAAAAAGGGTTTCAAGCTGTACCAACTAAGGAAAGTGGTCTATTTTTAAATGGAGATATTAAGGATATGGAATTTATTAATCTTAAAAATAATGACTATATTATCTCAGCTAAAAATAATGATCTAATTGAGTTTACAAGGATTAAATAATAAGTTAAATAAAGCATTTTGCATAATTGCTTGTGCAGTTTTTATTATCTCATGTTCTTCAGGTAATGATAAAGTCAATATTACCTATGAAATAAAAGAATATAGGGATTCACGATTTGATGTAAATTTTACAATTAACAATACTTCAAGTATTGACTTAAACTCTCCTTGGTCTCTGCACTGGAATCAGCAAAGTTCAATTATTGATGAGCAATTAGTTCCTGAGAATGTAATTTATGACTATGTAGCTGGGCAGTCGTATAATATTTTAACCTTTGGTAAAGACTATATTCTAGCTAAAGACTCTTCTTTTTCAATTGATCTAAGTCAGAGAGGAATAGTTAGAAGACAATCTGATCTTCCTGTGGGAGGTTTTATTGTTAGTAATGATGATATTTTAGATGTAGAATTTGATTATGTTTGGAAAAATGCAAAAGGAATAGAAAAACTTAATGCTCCTAATTCAGTTGATAGGTATAATGAATACATATCTAATAGTTTGTTAGATAAATCTGAACTTGACTACATTATACCAACTCCATCTAATTTTATAATAAATGATGGAGAAGTTGAAATGCTCAATAATTATTCAATAGTTATAGACCAGAACTTTAATTTGAGTGAACAACTAATCAATTCTGTATTTGATGAAGTAGTAGACATTGATTTTGATAATACCAATGAAGTTATAAGCAGAATTACTGTTGATTTAGATGAAAGTATAAATGCTGAATCATATCAATTGAGTGTTTCTGATGGAGGAATCTCTATTAGCTCAGCTGATAGCGCTGGTGCACTTTATGCTTTACAGTCATTAAAACAAATATTTCTAATCTCTAAATTAGAGGATACTCCATTAAAATTTATTGAAGTTAATGATTCGCCTAAATTTTCATATAGAGGTATGTTATTAGATATATCTAGAAATTTTTATGGTCCTGAGAAGATTAAGCAAATAATTGATTATCTATCTTTTTTTAAAATTAATTATTTAGATTTTCGTCTTACTGATGATGAAGGATGGAGGCTAGAGATTCCTGGACTAGAAGAACTGGTCGAAGTAGGATCAAAGAGGGCATATACAAAGGATGAGTTTGAAAATTTAATACCTATGTATGGCTCCGGTCCGGATACAAATTCAACAGGATCAGGATACCTTTCAAGATCTGACTATGTTGATATTCTTAAATATGCAAGTGAAAGAAATATCAGCGTTATTCCGCAAATAAGTGTACCCTCCCACATGAGATCTGCTATAGTTTCAATGAATGCTAGATATCAAAAATATATGGAAATGGGTAATCAAGTCGAAGCTGAAAAGTATTTATTGATTGATCCAGATGATAAAAGTGAATATTACTCAGCACAGGGTTTTACTGATAATATAATGAACATATGTAGGGAGAGCTCATTTACATTTTATGAAAAAGTAATTGATGAAATCTACTTAATGTATAAGGATGCAGGTGTTAATATGACTAAGTTTGGTGTTGCTGCAGATGAATTACCATATGGTGCATGGCAGAAATCACCAATGTGCGATAATTTTATGAATGAAAATTCAATTTCAGGAGATTACAACGCACTTTATGAACTTATGCAGAGAAGAATTTATAATAAGATCTCTTCATATGGCGCAACAATGACTGGATGGGATGATATATTACTGAAGTTGACTGAGAAAAATCAATCTGAAACTCAAATTAAAGACTTTTTTAAGGATGATGACATTTTACTGTTTGTATGGAAAAACGACTGGGGTCAAGGAAGGCAGGATATGATATACAAGTATGCAAATCTTGGATACAAGTCAATAATGAGTAACTCAAGCGCATTTTATTTTGATATGGTAGATGATAAAGATCTTGACAATATTGGTTTATCATGGAGTGGCTATGCTAATTATAAAGATATGTGGACAGTAGATGTATATGATGTGTTTAATGATCTATATGGTGTAGAAAAAAATAATATTTCGAAAAACTACATTGATAATTCAGTAAAACTAGACCAAGATAAAAAGGATAACATAATAGGTGTTCAATCGCAAATTTGGAGTGAAACCATTAGAAACGAAGGAATATTGGATTATATGTTCATGCCAAATATTATAGTTTTTTCTCAGAAAGCATGGTCTCATGATAATTCATGGATGGATATCTCTAACAATGATATTAAGAGAGAAAAAATTGATAACGAGTGGAATAAATTTGCTAATAATATTGGCCAAAGAGTTTTACCAATGGTTGATAATATCTTTGGTGGATTATCTTATGATTTACCAAAACCAGGTGGTAAAATTATGAATGATACTCTTTATGCAAATACAGTATTTCCAGGTCTAAATGTTAAGTATACACTTGATGGATCTCTTCCAAAAGAATCAAGTGAAAATTTTAAATCACCTATTAAAATTAATGATGGTGATATTGTAAACCTCAGGTTGTTTGATAATATAGGTAGGGGAGGTAATAGTATAATTGTTGAAAATAAAAATGAATAAAAGACTACTCTCAATTGATGTGCTTAGAGGAATGACTTTAATATTTATGATTATTGTTAATACACCAGGCTCATGGGACTATGTTTATGAACCTTTACTTCATGCTGATTGGAATGGCTTAACACCAACTGATTATATTTTTCCAAACTTTCTTTTTATAGTTGGAGTATCTATTGTTTTATCATTAAATAATAAAATTAACGAACTCAATAGAAATCAGATACTAAAAAAAATTATTTGGAGAGCATTCAAAATTTATTTAGTTGGAGTTTTTTTATGGGTCTTTCCTGATTTTGATTTGACTAGTATTAGATGGGTAGGAGTATTACAGAGAATCTCTTTTGTTTTTCTTTTTTGTGGTCTAATTTATTTGTTCATTGATAAAAAGTTATTTATCTATATATCATTTATAACTCTAATACTTTATTGGTTTATTATGTTATACATTCCAGTGCCAGGTATTGGGACACCTGATCTTAGCTCACCTGAGCTTAATATTGCTCATTATATTGATAGTAAATTATTACCAGGTGTTATGTGGCAAGACACATGGGATCCTGAAGGTATACTTACAACTATACCCTCCATAATTACAGGTGTTTTTGGACTAGTAGCTGGTTCAATACTGGTTTCAAATAAAGATATTAAGGACAAGATTATTAAACTTTTTTCATTGGGTCTTATATTAGTATTCGTTGGAGACTTTTTTAGTTGGTCCTTCCCTGTAAATAAAAACTTATGGAGTACATCATATACTTTTTTAATGGCTGGCATGTCATTCATGTTAGTGGCGGCATTCACATATTTGATTGATGTTAGTGGCTATAAAAAGTTTAGAGTTTCTCAAGTTTTTGGAACAAACTCAATTTTTACATATGTTCTTTCAGGGACTTTAACCTCTATTTTTTATAGTGATAGAATTATTGGAGTTGAATTAAACTCTGTTTTTGTCGATTCATTAATAGGAATAGGCATTTTTCCAAAACTTACTTCGTTATTATATGCAATAATCTTTGTAATGATTATTTATATTCCAGCAAACTATTTATTTAAAAAGAAAATTTTTATAAAACTTTAATTAATAATTACATTCATCAAGATCTAGTATATTATCTAGATAAATTTTATCAGTTTTATAAAAGAAAATAGTATTTCCTCCAGTAGATTTAGTTTTTTCAATTACACTATCGTTAACTATTGTATAAAACCAGCTAGATCCATTAAATTCTTCTGATAAATTATCTTTTGTCTGATATTTAAATTGAGCATCTACAATAAAATTATTTTCATATTTGTAGCAATCATCTCCTCTAATAAAAACCTCAAGATATGCTCCTTTAACTTGGTCATTGAAAGTCCAAACTGATTGGTTATTATTGTTTGTCCAATATGTTCCATCAAGACATTCTAAAAATGTAGTGCATTCTTTTGATTTTTCATTAGTTGAACAACCTATGATGAATAATATTAGAATTGATATAAATTTTTTAATTCTCATTTAATTTATATATGGTACTTGTTTAAGAGCAATATCTATATTTGTTTCAGGTCTTTGACATGTTTTGTTTTGACAAACATAAATATATGTTTTATCATCAAAATACCTATCAATAAATAAAGGAATATCACTATCAATACTAGATTGAACTACAATTGTATTAGGGGTAAAGTATTTATTAATTTTATCAGTTACAGAATTAGAATTTGGTCCAATAACAGCAATTTCATAAAATGATTCGACCCGATTTAATATGTTATTAGCCCAAACTGAATAAGAATTAATATTACCATCAATAATCTCCACAACAGATGATGCCATCTTATTAGATAGATCAAGATAATAATCATCGAATATAACATGTCCTATATTGAATAATTGCTCTGAAATGATTGAATTAGGAGATGGGATAACCCCATCATCAATTGAAATTAATTTTGTAAATAAATCTTCATTTTTACTATAAACTAATAGGTCTGAGTTTTCATCATTAAATAGTTCTATAGCATCATCTATGATACTTTTTGAAAATTCAAAATAAGAGATATCTCCAGTTACCTGAAATAATTTCATAGCCGCTTTTGAAAAAAAAGCATAATCTTCTAAAACTCCTTCCTGAAATTGATTTTCTTTATATGTGTGAACTAACTTATTTCTTCTGAAGGATTTATCTTTTAACTCTGAAAACATTTGTTTAGCTTGATCAAGATAGCTTTTATCTTTTAATGCTTCATAAGCATCAACAAGGCCAATTACAGCTAGAGCATTCCACGAAACGATAATCTTATCATCAATTCTTGGCTTAGTTCTATTTTTTTTAATTTTTAAAATATTATTAATCCACTTATTTTTTAAATCATTAAGTTCTTCTTCGCTTATTTTATTCTTTTCCAACCAATTATCATTATTACTTGGTAATAGAAGGTATTTATTGTTTTCCCAAGGTTTGTCAATATCAATATTGAAATAGCTCAAAAATAAATTTAGATTAGATTCAGATGAGATTTCTAATAATTCATTATAATCGAAAGAATAATATTTCCCTTCTTCACCGTCTGTATCTGCATCCATCGCTGCAAAGAATAATCCATCATCTGAAAGCATATTATTGTTTAGAAAGGATACGGTTCTTTTAATTATATTTTTATAGTGTTCACTTGAAAAAACTTTATATGCTTTTGAAAAAAGTGAAATTAGTTGAGCTTGATCGTAAAGCATTTTCTCAAAATGAGGTACTTTCCACTCATTATCCACTGTATATCTATAAAATCCTCCTTCAACAAAATCTTTTAGTCCACTTGAAGAAACGATATCCAAGGTTTTTTTAACATGATCTAGAACTTCTATGTCCTTATAAATTTTACCATAATTTAGCAAAAAGAGATATTTAGATGGTGAAACAAATTTTTGCTGTGCTATATCACCTCCATTATTGATATCCCATTTGTTTTTCCAACTATCAATATTTATTTTTAAATATTCAGAATTAAATTCAGAAATTCTCTCCTTCTTTTTTATAGTATTTATATCTGTAACTCCGTTTTTAACATTATTTGCTATCTCTTTTAGACCATCGTAATTATCTCTTTTAAGCCTTATTATTCTTTTAAGAATATCATCCCATTGCTCTGTAGTATGATATGTACCTGCATAAATAGGGCTTCCATCAGGTAATGTTATAACATTTAATGGCCAACCGCCCATACCAGTCATTAATTGGGAAGCCGTCATATATGCTTGATCTACGTCAGGATTTTCTTCTCTGTCTACCTTAATATTAATAAAATTTTGGTTCATTATTTTTGCAATTGAATCATTTGCAAATGTTTCTTCCTCCATTACATGACACCAGTGACAACTGGAATATCCAATACTAACAACAAGTAGTTTATCTAATTCTTCTGATGTATTAAATATTGATTTTGACCATCTCTGCCAATTAATTGGATTTTCAGAATGTTGTTTTAGATAAAGACTTGTCTCTTTATCTAATTGATTCTCATTTATATCAACTTTATTCATTTTTGAGTCACAAGAGACAATTAATAAAATTAACCCTATAAGTTTTACATTTATAAATCTTGTTTTCAAATTCATATTTTTTTATTAATAAAAAACAAATTTCATAAAAAAAGATATACTTTTTTTTTAATATCATAATTCTTTTAAAAATTTAAGATCTATAAATTAATTAAAAAAATTACCTGAGTAAATTTAAATAGAAATTACATCTTAAATGTAATTAACCTAGTTTATGTTCGCTATATATAGCATCTGATTTGCAAACCTGCCTTTTTATGGTTTTTTAGGCAGGTTTTTTAATTACAATACTTATCTCCAATATCAACAGAATTGTATGTTTCTTTGTTCACTTTACCAGTTCCATATGGATCTGGTATACCGCTGTTTATATCTCTATTACTACTATAAAAATGATTGTTATCTAATAAGAAATAATATTCTCCATTAATGATTTCTTTTCCTTCTACCGTATAGCACCTTTCTTTTTTCTCACATGATAATGTTATAACTAAAAAAAAAGAGAATAGGTATTTTAATTTATTCATATTGTTTCCACACGAAGGTAGTACCGTCATTATTGACAGCTAAAACATCAAACTTTGCTCTTTCATTATTAACCTCCATACCTGGAACATTTATACCAGCAGGCATACCAGGCACAGTTATACCCTTTATGTCAGGCCTTTCACTTAATAATTTTGAAATTGCATCATAAGGTACATGACCTTCAATAAAATAGTCGCCAATAAAACCTGTATGGCATGATGAAAGACTCATTTCAATACCTGCATTGACCTTTGTGGTATACATGTCGTTTGTTTTAATAGCCTCAACATTCATTCCATTGCTTTCCATGTTGGCAACCCACCCGGAGCAACATCCACAAGTTGGAGATTGATAAACTACAAGTTTTTCTTTTGTATCTTCAGAGCATGAAAGCAGAAGAAGAGTTATACTTAAAATTATTTTTTTCATACTACAAATATCGTTTTTTTTTATAAATGGAACTCAATCAAAAAACGTTAAAAAAAGCATATAATTATTTATCAAAAGATCCCTGTCTTGATCATTTAATGAATAAATATTCCCGCAGTATTGATATTTTAGAAAGATTTAATGAAAATTTCCCTCTTGCATTAGCCTATTTAATAATTGAACAGCAAGTAAGTTTTAAAGCTGCCATTACTATAAAAAATAGATTTATTGAAAAAGTTGAGAATCTTACTAATGATGAAATAATTCAATTAAATGATAAAGAACTTCAATCTATAGGAATATCATTTAGAAAGGTGGCCTACGTAAAAAATGTATTCAAGTATTTTAAAGAAAATAGTTATGACTTTTTAAATGCATCTAATCAGGAGGTTATAGATGAATTAACTAAGATAAAAGGAATTGGGCTTTGGTCATCTGAAATGTTCTTAATGTTTGTTCTAATGAGAATTAATATTTTTTCCAAAGGAGACTTAGCATTAATGAATAGTATAAAGATTAATTATAAAATTGATATTAAAGATGAAGATCAATTAAATTCTCTAGTTGAGTCTTGGTCTCCATATAAAAGTGTTGCGTCACTTCTTCTTTGGAAATCAATTGAAGATAAATACTTCTTTACATAATTATTAAATTTGCATATGGATAATTTTAAAAAATTTTTTTTAGATTTTTACTACGACTTAATGTCTCATCCATTAATCTCTATAATAATTAGAGTTCTTTTTGTCTGCTTAGCTCTTATATTACTTGCTTATTTCTTATTTTATGCAATAATTTTTGCTGTAATTTTAATTCCGATATATTATATTTGGAAATATCTAAATTCAAATTAAATTGGAAAAACTTTCATCTGCTGATATTGAAGCTAAATTAGTAAACCTTAAAAAATGGAGCTTTGATAATAGTTGTATTTCTCGAATATATAAACTTAACTCCTTTATGGAAGCAATGAGTTTAGCAAATCTTGTTTCAGATAAAGCTGAAAAAATGGATCATCATCCAAAGATTATTATTGATTATGATTGTGTTGAATTCAGATTATCAACTCACAGTATCGGTGGAATATCTGAACTTGATTTTGAATTAGCTAAATTTATTCAGGAAACATTTAATGAATTATTCATTTAATATTAAAAGAATATTATTATTTATCATTATAATATTACATAGCTCTTGTAGTAAGCAAGATTCTATTGATGATAATGAATTAATTACTGTTTTGGAAGATCTTAATTTAAATTTCCCAACGATGAAAATTAATACAAATGGTAGGGAAATAGTAGATGAGCCAAAAGTCATGGCTGACCTCACAGTTTTAGAAAATAATAATCAATCTAATTTTAAAATAGGAATAGAAATTAGAGGTAGTTCATCTCAAATGTTTCCAAAAAAATCCTATGCTTTTGAAACTAAAAACTCAAGTTATACTCAGGATCAGGATGAAAGCATTGGGGGTTTTCCGAGTGAAGAGGATTGGATTTTATATGGCCCATACACCGATAAATCATTAATAAGAAATAAACTTGTTTTTGACCTATCTAATAGTATTGGTTTTAAAGCTAGTAATACTAAGTTTTACAATTTATTTATAAATGAACAAAACAATGGTTTATATATACTAATGGAAAAAATTAAGAGAGATGTAAATAGAGTTAATATATCTCAATTTGATCATAATTCAGATAAAGGAGGATTTATTGTCAAAATTGATAAACCAACAGGTGAAGGAGCAAATTGTAACACTTGTTACAATGAATCATTTTCATTTAGATCAAATTATGATACTAATGGAAATATTTCTGATGAATCTGAAATTTATTTTATATACCATTATCCAAAGCCAATAGAAATAAATGATAATCAAAAGAAACATATCATATCAACTATAAATAATTTTGAATCAATATTAGCAGAGGATAATTTTGATTTATCTGAAAATCCTAACTATTTAAACTTCATTGACATTGACAGTTTTATTGATTTTTTTATAATTAATGAGCTTACCAAAAATATTGATGGATACAGATTAAGTACTTATTTAAATAAAGACACCTCTGGAAAATTGAAAATGGGTCCAATTTGGGACTTCAATCTAGCATTTGGAAATGCTGATTATTGTCAAGGTTATAGTGCAACTGGATGGGGTTACAAATTTAATTCAATATGCCCAGGCGATGTTTGGCAGATACCTTTTTGGTGGGAGAGGTTAATGGAAAGTGAATATTTCAAAAATAGATTAAAAAACAGATGGGAAGAGCTAAGGCAAGTAAAACTCAGTAACATTATTATAAATAATATTATTGATTCACATGTTCAGTTCTTATCCAATAATAATATGATAAATGAAAACTTTATTTATTGGCCAATTATTGGCAAATGGATTTGGCCAAATTCGTTTGTAGGCAATACGCATGAAGAAGAAATTACTTTTTTAAAAGAATGGATAGACAGAAGATTGAGCTGGCTAGACCAACACATGGGTTTCCTTTAAGGCACTCTATTTCCTAGGTGAGCCTCTAAAAGCTCAAACCAGTCAATTAAATCAATCTGAATCTTAAGTGATTTTATACTCTTTTTTAATCTATTAGATTTTGTAGTACCAATTACTGGATAGATTTTAGATGGATGATTTAATAACCAGCAAATAAGTAATTCATAGTCAGTACAACCATATTTTTTCTTTAGCTTTTCTACAACTTTTTTTAGTTCGTTGTTCTCATTTTTAAAATATGACCCTAAAGGACTATAAGCCATTGGTAAAATGTTATTGGCTTGCATATATTCTAATGTTCCATCGAACATATGATCAATATGGGTTATAGATAAATTTATCTGATTATATAATATCTCAACTTTACCTTTAAACATTTCCATTTGACTAGTTGTGAAATTTGAAACACCAAAACTTTTAATTTTACCGCTTTTAATTAGACTATTTATTGTATTAGCGATTATGGATACATCCATTAATGGGCTTGGCCTATGAAGTAAAAAGCAATCTAGGTAATCAGTTTTAAGATGTTTTAAAGAATTGTCAACTGATTTTATAATATGACCTTCTGAATAGTCATAATGCTTAATCTTAATTGGCAACTTTTTACTTGGATACATTATTCCACATTTAGATATAAAAAAAACATCCTCTCTTTTAATTCCTGTATCTAAAAATGCATCTCCAAATGATTCCTCAGTAGTATATCCTCCATATATGTCTGCATGATCAAATGAGTTGATTCCAGAATCAAATGATTCAGAAATCAATTGACACATCTCCTTCTTGGAATAATTAACTCCCCAAGTACCCCAATTCATTGTTCCTGATATTATTCTAGATAAATTCATCCTTGAAATGGAATAGATGAATGATGAAGATTAATTTTTACTAATCCATTAACTTTTATATATCCAAAAGAGAACTCTACCTTTATTTTTGAATTATTATTTTCAAATGTATAATTTCCCATAGCTAAAGCATGCTCCTTTCCTATAATAATATTATTGTTTTCAAAGGTAATTTTGAACCAATTGAATAATGCAAACCCGGTATCTTCATCACACTCTCTATCATTTCCTGCAATAAAATAAGAGATAGCAGAATTTTTATCATTTCTAAATTGAATATCCTTTGCTTTAGTGGGTTTGAAGAGCACTTGATCATCAAAATTATATAGTCTATCTAAAAAATCATTTACATAAATTTCAAGTAATTGTCTGTCATCAGATATTTGTCCCATTTTGATTATTCCCTCAGACCACAAATTTTGGGCTTTAAAGATATCTTGCTCTGTCATATTAATAAATATATAAAATGTTAGACTACTGTTCAATTGAATTTGCAGAAAAACCACTTAGATCATTTCCATCTGAAGAGTAAGAGATCTCAATTGGATTACAGCAAACCTCACAATCTTCTATATATGAGTCTGTGTAAACTGATTTATCAAGTATCATTGATATCTCTTCCCAACAATATGGGCATTGAAAGAAAAATTCCTCTGTCATGAGAAAAAACTCATTAAGATGCTAAAAAAGAACATTATTATCAATAAGATTAAAAAAGGTCTAAAAAATTTCATTTTTATCTCATTTGGCATCTAATAAATGTTATTATCGTAATATTTTTAAAAATATTTTAAAATTTATCACAAATAAATTAAAACCAATTGTTTTCTTCCATAAATTTAATTTATTAATCATAAATTAAACTAAATGAAAAAATTTTTAACTGTATTATTTATTACGATTGGATTTGCATTAAATGCACAATATTATTCAATAACTTATGTTAACGTACCCCCTGAAAATCAAGCCGAATTTGCAAGTATAGAGACTACTTATTGGTCAAAAGTTGCAAAAGCAGCAATAGATGCTGGTAAACAATCAGCTTGGGGACTTGTAGCAGCAGTTGGGGGAGTTTCAAGTGGTTGGACTCATGCATTTATAAATGTATATGAGACAGCAGAAGATCTTGCAAACTCTGCATCCAACTGGGATCCTAGTTCTGTTTTAGGAATTGAGGCATCTTTACTAAACACTGTAAAGCTAACCGATGGTGGTTTTAATTTTCAAAATTGGGCAGTACAAACCTCTTTAAGTGCTGGAGAGAGAACTCCTGAAAGTGTAACAGTATGGAATTTTGCTAGACCAAAAAATTTAGCTGGTTTTATAGATGAAAACAAAAACCTTTGGAAAAAACAATTTGAGAATGATATGGGGGGAAGAATTAGTTGGGGAGTTGGTTTAAAGCTAAATAATAGAAGTCAGGATTTATCTTCAGTTATGACTTGGGATAGATACCCTTCTTTAGCTGATGCATTAAAAGCTCTGAATAGTTATGGTGGACAATGGCCAAGACAGTCTAAAATGCAGGAATATGACCCTGAAGGCTGGACTGCTCAAGTTATTGTATCAGATGTAATGTGGGTAGATTAAATCATTATCTACTTATTAAAAAAACCCCTAGGAAACTTGGGGTTTTTTTAATTAAATTAATAATATAAATGCCATGATAATCATTAAGGCATTCTCAATAAAAGTTGCCTCAGTCATTGGAAGTTTTAGAGTTGTACCAAGACATGCACAGCTTATTGATTTTTTATTCAAAAGCGTATGAGTTACACCTATAGATGTAATACCAAGAACTATAATTGTTAATATTAAAGCAAGTTTAACTTTAATCCTTGTTAAAAACATTATACCCAATAATATCTCTATAAAGGGGTATATAATACCATATAATGGTAATTTTTTTGCAAGCGGATCATACATTCTAAATGAGGCTGAAAATCCCTTGACATCAAGAATTTTAAAAAAGCTAAAAATAATATAGAATAGTCCCATAAAATCAAGCATTGCATTAGTTGAATTCCAATTTTTAAAATTTAATAATAAGCTTGCAATTGATATATATACAAGAATTATAAATAAAGGCTTAAGTTGTATAATCTTACTCACTTTTGCTGTCCCATTGTTTTGACTATTTGCTGTTCTTATTACTTTATATTTTGGTGGTAAGGATTCAGATATTAATGAAAAGCTAATAGGATTATTGGAATGAACAATTGCTTCACCTTTAGTTAAATCTACATGTGCTTTATCAACCCCATCTAATGATCTTAATTTATCCTCTACTGATAATTTGCAGCCATTACAAGTCATTCCAGATATTTTGAAGATGCTTTTCATAATATAAAATTACCTAAATTTATAATTATATGCCTAAAACAATATCAATACCAATTATTTTCTGTTTATTTTTTCTAAGTTCATGTAGTGTTCATACTTTTACCTATGGTGATGGTCCAAAGCAGAATTTTAAGAAAACTGTAAAACAAAACAATTATGTTGCAGGTTTTATTTCTGACGGAACTCCCAAATTAGAAGAACTTAATGATCTAAAAGACTATAAATTAATTGTGAAACACACATTTTGGGATGGTTTAATATCAGTTTTTTCATTTGGGTTATACACGCCCACAACCATTATTATAATTAGGTAATAATTAATTGTATTACAATGAATTATAAGTTAAATTTCAACTATAGATTTATCTGTATATTTATTATTATTTGTGAAATTAAAGTCAATCTTACCCACAAAAACACCACCAGATCCAACTTGATTAATTATGACTTCTTCACCTGTAGAATTATTTAATATTAATGGCTTTTTCAAAAGTGTATGAGTGTGTCCACCAATAATCAGATCAATATTAGATGTCAATTTAGCAAGTACTGTATCACTAATCTTATCATTTTGATATTGATGACCTAAATGAGATATGCAAATGACTAAATCACATCTTTTTTCATATTTTAAATATGATGATATATCTTTAGCTATATCTACTGGGTCATAATATTTGGTTTCAGCATATAATAATGGGTTTACCAGTCCCTTAAGCTCAATACCTAGACCAAAAACACCAATTTTTATTCCTCCTTTATGATAAATTTTGTATTTATCTACTAATCCTTCTAACTCAGTATTAGCAAAATCATAATTTGAGGATATAAATTGAAAATCATTATTTAAAATATTCTTCTTAAATGTTTTTAAACCAGCATCAAACTCATGATTTCCTATAGTTGCTGCATCATAATCCATCTTCTTCATCAAGTTAAGTTCTAATTCACCCTGAAAAAAGTTAAAATATGGTGTTCCCTGAAAAATATCACCTGCATCAAAAATCAATGTATTGGGATTTTTAGAAATTAACTCCTTAAATAGACTAGCTCTTCTTGCAAATCCTCCTTTATTTGGATAGAGATTATGATTTGAAGGGAATGGATCAATTTGACTATGAACATCGTTGGTATGAAGAATTGTAATCGTAAGATCTTTAGAATTTAAATTGCATGAATTTAGGCCCATTACTGAAAGGGATGCAAGGCTAGAATTATATATAAACTTCCTTCTATTCATTTATTATAAAACGATTATCAATTTTTGATGAAAGATATAAATTAGATTTAGTGTAATCAATAAATGCATCTCTAAGAGAATAGCCTAACCTATATACCTTGATATTTTTATTAAAGAAAAACATATTGTCACCGCCAGTTAATAAATAGTCATTTATAGCTATATAATATTTTTTTGAGGGTTTAATAAGTTTGTTTTGAACTAAAACTTCATTTCCATTTATTATTAACCCAGAAAATGGATGAGGTGTTGTCTCGTTCTTAAGAAAAGATACTATTTCAGAGAGGGACTCTCCATACATTTCAATAATTACAATTTCATTTTCAAATGGGAGTATTTTATAAGCATCAGATAATTTGACTTCACCTTCAGGAAGTGATGCTCTAATCCCTCCATGATTTTGAATTACAAAGTCAATATTTTTATTTTCTTGAATCTTAAATACTGAATCAGATTGAATAAATATTATGTCAGCAATTAAGTTTCCAAGTGTTGAATTGAACTTTTTAGAGCTAAAATCCCCTTTAGTATATAATCGGTCAGAGAATCCAATAACATTGTCTAGACTTACGTCTATCGAGTCTTTATAAATACTAATTACATCCGATATCATTTTACTTTTTTTACCAGTTAATTCAATTCTAGAATAATTAATATCGCTATATGAGTAGTTATTTTTACAACCTAATAAACTTAGAGTTGATACAAAAAATATTATTTTATAAAATCTATTCAAAAAGATTAAGTAGTCTCCTTCACTAATATTGCAATTATCATCAAAAAAAATACGATGAATCCGATAAAGAAGATTAAAGATTCCATATATTAATTTAATCATTTTTTGTCAAATTTCATAGATTTAATAATAATTAAGGTAAATGAATGATACAGAATTTTTAAGAATAATATTTACAGTAGCCTTTATAATAATAGCTTTTAGGTTTTTGTTTAAAAAAAGAAGATAAAAAAATAAATAATTGTAATTATGATATTTACATCTTTAGTATATTTAGTTATAATCATAAATTATAATAATGAAAAATTTTTTAGTTACAGCTATTGCTGTTTTATTTACTATTTCAGGTTTCTCTCAAAGAGACCCTGATGAAGTTTACCTTTCCTCTTTCGTATATACACCTAAAGATGGAATGAGAGATAAATTTGAGACTGCTGCTGCAAAAAAGACTCAAATGTTTAATAATAAAGAAGGTAATTATATTATTACTTATAGAATTCTTAGCGGTCCGGATGAGGGATCATATTTAAGATTACTGATTTTTCAGCAGTCATCTAATTATAACAACTTGTTACAAGATGGAGAAGGTGAATATTGGGAAAAAAATGTTGCTCAATATGTAAAATCTGCTGGGGGTATGCAAACTTGGCGATTAATTCAGCCTTTAAGTATAGGGGAGGATGCTCCTCCACCAAGGTTCTTAGAACGTACAATTAGAGTTTCTAAGCCTGGAATGAATGATTACATCACAAAGTGGATGTATAGAGCTGGTAAAACTGTTGAAAAAATGATGGATGATAATTCATATAGAAGATCATTTAAGTTAGTTTCAGGTGGTAATCCAAATATCTATGCTTCATTTAGAGGCTTTGATAGTTACCCTCATTGGGGAGACGGAACTTTTGATCAAACATACGATGAGCAATTTGGATGGAAACAAGCTTCAATGGATAGGAAAAGTTTGAACAAAGCAATGATGGAGTGGGGATTTAATGTCATATCTCTAGAAAGAGTTGATTCTATGTTACCTAAAGATATACTTGATTATATTAATAACTAGTATTTAAATAAAAAAGGCTCCAGTTAAGGAGCCTTTTTTCTGTAGTAAAGAGAGAGTTCAAAGAACTCTCTCTACCAAACAAAATAATTAAACTCAATTAATTTGGAAGTACTACATTGTTAATTGCATGTATAACTCCATTTGAAGTCTCTACATCAGTGATAATAACTTTAGCCTTGTTACCCTTAGCATCTTTAACATAGACATTACCTTCCCATAATTTTAAGGTAAGCTCAGTTCCTTGTAAAGTTTGGACAGTAAACTGACCACCATTGCTTTCTATAGCATTTACAACATCACTAGCCATAAATGTTCCAGAAACAACATGATACTTAAGAATTGATTGTAAAGTTTCTTTGTTTTCTGGTTTTAAAAGTGTTTCTAAAGTACCTTCTGGTAAGTTATTAAAACCATCATTTGTTGGAGCAAAAACTGTAAAAGGACCTTCCGAAGATAGTGCATCTACAAGCTCTCCTGCTTGAACTGCAGCTACTAATGTTGAAAAGTTATCGTTTGAAATAGCAGTTTCAACGATATTCAAATCAGAGTTAGTAGGTACTAGTACAAGACTTAAAAACGAATATTTAAAAAAATTAATTAACATATTTTTCTTAATTAAAATGAAAGGCAAAAGTTCCTTTTTTTAATTTTAAATAAAAATCAGAGTACCTCTTTAACTTTTATTTAGTAAATGATTTAACATAATTTTAGATTTATGCATAAATTGAAGCTTGTGAATAAATATTTACTTTTAATATTAATGTTAATTATATCATGTAATAAAAATGGTAATAATCTTAACATTGAAGAAACACCTAAATCAGAAAATTTTAAAGAACTGGGCTCTGACTCACCTTATATTTTTGGAAATACATATTTTGGTCGCAATAACTATATTTCTTATTATCCTGGAAATTTACCCTTAATTATAACAGTATCTCACGGGGGTGGTCTTACGCCTCAAGAAATACCTGATAGAACATATGGAGTTCTTGTTACAGATTCTAATACTATAGAGCTTGCAAAAGCTCTTAGAAACTATTTTATTTTTAATTACGGAGATTCTCCATATTTGATAATAAATAATCTAAAAAGAACAAAATTAGATGCAAATAGAGACATAGTTGAAGCTGCTCAAGGGAATATTTATTCTGAAAGAGCTTTTAATGAATTCCATCACTATATAAGATCTGCTAGAGATGATATCTTAAAAGATAATCCCTCAGTTTTGTTATTAGACATTCATGGTCATGGTGTAAATCCTGATGGCTTTAATGACCTTAGAACTTGGATTGGATATCTAATTACTTCTAATCAGCTTGACGAAAGTGACGATTATATTGATGCAAATATTCCAATTAACGAAACTAGTCTCAGGGCAATATTAAATAAATCTGATTATTCTCTATCAGATTTAATAAGAGGTAAATTTAGTTTAGGATCATTGATGGAGGAAAATAATATCACTTCTCTTCCAAGTTTACAAAATTTAAGTCCAAATGGGTCAAGGTACTTTAGCGGAGGATATATTACAAGAGTATATGGTACAGATATTAATCATGATATTAGTTCAATTCAATTAGAGTTTCCATATGATGGAATCAGGAGTAGCATAGAAGAGATTAATTCTTTCACTCCGAGTTTTTTAAGTGCTTTAAATATTTTTTTTGGAGTTCATTTAAATAAAGATTTAATAATAAATGATTAGATTTTAACATTGTTTTGCATTTTTTAGTTTTTCAAAATCTTTAATATTGTAAAATGAAAAAACATTTGTTTATAATACTTCTTATTTTTTCATGCTCTAAATCGGGTGATGATTCAACTTACGACAATTATAACACACCATCATCTAATACCATATCATCATCTATTCAAAATTCAAATACATCCACATCTACAAATACTTCAAGTTCATCTTCTTCAAGTTCAAGTTCAAGTTCAGATTCTTCATCAACTTCTTCCTCGACTGCAGCTTTGAGTGAATTACCATCTGGAACTTTTGTATTTAATGTATCTGCAAATAATTCCAATGATTATAGAGTGTCAGTAACCGATAGTAATGATGATCAATTTGGCTTTGATCCAACAATTAAAGTAAAAGTTGGTGATGATATAACCTTTAATGTAGACTCTCCAGGTCATCCTTTTTATCTCAAATCAGCTACAGGTACTGGAACAGATAATCAACTATCAGATGTAAATAACAATGGTTCAGAAAATGGTACGGTAACATGGAAAGTTCCGGCAGACTCGTCAGGATCTACTTTTTACTATTTGTGCTCTGTTCATGGTGCAATGCAGGGAGCTATTATTGTTGAATAAAATTAATATTCTCAATTATAATTAGTTAATTTGTCCATTATAATTATGGATTTCAAAGAAATATTTACAGCAAGTATGATTTTATTCGCAATAATTGATATTATTGGAGCAACTCCTATTGTTATATCATTAAGAGAAAAAGTAGGAAAGATTGAATCAGAAAAGGCGACTATTGTATCAATGTTGATTATGATTGGTTTTTTATTCCTTGGAGAAGAAATCCTAAACTTAATTGGAATTGATATTAATTCATTTGCAGTTGCCGGTTCAATTGTCATCTTTTTTATTGCTCTTGAAATGGTCCTTGGTGTTACTATTTTTCAGGGTGATGAACCTGAAACTGCATCAATAGTTCCAATAGCCTTTCCAATAATTGCTGGAGCAGGTACATTAACAACCTTATTATCTCTTAGAGCAGAGTATGAGCTTATAAATGTAATAATTGCAATTATAATAAATTCAGTTTTTGTTTATATAATACTTAAATCTTCAACTAGCATTGAAAGGCTTTTAGGAAAAAATGGAATCGCTATCATTAGAAGAGTTTTTGGAATTATTCTACTTTCAATATCAGTCAAGCTATTTTCAACAAATATTAGTTTAATTGTATAGTTTTTAATGAGATACTTTAAGCTTACAACAATATACATTATGTCGATTGCTTATGCGTATGTTGGTGTAAGACATTTTATTGATCCTGATTTTTTTCTTGCAATAATGCCTAATTACTTGACTTTTCATCTTGAGTTCGTCTATTTATCAGGTCTAGCAGAAGTTATTTTAGGTCTAATGTTATTATCAAAAAAAACTCGAAAAACTGGAGCTATTGGACTCATTATTCTTTTAATACTTGTATTCCCTGCAAATATTCATTTAGTTCAGAGTGAATTATCCCAATCTATACTTGGTGTTACAAAAAATCAATCAATATATAGGTTGCCTTTTCAAGGGGTATTTATTTTAATAGCATACTGGCATTCAAAAAATAACTAAATTTAAAAATGAAGAAGTTTTTTAAGTGGCATGAGGAGATGATTGATAAAGTCTCGAAAGAGTTTAACTTAACTAAATATCAAATTATAATTCTCACATGGCTTGAAGGTATTTTAATCGGAGTTCTTCTGTGTAATTTTGTTTTCTAAATATCTATAATACCTTCAAAAACAAATTTAGCTGGACCTGTTATACTGATTTCTGAATATTTTTTATTTCTTTTTAAAAACTTAACTTCTAAATCTCCACCTAAACATTTCATTTTCATTTTATTACTGCTAGTTTTTCCAATATAGTTCATGCAAATAGCTGATGCAGTAGATCCAGTTCCACATGCTCTTGTTTCATCTTCAACACCTCTCTCATATGTTCTTATTTTAAAAACTTCATCTGAAATGCGTTCAACAAAATTAACATTAACACCTTCTTGCTTATAATAATCATTATATCTAATAGATCTACCTGCACTCCTTACATCTAGTTCATCTGCGTTGGTTGTTTCAACAATAAGGTGAGGAGATCCTGTATCCACCCATATTCCGTAGTCATTTTCAACAATTCTAGAATTTAACTTCATCTGCATGGAAATTAATTCATCATTAATTATTTCAGCTTTATGAATTCCATCGAAAGCTTCGAACACGGTATGTTTATTAATTATATTATTTCTATAAGCATAAAGAATTGCACATCTAGATCCATTTCCGCAAAGAGATCCTAGATTACCATCTGAGGTATAATGAAGGATTTTAAAATCTGTTTTACTAGATTCTTTTATTAATATCAATCCATCACCTCCTATACCAACATTCCTATTGCAAAGATTATAAATTTGAGATTTTGTTAAATTGAGATTATTCACTCTATCATCAATAACGATAAAGTCGTTACCTGCGCCATTATACTTGGTAAAGCTAATTTTCATTAGAGCGCAAAGTTAAAAAATATATGTTTGAAAAAACTATTTTCCGTTTTGAATTGGATCAGAGTCTGGCATCATTTTATTCAGTATAAATAATATCTCTAATTTCACCCCAATTAACAAGTTTAATTCCTTCATCTTTTAACAACTGCTTAATCTCCTTGGAGTTAAAAACATCGTAATCTAGTTGTCGCCATTGAGAGCCATATTCAGGATGGTCTATTGTTACAGCTTTTAGTTCCTCGTTATCATATCCAAGATGAAGAAGGAATACATTTAACCCTGGTTGTAAAGATTTAATTTTGCCGGAATATAATTCATACCAATCTTCATATTTATATATATCCTCAACAATAACTGAACTAGCAAGTTCTTCTCCAAAAGATGCCTCTAGAAAAGTTCTATCTGCACCTGGATATAGCATATAAATATCATTTACTGGAACTATATAATCAGGCATTGGAAAATCATCATCAAATAGATTTAAAGCTCTTGATTTAGTTACCATAGATACAAGTTTATTTTTATGTCCAACTTCAATGTAAACCCTCCAAAGTTTTTTGTTAACTGCTAGTGCGCCCATATGAGTATCAATATGAGTAGGATTCAAACCAATTTGTCTTGAAAAATCTATTTGGGCCTGAAGTTCTCTTCTAACTTCTTCTGGATTTGCATTTATATTAACATCGCTTGTATTATCATAGAACTCATTATCCTCATTAAGAAGAGAAGTTATTTGGTTAGATGATGAAACTCCATCCCATTTATAGTTTTTCCATTCTGCTGTTAAAGTAAGGTGTAATCCTATATCATAGTTTGGATTTTCTTTGTGAAATACGGCAACCTCTTTAATCCATGGTGAAGGAATCATTGCACTTCCTGAATTAATAGCATTATTCTTGTATCCATCAAAAGATGCAATATTAACTGAGTGAGATACTCCTATATCATCTCCGTGAATAATTAATAATTTAGAATCTTTTTCATAACCTAGTTTTTCTGCGATATTGTCTATCTGGGCATTAGTATTAATGAATAATATCAAAGAAATTATTAAAACAAAATTTTTCATAACTGTATTGATTTATAACATAATATAAGTATATTTTATATAAATACACTTTTATGAAAAAACTACTAATATTACTATCCCTTCTTTTAATAATCTCATGTTCAATTGATTCAAATGAAAACAAAATAGGAATTGTAATTCATGGGGGAGCTGGAACTATATTAAAAGAGAATATGACTCCTGAATTAGAGAATTCTTATATAATTAAATTGGAAGAAGCTGTAACAGCTGGTTATGATATTCTAAAAAATGGTGGATCAAGTAAAGATGCGGTAGAACAAGCAATAAGAGTTATGGAAGATTCACCTCTTTTTAATGCAGGAGTTGGTGCTGTTTTAACTAATGATGAAAGGGTAAGTCTTGACGCATCATTTATGGATGGTAAGAATCTAAATGCTGGAGCAATAGCAGGATCCAGTTACATAAAAAATCCAATATCTGCAGCAATTGCTGTGATGGACAAATCTCCTCATGTTTTGCTATCATCAAAAGGTGCTGATGACTTTGCGATTGAGATAGGAATTGATACTGTTCCTAATTCATACTTTATTACTGAGAGAAGGCTCAACTCTCTTAGAAGACTTAAGAATAGAAATAGTGTATCCTTTGAAGATACTTTTATAAAAGACTCAAAATTTGGAACTGTAGGGAGTGTAGCTATTGATATTCATGGAAATATATCTGCTGGAACCTCAACAGGAGGTACAACAAATAAAATTTGGGGTAGAATAGGGGATGTACCTATAATAGGAGCAGGAAACTATGCTAACAATGAATGTTGTGGAATTTCAGCAACAGGATGGGGAGAACATTTTATAAGAAATGTTGTTGCTTATGATATAGCTGCACAAATGATTTACAAAAATGAAAACCTTAAAGATGCATCAAAAAAATCCCTAGATAAAGTGAAAGCTACAGGTGGAGATGGTGGAGTTATTGGTCTTGACAAAAATGGAAATATTGCAATGGAATTTAATACAGCGGGAATGTATAGGGCTCATATTGATAACGAGGGTAACATTACAATTAAAATTTACAAAGATTAATCCTTTGGTTTAAAAACAGTTCTCTTACTCAAGTTTTTAAGAATCTTTGACTTTGAAAATAAAAGGGGGAAGTAAACATCATTTGCCCAATCCTCATATAAATTATCATAAAATTTACTCTTTGGATCTCCTGATTGACCCGGAGAATTTGTTGCAAAGCTATTATCCCAATTTCCAGTATCAATCATTACTCTAAAACTGCCTCCTGACTCTTGATTTAATGAGTTAGAAGTTGATCCTGGTGTATATCCATCACCTCCTCTTGGATATGTCCTTAATCCAATTATTTCCCTTATTGAATCGTTTACAACTTTTTCTAATGGATGATATATTTTAACATGTTTATAATTATTTTGACCATATACCCAATCATCCTCCATTTCTCCTAAATCTTCAATTAAACTATTTAGTCCTCTATCAAAAGTTTTATTTAAAAATTCTATTTTTTCCTTTTCACTCATAGCAGATATAATTTCAATAGCTTTGAAGAGTTGTATACTAATATAATTAGATACTGTGTTTGGGACTATTCTGTATGAAAGTTCAGATAAGATTTGATTTTTCCATGAATTGAATAAAGAGGCTTCTACAGAATCTTTATTTAATAATTTATTCCATTCTGACAACATTTTAAAATAATATTCTTTGTCATAATTCGATAATTTTTCAAAATACTTTAGATCATTTGTTATATAACCTGAAGAAAGTTCTATAATCTGTTTAGCCGGAATTGAAAAATAATCTACCTGAAGCTTTAGCATATCTTCAATTGTAAATTTTTCTTTACTTTCAAGTACACTATTTATTCTATCTCCTCTATAAGGGTCTGCCCAATCAAATCCTATAGCCTCCCATTTATCATAATCTTCAGGAGTTACATTTTGATTTGCTGTCGAAATATAACCAATTTCTGGATTAAATAGGTTTGGTTTTTCAATTATAGGAAGGTATCCTTCCCACTCATTACTTCCATCACCACTAACAGGAACCATTCCACTATGGGTTTTTCTAATTGGAGCTATTCCAACAGATTGCCAGCCTATATCACCATATTTATCAGCCCAAACCATGTTTTCTCCTGGAATATTAAAATATATACAGGCTTCTCGAAATTCATCCCAGGATTTAGCTTGATCCATTCTTAGTGATGCTAAGTATGGTGATCCTCCGATTTCTGACCATCCATTTTTGACAGCATAAGCTTTATTTCTTTTAGTATCTATAAAGGTTACTGGTCCATGAACTGAATAAAAAAGATTTACATCAAAATCTTCAGTTCCTTTTACTTTAATTGTCTCTTTTATTATCTCAAATTCATTCCACTGACCATTATGGTAATATTGATATGAGTTTCTAGGATTAAGATCATATATGTATAAGTCCTCCGCATCAGTTCTAAATACAGTTAGTCCCCAAGCACCAATACCATTGTGTCCAATTGATATTCCAGGTATTTCGGGTTCACCTCCTCCAATGACATTCCATCCAGGAGCTACTAGATGTGCCATGTATCTTAAAGAAGGGTTTGATAATGATCTATGTGGATCATTTGCTAAAATAGGATAGTCTGACTCAGATTTTTCAGCTGATATTGCCCAGTTATTACTACCTATAGAGTATTTATCTTTAATCATATCATCTTGAAAAATATCCACAAGTTTAACATCATTTCTGTATTTTTCTAAAATATATGTTTCTTTAAACTCTATTGGGTCTCGATATGCATCATATAATCTTAAGATATCCTGTTTTAAGTCTTCATATGTAATATCATCAGGTAGTTTTAGCGATGGCTCTTTAGGGTGAAACCATAACAATTCTTTAACTAGATCTTCTCCAATTAAAGAAACTGCTCTGCCTATGTTTAATTCTTCCTGAATGTTTCCAAGAAGTCCCTGATGTCTGGAAATTACAACCTCATTAGTCCAAGCTTCTGGTTTTATACCTAAAATATTAAATTCAATTGGCAATAAATCTGGATTACTATTAACCTCTTCAATATATTTATTTACTCCGGATACAAATGAAGAAACAATTTCAAAACCATCTTCATGGTAATGATTTAATTCATCTTTGATATCTCCTCTAAACTTGAACAAGCGTGTTCCGATATCTCTCTCAAGCTCATCTTCACCGAATATTTCGGAAACAGTACCTGTAGCTTGTCTTCTCCATATTTCAAATTGAAATAATCTATCTTTTGCAGCTAAATACCCTTGCATAAAGAAAAGATCATTTTGGTTATTTGCATAGATATGGTTTATTCCATAATTATCTCTTAAAACTTCAACTTCATCAATTATTCCATTTAATTCAATAGAATTTGAACATGATAGTATTAAAGTTGATATAGAAATTAAAAGTGGTTTTTTTAACATAATTATTAATTTGAATTTATTAAAAATAAATTTCTTGTGCTAATCGAAAAGTATTAGAGTGTGCCTCAATTATATTCTTTAGAAGCTCTGAATATCCACCGCCCATTGATACTTGCACAGGTATTGAATTTTTTTTACACAATTCTAAAATAAATTTATCTCTTTCTCTGCACCCATCTATTGATAAACCAAGTCTACCTAATTTGTCATTATTTAGAACATCAACACCCGATAAGTAAAAAATAAAGTCTGGTCTAAAATTGTCAATTAAATTAGGTATAAGATCCTTTAATTTTTTTAAATAGAATTGATCATCTGTATTATCATCAAATTCTACATCAATATCACTTTTCTCTTTTCTAAACGGGTAGTTTTTTTTACCATGAAAAGAAATAGTAAATACTTCTTCATTTGTATTAAAAATTGATGCAGTACCATTTCCTTGATGAACATCAAGATCAATTATCATGATCTTCTTTGCTAGTTTTTCGTCTATTAGGTATTTGGCAGCTAAAGCTTGATCGTTTAACATGCAAAATGCTTCTCCTCGATCATAAAATGCATGATGTGTTCCTCCAGCTATATTCATCGATATTCCATGATTAATTGAGTAATGGACACATTCTATTGTTCCCTGAGCTATAATCATTTCTCTTTCAACAAGTTCTTTACTGAGAGGAAAACCTATTTCTCTTATCTCTTTTTTTGATAGTTTGAGATTTTTAAATCTCTGGAAGTATTCTTTTTCGTGTGTTTTTAAAACAATTTTATCCGAAATCATTCCAGGCTCAAAAAAGTTATCAGAGGAACAAGTGTTTTCTCTAATTAACTGTTCAGGAATTAGCTCATATTTAATCATTGGAAACCTGTGGTTCTCTTCAAGGGGATGGATATAGTTTTGATGAAATGCAATTTTGAGCATAATTAAATATAAAAAAAAGACCCCACAAGGAGGTCTTTTAAAAATTTATGACTAAAATCAGAATCTAGATACTACATTGACAATGTATGTTTTTACATATTCAACATTTCCTCTTTTAGACACATAATCAGCAAATTGCTTTGTTGATCTTATTTCTCTTTCTTTTAATGTAAGATCATTAAGATTTTTACCATAAAGAACAATACCATGTGTTGCACCATCTGGTCCTCCAGCATCATATTGGACTAATCCAACTGACCTTCCCCCAAGAATATCTTGATTTTTTTCAGTTAATTCGTCAAATGCTGCTTTCATTTTACTAGGATTTTCAACATTTATATCCCATATTTTTGCAGCTTTAAATTCTTCTGTATCACCACTTGACCAGGAAATAATAGACAAAAGAGCACTATCTTGCGGATTTGGAAATGTTAAGTTTCTTAGTTGACCTAGAAAATTACTCCAAGCACCTTGAGGTCTTTGCTCTACTTCACCCCAGTTTGAAGGATCTCCATAAAAAACAATTCTATGAGTTACATTATTTCTGAAAGAGACACTTTGAAGCATTACACCACCAGATTTGTATTCTGCTTCTCCAAAGAAATTATTGAAAAGGTTTACAACATCTCCAGCTTTTCCTGGTATTACATTTTGATTATATACTCTTACTGAATTTTGTGCAGTTAAAGAGTATGATATCATTGCTATTAAAATAAATATATATTTTTTCATAATGTTAAAATTTAATTATTATTTCTTCTTGGTGAACTCAATTCAGGGAGATATTCATGATGACGAATAGATCTTCCCTCAGGTAATAATGAATCATCAAATTTATCACCATCTTGTTCGTAAGCATTTTCTCCATATAGTTCATTATACTTTGCTATCATATTTTGAAGTGGCTCTCCATAATCTTCTGATTGTCCAACCCATCCATCATGATGAAATCTAACTTGAACTACATTGCCATTACATCCTGATGCACATGCAAATACACTCATTATTGACTCATATCCTGATTCCTGCATTGCATTTTTTACTCTCCACCTAAATCTCCAAAAATCATTCTCATGAGAGTCTTTATATTGATAGTAAATTATTCTTCTGAGATTCATCCTAGAAGCACCTTCTGGAAAGTAGGATGTATTATTATTTCTTCCCCACAATCTTCCTGCTCCTGATGTATGATATTGACCAACAGTTTTTTGCCAATAAGCATTTCCGACTGTATCAATATTGTCGAGTTCTTCAGGAGAAGTTATGTATTGCACCCGTAAATATTGATTTGCATTTTGTCCTGTTAAAATTCTGAATGTAATCCACCTTGGAGTACCGTCTTCAGAATTGTACATTCTTGTTTTTTTTGCTACAGCAGCCTCAAATTTTTCTACGTCTGCAGGATCAACTTTTAATACTCGACTTTGAAGCCAAGCATTATTATCCTGTGCACCAACATAAGAAAAGGTAATTATTGCTGCTAGCAATAATAAATGTTTTTTCATTTTAATTAGTTTAAGATTAATAATTAAATATAGTAAGTAATTTAATATGAAAGAATATTTAGTATTAACATTATAAGTAATATTATTAAGATTATAGAGCTAAAATATTTAACTGGATCTTTCATTTATTTTGTTTTTTTTTCTATCAAAAACTTCCAAATTAATATAAATAATACAGTAACAATTAAGATCCTAATATCAAGTGAATCACCATAATTTAAAAAATCTCTCATCTTACTAAATTAATCAACAATTATAAATGTTGTTGTACTCCTTTTACTTGTCTGCTCCTCATTTGGATCAGTTCCAAATTCTAAAGTTGTAAATGTCCCAAAATTTTTATTCTTATCTATGCTTAAAGAGTAAAAAGAACTATTTTCATAAAGGACTCTTCCTGAGACAATACCTTTCTTTAAAAAATTAATATTATTATTTAATTCAGATTCGTAATATCCAACAAGCCTTGTTAAAGTTGGAAGACTTGTTTCGATAACAATATCTTTTTCGCTCAAAATTATTTTTCCAGTGATATCTAGGTCTATGAAATTAATCCCGTTATTTCTAACAATTTTAATATTGTAAACTCCCAATAGACCATATTCCTTTAGATAGCTGCCTATCAATCTATTTTTGGCAATTTTTTCAAAATCATTATCGTCTACAAAGTTGAAATAATCAGTAAAATGACCTGAATAAATTATATCTGATGAAAGCACTTCATACTTTTCACTAGACATCTCTCTTTTGACTAATTTTAAGATATCTTTATACTCTCCTTTAATTATTAGATAAGAGGAATATTTGTTCTTTTTTTCACTCTGTTGAAGAACCCAATGTATACTATCCCCTTTAATAACTGTAAATATATTTCCATATAATGATGTTACTTCTTGAAGTGGACCTTTAATTTCGTATTCTTGAAACTTAAGATTTGCTGTTTTTTTTGAAAAGTCTAAAAAGTATTTTAAATCATTGGAATCATAAAAGATTTGACAAACTAATAGGTTTGTAAAAAATAATAAGAAAATAAAAAAAACTTTTTTCATTTTTTTAAATAAATATTGATTATAGCTATAATTAATATAATAAAGGCAATAGTAAATAATAAATTAGGGTTAATAAATTGAGTTAATAATTCAAATGAAATCATAATACCTAATATATTTATACAAATAGATGTTAGAATCAATACTATTGAAAAGAAACCTTTCAAAATTTAGGGATTTATCAAAATTAGTATTTAAAAAGGAAATAGCTAATAAATGAAGACCTCTAATAAATTAGAGGTCTTACTTTAACAGACTTGACTTGGTCAAGAGTTCAAATTTAATACTTATAAAATCTATTAAATCTTAAAAAAAATATAAAATTTAAA
>CACGZJ010000010.1 GCA_902577515.1 uncultured Bacteroidota bacterium | reverse complement strand
ACATAGTAGAAGAGGGCATTAAAGTAAGAGAAGATATAACTGTCATTATGGTCGCACCAAAATCTCCAGGATCTGAGGTAAGAGAAGAGTATCTAAGAGGTTTTGGAGTTCCTACACTTATTGCTGTTCATCCTGAAAATGATACTAATGGAATTGGCTTTGATGCAGCAAAAGCATATGCGGTATCTCTTGGATCTGATAAAGCGGGAGTTTTAGAATCATCTTTTGTTGCTGAAGTTAAATCTGATTTAATGGGTGAGCAGACTATATTATGTGGAATGCTTCAGACAGGGTCAATACTGTGTTTTAATAAAATGAAAGAACTCGGAATTGAACCTAGCTACTCTGCAAAGCTTATTCAATATGGATGGGAGACTATTACAGAATCTTTAAAGCATGGAGGTATAACAAATATGATGGACAGATTATCAAATTCCGCAAAAGTTAAAGCATTTGAATTATCTGAGGAACTTAAAGAAATATTATCTCCATTATTTATTAAGCATATGGATAATGTCTTATCAGGTAAATTCTCCGAGACTATGATGAAGGATTGGGAGAATGATGATAAAGAACTTTTAAGTTGGAGAGAAGAAACAAGTAAGACTGATTTTGAAAAGACAGATCCAACATCTGATGAAATTTCTGAGCAAGAATACTTTGATAATGGAATTTTAATGATAGCACTTGTTAAGGCTGGTGTAGAGTTAGCATATGAGACAATGGTTGAAGCAGGTATTAAAGAAGAGTCTGCATACTATGAATCTCTTCATGAACTTCCGCTTATAGCTAATCTAGTTTCCAGAAAAAAATTATATGAAATGAATAATATTATTTCTGATACTGCAGAATATGGATGCTATCTTTTTAATAATGATGCAATTCCACTTCTTTCTAAATTCTTTGATAAAGTAGAAACTGACATAATTGGTTCAGACTCAATAAGTAAGAGTACAAACTCTGTTGATAATAAAAAATTAATTGAGATTAACGAAACAATTAGATACCACTCAATTGAAATAATTGGTGATGAACTTAGGCAGTACATGACTTCAATGAAATCTGTTTAATAAATGCAAATTCCTGATTTAAAAGGAGTTAGGAGTGCTTCTGAAAATCTTCAAGGTGTTTCAGTTTTAACTCCTTTAGTTATTAATGAGAGACTTTCAAATGATCTAAATTGTAAAATTTATTTAAAACGAGAAGATCTTCAGCAAGTTAGATCTTTTAAAATTCGTGGTGCTTTTAATAAAATTAGATCTATTGATTCAGACTATCTTAAGAATAAAACATTAGTTTGTGCAAGTGCTGGTAATCATGCTCAGGGTTTTGCATATTCTTGTAATAAGCTAAAAATTTATGGAAAAATTTATATGCCTGTTACAACTCCAAAACAAAAAATAGAAAGGGTTAAAATATTTGGAGGTGAATATGTTGAAATTATATTAATCGGAGATAATTTTGATGATGCACAGTATGAAGCTCAAAAGCAAAATACTGACAAAAGTTTATTTGTGCATGCATTTGATGATGTTAATGTTATTGAAGGTCAAGGAACTATAGGATTAGAAATTCTAGATCAAGTTGATAAGCATTTTGATTATTTGATTGTTCCAGTTGGAGGAGGAGGTTTAATTTCTGGAATAATTACTGTGTTTAAAGAATTGTCTCCTAAAACAAAGATTATTGGTGTTGAGGCTGAAGGAGCTCCTGCAATGAGTAAGTCTTTAAAAAGTGAAAAAATTATTGAGCTAGACTCTATTAATAACTTTGTTGATGGGGTTTCAATAAAAAAAATCGGTAAAATTCCTTTTGAAATTTGTAAAAACTATTTAGATGAAATTTTATTAGTTCCTGAAGGTAAAGTCTGTCAAACTATACTAGATCTTTATAACAAAGATGGAATAGTTGTTGAGCCTGCTGGTGCAATTGGAATATCAGCACTTGAGTTAAACAACAAAATGTTTAAAGATAAAAATGTTGGTGTATTAATTTGTGGAGGAAATAATGATTTCACAAGGATGGCAGAAATAAGAGAGAGGGCATTGTTTTATTCTAACCTTAAACATTATTTCATTGTTAAGTTTCCTCAAAGAGCAGGAGCACTTAAAGAATTTGTAAACAATGTACTTGGTAAAAATGATGATATTACTTTCTTTGAATATGTTAAAAAGAATAACAGAGAAAATGGAACAGCAATCGTAGGTATTGAGTTAAAATTTTCTAAAGATTTAAATGATTTAGTAAAAAAGATGAAAGAAAATGGTTTCTTTGGAGAGTATTTAAACGAAAAACCAGAAACTCTTCGTTTTTTAATTTAAAATATATGTCAACAAAAACAATTACAGTAGATCAATTAAACTGCAGGGAATATCTTGTGGGTGGAAAATTAAAAAAATGGGATGGAGATACTTCAGAAGTTTATTCAACAATAAGCTCTGACCCTAACAAACCTTATTCTCAAACACTTCTAGGTTCAATACCAGATATGGACTCAGAATCAGCATTAGAAGCTCTAGAATCTGCCAAAAAAGCATTTGATAGAGGTCAAGGTAAATGGCCAACTATGAAGGTTAGAGATAGACTTAAGTGTATGAAGAGGTTTGCGGATAAAATTCAGGAACATAGAGATGTTGTAGTTAACCTTTTAATGTGGGAGATAGGAAAAAATAAAAAAGACTCTGAAAAAGAGTTTGATAGAACAGTAGACTATATATATGATACAATTAATGAATATAAAAAGATTGATAGATCTTCTGCCAGATTTGAAAAAGATTCAGGTATTCATGCACATATTAGAAGAGGGCCTTTAGGTGTTGTTTTATGCTTAGGACCATATAATTATCCACTAAACGAAACTTTTTGTCTACTAATACCTGCTATTTTAATGGGGAATACAACTATTTTTAAACCGGCAAAGCATGGAGTCCTTTTAATTGCTCCTTTATTAAATGCCTTTAAGGAATGTTTTCCTCCTGGGGTAGTTAATATCCTTTTTGGAAGAGGAAGAAAAATATGTCCTCCTATAATGCAAACAGGATATATTGATGTACTTGCACTAATTGGACATAGCTCATCCGCAGTTGCGCTACAAGATCAGCATCCTAATAAAAATAGGCTTAGACTCGTTTTAGGACTAGAAGCAAAAAATCCTGGTATTATTTTGCCAGACGCTGACCTTGACTTAACAATTCAGGAATGTATTTCAGGTTGTCTTTCATATAATGGTCAAAGATGTACTGCACTTAAAGTTTTATATGTTCATGAATCAATAGTAGATGAATTTAATAAGAAGTTTGCAAAAGCGGTTGATGATTTAAAATTTGGAATGCCATGGGAAAAAGATTCTTTTTTAACACCCTTGCCTGAACCATCTAAACCAAAATATATAAGAGATTTAATAGATGATGCAGTTTCTAAAGGTGCATCAATAGTCAATAAAAAAGGTGGACATGTCACTGAAAACTATTGCTATCCTGCAATATTATATCCTGTAAAACAAAATATGAGAGTATACCAGGAAGAACAGTTTGGACCTGTAATCCCAGTAATTTCATTTCAGGATATAGATGAACCTCTTGATGATATGGCAAATTCAGAATATGGTCAACAAGTAAGTCTTTTTGGAAGTGATACAAAGCAACTAGGCCCACTTATCGATACTCTTGCAAACCTAGTATGTAGAGTTAATCTAAATAGCTCTTGTCAAAGAGGTCCGGATATATATCCTTTTACAGGTAGAAAAAATTCTGCTGTAAGTACTTTAAGTGTTCATGACGCTTTAAGAGCATTTTCAATAAGGACTTTTGTAGCTTCAAAAGATAATATTCATAACAACAGGATACTTAAAAAACTTTTGGACTCAAATGATTCTAACTTTATTTCTACAGACTATATACTTTAACTTTTTTCAATAAATTCTACTATATAGTTACCAACTTGATCTGTTGAATATGAGTTTTTATCTGAGCTTAAGTCAGGAGTTACGTATTTATTTTTAAGAGATTGTTCAACTGCATTATTAATTATTTGTGATTCTATCTTCAAACCAAATGAATGATCTAGCATCATTGAAAGAGATAAAATTGAGGCAATAGGATTTGCAATATTTTTTCCTGCTGCTTCTGGATAAGATCCATGAATCGGCTCATATAAAGCGTTTTCAGAACCAACTGAAGCAGATGGCATAAGCCCCATTGATCCAGAAATGACTGAAGCTTCATCTGTTAAAATATCACCGAAAAGATTTGAAGTAATCAAAACATCATATGAATTTGGCCATTGAACTAATCTCATTGCAACAGCATCTACAAATTCATATGATACCTGTATATTTGGATAGTTTTTCTCCATACTTTGAACTGTCTCTCTCCATAGTCTTGATGTTTCAAGAACATTCGCTTTATCAACACAACATAATTTATTAGATCTTTTTTGCGCATATTCAAATCCTATTTTTGCAATTCTAACAATTTCATCTCTATTATATTCACATGTGTCAAATGCAAAATTATCATTATCCTTTCTGCCTCTTTCTCCAAAGTAAATACCTCCAGTTAATTCTCTAACAAAAAGAATATCAGTTCCAGATATTCTTTCTTCTTTTATTGGTGACATCTCTAATAAGGATTCAAAGACCTTTGTAGGACGAAGGTTTGCATATAGTCCGAGCTTTTTTCTCATTTTGAGTAAACCTTGTTCAGGTCTTACTTTAGCTTTTGGATCATTATCATATTTAGGGTCGCCAATCGCACCAAAAAGAATTGCATCTGAGTTTAGACAAACTTGATGAGTTTCATCTGGATAGGGATCATTGTATTTATCAATTGCAACTGCTCCAACTAATCCACTTTCTAATTTAATTTTATGATTAAACTTTTTACCTAAAGATTTAAGTACTTTAATAGATTGTTTAGTAACTTCAGGTCCAATTCCATCTCCAGATAATACAGCTATTTTTAAAATCATAATTATTCAGTATTTAACATTTTCTCTGTTGCTTTGATAGCAGATACTGTTTGATCAGTATCAAGCCCTCTTGTTTTAAATTTTTTTGATCCAGTATCCCAGGTAATAGTAGTTTCACAAAATGCATCTGAATCACTGCCTGGTGGGATACGAACAGCATAATCAATTAATTTTGGAAGTACCTTTTTCCTTTTAGAGTATATTTTTTTTAATGCATTCATGAATGCATCAAATTGGCCATCACCTGAGCAGCTTTCTTGATAAAGTTCATCATTAATAACTAATGACAGAGAAGCAGATGGCCTAAGAGTCTTTGCATGAGTTAAAACATAAGATTCAATAATTATATCTTTCTTCTTTGTTGGATACTCAAGAACATCACTAATAATATAAGGAAGATCTTCAATTGTAACCTTCTCTTTTTTATCTCCTAATTCAATCACTTTAGATGTTACAACGCTTAGCTCATCATCATTTAGTTTAATTCCTAATTCATCTAAATTCTTTTTAATATTAGCTTTTCCAGAAGTCTTTCCAAGAGCATATTTTCTTTTCCTACCAAATCTACTTGGATTCAAGTTGTTGAAGTATAAATCTTTTTTATTATCACCATCTGCGTGAACACCAGCTGTTTGCGTAAATACATTTTCACCAACAATTGGCTTATTGGATGATACACTTTGTCCAGAAAATGTTGAAATTAATTTACTTGCTTTAAACAAATTCTTCTCTTCAACATTTATTTTATAATCTGGTAAGAAGTCTTTAATTGCTGCAACAGTGCTTGATAGGGGAGTATTACCAGCCCTTTCCCCCATTCCGTTTATTGTAAGATGAAGACCATCACAACCAGCTCTAATTGCCTCTAATGAGTTTCCAACACTTAGATCATAGTCATTATGTCCATGAAAGTCTAAATGAAAATTTGGATATTTATTTCTTACTTCATTAATGAATTCATAGGTTTCAAAGTGAGTTAGTATCCCTAGTGTGTCAGGAAGTAAGACTCTTTTAATATTTTTTGTTTTTAAAAAATCCAAATAATCGATAACATAATCTTTACTATTTTTCATTCCATTACTCCAATCTTCAAGATATATGTTAGTGGTTATTGAATTTTTTTCTGCAATATCAATAGTTTTTGATATGTCATTAAAATGTTGATCAGGGGTTTTCTTTAATTGATGCTTTAAATGATTTAAGGAGCCCTTAGTTAAAAGATTTTGTACTTTACATCCTGAGTCTAATAACCATTGTATAGATTTTCCTTCATCTATAAATGTTAAAACTTCAATACTATCGATTCTACTATTTTTTTCTGCCCAGCTAGATATTTCCTTTACTGAATTAAGTTCTCCCTCAGATACTCTTGCAGAAGCAACTTCTATTCGATCTATTTTAAGATCATCCAATAAAAGTTTAGCTATTGTAAGTTTCTCTTTAGGTGAATATGATACTCCTGAGGTCTGTTCTCCATCCCTCAAAGTAGTATCCATTATTTCGATATGTTTGGACATTAGTATGGAGAATTATTGGCAAATTTAGATATTTCTTGCTTTTTATTTATAAGATAATCTATATCATCAAAACCATTTGACATATTACTCTTTTTGTAGGAGCTAATATTAAATTTTTCAGACTTTTCAGTTTCAATAATCTTAAATTCTTGAATTTCTAAGTTTACCTCAAAATTACTTTTTGGATTTGAATCGATTTGGGAAAAAATATCTATTAAAAATTCTTCAGAAACTTGAATAGGAAGAACACCAATATTCAAACAGTTATTTTTAAATATATCAGCAAAGAAACTTGATACTACAGCTCTGAACCCATAATCGTATATTGCCCAAACTGCATGTTCTCTTGAAGATCCACAGCCAAAATTTTTGCCTGCAACAAGTATCTTTCCATTGTAGATCTTATTGTTTAGAGGAAATGAATCTATGGGAGTGTCATCTGAGTTATATCTCCAATCTTTAAATAGATTTTCACCAAACCCTTTTCTTTCAGTTGCTTTCAAAAATCTTGCAGGGATTATTTGATCTGTGTCAACATTGTCGATATTAAGTGGAACAGCTGAGCTATTTAGAATATTGAATTTATCGTAAGCCATTTTAAATAATTTCTCTTGGATCAGTTATTTTTCCAGTAATAGCAGAAGCAGCAGCGACCAAAGGGCTTGCAAGTAAAGTTCTAGCTCCAGGTCCTTGCCTTCCTTCAAAATTTCTATTTGTGGTACTTACTGCATATTTACCCTTGGGTATTTTATCATCATTCATTGCTAGACAAGCAGAACAACCAGGTTCTCTTAATTTAAAACCAGAATTTGTTAAGACATCTAAAATTCCTTCATCTTTAATGCTTTTAAGAACTTTATGTGATCCTGGCACAAGCCAAGCATCAACATTATCAGATTTTCTTCTACCTTTTATTAAGCTTGCAAATGTTCTAAAATCTTCAATTCTCCCATTAGTACAGCTTCCAAGAAAGACATAATCAATTTTTTTACCAATCATCATTTCACCTTCCTTAAATTCCATATAATCGAGTGCCTTTTGATATGATGATTCTGAGTCTGAATTGGAACTTGGAATTGATTTAGAAATTGGAATAGCCATACCTGGATTAGTTCCATAAGTAATCATAGGTTCAATATCGCTTGCTTTAAAGTTAAATTCTTTATCAAAAATTGCATCATTATCAGTCTTTAAAGATCTCCAATAGGATTGGGCTTTTTTCCAATCATCTCCTTTAGGGGCATACTCTCTGCCTTTAATATATTCAAAAGTTTTATCATCTGGGGCAATCATTCCACCTCTTGCACCCATTTCAATACTAAGATTACAGACAGTCATTCTACCCTCCATACTCATATTTTTAAAAACTTCTCCTGAATATTCTACAAAATATCCAGTAGCACCAGAGGAAGAGAGTTTTGATATAATGTATATAGCAACATCCTTAGGTGTAACATGTGAATTTAGATACCCATCAATATTTATTCTCATTTTTAAGGGCTTCTGCTGCATTATAGATTGACAAGCAAGTACCATTTCAACTTCAGAGGTTCCTATACCAAATGCTATAGCTCCAAATGCCCCATGAGTAGAGGTATGTGAATCACCACAAACAATTGTAAGTCCTGGCTGAGTTATACCATTTTCTGGACCAATAACATGAACAATACCATTCTTAACGTGACCAAGTCCCCAAAAATCTATACCATGTTCAATACAGTTTTTTTCTAGTGCTTTTACCTGCATAGCTGATAGTTTATCCTTAATTGGTAGATGCTGATTTAGAGTTGGTGTATTATGGTCAGCAGTAGCATAAGTTTTATCAGGAAACATTACTTTAAGACCCCTATTTTTTAATCCGACAAATGCAACTGGGCTTGTAACTTCATGAATAAAGTGTCTGTCAATAAAAAGAACATCTGGGCCATCTTTTATTTTTTCAATTACATGTGAATCCCAAACTTTATCGAATAGTGTTTTAGCCATATCTAATATTTTTATTCTGAAGAATTTCAGGAAAATCTGTATCTGTTACTTCTTTCTTTTTATCAGCTACTATCAAAAACTCATTATAAACATCATCTAGCTCTTTTTTGGTAAGATTAACTCCATACTCTTTCATTCTAAATGCCAGTGCAGCTCTGCCACTCCTAGCTGTTAATACAATTGATGATTTATCAACACCAACATCAAGTGGATCTATGATTTCATATGTTTCTCTTTTCTTGATAACGCCATCTTGATGAATTCCAGAGCTATGAGCAAATGCATTAGATCCAACAATAGCCTTATTTGGTTGAACAGGCATTGCCATAAGTTCAGATACTTTTTGGCTTACTTCATTAAGAAGTTTAGAATTAATATTAGTATCTAAGTTTAAATTATTATGTTGTCTTAAAATCATCACAACTTCTTCCAGAGACGTGTTTCCTGCTCTCTCTCCAACACCATTAACGGTACACTCTATTTGTCTTGCTCCATTGATAACTCCGTATATAGAGTTAGCAGTTGCTAAGCCAAGATCATTATGGCAATGACATGAAACCGTAACATTTTCAATCCCATTAACATTATTTATTAAAAACTTGATTTTATCTCCATATTCACTAGGTAAACAATATCCAGTTGTGTCAGGTATATTTAAAACAGTAGCTCCAGACTTAATAACCTCTTCACATACTTTTGCAAGAAATTCATTATCCGTTCTGCCAGCATCTTCTGCATAAAATTCAACATCGTCAACATACTTTCTTGCATGAGCAACCGATTTTTTTGCTATTTCAATTATTGAATCTTTATTTGAGTTGAATTTATATTTAATATGAACTTCAGATGTGCCAATACCAGTATGAATTCTAGGTTTTTTTGCCTTTTTTAATGACTCAGCAGCAACATCAATGTCTTTTTCATTTGCTCTACTTAGTGCACATACAGATGCATTTTTAATAACTTTGGAAATTTCAACAACCGATTTAAAATCTCCAGGACTAGAAATTGGAAAACCTGCTTCAATAATATCAACCCCAAGTTGATCAATTTTTTCAGCTAAAATTAATTTACTTTTAGTATCAAGTTTACAACCTGGAACCTGTTCGCCATCTCTTAGGGTTGTATCAAAAATTTCTACCTGATTTTTCATTATATACTAAATTATTACTTAAATGGTGATAGTTAAAAAAAAGTATATTAATTTTACAATACCCGAAATTATTAATTAATTTTCAAAATATTGATAATCAATAATTTAAATAATATATATATACAATGACTAGTGATATAAAAGATAACCTTTTCGTACTTATAAAATCCTTAACAAAGTCTGAGAAAAGACAATTTAAACTTTATGTTGGGAGAATGGATTCTAATGAAGACTCAAAGTTTCTAAACTTATTCAACCTTCTAGATAAGATGATTAAATACGATGAAAAGAAGATAATTGAATCTAAAATAGTTACAAAACAACAACTTTCAAATCTTAAAGCTCATTTGTATAAACAAATCTTGATTAGTCTTAGATTGAATCCACAGCACAAGAATGTTAAACTTCATATAAGAAGTCAGATTGATTATGCAACTATTTTATATCAAAAGGGACTTTATAAGCAGAGTCTAAAGATTCTTGATAAAGTCAAGTCATATGCTTTAAAATATGACGAAAATACTTCTGCATATGAAATTGTAGAGTTTGAAAAATTAATTGAATCTTTGTATGTAACAAGAAGTCTAACTAATAGAACTGATGAATTAGTTACTCAGACAAACCATCTAAAACAGCTTAATGATGTTTCAAGCTCATTATCAAATATCTCCCTACAGCTTTATGAAAAACTAATTAAAGCAGGATATGCAAAAAGTGATTCTGAGTCAAGAGAGATTAAAGCAATATTTGATGAAAAAATTAAATACTATAAACCTAAAAATCTTGGATTTAGGGAAAAACTAATTTACTATCAATCATGGGTTTGGTATAGTCTTTTGGCACAAGATTTTCTCTCGAGTTATAAATATGCATCAAAATGGATAGATACATTTAATAATAAGCCTGAGATGATAAAAATTCATCCAGTATACTATTTAAAGGGATATAATTTCTTACTTGAGGCTTTATCTCTAATAAAATATCCCTCTAAATTTAAAAATAGTTTGAATGATATGATAGAAGTTGTTGAGGATGAATCATTCCCTGTTAATCAGAATTTGAATGCATTAATCTTTTTATATAAATACAATAATATTTTTAATCTTCATGTTTTGGAAGGAACATTTAAAGAGTCAATAAAAATTATTCCTGAAGTAATTGATGGTATTGAAAAAAATAAAAATTTTATTGATCAACATCACATTATGCTTCTATATTATAAAATCGCTTGTATGTATTTCACAGTGGATGATTTTGATAAATGCATCAGATATACAAGTTTAATAATGGGAAATAAAAATATTAAAATGAGGGAAGATCTTCAATGTTTTACTAGAATTCTAAATCTTATTGCTCATTGGGAGGCAGGACTTGATTTTAATTTGGATAAAATTATAAAGGAAACATATAATTATTTAGATAAGCTTAATGATTTACATGAGGTTCAAAAAACAATTTTAAAGTATTTGAATGGATTGGAGAATATTTACCCAGGAGAAATAAAAGGTTTCTTAAGGAATCTTTATAATGAATTAAAAAAATATGAAGATGATCCATATGAAAAAAGAGCTTTTCTTTACCTAGATATTATCTCATGGCTAGAAAGTAAAATAGATAGAAAACCTCTACAAAACATTATAAAAGAAAAAGCAATTTTAATTAATAGGAAGGAGAAGCAATCCATAGCCCTGTCATAGGAGTATCCGCTTTTAAAAATATTTTATTTTTGGAGACAGGATGAATAAACTCTACTTTTCTCGAATGGAGATAAATACCACCGTCTTTATTTGATCTTTTTGAACCATACTTTAAATCTCCTTGAATTGGGTATCCTAATTCTGAAAAACTGCATCTAATTTGATGATGTCTTCCGGTTAAAAGTTTTACTTCTAACAAACAATAATTATCTAGTGTTTTTATTTTCTTATATGATAAGCTTCCAAATTTTGAGTTTGTTACCTTAGATTCAAAGAAATAAGATTTATTCTGTTTTGTATTCTTTCTAAACCATCCTTTGATTTTTCCATTATTTAAAATAAATTTATTTGATATTATTAGCCAGTAGATTTTTTGTATCTCTCTATTTCTAAGTATCTCATTCATTCTTGATAATGCCTTACTGGTTTTTGCCAAAATTACTATTCCTGATGTAGGTCTATCAATTCTATTTACTAGGCCTAAAAAAACATTTCCCTTTTTATTATACTTTTTTTTTAAATAGTCTTTTGTTATTTCAATTAATGAAATATCTCCAGTAATATCTCCTTGAACAAGTACTCCAGGCTTTTTATTGATAATTATCAAATGGTTGTCTTCAAAGAGTATTTCAGATTTTTTTAGTTTCAAATCAGTATTGCTCTTCTTTATTTGGAAAATCTCCACTTTTAATATCAGTAGAGTATTTTTTTACAGCTTCACAAATTAACCTATCCATATCAAGATATCTTCTCAAGAACCTTGGACTAAAGTCTTTATTCATACCGAGCATATCTTGTAATACTAGAACCTGACCATCTACACTACTCCCTGCTCCAATTCCAATAATTGGAACAGTTAATTTTGAAGAAACTTTTTTCGAAAGTATATTTGGTATTTTTTCTAGAAGAACAGAAAAACAGCCAATCTCTTGAAGCATTAATGCATCATTTAATAATGTATCTGCTTCTTGCTTATTTTTTGCTCTTACTTCATATGTTCCAAACTTATATATAGATTGTGGAGTTAGACCTAAATGACCCATTACAGGAATTCCAGCTTGGATAATCCTTTCAATTGACTCTTTAGCTTGATATCCTCCCTCTAATTTAACAGCATGAGCTCCTGATTCCTTCATTATTTTGATTGCAGATTTTAATGCCTCCTTAGAATCAGCTTGATAGGTTCCAAAAGGTAAGTCAACAATAACTAGAGCTCTATTAACAGCTCTTACTACTGAACTAGCATGATATATCATTTGATCAAGAGTAATTGGAAGAGTTGTTTCATGACCAGCCATAACATTTGATGCAGAATCACCAACTAAAATAATATCAATACCAGCTTCATCAATTATTTTGGCAAAACTGAAATCATAAGCAGTAAGCATTGAGATTTTTTCAGATTTACTTTTCATCTGATTAAGAATCTTTATTGTTACTCTAGATTGATTTGAATTATTGGTCATTATTTGATTTTTCACAAAAATAGTATAAATATATTTACTGCTATTATGACATAATGTCATATTATTTAAATTGGCATAATGGTTGACATTAGTTAATTAAAATTAAATATTATGAGTAAAATTATTGGAATAGATTTAGGAACTACAAACTCGTGTGTTTCTGTTATGGAAGGAAGTGAACCAGTCGTTATACCTAATGCTGAAGGAAAAAGAACTACCCCATCTGTAATTGCATTTGTTGAGGATGGTGAAATTAAAGTAGGTGATCCTGCGAAAAGACAAGCAGTAACAAATCCTGAAAAAACTATTGCCTCAGTCAAAAGGTTTATGGGAAATAAATTTACTGAATCCTCTAATGATGTTAAAACTGTTGCATACAAAGTAGTCAAAGGTGATAATGATACTCCGAGAGTTGATATAGATGGAAGGTTATATTCACCACAAGAACTATCTGCAATGGTTCTTCAGAAAATGAAAAAAACGGCTGAAGATTATTTAGGATCAAGTGTTACAGAAGCTGTAGTTACTGTACCTGCATATTTTAACGATTCACAAAGACAGGCAACAAAAGAAGCCGGTGAAATTGCTGGTTTAAAAGTACAAAGAATTATTAACGAACCAACTGCTGCTGCTTTAGCCTATGGAATGGATAAAGGAGGTAAAGATAAAAAAATTGCTGTATATGATTTAGGAGGTGGAACATTTGATATATCAATACTAGAACTTGGTGACGGAGTATTTGAGGTATTAGCAACTAATGGTGATACTCATCTTGGAGGAGACGATTTTGATCAAGTTATTATTGACTTTCTCGCTGAAGAATTCAAGAAAAACGAGCAGATTGACTTGAGGGATGATTCTATGGCTCTTCAAAGGCTTAAAGAAGCTGCAGAAAAAGCTAAAATAGAACTTTCTTCATCCACTCAAACAGAGATTAATTTACCATATGTAACAGCTACCTCATCTGGTCCTAAACACCTAGTAACTTCTCTAACAAGAGCTAAGTTTGAGCAATTATCAGATGAATTAGTAAAAAGATCTATGGAACCAGTTAAAAAAGCATTAAAAGATGCTAGTCTAACTAAAAAAGATATTGATGAGGTAATTTTAGTTGGAGGTTCAACAAGAATTCCAATTATTCAAAAGGAGGTTGAGTCTTTGTTTGGTAAAAAACCATCAAAAGGAGTTAATCCAGACGAAGTTGTTGCAGTTGGTGCTGCAATTCAAGGTGGTGTTCTTTCTGGTGATGTCGAGGATGTATTATTACTAGATGTTACTCCATTATCTCTTGGAATAGAGACAATGGGAAATGTAATGACCAAACTTATTGAATCGAATACAACAATTCCAACAAAAAAATCACAAGTATTCTCTACAGCTGCTGATAACCAGCCATCTGTAGAAATTCATGTCCTGCAGGGTGAACGTCCAATGGCTAAAGACAATAAAACTATAGGAAGATTTCATCTTGATGGGATACCACCTGCACAAAGGGGTGTTCCTCAAATAGAGGTTACATTTGATATTGATGCAAATGGAATTATTAATGTAAGCGCACTAGATAAAGCCACTAATAAATCTCAGGATATCAGAATTGAAGCTTCTTCTGGTTTAACAGAAGATGAGATTGAAAAAATGAAAAAAGATGCTGAAGCAAATGCTGAAGCTGATTCAAAAGCTAAAGAAGAAGTTGATAAACTTAACAGTGCTGATCAAATGATATTTCAAACTGAAAAACAGCTCAAAGACTTTGGTGATAAATTATCTGATGATAAAAAGAAGCCAATTGAATCTGCTCTTGAAGATTTGAAAAAAGCATATGAATCAAAAGATTTAGAAAAAATCGATGAGACATTAAACTCTATAAATGAAGCTTGGAAAAATGCTTCAGAGGAAATGTATAAAGCACAAGCGGAAAGTGGTGCTGGTCAGTCTGGCGAACCTTCTTCTCCAGATAATCAAAATACAAACACGAATTCTAAAGGAGACGATGTCCAGGATGTTGATTTTGAGGAAGTAAAAGAAGAATAGATTTTGATTGATAAGAAATTAAAAAAGTTTATTCTCAAAGAAGCAAACGATAGGTGTAAGGGGACTCTTGTTTCAACTCTTGATATAGAATTTATAGATGTTGGTGAAACTTTCTTAGTAGCTGAAATGCAAGTCACCCCAAAGCTTCATCAGCCTGCAGGTGTTCTTCATGGTGGAGCTACTGCTGCATTAGCAGAAACAGTTGGAAGCTCAGCTGCAGCAATTTTTTCAAAAAAAGATAAACAAATGTTAAGAGGTATTGAATTATCAATTAATCATGTTAGGGGTATAAGTGAAGGAGTTGTTACTGCAAAAGCTGAACCAATTCATATGGGAAGAACAATGCAACTCTGGAAAATATCAATCAAAAATAAAGAAGGAAAAGATATTTCATTTGCAAAACTTACAACGTTAACAATAAATAAGTAAAATTTGAAAAAAAACTTTCATATTAACTTGTCAAAATGTAAATTTGGCACCTAAAAATTCTTTATATGAAAAGTGTAATAATCTGTGACATGGAAGGCCTAATTACGAATATGAATGATGGTGCTGTCAAAATGTTTGGATATCCTTCTGATGAATTAGTCGGTATAAAAAGAGTATCAATTTTTTCACCAGGAGAAATCGTCCTTCAAAATGTTCTTGGTTGGTTAAAGGATGCAAATCAAAAAGGTGAACATATTACCAAAACCAATTTTATAAGAAAAGATGGTTCAAAATTTGCTGCCAAAATTAAGATAACCCCAAATTTTGGTGATGGAAAGAATAATCCTCAAACAGGATATTGTGGTATTACTGAAGTAATTGATGAAGAAGTTGATATACCTATAAGCTTTACTACTAAAATTATAAAAGGTGTAGCTATTACTAGAGTTGGTTTCGCTTCTGCTTCTTTGTTCCCAGTTTTTGCCATAGGATGTTATTATGCAGGAATTGGAGATAATCTATTTAACCCTCTATCTCTTGCTCTTACTACTTTTGGAATATTATTCTTTCACTTATTTTCAAACTTATATAATGACTATTTTGATGTAACGCATGGTACAGACGAGGCTAATACGGAATACTTTAATGCAGGTATGGACTCAACAATTCTTCAAGGTGCTCAGTTATCTGGGGGTAGTAGGGCAGTAGAGCTTGGTTTAATAACTTTAAAGGGTACTAAAAGTCTTGCTAATATTATGTTTTTTTTAGGTTTAATTACTGCTGCTGGTATTTTATTTACAAGTTATTTAAATACTGGATCTACATTTAATGCATATTATGCTGCAATAATTGCCTTAATTGGAGTACTAGTTGGATATTTTTATACTGCAAAACCAATAAGACTTTCTTCCAGATATGGTTTAGGAGAACTCTCGATTTTTCTTTCATTTGGACCATTACTAACATTAGGTACTGGATTTGCTATTGCTAATGAAACAATTGAGCTGTTTTCAAATGAATTTTACAATTTAATTTTAATTGGAGTTCCAATTGGACTATTAACAACTAATATTCTATTTATTAACCAGTATCCTGATTATAAGTCAGACAAAAAAGTTGGTAAAAATCATTTAGTTGTTCTTCTGGGTAAAAAAATATCAAGATGGATTTATGCACTTAATTTAGCTTTAGCTGTAGGATCTCTATATTATATAGCAGAAAATATTCTAAATGAAACTCAAGGATCATTATTCTTGTATTTGTTAATTCCAATAACGATGATTTATTCATATTACTTAATAGCAGGATTATTTAAGTACTACAATAGTAGATCCTTGATCAAGTATAATATTCATACTATTTATTTTCATATGATATTTTCCTTTATTTACATGATAATTCTAGCTAATTTTTAATAATGTTTCTTTGGGATAAATCTTATAAACTAAAAAATTTTTGGTACTATATTTTAGGATCATTTGTAATTATTTTGTTCAATATATTTGGTCAAATTCCATTGATGTTTTATTTGCCATCAGAAATACCAAGTCCGGATTCTAACCCAATGGATATTTTGAAGGGAATTCCATCAAACCTTAGACTTTTCTTGCTACTTATTACCTTTGCAATTACTGTTCCTGGAATATGGTTAACTATCACAAAACTTCACGACCTTCCTTTTATTTCAGTTCTAACTGGTAGAAAAAAAATTGATTTTGAAAGAATTTTATACTCATTTATGATATGGGGTACTGCTATTTCTTCTGTAATTTTCATAGACTATTCTCTAAATCCAGGTGATTATCAAGTTAATTTTAAATTAAGGGAGTTTATTATTTTATTTATAATTGCTATTTCACTTATTCCTATTCAGATTAGTGTTGAAGAGATTGTATTTAGAGGATACTTAATGCAAGGTTTCGGTAACTGGTTTAATAGTAGGTTCATGGCTCTTTTCTTATCATCTACAGTATTTGGATTATTACATTTTTCAAATCCTGAAATTGATGCTTTAGGTAATAAATTTATAGCTCAATATGTAAGTGCGGGATTTATACTAGGTATAATCGCTTTAATGGATGATGGGCTTGAGCTATCTCTAGGACTTCATGCTGCTCAAAATCTTATGGGTGTTCTTCTTTTAACTGCTGATTGGACTGTTCTTCAAACTGAATCTATTTTAAAATATACAGCTGATCCCGAATTAGAAACATTGGATTTACTAGTTTCCTTATCACTTTACCTAATTGTTATACTTATTTTTGCTAGGAAGTATTCATGGACAAACTGGAAAGAAAAATTATTTTCTAAGATTAGATAACTTTAACTCCATTTTTATGTCACTTCTTTTATATGGTGCATCTGGATTATCTATTTCTTTAAATCCAAACTTATTATAAAGATGAATTGAATTCTTCAAAATAGTATTTGAATAAAGTATTACTGATTTAAAATTATTCTTAATAGAATAATCAATTATAAATTTTATTAACTGATGACCTATTCCATTTCCTCTTAAATCTTTTTTTACAGCCATTTTATTTAATTCATATACATTATTTTCTCTTGGAATTAATGCCATAGTTCCAACAACTTCAGTTTTATATAAGGCAAAAAAAATGTATCCTCCCTTATCAATTATCTCTTCCTTGCAGTTTTTGAGTATCATTTCATCGTATTGCTCAACATAAAAATACTCGCTTAACCAATTGTGATTAAGATCATAAAAGAACTTGGAGTATTTATCTGAATAAGAGACTATCTCAACCCTCATTGTTTGTCATTCTTTCAGGATTGACATATTTATCAAACTCTTTTGCTGATAAATAATTTAGCTCTATACAGGCCTCTTTAAGCGTGGTATTTTCTTTGTAAGCTTTATTTGCAATTTCTGCTGCTTTGTAATAACCAATTTTTGAATTTAAAGCAGTTACAAGCATTAGAGAATCTTTTAAGAATCTTTCTATTTTCTTTTTATTTGGTTTTAGACCATCAATACAGTTTTTTGAGAAACTTAAACATGCATCACCTAGTATTTTTGATGACTCTATAATATTGTATGCAAAAAGAGGTTTAAAAACATTTAACTCAAAGTGACCATTAGCCCCTGCAAAACTTACAGCCATATCATTACCTATTATTTGAGCACAAACCATCGAAATTGCTTCACATTGTGTAGGATTCACTTTTCCTGGCATAATAGAGCTTCCAGGCTCATTAGCAGGTAATATTAGTTCACCTAATCCAGATCTTGGTCCAGATCCCATCAGCCTTATATCATTTGATATTTTATATATTGAAGTAGCGACAGTCTTAAGAGCACCATGCATCTCCACAATACAATCATGTGATGCAATACCTTCAAATTTATTAGGAGATTCTTTAAATTTAAAACCTGAATATTTTGAGATATATTCAATAACTTTTTTTGAATAACCCTTTGGAGTGTTTAATTCAGTCCCAACAGCAGTTCCCCCAATTGGTAACTCAGATAAGTGGTCCATTGCATTGTTAATAGATTTAATCCCATTATCAATTTGAGCTACATAACCTGAAAACTCTTGCCCTAAAGTAATAGGAGTAGCATCCATAAGGTGAGTTCTTCCGATCTTAACAATTTTGTTAAACTCTTTAGACTTTTTATTTAAACTATCTCTTAAAATCTTTAGATTAACTAATGTATTATCAGAGATTATCTTCATAGCAGCTATATTTATTGCAGTAGGAAAGCTATCATTTGATGACTGTGAAAGATTAACATCATCATTAGGAGATAGGGTTTTGTCTGATTCTCCAAGTTTTTTGCCTTCAATTATGTGAGCTCTGTTTGAAATTACTTCATTTACATTCATATTAGTTTGAGTACCAGAACCTGTCTGCCAAATAACTAGAGGGAATTGATCATCATGTTTATTGGAAATAATTTCGTCACATACTGTTTGAATAAGTTTAGATTTTTCTTTTGGCAATACTCCCAATTCTTGATTAGCAACTGCAGCTGATTTTTTTAAAATAGCATAGGCATGAATTATCTCAATAGGCATTGAGGACGGATTTCCAATTTTAAAGTTTTTTTTGGATCTCTCAGTTTGAGCTCCCCAAAGTGAGTCTTTAGGAACCTTAACTTCTCCAAGTGTATCTTTTTCTATTCTGTAGTCCATGATCCTTTGTAATTTACTTAAAAAAAATTACTTTTGTTTAGCATTTACAAATATATGGAGTTTCAACAATACCTCGGATTTTTAGCTTTTTTAGCAATATTTACAATGGGCTTTTGGCTTATGATTTTTTTAGCAATTGTAGCACCATATTGGGCTTCTTCATATGTATTTCAAAAGATAAGAGATTTTATCTCAAAAAAAATGAAATCTTAATTATTAAAGATTGGTTCTTCACCACCTCCTTGGTCAGAATCTCCTTGATTTCTTCTAATATTCTTTCTTCTCTGCTTATACTTGTTATCATTAAACCTATAGCTAAAGGTAAGTACATAAGTTGGTTCTCTCCATCTACCTTCACCTTTTCTGTAGAAAGAATCTTGGAATGACTCGTATCTCCACTTACTAGTATTAAATAAATCACTAAACTTAAGCGAAAGTGTTCCTTTCTTATCTAGTAAAGATTTCTGTATTGCCCCAGTAACAAATCCAAAAGCTTTACTTTTTGAAAAAGCACTTTCACTTGGCCCACGAACAAAACCAAAAAATTGAAGACTAAAGTCCTTTGGGAGTCTAAAAAAACCATTAAATCTAGTACTCCAATTAGTATCATCAGAATCAAAATTTTGATCCTCATATTGACCTCTTATTGAACTAGAATTAATTGTAAAACTTGCATTCAACCTTACACTTCTTGAAGGAGTGTATGTTAAACTTAATTCAGATCCAATTCGTTTATTATTTGATAAGTTTATAGGATAAGACTCTAAAACAGGAACTTGAAGTATTGGAGCACTTGAGTCATCACCAACAATAAGATCAACAATCTCGCCTGTTTCTTCAGTAATATTCTCAATATTACCATCAGATTGTCTATAAAAAATTGACGTATTAAGAGTAAATTTTTTGAATCTCTTTAAATAATCAACCTCAAGACTAGTCGTAAAAGTTGGATCTAAGAAGGGATTACCTCTTCTAAAACTAGTTACAGAATTTCTTCGTGGAAATGGATTTATATTCCAACCTCTAGGTCTTCTTACTCTTTTACTATATCCAAATGTTAAAGTTTCCTGACTTGAAAACTCATAAGCAAGATTTAAGGTTGGAAAAACATCAGAATATTTTTTTATTTCAAACTCTTTAGTAGTTTTTTGATTAATTTCTTGTCTAGAATTTTCATATCGTAATCCTAATAAAAAAGAAAACTTATCTAACTTCTTACCAAACTGAGTATATATTGAATTAACAGCCTCTTTATAATTAAAAATATTAGATAGTCCAGAGTCAGATACATAATTTCCATTATTTAAAAAAGAGACATCATAGTCTGTTTCCCTTTCAACAAAATTACCTCTATATCCTAATTCAAATTCAGTATTATCATCTATAGGTTGGACATAATCTATTTGAGTAAGAAATCTTTTTTGAAAATCAACATTTGATACTTTCTCAAAAATTGATTTTGAAATTAAAGGAAAGGTTGAAAAGTCTTCAATGTCTTCTAATCCATCATCCTCACTCTCTTCATAAGATACTCTCGCGCTAAGTGTATGTCCATCTCTATCATAATCTTTATAGAAGTCTAGGGCGTATTCAAAAGATTCATCCATCTCTGTCTCATCTCTTAATCTTTTGTTAGTTGAGGATATGGACCCTCTAGATATATCGTTCACAATATTAGTAAGAAAGCTCGAGTCATCTCCTTTCTTGTAAAAACCACTTATAGTTAGAGAGGTATTATCATCAAAGTAATATTCACTTCCTAAATTGAAAAAAATGTTTTTATTATTATAATCTGATTCATTTGTTTCATCAATTGTTAAGTCTTGTCTAGTATAATTAGTTTCTGAAAAAAAAGTACCTGAATTTTCAGAGTTACTAAGGTTAACTGTACCAAATAAGTTTACTTTTTCATTTCTTACATTTAGAGTTCCATTTAATCCTTCATTTCTTGGTAAACCGAGATTCACATTAAAATTCCCATTGAAGCCTAATAGATTTTGTTTCTTGAGTATTATATTTAAAATACCAGCAGTTCCTTCAGCTGAGTATCTTGCTGATGGTGATGTTACTACCTCAACTTTTTCTATTGATTCAGAGGGTAATGACCTTAAACCTTGAGGTCCAGATAGACCAATAAGACCAGATGGCTTTCCATTAATTAAAATTCTTACATTACTGTTTCCGCGTAATGAAATATTACCATCAAAGTCTACATCAATAGAAGGTATATTAGCAAGTACATCAGAGACATTACCACCTTTGACAGTAATGTCTTGGCCGACGTTATATATTTTTTTATCTAATCTTATTTCAACTTGAGTTCTTTCTGCTCTAACTTCAACTTCATCTAATACAGATACATCTATGTCTAATGAAATTTTACCTAAATCTGTATTTCCTCTTACGATAAGATTAGAATTAGAATATGATTCAAAAGAAATATAGTCTATAATTATCTCATACATCCCTGGGGGAACCTCTACTGAAAATTTACCATCTACCCCAGTAATTCCACCAAAAGTCTTATCTGGTATTTGATTATTTTTTAAAGATATTGTAGCATATTCTAGAGGTTCGTCAGTATCAGAGTCAGAGACTAGCCCTGAAACATTAAAAACCATATTCTGAAACTGCTGGATGTTATTTCCTCCAGTTTGTTGAGAAAATAATGATGCGGAAAAAAGTATTAGAAATAAATTAAAGAATTTTTTCATAAAATTTTTGTTTGGTGTTGTAAAGTTATCTTAATATACTTCAACCCATACCCAACGTTTTGTTAAAAAGCCTGATCATTATTAAATAAAAATAAAAAAGCTTATACGAGAATTGGAAGTATTATTTAAGAGATTTAACTATAGCTTCAAAAGCATTTGGATTATTCATGGCTAAATCAGCTAAAACTTTTCTATTTATAGAAATATTATTAGTCTTGAGTTTAAACATAAATTCACTGTAGGTTAGTCCGTGTTGATGAGCAGCAGCATTAATTCTCATAATCCATAAAGATTTGAAGTTTCTTTTCTTTGTCTTTCTGTCTCTATATGCATACAATAATGCTTTCTCAACAGCATTCTTTGCAACTGTCCAAACATTTTTTCTTCTACCAAAGTATCCTTTGGCTTGTTTAAGTATTTTTTTTCTTCTAGCTCTTGAAGCTACTGAATTTACTGATCTTGGCATTGCTAATTATTTTAATCTTAACTGTCTTTTAATATTATTTTCGTCACTTTCATGAACTAGGCCAAAATGAGTAAGCCTTAGCTTTCTTTTTTTTGACTTTTTTGTCAAAATATGATTTTTAAAAGCATGTTTTCTTTTAATTTTTCCTGATCCAGTTACTTTAAACCTTTTCTTAGCGCTGGATTTTGTTTTCATTTTAGGCATAGTTCCTCTTTTTTAATTCTTTTTTGGTGTTATATACATAATCATTCTCTTTCCTTCTAACTCTGGCATTTGTTCGACTTTTCCAATCTCTTCAAGGTCTTGAGCTAATCTTAATAACAATATCTGACCTTGTTCCTTAAAAATAATTGATCGTCCTTTAAAAAAAACAAATGCTTTTAACTTTGCACCTTCATTTAAAAATTTCTCTGCATGCTTCTTTTTAAACTGATAATCATGTTCATCTGTTTGAGGTCCAAATCTTATTTCTTTTACAACAATTTTAGTTGCCTTGGATTTAAGTGCTTTATCCCTCTTTTTCTGTTCGTATAAAAATTTCTTGTATTCAAGAATTTTACATACAGGTGGAGATGCTTTTGGAGAAATTTCTACTAAATCTAGTTCTAAATCTCTAGCGATTCTTAGGGCCTCACTTGTAGAATATATACCTACATCTACGTTATCACCAACTAATCTAACTTCATATGCTGTGATCTTTGTATTAATTTTATGAGGATCTTCTTTAATTACTCTTTGGAATCTCCTGTTTGATTTTCTTCTTCTTATAGCTATAACAATTTTTTTTAGTTAATATTAAATTTTGGGATACAATCAGAAATCTCTTTCTTGATTATATCTGTAAATTTTTCAATCTTCATTTCACCTAGATCTTCACCATGATGCCTTCTAATAGATATTGTCTCATTTTTTACTTCATTTTCCCCAACAACTATCATAAAAGGAACCTTTTTTATTTCAGATTCTCTAATTTTTTTCCCGACAGTCTCATTTCTATCATCTAAGTGCGCGCGAATTTCGTGATTTTCTAAGATATTTAAAACTTTTTGACCATAATTTTTAAAGTTCTCACTTACAATTAAAATTTCTACTTGTATGGTTGTTAGCCATAAAGGAAATACTCCACCAGTATGCTCAATTAAAATTGCTACAAATCTTTCCATACTCCCAAATGGAGCTCTATGTATCATAACTGGTCTTAAATCTTCGTTATTACTTCCTTTATAAGTCAAATCAAATCTTTCGGGAAGATTATAATCAACCTGAATAGTTCCTAATTGCCATTTTCTTCCGAGTGCATCTTTAACCATAAAATCAAGTTTTGGTCCGTAAAATGCAGCTTCACCATACTCTACATTATAATCAAGTCCTTTTTCTTTAGCAGAGTTTAGTATAGCTTGTTCAGAAATCTCCCAATTCTTATCTGAACCAATATATTTATCAGGATTATTAGGATCTCTTAAAGATACTTGAGCAGAAAAGTCGTGAAATCCTAGAGAATTAAATACATAAAGGACTAAATCAATAGTATTATTAAACTCTGAATCAACTTGCTCAGGTGCGCAAAAAATATGTGCATCGTCAACAGTAAAACCTCTAACTCTACTTAGACCATGTAATTCTCCACTTTGTTCATACCTATATACAGTTCCAAATTCAGCGAGTCTCAATGGAAGATCCCTGTAACTTTGGGGTTTGGCATTATAAATTTCACAGTGATGAGGGCAATTCATTGGCCTTAAAATGAATGTTTCGGTTTCATTAGGGGTAGATATTGGCTGAAAACTATCTGCGCCATACTTTTCATAATGTCCTGAAGTTTCATATAATTCTTTTGCACCTATATGAGAAGACATTACTTTCTTATAGCCAGCCCTTCTTTGGGCATCTTCAAGAAAGTCTTGTAATCGGTCCCTCAATTCAGTTCCATTTGGTAACCAAAGTGGAAGTCCATGACCAACTCTATTAGAAAATGTAAATAATTCTAACTCTTTACCAATTTTTCTGTGATCTCTTTCCTTAGCTTTTTCAAGTAATTCAAGATATTCTGTAAGTAATTTTTGTTTTGGAAAAGATATTCCATAAACTCTTGTTAACTGGTTATTTTTTTCATCTCCTCTCCAATATGCTCCTGCAACATTAAGAAGTTTTACTGCTTTAACTATTCCAGTTGATGGAATGTGCCCTCCTTTACATAAATCTGAGAAATTAGAATGATCACAAAATGTAATTGATCCATCTTCAAGACCCTCAATTAATTCAACTTTATATTCATTATTCTCTAACTTATAGAAATCTATTGCTTCTTTTTTTGATACAGATTTCATGGCAAAACTATGATTTTCTCTAGCTAGCTCTAAAAACTTTGATTCAATTTTATTAAAATCTTTTTCAGAAAAAACATCATCACCAAAATCAACATCATAATAGAATCCATTTTCGATTGAAGGACCTATAGTAAGTTTAGATTTAGGATAAAAAGATTTAATTGTTTGAGCCAGAATATGTGCAGATGAATGCCAAAAAGCTTGTTTACCCTCATCATCATCCCATGTAAAAAGTTTGATTGATCCATCTTCGTTAATTGGTGATTCTGTTTCAACTATTTCATCATTATATGATGCTGATATAACTTTTCTGGCTAAACCTTCACTTATGCTTTTAGCTATATCAATAACTTTAGTTCCTTTTTCAAACTTTTTTACTGATTTATCTGGAAAACTAACATTAATCATATTATTGTATCAATTTTCAAAAATAATTTAATTTAATTTATTTTTTGGCCCTAAAGTCCCATTTAATATATTACTTATTCCTCTGTACCCGAAATAGATAGCTAAAAAAAGAAGAATAACACCAATTATTAGAACAACAATAAAAAGGGGGTGATCTTGATTGTTAAATGCTTGAGAAACTAGAACAGGTCCAATAAAGCAAAGAGAAATACCTGTAAAAACCTGAATAAAGCCTTTTTTTAAGAATTTATTCATTATTAAAGTTATCTATTGCTAAACGAATACTTTTGTATTTTAGAATTAATTCATCAGCTTTACTTTCATCAACACCTAATTCTTCCATAAGAATTCTTCTAGCACGTTTATTAAGCTTAGCATTAGACATCTGCATGTCAATCATTTTATTCCCTCTAACATGACCATCTAAAATCATTGAGATAGTAGATATCATATTCAATATTAATTTTTGTGCAGTTCCAGCTTTCAATCTAGAGCTTCCAGTTAAAAATTCTGGGCCAACAATTACTTCAATTTTAAAATCTGCATATTCAGATAAAGGGGAGTTTTCATTACACACAATACATGCAGTAGAAATATTATTTTCTTGACAATCCTTAAGACCACCAACAACATAAGGAGTAGTTCCTGATGCTGCAATTCCAATGACAAAATCATTAGAATTAACTTTATGTTCAGATAAATCTTTCCATGCTTGACTCATATCATCTTCGGCAATCTCAATTGAGCTATATAAGGCAGGTATACCGCCAGCTACAAGTCCAACAACTTTTTCAGGAGGAGTCCCAAATGTTGGGGGACATTCTGAAGCATCCAAAACACCTAATCTACCACTAGTTCCAGCTCCAATGTAAAACAATCTTCCTCCTTTTTCAATCTTTGGTGCTATGGCCTCGATAAGTTCAGAAATTTTTGGTAAAACCTTATTAACTGCTTTTAATGCATTGTTATCCTCTTTATGCATTGCATTTACAAGCTCAATTACAGATTTTTTTTCTAAATCTTTATGATTTGATTCTTGTTCAGTTACTTTAATGAATTTCATTATTGAATAGCTAATTTTTTATCCAGATTACTTTTTAATTCATCTAAAAACTCATGTGTAGTAAGAAAATTAGATTCAACCAAATCATCTCTGAAAACTAATAAAGCTAGATCTTTTGTCATTTTTCCATCTTCAACAGTTTCAATACATACCTCCTCTAAAGTTTTACAAAACTTAATAAGATTTTCATTATTATCAAGCTTTCCTCTGTGCATTAGACCTCTTGTCCAAGCAAATATTGAAGCTATTGGATTTGTCGATGTCTGTTCTCCTTTTTGATGTCTTCTATAATGTCTAGTTACGGTTCCATGAGCAGCTTCAGCCTCAAGTGTTTTTCCGTCAGGTGTTACTAATGTGGAAGTCATTAAACCAAGCGATCCAAAACCTTGAGCAACTACATCTGATTGAACATCACCATCATAATTTTTACAAGCCCATACAAATCCCCCTTTCCATTTAATAGCAGCAGCTACCATATCATCAATTAATCTGTGTTCATAGGTTATATTTTCGTTCTCAAATCTGTCTTTAAACTCATTATCATATACTTCCTGAAAAATATCTTTAAATCGACCATCATATGCCTTAAGTATTGTATTTTTTGTTGATAAGTATAGAGGCCATCTCTTGGTAAGTGCCATATTCATACATGATCTTGCAAATCCGTAAATTGAGGAGTCAATATTATACATTGACATTGCAATTCCATCCTCTTCAAAATTATATACTTCCCATGTTTTAGATTCTTTACCATTTTTTGGGGTAAATTTCATTTCAAGTTTACCTGGTCCATGTGTAATTACATCAGTTGCCCTGTATTGATCACCAAATGCATGTCTGCCTATACATATAGGTCTTGACCAACCCTGAACATATCTTGGTATAGATCTACATATAATAGGTTCTCTAAAAACAGTACCTCCAACAATATTTCTAATTGTTCCATTTGGAGATTTATACATTCTTGACAACGAAAACTCTTCAACCCTTTGTTCATCTGGTGTTATTGTTGCACACTTAATACCAACATTATACTTTTTAATAGCATTTGCAGCATCAATAGTTATTTGGTCATCAGTTTTATCTCTTGACTCAATTCCAAGATCATAGTAAACTATATCAAGATCTAAATAATCTAGAATAAGCTTCTCTTTGATAAATTTCCAGATAATCCTAGCCATTTCATCTCCATCTATCTCAACTATGGGATTGGCTACTTTAATTTTTGACATAAGATTTATACTTCTTTAATCCTAGCTTTCTTTCCTCTTAATTCTCTGAAGTAAAAAATTCTTGATTGTCTAACTTTACCTTTCTTATTAACCTCAATTTTCTTTAGAGCAGGCATGTTAATTGGAAAAATTCTCTCAACTCCAACTGTACCGGACATCTTTCTAATCGTGAAAGTCTTTGATTGACCTCTACCTTTTATTTGGATTACTACACCTTTGAAAGACTGAGTTCTAACTTTATCACCTTCTCTAATTTCATAAAATACAGTAATTGTATCACCAGAAGAAAAAGATGGGAAATCATTCTTGTTGATAAGCTTTTCTTGAACTAAATTTACTACAGAATCCATTGAAATAATTTATTAATGATTTGACTTAAATCGAATCGGTGCAAAAATAAACCTTTTTATTCATTATCAAAAAGATTTGGCCTAAGTAATTTTGTCCTTTCTAATGATTTATCATCATTCCATTTTTGAATTTCACTTTGATTACCAGATAAGAGAACTTTTGGTACTTTTAAACCTTTATAGATTTCAGGTCTAGTATAAATGGGGGGTGCTATTAAATTATCTTGAAAAGTATCTGAAAGTGCAGACGATTCATCACCAATAATACCAGGTAAAAGTCTGATTATAGAGTCACAAAGGACAGCAGCTGGAAGCTCACCTCCTGATAAGACATAATCTCCAATTGAGATCTCTTTGGTAACAATATGTTCTCTAACCCTGTGATCAACACCTTTATAATGTCCACAAATAATTATGATATTTTTTAGTGTTGATAGATAATTTGATTCCTTTTGGTTCAATAACTCTCCATCTGGCGTTAAATAAATTATTTCATCATAATTATTCTTTTTCTTTAAATACTCTATGCAATTATCTATTGGCTCAATTTTTATAACCATTCCAGGAAAGCCGCCATATGGATAATCATCAACTTTTCTTGAGTTGTCAGCATAATCTCTTAAGTTATGAGTATTGACTTCTACTTTTTTTGAGTCAATAGCTTTTTTAATGATGGAAAAGGAGTTTAAATTATCAAATACATCAGGGAATAGTGTAAGTACATCTATTCTCATTAGTTAGAACTTTTCTTGAGAGTTACAGAAGCGGTAATTAACTCTTTATCTCTAATGAATCTAACTTTAACTTTATCTCCAGGTCTTTTAGATGACAAATAGCCTGATAAATCAGAAAATCTATTAATCTTGACATCATCTATTGATTTAATTATATCACCTTTTTGAAGCCCAGCATTATCAGCTCCAAATCCTGGCTCAATTACATCAATATAGAATCCTTCAGTTTCTTCTAAATTAAGTTGTTTAGAATAAGAAGATCTTAAAGCAACTCCTCTTACACCAAGAAGACCTTTTTGTACATCTCCGTACTCTAAAATATCTTCAAATATCTTTCTAACCGTATTACTTGGAACTGCAAATGAATAGCCAACATATCCACCTGTCATTGATTGAATAAGAGTATTAATTCCAATTAATTCACCTTGAATATTTACAAGCGCACCTCCACTATTTCCAAAGTTAACTGCGGCATCTGTTTGTATAAATGACTGATTCTTTTGATCAAATTCATTCAAATCTCTTGATTTTGAGCTTATAATACCAGCAGTTACAGTAGAATTTAAGTTATAAGGATTACCAACGGCTAAAACCCATTCTCCAATTTGTGTTGAATCTGAGTCACCAAAGAAAATATAATCTAGATTTGAATCAGAATCTATTTTCAAAACAGCAATATCATTGACTTCATCAAATCCAATTATTTCTCCTTCATATTCTTTATTATCATTTGTTGTAACAATAACTTCTGTAGAGTTTTCGATAACATGGTAATTTGTAATAACGTATCCGTCTGGAGAAATTATTACACCAGATCCAGTTCCAACTTTTTTTCTTGAATCATCACCATAAAAAAATTGTAAAGCCCATGAATCGCTATCCTTTACAATACTTGTATTTTTGACATGCACGACTGCGTCAATTGATTTATTTGCAGCAAAAGTTAAATCTGGTAAAGAATTTGTGTAATTATTTTGACTAAAATTAGCAGGAATTGATATGCTAGAATATTCATTATTAACTAATTCTGAAGTTAATTTAGAATCGAGTTTATTATCAATTCTGTTAATTAAAGTAAAAACTAACAAAGACGATATAATAGATATTATCAGAATTTTGGAATATAATTTCATTTTATTTTTTTGATAAAAATAACATATTAAAATTTTAATAATTATATTTTAACTATAGTTTAACTAGAACAAGATGAAATTAAGACTTAGAGCTCTAGAACCTTCTGATCTTGAAATGATGTATGATATAGAAAATGACAAATCATTGTGGGTTTATTCAAAAACTTCCTCACCCTTTTCTAAACATACATTAAAAAAATTTATTGAAAATTCTCATCTTGATATAATTGAGCATAACCAATTAAGACTAGTAATACATGATGAATCTAATTCTTATGGTTTCATAGATCTTTTTGATTATGACCACATAAGCAGACGGGCTGGAGTTGGAATTATTATATTTGAGAAGTTTAGATCTAAAGGTATAGGTTCTATGTCATTAAAATTAATTGAAGAACATGTTTTAAACCATGTACCAATGCATCAATTATATGCTAATATTTCTTCAAATAATGTTGAGAGCATTTCATTATTTAAAAAAAATGGCTACTATGAGGTTGGTTTAAAAAAAGACTGGGTATTTTATAATAATAAATTTAATGATGAGCTTTTGTTTCAAAAAATTTTAAATAAATGAAGTATTTAAAAATTTTAATACCGATTTCAATCTTGTTTTTAATATTTATTATTGACTTCTATAATAATTATCATAAGCCTAACACATCATTTGAAGATGAAAGTATATTTTTATATGTGATGCAGGATGATAGTTTAGCTTTTAAGGATTCAATATCAAAATATATCAAATCTGAAAAAACTTTTTATAGAGTTGCAGAAAGACTTGAATACCTCCAGAATAGAAAAACAGGAAGATTTAAAATAGCCAAGGGCATTGGAAACAAAGATATTGTTAATTCCTTGAAATTTAATAATACTCCTGTTAATGTTACATTTAACAACCAAGAAAGAGTTGAGGATTTAGCAGGAAGAGTATCAAAACAAATATATGAGGATAGTACATCTTTATTATTAGCATTTAGAGATGAAAAGTTTCTTGATGACAATAATCTTAATGAACAAAATGTTCTTTCAATTTTTATTCCAAACTCATATAGTATATACTGGAACACTAGCTCTGAAGATTTTAGAGATAGAATGTTAGCTGAATATAATAAGTTTTGGAATAAAGATAGATCTGAAAAAGCTAAAACACTAGGTCTTACTAAATTAGAAGTAATTTCTCTAGCATCAATAGTACAAATTGAAAGTAGAAGAAATGATGAGAGGCCAAGAGTTGCAGGTTTATACATTAATAGACTTAAAAAAAATATGAGGCTACAAGCTGATCCAACTGTCATATATACAATTAAAGAGTATTACAAAAATTTTGACACAATTATAAGAAGGGTTCTTTATCGTGACCTTAAGTTAGAGTCTGAATATAATACATATAGAGTTGCAGGTCTTCCTCCAGGTCCAATTACTATGCCTGATATATCTGCTATTGATGCTGTTTTAGACTATGAAAAAAATAATTATTTATTTATGGTTGCAGACCCTAGTAATAGAGGGTACCATCTCTTTGCAAGCAATTTGTCTGAACATAACAGAAATAGAAGAGCTTATATTCGCTGGATTAACAGCAGGGGTATATACAGGTAAAAGCTAGTTGGATAGTTTCTGATTAAGATCCTCAACGTATTTTCTAAATTGTTTATCAGTGAAGCTGAGGTTGTCAACTGTTTTACATGCATGAAGTACTGTTGCATGGTCTCTTCTTCCGATTTGCGTCCCAATACTTGCTAGTGAAGCTTTAGTTAGCTTTTTAGCAAAATACATCGCAATTTGTCTAGCTTGAACTATATGTCTCTTTCTTGTCTTTGATTGAAGTGTTTGGATATCCATTTGAAAATAATCTGAAACAACTTTTTGTATATAATCAATCGAAACTTCTTTTCTATTATTTTTAACAAATTTATTTATAACATCTTTTGCTAGATCAATTGTTATCTCTGCTTTATTAAATGATGATTGAGCAATTAGAGATATTAAAGCACCTTCTAGCTCTCTTACATTAGAGTTAATGTTTTTTGCAACAAATTCTATTACTTCGTTATCGATTTCAACACCATCTCTGTATAATTTATTTTTTAAAATTGATAGCCTAGTTTCAAAATTTGGAGTTTGTAACTCTGCAGAAAGTCCCCATTTAAATCGAGATAAAAGCCTTTGCTCTATATCTTGCATATCAATTGGTGCCTTGTCAGATGTAAGGATAACTTGCTTCCCATTTTGATGTAGGTGATTAAAAATATGGAAGAAAACATCTTGAGTTCCTGATTTACCTGAAAGAAATTGAACATCATCTACTATTAAGATATCAATAAGTTGATAAAAATGAATAAAGTCATTTCTTGTATTCTTTTTTACGGAATCAACATACTGTTGTGTAAATTTTTCAGCTGATATATATAAAATTGTCTTCTCAGGATATTTTTGCTTTATATCAACTCCGATAGCATGAGCTAAATGAGTTTTTCCTAATCCTACACCACCATATACTAGAAGTGGATTAAATGATGTGCCACCAGGTTTGTTAGATACGGCAATGCCTGCTGATCTTGCAAGTCTATTTGAATCACCTTCAAGAAAGTTTTCAAAAGTATAGTTAGGATTTAGTTGAGACTCAATCTCAAGATTTCTTATTCCTGGAATAACAAAAGGATTTTTTAACTCACTTGCAAATGTGCTAAAAGGAGATTCAATAGTTTGAGACTTAAGGTTACCACTTGATGAACTTGGAATACTTTCAGTAAATGGCATCTTGTTGCCAAATGTATTTTCCATTTTGATTACATAAACAAGTTTAGCCTTCGGACCTAATTGTTTTGTAAGTGCAGTTCTTAAAATTTTGACATAATGCTCTTCAAGCCACTCATAAAAAAATTTACTAGGTACTTGAATGCTTAAAACATCTTCAGATAATTTAACAGGAATTATTGGCTCGAACCAAGTTTTGTATGCTTGAGGCTGAATATTATCCTTTATAAAAGTTAAGCAGTTATTCCATACAGATGAGGGTGATTGACTCATTTTTTTTTCTTGGCTAAAGGTTAATTGAATATATTTATAAATAATTGATTATTGTTCTGACAAATATTAATTAAAAAAAGTGAAAAAAAAATTAGTTTACCTATTGATTATTAATTTTTTTTTAATTAAAATCATACAGCACAAATTTGTAAGAAAAACAGTCAATTCCTTCATATTATAAAAAAAATGAACTATAAAACGGGTATAATAAAAGTTAGATATAGTGAAACTGATCAAATGGGGATAGTTCATCATAGTAATTATTTAAAATTTTTTGAACTAGCAAGAATTGAATGGCTTGAAAAATTAAAAATACCTTATCAAAAAATTGAAGAAAGAGATATAATACTTCCAGTTGTTAGATGTGAAATAAAATTTATTAAATCTCTTTTTTTTGGTGATTCATTATATGTAAATGTAATTTGCGAGAAAAAGCCAACTTCAACTATTGAATTCAAGTATCAGATTTTTAATCAAAATGATGAGCTGACGACCGAAGGTATAACAACTTTAGCATTTTTAAATTCAAAATCAATGAAACCTCAGAGATGTCCCAAGATAATTAATGACTTATTTTAATTTTTGAAAATTTCATAAAACTTATTGTCTCCAATCATTCTAAATTCTAATTTATCAATTTCATATTTTGGAGCAACCAGTCCTTCGTTAAGATTTTTATTAGACTTAAATATTCTAATACAGTCCCATTTGTTAGTATTTATAAACTTTTGAATAGTGTATGCTCCACCTTCCACAATTACTGACTGAATTCCACGCTTATATAAAAATTCTAGAATTGAGTCAAGCTCAAACTCAATTATGATATCATTATCTACATTTAATTCTAGATTTTTTGTTGATGAAAAAATAATTGTTTCTGACTCATTGGATAATACTTTTGAATTTGATGGAATTCTATTATTAGGGTCAAGAACTATTCTTGTAGGATTATTACCATCAACCAACCTAGTGGTTAATTCTGGATCATCATCAATTACAGTTTGAACTCCAATTAATATTGAGTGCTCTTGACTTCTAAAATAGTGAGACATTTTCTTGGATTCTTCATTTGAAATCCAAAATATTTCTCCTTTATTTCGATCAGATTTCTTTGGGCTAATATATCCGTCTTTAGATTCTGCCCATTTTAATATAATGTATGGTCTTTTATGATTATGAAATGTAAAAAATCTTTTATTAAGGGAATCACATTCATCTTTCATAATTCCATACTTTACATTACAACCATTTGAAATAAGAGTATCAATTCCACCACCTTTAACAAGATTATTTGGATCTCTTGATCCAATTATAACGTTCTTAATTCCTTTTTCTAGAATTAGTTTTGTACAAGGTGGTGTTTTTCCATAATGATTACATGGTTCAAGGTTAACATATAAAGTTGATTTTTTTAGTAAGCCCATATCACCTACGCTATTAATTGCATTAACTTCAGCATGATTACATCCATACCCTTCATGCGATCCTTCACCGATTATCTTATTATTATAAACAATTACGCAGCCAACCATAGGATTTGGATATGTCTTTCCAATTCCTTTAGATGCTAGTTCAATACATCTTTTCATGTATTTAATGTGCGTATCCATGATTTATTTAAAAATTAGAATTGTAAATTTAAGTCAAAAAGGTCATTATGCTTATAAGATCTATCAATGAAAGTGATAATGAAAGTATTTCGAGAATTTTAAGGGAAGTTCTTATTGAAATGAAAATACCAAAAAAAGGTTCTGCATATGAAGATCCTGAACTTGATAAAATGTTTGAAGCCTATCAAAATCCAAGATCTATATATTATATAATTGAGCACGAAAATCAAATCCTAGGTGGAGCTGGGATAAGCGAACTTAGAAAAAGTAATAGTGATATATGTGAACTTCAAAAAATGTATTTTCATAAGTCTATTCGACGAAAAGGTCTTGGCGATATAATGATAGATAAATGTTTAACTTTTGCTGTAAAATCAAATTTTAGAAAATGTTATATCGAAACAATGCCTAACATGATTAGTGCCCAAAAATTATATTTAAAAAAAGGATTTGAATATATTGATAAACCTATGGGTAATACTGGTCACACTGCTTGTCCTATTTGGATGCTTAAAGATTTAAAATGAATATAATTGAATTTCGAGATTTTTATAGATCTGAATTAAAAAAAACAAATAAAGAATCTGATTATATTTTTAAAATACTACTTAAAGAGCAATGTAACATTGACCCTTTAAAAATAGCCCTAGACCCAAATTTTATTATACAACCAAAAAATGAGATGCTTTTAAAAGCAAGTCTTAAAAATATTCTTAGAAATTATCCTTTAGATTATATTATAAATAAGAAATTTTTTTTTGGTTATCATTTTTATGTAGATGAAAATGTGCTAATACCAAGACCAGAGACAGAAGAGTTAGTCCAATGGGTAATTGATGATAATAATACTGGTGATAAAAAAAAATTAATTGATTTAGGAGCGGGGTCAGGATGTATCGGGATATCAATTTCTAAAACAATAAATCTTGATGTAACATTAGCAGATATATCAAAAGAAGCTCTCCGTGTATGTAATATAAATAAAGATATCCTTGAGTCAAATGTAAAAATAATAGAGTATGATCTAAAAACTAAATTTACTAACAATGAATTCTTTGATATTATTATATCAAACCCTCCTTATCTTGATTATTTAAAAAAAGATGAAATAGATGAAAATGTAAATTTTGAACCTCATATTGCTCTTTTTGCCCCAATAGACAATCCACTTTATTTCTATAAACAAATACTTCTTTTTGCAAATAAAAACTTAAATAGAGGAGGTCAGATATACCTTGAAATAAATCCCGATTTTATTGAAGAATTTAATGGTTTATTAACCGAATTTAATCCAAATGATGTTAACTTTAGAGAGGATTTTAGAGGAAAAAAAAGACTTGTTAAGCTATCATTTTAAATGGATAAGATTAAACATAAAATAAAGGAATTAAGAGATCTAATTAACCAACATAATTATTATTATTATGATCTCGATAAAAATATTATATCAGATATTGAATATGATGAACTTTTAGTTGAATTAGCAAGACTTGAAAATGATTATCCACAATTTAAGGATGAAAATTCTCCAACAAATAGAGTTGGTGGTGGCCTAACTGAAAAATTTGATTCAGAATCTCATATTTATCCAATGTATTCACTAGATAATACTTATTCTTCAGACGAACTTGAAGCATGGTATAATAGGGTGGTTAAAAACATTGGTATAACAGACTTTGAATTTTGTTGTGAGCTTAAATACGATGGTGCATCTGTTAACTTATTGTATGATGAAGGTAAACTTGTAAGAGGATTGACAAGAGGTGATGGATCAAATGGAGATAATATTACAAAAAATTTAAAGACAATTTCGTCAATACCTATCAAATTAAAAGAAAGTTTTAAGAAAAATAAATTTGAGATTAGAGGTGAAATAATTATTCCATTAGACTCTTTTGCTCAGCTTAATAAAAAAAGAAAAGATAATGGTGAACAACCATTCATGAATCCAAGAAATACTGCATCTGGAAGTATTAAAATGCTCGATTCCAATGAAGTTGCAAGAAGACCTTTGGAATGTTTTTTATACTCTATTGTTTCTGATGATATAGCTATTGAAAATCACTCTGAATTGTTAAATGTTGCAAGAGAAATGGGATTTAATGTGCCGAATTATGAAAGAGTAGTTAATAGTATTCAAGGAGTAATTGAATATATTAAATATTGGGAAATAAATAGAAACAATTTACCATTTGAGATTGATGGAGTAGTTATTAAAATAAATAAGATAGATTATCAAAACCAACTGGGGTTCACTTCAAAATTCCCAAGATGGGCAATATCTTATAAGTATAAGGCTGAAAATCTTGCTACTAGATTAAAATCAATTTCATTTAATGTTGGGAGGACTGGTGCTGTTACGCCAGTTGCTAATCTCGAGCCAGTTTTAATCTCTGGTTCAACTGTTAAGAGAGCCTCTCTTCATAGTTATGATCAAATGCTTAAATTAAAATTAAGGGTTAACGACTTTGTGTTTGTTGAAAAAGGTGGAGAGATAATTCCTAAAATTACTGGTATTGATGAGGAAAGAAGGGGTAGTTCAGAGGATGAAATAATCTTTCCAGAAATTTGTCCTGAGTGTAATAGCAAGCTAAAAAAACTAGAATCTGAAGCTAATTATTTTTGTACAAATTATATAGATTGTAGACCTCAAGCTATTGGTAGAATTCAACATTTTGTATCAAGAAAAGCAATGAATATTGATGGACTGGGAGATGAAACAATAAGACTTTTTTATGATTTAGGATTTTTAAGAGATATAGCCGATATATATAATCTAAATTATGATGAAATTTCTAAAATTGAAGGTTATGGAGAAAAATCAGCAGAGAATCTTAATAAAGGGATTGAAGAATCAAAATTAAATTCATTCCAAAAAGTTTTATTCGGTATAGGTATTAGATATGTGGGTGAGTCTGCATCAAAAAAAATAATTAAACATGTTGATTCAATAGATAAATTAGCTCATATGGATATTGAATCTTTATCATCTATTGATGAAATTGGAGATAAAACAGCTAAAAGTATAGTTGATTTTTTTAGTGATATTAATAATATCCAAATAATAAATAAGCTTAAATCTTATGGTTTAAATTTCTATCAAAAAGATAATGAAATTCAATCAACTAAATTGAATGGTAAAATATTTGTTATCTCTGGTGTCTTTGAGTTTCATAGTAGAGATGAGATTAAGAATATAATAGAATTAAATGGTGGAAAAGTTAGTTCATCTGTTAGTAAGAAAACCAATTATCTAGTTGCAGGTAAAAATATTGGACCATCAAAATTAAATACTGCTAATGAACATGGCGTATCTATTATTAATGAAGTTAATTTAATAGATCTTATTTCATAAACTTATATTAAATTTGCCAAATATTATGTTTAGAATATTATTATTGACATTTATTTCATCTTTGTTGCTATCCTGTAATGATTATCAAAAATTATTAAATAGTACTGAGAATGAAGTAGATAAATATACCGCTGCTGAATCTTATTATAACAATAAAGAATTTAGAAGAGCTAATTCTTTAATCGAACAAATTCTACCAAGTTACAGGGGGAAACCTCAAGGTGAGCGCTTGCAGTATTTTTTTGCAAACTCATATTATGAGACAAAAATTTATTACTCAGCAGCCATTCAATTTTCAAACTTTATAAAATCCTATCCAAATAGTCAGAGAATTCAAGAGGCTTATTTGATGGAGGCTAAATCTTACTTTATGCTTTCACCTCTATATACACTTGATCAAGATGATACAGTAACTGCGATTGATAAATTCCAGGTTTTTATTAATCGATTTCCAAACAGCGAATATTTATCTGAAGCTATTGAACTTATGAGTCAACTTCAAAACAAGCTTGAAAGAAAAGACTTTGAAATTTCAAAGCAATACCATACAATAAGAGATTATAACTCAGCAATTAAATCTTTTGATAATTTTATAGCAGATAACCCTGGTTCGATATTTCGAGAGGAAGCATTATACTTCAAGTGGTTATCTCAATATGAAATTGCAGTTAACAGCATTGAGGCTAGGATTAATGAGAGAGTAACTGAACTTGAAAGATCGCTTAATAATTTTCTAAGATATTATCCAAATACAATCTTTATCGAAGATCTATCAGAAAAAATTAATATTGCAAAACAACTTTTATAAAAACACAATGAATAAATACAGAAATACTAAAGCAGCGAGTTCAACAAAAACTTACAATAAAATTGAAATTGAGAATCAAACAAATAATATATATGAAGCTATATCAATAATTGCTAAAAGATCATCGCAGATTAATTCAGAGATTAAAAAAGAACTTCATGACAAATTAGATGAATTTGCTACTCATAATGACAGTCTAGAAGAAATCTTTGAAAATAAAGAACAAATTGAAGTTTCAAGATTCTATGAGAGACTCCCTAAGCCATATGCTATTGCAGTAGAAGAATGGCTAAATGATAAAATATATTACAGAGATACTGAGTCAGATAAAGAGCAATAAACTTCAATAAAATGAGTGTTTTAGCTCAAAAGAATGTAATAGTAGGAGTAACAGGTGGAATAGCTGCCTATAAGACACCTTTACTTATAAGGCAACTTATTAAGCTAAATTGTAATGTTAAAGTTGTTATGACTCCCTCCTCTAAAGAATTTGTCACTCCTCTAACTCTTTCAACTGTTTCAAAAAATGATGTTTACTCAGAATTTTCTACTGAGAAAAACGGAAACCCTACTTGGAATAATCATGTGGAGCTTTCCGAATGGGCTGATATCTTTATAATTGCTCCCGCAACATCAAACTCTATATCTTCAATGGCAAATGCTAAATGTGATAATATTCTTTTAGCATGTTATTTATCAAGTAGTTGTCCCGTATTTATTGCTCCAGCAATGGACCTTGAAATGTATAGAAATTCTCTTAATCAAGAAAATATTCAGAAACTAGTTAAGAATAAGACTAATGTGCTTCCTGTTGGTGAAGGGTCTCTTGCAAGCGGTTTAGAAGGTGAGGGCAGAATGTTGGAGCCAGAAGAGATAATTGAATACATTGAAATTAAGCTTAAAGAAACTCTTCCACTTAATAATCTTAATTTTTTAATAACTGCTGGTCCAACTCATGAAAAAATTGATCCAGTCAGATTTATTGGAAATAGTTCATCTGGAAAAATGGGATATCACTTAGCCAAAGCAGCTATTTCTCTTGGAGCAAATGTGAAACTTATTTTAGGTCCAACAAATTTATCAATGGACTTGTTAAATATAGATACATTTAGGGTTCTAGATTCTGATCAGATGTTTGAAGAAACTATGACTCATTTTAAATCATCTGACGTTGTAATTTGCTCTGCAGCTGTTTCTGATTTTAAACCAGCTGAATTTAAAGACTCTAAAATTAAAAAAGTTATGGGTATAGATTCTATTAAACTTAAACCTACCAAGGATATAATTAAGGAATTAGGTAAAATTAAAAAGGATCAATATCTAGTTGGATTTGCTCTAGAGACTGATGATCACATTGATAATGCAAAGGTAAAATTGAAGTCTAAAAATCTTGATGCAATAATAGTTAATAAAATTGGAGATTTTAATCCAATTTCAAACGACTTTAATCAAATTGATTTTATAAATTCAGATATGGAAATTACTCCATTTGAAAGGAAACATAAAAAAGATCTTTCAATAGATATAATGGAAACTATTTACAAGAATGTTAAAAAAATTAAGAATAAGTAATTACGCTCTAATTGATAATGTCGAAATATCATTTGAAAATGGTATGACTTCAATCACTGGAGAAACGGGAGCTGGAAAGTCAATTCTATTGGGAGGATTATCACTTGTTCTTGGCTCCAGAGTTGACAATACAAAAATTATCAATAAAGATAAAAAGTGCTTTGTTGAAGCAACTTTTGACCTTAAAGGTCAAAATCTTGAAGTATTTTTTTCAGATAATGATTTAGATTTTGATAATCAGACAATAATTAGAAGAGAGGTTAATCAAAGTGGTAAATCAAGAGCATTTGTTAATGATACACCTGTAAGGCTAGACCAATTATCAGGTTTAACAAATTCTTTACTGGATATTCATTCTCAGTTTAATAATCTCAATATACTAGATACAAACTTTATTTTTTTAATTCTTGATTCTTTATCAAATAACACAATTAATTTCAATACTTATTCAAATGATTTTAAGTCTTTAATGGCCTTAGAGAAAAAAATTCAAGAAAAAGAAATACAAAGAGATACTCTTGACTCAGATCTTGATTATAATAATTACTTATTAAATGAATTTAATAGTATTGATCTTGATAATATTGACCTAGAAGATATAGAGAACAAAGTTAAGGAGGCAGATAACGTAGATGATATTAAAGAAGCCTTATCTCTAATAAATGAAGAGTTTAATTCAGAGCATATAGGAATCTCAGAAAAACTCTCAAATATTGTAAGAAAGCTAAACAAAGTCTCAGGATCTTCTAATCGAATTAACTCTTTGGCAGATAGCCTTAGTTCCATAATTCAAAGTCTAAATGATATGATTGATGACTCTCAATCAATACTTAATGATCTCTCTAACTCAGAAGAAGATATAAATAAATTACGAGGAAATCTTGATAAAATCTATACATTACAAAATAAACATAGAGTATCATCAATAGATGAATTAATTAAAATAAAGGAGAACCTAATATTGGTTGTCGATGGGCATCAAGACATTGATCAAGAAATTAAAGATTTAAAATCTTCAAAAGATATTTTATTAAAGGATCTTGTTTCTAGGGCTAATATTATTCATGAAAAAAGATATTCTGTTAAGAATGATTTTGAGAAATTATTAAATCAAAATCTTTCTGAATTAGGAATGAATAATTCAGAAATAAAAATTGATTTGTCAAAAACAGAATCAATTCAAAAAAATGGATTTAGTGAAGGTAAATTTTTACTTAAGTCAAACAAAGGTGATAAATATAGTGATCTAAGAAACATAGCCTCTGGTGGTGAGGTGTCAAGAATAATGCTTTCAATTAAATCAATTTTATCAAACTATATTAGATTATCAACTATAATTTTTGATGAAATTGATACTGGTATATCAGGATCAGTATCCTCAAAAGTTGCAGATTTAATGGATCAAATGTCAAAAAACATGCAAGTAATAGTTATAACACATACACCTCAAGTTGCATCAAAAGGAGATTTTCACTACAAGGTATTTAAAAAAGAAGTTGAAAATAAAATTATAACTGATATAAAATTACTTGAAGATAAAGAAAGAGTAAAAGAAATAGCAGAAATGTTATCAGGAGATAAATCAAACAAATCAGCAAATGAACTCGCTAATGAGTTATTGAATTAAACTATATTTACAATATGGTAAATAATATTTTAAAAGGTAAAAAAGGTATAGTTTTTGGTGCACTAGATGATAGTTCTATTGCATGGAAAACTGCTGAAAGGGTATATGAAGAAGGAGGTGAATTTATCCTTACTAATGCACCTGTATCTATAAGGATGGGGACAATAAATGAACTAGCTGAAAAAACTAATTCTGAAATAATTCCTGCTGATGCAACCAATTTAGAAGATTTAGAAAAGTTAATTTCTCATGCTACTGAAAAGTTTAACGGAAGATTAGATTTTGTACTTCATTCGATTGGAATGTCTGTTAATGTTAGAAAAGGTAAACACTACACTAATTTAAATTATGATTGGCTAGCTAAAGGTTGGGATGTCTCTGCAGTATCTTTCCATAAACTCATGCAATCGCTACTTAAATTAGATGCAATGAACGAGTGGGGTAGTATTGTTGCTTTAACATATATAGCTGCACAAAGGACTTTTCCAAATTATAACGATATGGCTGATAATAAGGCATATTTAGAATCAATTGCAAGAAGTTTTGGCTATTTCTTTGGTAAAGAAAAAAATGTTAGAGTAAACACAATATCTCAATCACCAACTTTAACCACTGCTGGAAAGGGAGTAAAAGGATTAGATGATTTTCTTAAATATGCTGATTTAGCCTCACCACTTGGTAATGCTACCGCTGAAGATTGTGCTAATCTAACCGTATCGCTTTTCTCTGATTACACAAAAAGGGTTACTCTTCAAAATATTTATAATGATGGTGGTTTTTCAAGTGTTGGTGTAAGTCAAGAAATCATTGATAAATTAAATTCATAATGAAAGTTATCGGATTAACCGGAGGAATTGGATCTGGTAAATCTAGTGTTTTAGAAATCTTTAAAAAAATTGGTATAAGCACCTACAATGCTGATGAATCTGCAAAAGAATTAATAGGTTCAGATAAAAAAATAATATACTCAATAAAACAACTATTTGGAGAAGATATTTATAATGAAAATGAACTTAATTCAAAATTAGTTTCTAATATAGTTTTTAACGATAAAGATAAACTTAAGTCTCTAAATTCAATAATTCACCCTGCAGTAGCTAAAGACTTTGATAATTTTTGCTTTAAACATAGAGTTGAGAGTTATATTGTGAAAGAAGCAGCAATTATTTTTGAGACTAAAACAGAGA
>CACGZJ010000009.1 GCA_902577515.1 uncultured Bacteroidota bacterium | reverse complement strand
TAATTAGAATTAAACACACTGAAAATTATGAAAAAAATATTATACACCCTAACGTTAATTTCTTCATTATTGCTAAACTCACAAAGTCAAGAACAAATTCAAACAAGAATTGATTCTATAACTGCATTAGATGAAGTAATCATTAAATCAAATACAATTCTTGGCAACAAGTTTGTAGCAAGAAACAGAACAGGTGCTGCATATTATCTTTCCACAGATGAATTAGCAGATTTTAACTACACTGATATAAATAGAGCATTAAATAAAATAGCAGGTATTAATTTTTATGAGGAGGATGGTTTTGGCTTACGCCCTAACATAAGCATTAGGGGTACATCTCCGGAAAGAAGTTCAAAAATTGCAATAATGGAAGATGGTATTTTAATTTCTCCCGCACCTTACAGCGCATCTTCTGCATATTATTTTCCCTCAGTTGCAAGAATGCAAGCAGTTGAGGTTTTAAAAGGAAGTAGTCAAATTCAATATGGACCGTATACAACTGGTGGAGCAATAAATTTTGTTTCTACTGAAATACCAAAATCATTTCAGGGAAAGATATCTAGCAGTTATGGAAGCTTTAATTCAGGTCAAACTTATTCAACAATCGGAAGTAGCAATGAAAATTTTGGATACATGATTGAATTTTTAAATTATAACTCAAATGGATTTAAAGACTTAGGCGAAAAATTAAATACAGGTTTCGATATCAATGAAATAACCTCAAAAGTTAGATTTAATTCATCAAAAGATGCAACAATTAATCAAAGTTTAGAATTGAAATTTCACTATTATGATGAAGTATCAAATGAAACATACCTTGGCTTGACTGATTCAGATTTTAAAAAAACACCTTTTCATAGATACATTGGATCTGGAAAAGATAAAATGGATGCTGAGCACACTCAATATCTTATAACACATGAGATTAAAATTTCAGAAAAATTTAATATTACCTCAACTTTATACCATAATGGATTTAAAAGAAATTGGTATAAACTTGATGATATTGTTCATAATGGTAAATCACAAAAAATTTCAAAAGTTATTTCAAATCCAGATATATATCCTGGACATATAGCCTTTGTTAAAGGTGAACTATCTGAAGCTAACAATTTCTTGAAAGTAAAGGCTAATAATAGAGAATATGTTTCACAAGGTATTCAAACAAAAATAGACTATCATTGGTATGGAAAAAATAACTCTTTCAATGATTTAGAAATTGGCCTAAGACTTCATTATGATGAAGAAGATAGATTTCAATGGGAAGATATCTACACAATGAATTATGGAGTAATAACTATAGATAAATATGGCGAAAAAGGTTCACAAGGCAATAGAGTTAGTTCAGCTAACTCCTTTGCATCTTATGTAATGTATAAATACAAACACAAAGGTTTCACAATAACACCAGGGATAAGATATGAATCCATAAAATTAGAAAGGGATGATTGGGGTAAATCTAATCCGTCAAGAAATAAAAGTGATTTATCATCTAGAGAAAATAATGTTTCTGTTTTAATCCCGGGTATTGGTGTGAATTATAATCTCAAGAACAAAGTTTCAATATTTGGAGGAATTCATAAAGGGTATTCACCTCCTGGAAACTCAGATGGTCAAAAAGCTGAGCAGAGCTTAAATACTGAACTAGGAGCTAGACTTTCAGTTAATAATGTTAACTCTGAAATAATTTTCTTTCAAAATAATTACTCTAACTTACTTGGAAATGACTTAGCAGCTACAGGTGGTTTTGGAGAGCTCGATCCATTTAATGCTGGTAAAGCTTTAGTAAACGGACTTGAATTTTTATTAAGAACAAATTTATTAGAAAACAATAAAGTTTCTGTTCCTTTTTCGCTTTCCTATACTCTTACAAATGCAAAATTTCTAAGTGATTTTGGAAGTACTCAAGATATCTGGGGAGAAGTTAGTGATGGTGATAGGATTCCATATATACCAAAACATCAATTAAATTCTTCAATCAGCTTTCAAGCTGATAAATATGAAATTAATTTAAGCGGAAATTATAATGGAAAATTTTCAACTATTGCAAATGGTTCAGTTGAGATACCTTCCTATTTAATTTTCGACATATCCTTTAGATATAACTTAAGCTCAGATATTACATTTAGATCGAAAATATTAAACCTTTTTGATAAAGATTATGCAGTTTCTAGAGTTCCTGCTGGATTAAGACCAGGTCATCCCTTTGGAATTTATGCTGGGTTTGAATATCGATTTTAGTTTTTTATGAATTAAAATTTCTTTTACTTTAGATTTATTATGAATCAAGAAAATGAAATTATTATCTATGATGGAATTTGTGTTCTTTGTAATTTCTTTATGCGTTTTATACTGAAAAAAGACACGAGTTTAAATTTTAAAGCAACTACTTTGCAAAGTAATTATACAATAAAAAACTATCCTCAAGTTACTAAAGTAGACTCCGTAGCTTTAATTCTCAAAAATGGTGATATTTTACAAAAAAGTAGAGCTGTTTATTACATTTTAAAAAAAGTAAAAACTTTATTTTTAATCAGAGTTCTAATTTTCATACTACCCTCGTTTTTTTCTGATTTAGTTTATGACCTAGTTGCTAAAACTAGATATATGATTTTTGGCAGATATGATTCATGTCCTGTCTTAGAAGATAATTTAAATTCAAGGATAATAGAATAAAAAATGTAGGGACCTATATTGATATTTTATATTAACGATTTTTTAACAAATTCAATAAAATAGGGAACTTTCAGCTATATTTTTAAAACCTTAAATGTTATTATTATGAACTTTATGACATTACATTTGCATTCAAAAATTACTTGTTGAGAACTTTAAAACTAACACTTCTAGTTGCTTGTGTTTGCTTTTTTCAAATACTTAAAGCACAACAGACTTTTGATACTCTTAATACCAACATTTTAGATGAAGTAATTATCTCTGCTACGAAAACTTTAAGGCAACTTTCGACCCTGCCACTTCCAGCCAAACTTATTTCAAAAGAAGAAATAATAAAGAGTAACTCAAGCAGTTTAACCGAGATTTTAGATGATCAGATTGGAATTTTTATCGTTCCTGATTTTGGAGGAAGTAATGGAGTTCAAATGCAAGGGCTAGACTCTGAATATACATTGTTATTGATTGATGGTTACCCATTAATTGGAAGACAATCAGGAACTCTTGATTTAGATAGGATATCTGTTGGAAATATTGAAAAAATTGAGATTATAAAAGGCAGCTCATCAAGCTTATATGGTACTGATGCAATTGGTGGAGTTATTAATTTAATTACATCTGAAGCACAAAAAGATCTATCATTTAATTCTAACTATAAATATTCATCCTATAACACAAATGATCTATCGTTAAATCTTGGAACAATTGTTAATCATAATCATCGGTTTAATGTTTATTTAAATTCTCTTAGTAGTGATGGATACGACCTTATAGAGAATGATCTTATGAATACTGTTGAGCCTTATAACAGGTATACAGGATTCATAAGATATAATTACAATAATAAGAAATGGACAGTTTTCTCATCTATTAGAGGATATATAGAGAATCAAGACTTTAAATTGAACGATAATACTTATGGTGATAACATTACCAATGAATTTAGCTTAAATACCTCAATTAAATATTCAAGTAATGATAGACTTATGGTAATTATAGATAATTATTTTACTAATTATAAAAATGATGAAGAACTAAAGTCTAATAATTTTAACTATGAAGAATCTTTTTTTGATCAATCACTTTACAAAACAGAGCTAAGATCAATTTTTGGTTTAAATGAAGAAAATAAACTAACATTTGGCATTGGCTACAGTAATGAATTGTTAAGCAGAAATAATTTTTTTGATAATAATGTTTCTCAAAATTCAACAAATTACTTCATTCAGTATGAAGGCTTTGTCTTTGAAAATACTAATTATATATTTGGAGCCAGATTGGATAAGCATAACCAATATCAGTCTGTATTTAGCCCAAGAGCTGCATTAAGAACTAAATTAAATGATAATGTTTCAATTAAATTATCTTTTGGGAAAGGTTTTAAAACCCCTGACTTTAGAGAATTATATTTTAACTTTTCCAATTCAACATCTGGATATTCAGTAATTGGATTTAATGCTGCTAAAGAAATAATATCTAATCTTCAAGATTTAAATCAAATTGCAAATTTGATAATTTCTGAAGAGGAATTTAATGGAAACCTAAAACCTGAAACATCATTAAGCTTCAATCTAGGTTTAAATTATAAACCAAATAATAGAATCAATGTTGATATAAATTTATTTAGAAATCAAATTAAGAATCTTATTGATTATAAAATAATTGCCACAAAAATCAATGGCCAAAATATTTTTAGTTATTACAATCTAAATAAAGTTTACACCCAAGGTCTAGAGGTAAATTCAACATTTAAGGTAAAAGATAATATCGATTTTGCAATAGGCTATCAGTATCTTGACGCAAAGGATAATGATGCAGTAAATAGAATTGAAAATGGTGAGGTTTATGCAAGAATCAGTCCAAGAAGTTCTTCTTTTAGAATTGAATCAAATGATTATTTTGGATTATACAATCGTTCAAAACATAACATAAATTCAAAAATTACTATATCTTCAAAAAATAATTTTCAAATCTATTTTAAGTCAAAATATAGAAGCAGATTCGGCTTAATGGATAATAATGGGAATGATATTCTAGATAATTATGATCAATTTGTCAATCCTTTCATAATATCCGATTTATCAATCTCCAAAAAAATTAAAAACTACACTTTCACCATGGGATCAGATAACTTATTTGATTATTCAGATCCTCAAAATCTGCCAAATAACCCAGGGAGAATAGTTTATTCAAAAATTATAATATCAATTTAAACAATCAAATCTTAAAATTATGAGAAAAACAATTACCTATATTACTTTATTATCACTAATACTTTCATCATGTAGTAAAGATGATGAAGTTCAGCTTTTAGATATTGTATCAGAAAGTTTTGAAAATCTTTATGCGCCTCAAAATGGAGGAGTTAATCCTAGAACTGGTCAGTTTACACCAATATCAGGCGAATTCACAAAATTCAATTTTTCAACCGGACAAATCACAACTAGTGAAACAGATTGGGATGTTGCATTTAGAGGAACTGATATAATTGTTAACGGAGGGGAATCTCTTGGAACTATAGATGAACCATCTAGAACAGGGAACGCTGCAGTATATATTGCAAGTGGGACTATGTTGTCAGTTGTCGAAGTTGATTTACAATCATTAAGTCAAGACTCCACATCTGGATATGCTATTCCATCTGGAGGAGGCAATGGATGGTATACATATCAAGGACCTCCTGTTAATATAATCTCTCCAACACCAGGAAAAATATTAGTATTTAGAACTTTTGATGGTAAATATGCTAAAATGGAGATTTTAAGTTATTACAAAGATGCACCTGAAAGCCCTGACGCATTCACTGATGAGTCTAGATATTATACATTCAATTATGAATATCAGCCCAATGAGGGGATAACAAATTTCTAAACTAATTTGTTTAAAAAAGTATATCCATTAGTTAAGATGGATATACTTTTTTTATTATTTATTTTAGATATTTCTTTGGTGTGATGCCAAATCTTTTTTTGAATGCATAAATAAAATGACTAGCTGAGGAATAGCCTAAGTGTTGTGAAACTTCATTTACATTATAATTTTTACTTGATAACATTTGACTAGCTTTTGTCATTTTATATTCAGATAGAAAACCATAGACAGTATTTCCATACAGTTGTTTAAACCCTGTTTTTAAATTTTTCAAAGGAATTTCTACTTTAGTAGCTAATTCATTTAATCCAGGGGGGTTATCAATACTTTGAAGAATAATTTCTTTAGCCCTTTTGATCTTGGCAATATTCTTATCATCAGCAAGAAATGGGCATTGATCAAGATCAACTTCATTAGATGTATTATATAGAATACTTAAAAGCTCTAAAACTTTTCCATTAAAATATATTTTTTTGATATTCTTATTTAGATTTTCATTTAAAATTTGATTTAATACAGTCAATGTTTTATTTGGAATAGAATCCTCTTTATAATATTTTTTATTAAGGTTATCATCTGAAATGAAAGAGATAGAACTTGCTGAATCAGAAAAAAGACTATGAAATTTATTAATGGAAATTAATAAACTCACTAGTTTAGTTTTTGGAGAAATTTTACAATTAATTGGTATATTTTTTGAAGGATTATAAAGAGTCAAAAACTTATTACCGTCTAAATTTAATTTATATGAGTCATTGTTATAGCTAAATGAAGCATTACCATCTATGCAGAAATGAAATTGAATATATTTTAAATCTACATCTAAGAAAAAATTACCAGAATTATCATCAATTTTAGATGTATAACACAAAGTTATTTCTTTATCTATATTCTCAATAATCATAGTAAATGCTCAATACTTTATACAAATATAAAACTGAAAAATTACATATAGGATTTATTTCATTAAATTAGCTTTTATGGATGTTGGGTCAATATTAATTGTACTACCCTTATTAATAATATTTTCATACCTGTTTGATATTTTTGCAAGGAGGACAAAATTTCCATCAGTAATACTACTTGTTCTAACAGGTATAATATTAAGGTTCTTTTCCTCATACTCCGGTTATAGCAATTTTGAGTTTCTTGATAGTCTTGTTCCCGTATTGGGCACAATAGGATTAATCTTAATTGTTCTCGAGGCTGCACTTGAATTAGAGATAAAGAAAGAAAAGGCACAGATTATAATTAAAGGGTTTTTAGCTGCATTGGTTATCCTAATTATCAATATTGTGCTAGTCAGTATTTTCTTTAATCAAGTTATAGGATTAGAATATTCGACAGCTGTTATATATGCTATTCCTTTATCAATAATTAGTAGCGCAGTAGCAATTCCATCAGCAACTGGGTTAATAACTAGTAATAAGGAGTTTGTTGTTTATGAATCAACATTCTCAGATATTCTTGGTATTATGATTTTTTACTATTGTATTAGACAGGCAGAGAAGGGAGAAGCATTTATTGGGCTTGAACCAATATTTACATTAATAGGACAGATTTTCTTAATTATAGGTATTTCAATTGTTATAACATATCTTTTATTTCAGTTGATCCAAAGAATTGAGCATCATGTAAAGTTTTTTCTTATTCTAGCTTTATTAATTTTAGCATATGAAATTGGAAAAGATTTTTTAAAACTTCCATCATTAGTCTTAATATTTATTTTTGGAATTTTTTTATCAAATTTTACAAACCTTATCCCAAAGAGTTTAAAAAAATATATAAAAACTGATGATATTAAAAAGTCTGACTTACATGAATTTCATTTATTGACAGCTGAATCAACATTTTTAGTTAGAACCTTCTTCTTTTTATTCTTTGGGTTCTCAATACCTCTTGAAAGTTTTGTTGAGCTCGAACCATATATAATTGGTGCAACTGTTTTATTAATTATGTATGGTATTAGATATTTTTATTTAACTCTTGTATTAAATGATGAAGAATCAAAACCTCTTCTATATTTTTCTCCTAGGGGATTAATAACTATACTTTTATTTTTAAGTATTTCCGACTATGACATTCAAAAGAGTAATATTATTGATGAAAAAGTTCTGCTAGTAATTATTATTGCCTCCATGCTTATTATGATTCAAGGATCAATTAAAAGAGTAAAAAAGGAAGATGAAGACTATACTGATCAACAACAATCTTTATCTGAGATAGTAGATTCACAAATTGATAAAAAATGAAAAAAATTAAAATTTTAGTAATAACTGTGTCGGTTATATTTGCATTAATTTACACTTTCAATCTAGAGTATTTTGCTAGGGGTATTAGAATTGTTTACCTAAATGGAGAATCTACAGTATTTATAGATGACTTAAAATACTTTAATTATGAGACGATTAAATCTCCAATAGAAAAATCACCATGGGCAGAAAATAAGGATAAGACTACTAATTTTTCCTCAGAGTTTGAGGATTATAATAAAAAAATGAGAACTGCTGCCTACATTGTTATTCATAATGATACAATTATTGGCGAGAAATATTATGAAGGTTATTCAGTTAACTCATCAACTAATTCTATGTCTATGGCTAAGACCCCTGTATCATTAATGATGGCCAAGGCCTTAGAGCAAGGTTATATTAATAGCCTTGAGGATAAAGTGATTGATTATATTCCAGAATTAAAAGGAGAGTTTGCTAATGATGTCAAAATTATCGATTTAGCTGCAATGACCTCAGGCATAGATTGGGATGAAGGTACATCAAATCCTTTTAGCCCAGTTGCAAAACAGTACTTCTATGAAGATCTTGTTAAGTTGATGTTAGACCAAAAATTCATTGATGAACCTGGGAAAACCTATCTTTATTCAAGTGGTAATACACAAATTTTATCAATGGTTATTGAAAAAGCAACGGGTATGAAAATACAAGATTATTTTGAAAAAGAATTATGGTCAAAGATTAGTCCCGACAATGATGCATATTGGCAAATAGATAGTAAAGAATCAGGAAATTTAAAATCATTCTGCTGTTTACATTCAAATGCAAGAGATTTTTCTAGACTTGGCAAACTATATATTGATAATGGGAGTTGGAGTGGCAGTCAGATTATTGATTCAGCATTTATTCAAAAATCTACAAAGCCGTATTTAGATGATTTTAAAGAATATGGGATTGGAGTTTGGCTATCTGACTATAAGGATTTGAAAATATCTCTGATGAGCGGTCACCAAGGGCAGTATGTAATTATGATTCCAGAAAAAAAATTAATAATAACAAGGCTAGGAGAAAGAGATATAGATCTTGGAAGGGCTGGAGTTTCTCCAGATGTACTTGTATATATTGATGAAGCCCTAAAGCTTATTAACTAAATAGATAACTCCAGCTTAATTGGACAATGATCAGAATGGTTAACATCACTTAAAATAGATGCATTAACTATACTATCTTCAATTGATTTTGAGACCATATTATAATCAATTCTCCATCCTTTATTATTAGCTCTTGAGTTTGCTCTATAACTCCACCAACTATATTTATGTGGTGATGAGTTTAGATAGCGAAATGAGTCAGTAAATTTATCTCCAATAAAGCTATCTAACCATTCTCTTTCCTCTGGTAAAAAACCTGAAACATTCTTATTCCTTATAGGGTCATGAATATCAATAGCTTTATGACAAATATTATAATCACCACAAATAACTAAATTTTTTATTTCATTATTTAACTCATAGATATAGTCTTTAAAGTCATCCATAAATTTAAACTTAAAATCAAGTCTATCTAGATTTGTTCCTGATGGAAGATATAAACTTATTATAGATACCTTATCAAAATCAAGTCTAATGATTCTGCCCTCATAGTCCATATAATCAATCCCTGAACCATATTCAACATGATTAGGTTTTTGTTTTGAAAATATTGCAACGCCACTATAGCCCTTTTTTTGAGCTGAAAACCAGAATGTGTTATATCCTAAGTTTTCGATTTCAGAAACCTCAACTTGTTCTTTATTTGCTTTTATTTCTTGAAGACATATGACATCAGGAGATTCTCTTTTTAGCCAGTCAACAAATCCTTTATTTATTGCGGCTCTTATGCCATTTACGTTATAACTAATAATATTCAATTAAAGTTTTTTTAATAAACTTTTAAGTTTTAATTCACTATCAACAATAGATTTTAAATCTTCTATGTTTATTCTTTTTTGTTCCATTGAGTCCCTATCTCTTATTGTGAATGAATCATCTTCAATTGTTTGGTGATCAATCGTAATACAATATGGAGTCCCGATTGCATCTTGTCTTCTATATCTTCTTCCAATTGCATCTTTTTCATCATAAACAAGATTAATCTCATGACTAAACTCATTCATAACTTTTCTAGCATATTCTGGAAGTCCATCTTTTTTGAGTAGTGGAAGAACTGCTAATTTGTTTGGAGCAATTTGCTTAGGTATACTCATAACATTTCTTGTAGATCCATCTTCTAGGGTTTCTACTTTAAATGAGTTAGATATAATTGCAAGAAACATTCTATCTAAACCAATAGATGTCTCAAGAACATATGGTGTATAGTTCTTATCTAATTCAGGATCAAAATATTGAATTTTCTTACCTGAAAGCTCCTCGTGGCTTTTAAGATCGAAATCAGTTCTTGAATGAATACCTTCAAGTTCTTTAAACCCAAATGGAAAATTAAACTCAATATCGCATGCAGCGTCAGCATAATGTGCAAGTTTATCATGATCATGGTATCTAAATAAACTTGGATCAATACCTAAATTTAAATGCCAGCTAAGTCTTTTATCTTTCCAATGATTAAACCAATTTTCCTGGGTTCCAGGTTTAATGAAAAATTGCATCTCCATCTGCTCAAATTCTCTCATTCTAAAGATAAATTGTCTGGCAACAATTTCATTTCTAAAGGCCTTACCAGTCTGAGCAATTCCAAAAGGGATTTTCATTCTTGAGGTCTTTTGAACATTTAAATAGTTTAAGAAAATTCCTTGAGCAGTTTCAGGTCTTAAATATAAATCCATACTTGACTCTTCTGATGCTCCTAACTTCGTGCTAAACATTAGATTAAAGTGTCTGACTTCCGTCCAATTACAAGTTCCTGAAATCTGACATTTAATTTCCATATCGTCAATTATTTTTTTTACTTCTTGCAGATCATCTTTTTCAAATGCGGAGACCATTCTAGCTTTAACTTCATCAATCTTTTTTTGAATTTCTAAAACTTTAGGACTAGTATCAAGGAACTGATTTTTATCAAATTTTTCTTTAAATCTTTTTTCAGCTTTTTGAACTTCTTTTTGAATTTTAGATTTTAGTTTTTCTATAAATTCTTCGATCAAAACATCAGCTCTATATCTTTTCTTCGAATCCTTATTGTCTATGAGAGGATCATTGAAAGCATCTACATGACCCGATGCAGCCCAAGTTTTTGGATGCATAAATATTGCTGAGTCTATACCTACAATATTTTCATTAAGCTGAACCATAGATCTCCACCAATACTCTCTTATATTGTTTTTTAGCAACGCACCATTATGTGCATAATCATATATTGCATTTAATCCCTCATAAATCTCACTTGAAGGAAATATGAAACCATATTCTTTAGAATGTGAAATGATTTTTTTAAGTGAGTCGTTATCCATCAGTATATTGCAAAAATAGTTCTTTTTAGTATTTTAAATACGTTAATTTGTAATGAATTAATTAAATGAGAAATCTAATCTACTTTTTATTATCAACCCTTATAATAAATGGTTGTGCAAAAAGAGCTAGTCCAACAGGTGGACCAAAGGACTCTATCCCTCCAGTTTTAGTTAACGCTAATCCAAAATTAAATTCAACGAATTTTGATTCAGAGGAGATTAAACTTACTTTTGATGAGTGGATAAATCTTGACAAAGTTCAGGATCAATTAATTATTTCACCTCCAATAGATAACAATGCCTATGAAATCAAGCCTCTCTCAGGTGTAACTAAAAAAGTGTTTATAAAATTTATTGATTCTTTAGAATCTGAGACTACTTACTCAATAAATTTTGGGAATAGCATTAAGGATAATAATGAAAATAATGTACTTACTTTTTTTAATTATACCTTTTCAACTGGAGAAACACTTGATTCATTATATGTAACCGGATTAGTTTCTGATGCATTTGAAAGAGAATCTAATACTTATATTTCAATGCAACTATATAGAATTGACTCAATCCATGAAGATTCTATTATTTTTAAAAATAAACCAACCTATATATCAAATACATTAGACTCAACTTCTTATAAGTTTCAAAATGTTAAAGAAGGAAGATATTTAATTATTGCATTAAAAGACTTAAATAATGATTATCTATTTGATCCATTTTTTGAGAAAATTGGATTTATTGATTCTTTAATAACTTTACCAAAAGATTCAATAATTGATTTCAAGTTATTCAAGGAAGATACAGAATTAGTTTGGGATAAGCCTGAGTTTATTAATAGTGAGAAAATTGGATTTGGATATTTTGGAAAATTGAAATTAGATAGAATTGAGTTAATTTCCAAAATTCCTGATAGTGTTAGTTATACTTTTTTAAAAGAAAAGGAAACAGATACATTAAACCTTTGGCTTTCAAGAAACAGTTTTGATTCTTTAAATTTTAATTTGATAGAAAAAGATACTATTAAGCTCACAACTGTAAAGTTTGACAGAGAAAGAGACACTTTAATTGATTCCCTTAGAATCTCCTCAAAAACTACAAATATTTTACATCTTAAAGACTCATTCAAATTATCATATAATATTCCTATTCATAAGATTGTTGATTCTTTAATAAATATCAGAGATATTGACTCTTTATTAGTAGAATTTAAAACTAAAATCAATAACTATGAAGAGGAAATTGATATTATATTTGAGGCATCACCCTCTGATGAATACAGTATCAATTTATATCCAAATGCAATTGTAGATATAAGAGGTAATATAAATGACTCATTACAGTATAAGGTTATAACTCAAACTCTAGAAGACTATGGAAATATATATCTAGATATAGTTAGAAATAATGATTCAAAATATATACTTCATCTTATTGATAATAATGGAGACATTATAAGAGAGTATAATAATGTTTTTCAAAATTCCACTTATAGTTTTGATCTTATCAAGCCTGGTAAATATTCATTCAGATTAATTGAAGATTTAAATGAAAATAATCAGTGGGATACAGGAAATTATTTAAACAAAATACAACCGGAACCGGTTTATTATAGTAAAGGTGAAATTGATGTTAGGGCAAATTGGGACCTCAATGAAACCTTTAATTTAAATTCTCTAATTTCACCGTTAGACTCAATAAACAAATAAATATGAAGAATTACTGCTTAATTATTTTCATGCTATCGATTAATATAATCTATACACAGACAAATTATTTTCCTGAAAAAGGTGAGTGGGAAACTAAATCTCCATCTGAGCTTGGGTATGATGAAGATAAAATTAATGATGCAATAAATTATGTTATTAAAAATCAAAATAATGGAGATAAGGATTTAAGAGTTGAAATATTAAAAGGATTTTCAGCAGAACCATACCACAGTATAAAAGGGCCAACAAAAAAAAGAGGTAACACTAATGGATTAATAATTAAAGATGGATATATAATTGCTTCATGGGGAGACACGAGTAGAGTTGATATGACATTTAGTGTGACAAAAAGTTATCTTTCCGCTACAACAGGTATTGCAGTTGATAATGATCTTATAAATTCAGAAAAGGATTTTGTGTCAGAATATATATGGGATAAAACTTACGATGGAAATAAAAATTCTAGAATAACATGGGAGCATTTACTTAACCAATCTTCTGGTTGGAAGGGAAGTTTGTGGGGGATTAATGATTGGGAAGACAGGCCAGATATAAGTAAAACTATAGATGACTGGAGATCAGAACCACAGAAAGAGCCAGGAACCTACTATAAATATAATGATGTAAGGGTTAATGTATTGGCATATTCACTTTTGCATGTTTTTAGGGAGTCATTACCAAAGGTTTTAAAAAAGTCAATTATGGATCCAATTGGAGCATCTGATACTTGGAGATGGTATGGTTATGAGAATTCTTGGGTAAACGTTGATGGTTTGATGATTCAATCTGTATCAGGAGGAGGTCACAACGGTGGAGGAATATTCATTAGCTCTGAGGACCATGCAAGATTTGGTCTCCTTTATTTAAACAAGGGAATGTGGAATGGGCAAAGAATTATTTCTAAAGAATGGATAGAGAAATCTATTACACCCTCAAAAACTAATCCTGAATATGGATATATGTGGTGGATTAATTCTGAAAAAGGTGAAGATTATGAAACCACTGATTGGAAAAATGTCCCAACTAATATTTTTTATGGAAGTGGTTTTGGAGGTAATAAAGTAATTATAATTCCGGACGAAAACATGGTAGTTGTTGGAAGGTGGTTTGGGAGTCAAACAGAAAGTACTTTTATCAGAATGATATTAGACTCTAAATAATTAAATTTTAGCTTTATAAAACTCTCTATTCATTTTAGCAATGTTCTTTATTGATATACCCTTTGGACACTCAACCTCACATGCACCTGTATTAGTGCAATTACCAAAACCCTCTTCATCCATTTGTTTAACCATATTAAGAACTCTTTCTTTTGCTTCAACTTGTCCTTGAGGAAGATATGAAAATTGAGAAACTTTTGCTGAAACATATAACATAGCTGATGCATTTTTACAAGTTGCTACACATGCTCCACAACCAATACAAGTTGCAGCGTCAAATGCATTATCTGCATCTTCCTTTCTTATAGGTGTAGTATTAGCATCCTGAGTATTACCTGATGTGTTTATACTAATATAACCACCTGAATGTTGGATTCTGTCAAAGGCAGATCTGTCAACAACTAAATCCTTAATAATAGGGAAAGATTTAGCTCTAAAAGGCTCAACAACTATCGAATCACCATCTTTAAATTTTCTCATGTGAAGTTGACAAGTGGTTATTCCCTTATCAGGCCCATGTGCTCTTCCATTAATAAATAAAGAACAACTACCACAAATCCCCTCACGACAATCGTGGTCAAAAGAAATTGGATCAATATTTTCATTTATTAACCTTTGATTTAGTACATCGAGCATTTCAAGAAAAGACATATCAGGAGTTATATCATCAATTTCATAATTGGTGAACCCTCCCTTAGTATCAACATTTTCCTGCCTCCATATTTTAAGCTTAAGTTTCATATTAATATTTTGCAGGTAAATTATTTGTTACTGTTTTTTTTATGAAATCCCTTAGATCTTGATTTGATTTTTGTAGATCTTCTCTTCTTAAGTACATCATGTGACCACTTTCATATCCTTTAAATGTAAACCTTTCTTTAAGTTTTCCTGAAGGGTCAACTTGTTGAATCGTATATTTTGCTGCTGAAAATGTTGTTGCTCCATCATAATAACCAGACTGAATTAAAACATTTAAAAAAGGGTTTTCAGCAATTGCTTCTCTAAACCTTCTTCTAATATTTACATTCTCTGTATTCCATGGTCTAACTGACAATTCATCTCTCGCCCATGTATTGTACTTTATATCTGTTTTAAAATTTAAAATTTCTCTAATGTAAGAGTTCATTGCAGGAGTAAATGCATGGTCCCAAGAACTAAGTTCTTGTGGATATTCAGGATAAGTTCCCCCGTCTTTACTATCGATTCCCTTATATCTAGAATCTAACCTTCCTATTGTGAAGCCCTCTTCCCTCAACAACTCTTTCCAAAACAGTCCAGTTGTTATTATTAGGTTATTATCTAATATTACATTGTATCCTATTCCTGTAAGGGATTCAATTTTTTTTGCAATGTCTTCTTTCAAATTTTTATTTAAATATCCTCCCTTTGCAATTGAAGGGAGTAAATCATAGTAAGCAAAATTCTCAGAAATTTCAATTACATCAGATAAAGTTTTATTCTGAAGTTCATCACTAAGTTTTTTATGGTACCATGCTGTAGCTGTAAAATAGGGAAAATCAACAATTGGCTGAACAATATTTCCACCACCTCTTGCATAATTATAGTCTTGAAGTTCATAATCAGCAGGAGAGACAAGTACTACTCCATTTAGATATAACCATTGATTTTGTTGTAACTCATGAGCTAATCCCATTACCCTTACACCACCATAGCTTTCACCAACCAGATATTTTGGAGATTTCCATCTTTCCGATCTTGATACAAAAGTACTTATCCACTCAGCTAAATATTTAATATCCTGATTAACACCAAAGAACTTTTCTGATGCTTCAACTTTAGTCATATCTTTTAATATTCTTGAAAAACCAATATTAATAGGATTAACAAAAACAATATCTGCGACATCAAGAATTGAATATGGATTTGTCTTATATCCATATGGTTGGATAGGGTAGCCTTCATCATCAATAATCAAACTATAAGGACCTGTATATCCCATATGCATCCATATCGATGCTGAGCCAGGACCTCCATTAAAAGAAAAGACTAGGGGTCTGTTAGAGTTATCATTAATATCAGTCCTCTTATAATATGTGTAATGTAATGTAGCTATTACATCACCAGATTCATCCCAAATTGGTTGTGTTCCAACTTGAGCTGAATAATTTATCTTTTCACCCAAAATAATTGTAGAATGATTAGTAATAACTTTTATGTCAGAAGGAATTTGTCTGCTATTTATATTATTTTGAGAATAACAAATAGAGAGGGAAAAAGTTATAATAATTAAATATATTCTTTTCATAAAATTATTTATATGATCTAGTCTTGACTTCAATTTCCTCATATTTCAATTCTTCTCTATGTAGCTTTGCCTTTGAGGGTTCACCAACATATTCCCATGCAGAAACAAACTTGAAATTTTTATCATCTCTAATTGCCTCTCCATCTTTTGTTTGGTATTCTTCTCTAAAATGACCTCCACATGATTCATTTCTCTCAAGAGCATCTTTAGCAAATAATTCTCCTAGTTCCAGAAAGTCAGCAACTCTTACTGCTTTAGCAAGTTCTTCGTTATATTCATTTATTTTTCCAGTTACATTAACATTATTATAGAAATCCGTTCTTAACTTCTTTATCTCATTAATAGCATCAACTAAATCATTTTGATTTCTTGACATCCCACATTTATTCCACATTATCTTACCTAACTTTTTATGGTAATAATCAACCGAGTTTTTGCCTTTATTATTAACTAATTTTGTCAAAAGTTCTTGAACACCTTTTTCGCTTTCAACAAATTCCTTTGTTTCAGTACTAATTTTTCCAGTACTAATATCATCAGATAAATAGTCTCCTATTGTATATGGTAGAACAAAATACCCATCGGCTAGTCCCTGCATTAATGCAGATGCACCCAATCTGTTGGCTCCATGATCAGAGAAATTAGCTTCTCCAATTGCAAAACAACCTGGTATGGAGGTCATTAAATTATAATCAACCCATACACCGCCCATAGTATAATGAACTGCAGGGTATATCTTCATAGGAAAAACATATGGATCCTCATCAACTATCTTTTCATACATCTGAAAAAGATTTCCATATTTCTGCTTAATAACCTCTTTCCCTAATTTATTTATTACTGATTCATCATTTTCATCTTGGCCATTTAATAGTGCTTTTTCCTTTCCATATCTAATGATTGAGTGAGAAAAATCTAGATAAACAGCTTCACCTGTTTTATTTACTCCATAGCCTTTATCACATCTTTCTTTCGCAGCTCTTGAGGCAATATCTCGGGGAACTAAATTACCAAATGCAGGATATCTTCTTTCGAGGTAATAATCTCTGTCATCTTCTTTTATATCAAGAGGTGACAATTTTCCTTCTTGAACAAGTTTAGCATCAGCCAAATCCTTTGGAACCCATATTCTACCATCATTTCTAAGTGACTCTGACATCAAAGTCAATTTAGACTGATAATCTCCTGATACAGGTATACAAGTTGGATGAATTTGAGTGAAACAAGGATTTGCAAAATATGCTCCTTTCTTATGAATTTTCCAGGAAGCTGTAACATTACTTCCCATTGCATTTGTAGATAAATAAAAGATATTTCCATATCCTCCAGATGCAATTACTACAGCGTGTGCAGAAAATCTTTCTAGCTTACCTGATACATGATTTCTAGCTATTATTCCTCTTGCTTTTCCATCTACCTTAACAAGGTCCATCATTTCATGTCTACTAAACATTTCAATTTTACCTCTTGCAATTTGTCTATTCATTGCTGAATATGCTCCAAGCAGTAACTGCTGACCTGTTTGACCCTTAGCATAAAAAGTTCTTGAGACTTGAACCCCTCCAAAGGATCTGTTGTCTAGTAACCCACCGTAGTCTCTTGCGAATGGAACACCCTGAGCTACACATTGGTCAATAATATTTCCGGATACTTCTGCAAGACGGTAAACGTTGGCCTCTCTAGATCTGTAGTCACCACCTTTTATTGTATCATAAAAAAGTCTGTAGTCTGAATCACCATCACCTTGGTAGTTTTTTGATGCATTGATACCTCCTTGTGCCGCTATAGAATGTGCTCTTCTAGGAGAATCTTGAAAACAAAACGCTTTTACATTATAACCTAATTCTGCAAGAGTTGCTGAAGCAGAAGCACCTGCTAAACCCGTTCCTACAACAATAATGTCAATATTTCTTTTATTCGAGGGACTAACTAAATTGATATTTCCCTTGTGAGATTCCCATTTTTCGGATAATGGACCATCTGGAATTTTGGAGTTTAATATTGAATTTATTTTTATTTTTTTAATTTCAGATCTAGTTAATTTATTGATCTCAAACTCGGTTCTTAATTTTTCAGGCGTTAAAACCTCATTTTCTTTATCATAATTATCAATAATTGTATTTAACTGTGATTTAATCGATCTAATGTGTCTATTTTTTTTACCAGAATCTTTATCAGATGATTTTACTTTCTTACTATCAAAACACCAATCACTATTTTTAATTTTTAAACTACAAAAAACTTTAGTCCTCTTGTTATTGTGATGATAGATAAAAAAAGGAGAAACTACATCTTCCTTTCCGTTTTTATATTTTATATGTTTTTCTGTCAAATATAATCCCATAATACAAATATATAACTTAAAATTTAATTGTACCCCACTTTGTGCCCCATATTTAATGCATTAAATTGTGAAATATTGCAATAAATATAAAACCTAAAGGGATAAAAATTGAAAAAATAAATGTAAATGACTTTATTAGTTTATAGTATTTTGAATTAACCCCAATTGTTTTGAAAGATGAACTAAATCCATGAAGTAAATGTAATGCTAAAAAAATAAATGAAACTGAATATATGGAAGTTCTAACTGGACTTTCAAATTTATGAATTAGTTCCTCATAATATCTATCAGGATCTATGGGTAGAACCTCAACATATTTATAATTCATTTCTGGCACCCAAAAATCATAGAAATGAAGAAAAAGAAATAAAAGAACAACACCTCCACTAAATATCATATTTCGAGAAATCCATGAGGCATTTTGTCCACCAGCATATCTAGTATAACCTCTTCCTCTTGATTTTCTATTTATAATCTCAAGATAAAAACCCATAACAAAATGGAATATTACACCAAATATTAAAATTGGTTGTAATACAAATTGAACTATGGGATTATTTCCCATAAAATGGGATAAAAAATTAAATATTTCTTCACTAAAAACAGAAGTAATGTTTATTAGGAAATGCTGAGTTAAAAAGACTACTAAAAAAATACCTGACAAGGCCATCAGTAATTTTTTACCAATCGAAGATTTAAATATAGAAATTAACATTTTCTAATTTTTTCAATTTGTAAAAATAACTTATAAAAGTTGAAATAACTATTTTATTCTAAATTGATTTTCTATTACAGTATCACCCTTTTCTATAGATATTGTATAGGTACCTTTAGTTAAATAATAGTTTCCATTTTGAGATTTAATGTCAATTTCTGAGTTTATATTCTTATTCTTTAATAAACTGTAATTCAGAAAGTTAAAACCTTTATTTAATAAAAAAGAATCTGTATATATAGTTTTTAAATTTTCATCTTTAATTTTAAAATCTATTTCATCAGTAAATTTAGCATAAATAGGTATCTCTAAATTTGGTAAAATATATTCCTTTTCTGTGCTCCTTTTTGTACCCCACCTACTAGAAAATATCAAATCTTTAATTTTAAAAAATTTAAAATCATTATATAGCTCATCTTGATTAAAATTCTGGATTAAAGAGATATCCGCTAAATAAATAGATCTTCCATGAGTTCCTACTAGTAGATGCTGCTCATCTTCTTGTATAACTAGATCATGTACAGCTGCAGATGTAAGACCTTTATTAAATGGTTCCCAGGTTTTTCCATAATCTAATGAAATATATACCCCATGATCATTTCCAATATATAAAATATTTTTATTCAGATTATCTTCTATCACAACGTTTATAGGAGAGTTTGGAAGATTTGAACTTATAGACTCCCATGTTTTTCCATAATTTTTGCTTCTAAAAAGATAGGGTGAAAAATTATCCCATCTATATCCATCAAGAGAAACGTATATAACTTTCTCATCATGATTTGAAGCATATACATTACTAACCCATAAATCTTGGGGTATGCTATTAGAAATATTCTTCCATGATTTTCCACCATTTTTTGTAATATGAATAAGACCGTCATCACTTCCAACATAAATTACTCCCTCTGTAATAGGAGATTCTGAAATTGTAGTAATTGTCCCATATGGGACATTCCCTTTTTTACCACCTTTAGTTAAATCTTCAGATATATTTTCCCAATCATCTCCTTGATTAATTGACTTGTGCAAAAAATTTGAACCAAGGTAAAGTACATCTTGGTTATGAGGTGATAATAAAATTGGAGTCTGCCAATTAAATCGAAAAGGGGACTGACCTAGTTCATGAGTTGGTTTAATAGACTTTCTTTTACCATTATCTAAATCTAACCTAAAATAATAACCAAACTGATATCCTGTAAAGACAATACTTGGATTTCTATTATCGATTTGTACTTCCATTCCATCTCCACCTAGGATTTCTTTCCATGGATATTGACCTGTCATATTCCATCTTTTGTTCTCTGATGAGTTGTGTGGTCCCATCCAAACTCCATTATCTTGAAGTCCACCATAAACATTATATGGTGTTTGATTATCTACATTAATAGCATAAAACTGTCCAACCTCACTAGAATTATTTTTTATCCAGTTTTTTCCATCATCGTAAGTTATATTCACTCCACCATCATTTCCATTTATAAGGTGTCCAGGTTTATCAGGGTTTACCCATAGGTCGTGATGATCAGCATGAACATTCTCCTTACCAATACTGTAAAAAGTTTTTCCTCCATCATCAGATGTCAAAATTGGAACACCATAAGTATATATTTTTTCACTATTATTAGGATCTACATGGATTTTCCCAAAATAATATCCATAGGTATAGTATACTCCATCTAAAAATGAAGTATGTGTTTTAGACCATGTTTTACCACCATTTTCACTTTTATAAACTTCTGCTCCAATTATTGGAGTATCAAATAAATCAGAGTTTGCATTTACTAAATATCTATATAAGTCATTAGGTTGAAGTTTCCCTTGATTCATGTCTTTTTTAATTGCCTCAGGTTTATACTTAGATGGGAACCTATTAGATCTTAAAAAAGCTTTAAGGTCATTAACAGTTATCTTATTAAAGTTTTCAAGTGACATGCCTATGAAGGACTCTTTTGTTAAACCTTGATCCACTTTTTTTTCGGTTGATTCTCTGAAGTTCTGATTGTCCACAACTGCGTAAACTATGTCTTTATCAAAAACTGCTATTCCAATCCTACCTATTCCAGCTCCTTTTGGAAAGCCTGATTCGTCATCAGATATCAAGTTCCAATTATCTCCTCCATCAATACTTTTATATATTCCTGAGCTGTGCCCATCCTCGTCAAAGTTCCATGCCTTTCTATCTTTTTCCCAAGACGTTGCATACATTATATTAAAATCTCCTGGCGTTTCAGACATGTCAATAATTCCAGTAACATCATTTATATATAATGTCCTATTCCAGTTTTCCCCACCGTCTTTTGTTACATATACACCTCTATTTATATTTTTTGAATATAAGTGTCCAGTAACTCCAATTACAACATTATCAGGGTTTTCAGGATTTATTAGAATTTTTCCAATATGATGACTATCATGTAAACCAACATTTTTCCAATTTGAACCATCAGCATTTGTCTTTAAAATTCCTATCCCAGAGTACGAGGACCTTGAAGAATTATTTTCTCCTGTTCCAACCCATAATATACTATTATTCCAATCCATTGCTATTTCACCGATATTTTGAGTTGGCCAATCATTAGATATAGAATTAAATGATGTTCCATTATTATCTGTGTACCAAACTCCCCCAGAAGCATATGCAACGTAGAATTTTGTTGGATCTTGAGGATTGACCTCAAGTGCAACAACTCTTCCACTCATTATTGTCGGACCTATATTTTTAAATTCAATGTTTTTAACCCTAGATGATTTTAATAGGACCTCTTTGTTCTCATAGGCTTTAATAATACTTCCAGCATCCGATGAATTTGGTTGAGAAAACACTACAAAAGAGCTAATTAAACTTAATGAAATTGATAAAAACTGTCTCATATTATTTAATTTTACCTTTAATTTAAAAACATTAAATTAAATAAGGGTAATTGATAAAAATAAAATGAGATATACTCCACTGAATAATTTAATATATAAAAGAAATAGAAGTAATTTCATGAATGAAATGAAGGGGAACTCTCTTGCTGTATTCAATTCTAATGATATATATCCGGTAAGCGCAGACTCTGAGTTACCTTTTGAACAGCATAGAGATATCTTTCATCTCTCCGGTATTGATCAGGAAGAAACCATTTTATTACTATATCCTCCATCAAAAGATGGTAAAACAAGAGAAATACTTTTCATAAGAAAATCTGATAATCATACTAAGGTATGGGAGGGTGAGAAACTAAGTAAAAAACAAGCAAATGAATTATCTGGTATTGATAACATATATTACATAGAAGACTTTAAAGATGTCCTTAGTTCAATTGCAACTAAAGTTGATACTTTTTACATTAATAAAAATGAACATTACAGAGCAAACTCGCCTGTTGAGACCAGAGAAGATAGATTTATTTCCTGGCTTCTAAAAAAATATCCTGCTCACAATGTTGCAAAAAGTAATCCTATACTTCAAAGACAAAGATCTATAAAACACCCTAGTGAAATTGATCAAATAAAAAGAGCATGTGAAATAACAGGAAAGGGTTTTAATAGAGTATTAAAATTCATTAAACCAAATATTTGGGAATATGAAATTGAAGCAGAGTTTATCCATGAATTTATTAATAATTCATCAAAAGGCTTTGCATATTCTCCAATCATTGCTAGTGGTAATGATAATAATGTACTCCACTATATAAAGAACAACAAGCAATGTAAAAGTGGGGAATTAATATTAATGGATGTTGGAGCAGAATATGGAAATTATTCTAGTGATATGACACGAACTGTTCCTGTTTCAGGAAAGTTTTCAAAAAGACAAAAGGAAATATACAATGCTGTTTTAATAGTTAAGAATGAAGCAACTAAATTATTAACTGTTGGCAACAATTGGAAATTATTTCATGAGCAAGTAGGTGAAATTATGACTAAGCAATTACTTGATATTGGGCTCATTGATAAAAATGATATAAAAAATCAGACTAAGAAGAATCCAGCTTATAAAAAATATTTTATGCATGGTACTTCACATCATCTTGGACTAGATACACATGATTATGGACTACTTGAAGATCCATTCCAAGAGAATATGGTATTTACTGTTGAACCTGGAATATATGTTCCAGATGAAGGTTTTGGTATAAGGCTTGAGGATGATGTAGTAATTCAGAGTAAAGGAGAACCAATTAACTTAATGGAAGATATTCCTATAGAGACTGGTCACATTGAAGAACTTATGAACTAGTCAGATTCTTCTTTTTTTAGAATTTTTATATCATTTATCAAATCTTCCATTACATCAATATCCGTTCCATCATAAAAGCCTCTAATTCTTCTCTTTGAGTCTACCAGTACAAAATTCTCAGTGTGAATCATATCATATTTGACAGGACTCTCGATATCTTCAGCAACTAGATATGATTTTCTAGCCAAATTATAAATTTGCTTTTTATCTCCTGTAACCATATTCCATTTGGAATCTAAAACGCCTTTTTCTTGTGAATATTTTTTTAAAACAGGAAACGAATCAATTTCTGGGGTAACAGTATGAGATAAAAGTAGGATTTCATCATCATTAATGAACTCATTTTGAAGAATAATCATATTTTCTTTCATAATTGGACAAATACCAGGACATGTTGTGAAAAAAAAGTCTGCTATATATATCTTACCGTCATAAGTTTCATTAGTAATAATCTCATTATTCTGATTTACTAGTGAAAAGTCATCTATTTTATGAAACCTTTTAACATGCTGAATAGTACTATCAACTAATTGAAACTTGACCATATTAGGTTGATATATAGGCAATTTTTTTTCAGGAGTTAATACACTATAAAACATAAATATGGCCGACGATGATATTATCAGCATTATAGAAGCAAAAAGACCATACCTTTTTAACATATTTTTTTTATTTGGGGATAACAAAGATAATCCAAGGAATTAAAAAAATATTAAATTTGCAGTTCAAAAATTAAAATATGTTTTCACCAGAATTTTTTATTAAAGCAGGTCAGTTGTTATTATCGTTATCAATATTGATTGCATTGCATGAACTTGGTCACTTTATTCCTGCAAGAATATTTGGATGTAGAGTTGAAAAATTTTATTTGTTCTTCGATGTGAAATATTCTTTATTTAAAAAGAAAATTGGTGAAACAGTATATGGAATTGGTTGGTTACCACTAGGAGGTTATGTTAAGATCTCCGGTATGATTGATGAAAGCTTTGATAAAGAACAAATGAAAAAACCTCCTCAACCATGGGAATTTCGATCAAAACCTGCCTGGCAAAGACTGATAATTATGTTAGGTGGAGTAACCGTTAATTTACTTCTTGGATTTCTTATTTATATGATGGTTCTTTTTGTTTGGGGAAAACAAACACTTCCACAAGAAAATATACCACTTGGTCTTGAACCCTCAGCTTTCATTCAAGAGATTGGTTTTGATAAAGGTGACAAAATAATTGATGTCGATGGTGAAGAGCTAGACTTCGTCTTGGATATAAACAGAATGTTACTCTTAAGGACTGTAAATAAAATAAAAGTTGAAAAGGTAGATGGATCTATATCTGAAATTAATATTCCAGAAAATATTGGTAAGGACATTTTTAAAAGCGGACAGATAAATAGCTTCAGTCCAATTTTTTCAGCAGAGATTGACAGTGTTATTCCTGATTCTCCTGCATTGTATTCTGGTCTTCAATCAGGTGATAAAATTTTAAGTGTCAATGACTTTTTAATTAATGATTGGTCTTCATTTTCGGATTGGATGGATAATAATACTGATGATATTATTAATGTAATAGTTGAGAGGAATCAAACAAATTATAATATATCTATTGAAAGAGATGATGATGGTACAATAGGTGTATACCCTGCCTTTAATATTCAAACTTTAAATCAAGAGCTTGGTTTACTAGAAAGTGTAGTTGAAGGCTTTGATTATGGTTACTGGACTCTTTATGAGTATGTATCAGGTTTTAAATTTTTAGCAACAAAAGAAGGGGCAAAGCAACTTGGTGGATTTGGAACTATTGGAAATATTTTTCCTGCTAAATGGGATTGGAGAGGATTTTGGTTAAGTACAGCTCTCATTTCAATTATACTTGCTTTTATGAATGTTCTTCCAATTCCTGCTCTTGATGGAGGTCATGTTATGTTTTTAATATATGAGATGGTTACAGGGAAAAAACTTAGTGATAGATTTATGGAAGTTGCAACAATGATTGGATTTTTCTTATTAATTGCGCTTGTTCTATATGCTAATGGTAATGATTTATTTAGGTTTTTAAATGGATAAAAAAAGGCTGAGTAAAACCCAGCCTCTTAAACTTCTATAATTCAAATACAAAAAATCTAGAAATTATATTTTAGCCCTACAGATATGTTCCTTCCCATCTCATGGATGCCTGCAGTCTTTAATCTTGATAGATGATCATAGTATTCTTTGTCGAATACATTATCTATACTCCAGAAAATATTTAAATCATTACCAAGTAAAGATGTCATCCAACTTCCTGAAAGGTTTAGAACTGAATATCCATCAGTTTCTTCTTCAAACATAGATACTCTACTTTGCTTTGTCTTAGCTAAAAAGTCAATTTCAAGAGAGTAATTTTCAGAAAAATCCAAATTAAAAATCTGATTAAATGTTAGTGGAGAGATAAATGGTAATGCTTCACCATCGCCTGATTCACCAAAAATATATTCAAGTGAAGTATAAGAACTCAACCAATCAATTCCTGTTTGTTTTGAATAATGGACTTCTCCTCCATATAGAGTTGCATCTTGTTGCATATAATTATATACCTTATAACCATCTTCATTCATGTTAGTAGGTGAGATGTATATATAATCAGATATGTCATTATAGAACAAATCAAATGCAAGAGATGAGTCTTGATCATTTATTTCAAGAGATATATCAGTTTGAAAACTTGTCTCAGCTTCTAAATTAGCATCACCTTTTTCATATCTAAAGGTTGCGTGATGAACTCCATCAGCAAATAATTCAATTAAACTAGGAGCTCTGAAACCAGACCCTAGATTAAATCTAAAGGTTGAATTATCAAAATCTCTTTTAATACCAATTGATCCATTAAAATTTGAGAAATCCGCAGATCCCATTTCAGAATTTATTGATCTTGAATCATATCTAACACCTATTAGTGCAGCACCATTCTCCATTGTGATTTGTCCTAATCCAAAAAGTCCAAAGTCATTCATTTCAGCATCAGGAATTAATTCTTCATGTCCAAAGTTTTTATTCTCTTGTGCAAGAATATTAGACCCTATGATAAGGTTAAAATTATCAGATTGTGGCATTGTTAAGCTCATATCTAAACTATTAGTTACAAGTTCCATATCAAGCTCAGCACCGCTTCCTCCATGTCCATGATCATCATGATCATCGTGACCTTCCTCTTCACCTTCATGATCATCATCATGATCATCGTGACCTTCCTCTTCACTATGACCACCAAACTCTTTTCTATCGTTAACTTGTCTTCCTAATGTAACTTCAAGATTATGATCATTTCCAAGATCAAAATTATTCTTCCAAGTTAAAATGGTATGTGATAGTTCCTGATAATGATCTTCATGACCTTCATGATCGTCATGGTCTTCATGACCTTCATGATCGTCATGGTCATCATGGTCATCGTGGTCATCATGACCTTCTTCCATGTGAGGAATTCCTAGTTCTGAAAAATTCATTGATAGTCTTAGATCTGAAGAAAAATTTTCAGTTGTATACATTAAACCAGCTTGAATATCATTTTCTTTAAACCAAGTATTCTCTACTTCTCCATCTGGTGATGAAAAGTTTTGATTATCTGTCATACTACCTCTTAATATATATGAGAAATTTCCTGAGCTTCCCTTTAATCCTATGTTATTTGTAATACCACTATAATTAGAATTATAGATTCCCATGTAGTCAATTGAGAAATCACTAGAATATTTCTCAGGCTCTACATATAAAACCCCACCCATAGCATCACTTCCATAGATAACGTATGCTGGTCCTTTAATTAATTCAATTGAATTAATTCCAGAGGTTGAAATACCAATTCCATGTTCATCCCCCCATTGTTGATTCTCAAGTCTAACTCCTTGAGAATATACAATAACTCTATTACCACTAAGTCCTCTTATTGAAGGCTTTACAATCGCTGGACCTGTTGATATTAAGCTAATTCCAGGAAGTTTAGATAGTGATTTACTTATATATGATCTAAGTATCGGATTAATATTGTTTAGATTAATTTTTTCCACTTTGATAACAGATTTTCCTTGGTCTTGGTTAAATGGAAGTGACAAAACAACTTCATCTAGTTGAACTGGATAAGTTCCAGTTTGAGAAAATGAAGTATGCGAGACTAGCAGCATTAAAGCTATAAATCCATAAATATTTTTTTTGTTCATTTTTTGTTTTTTTAGTTTTATTTGGTGCATTTTTTCCGCTTATACACAAAGCTAAAAACAACCCCCTAAGATTAATTAGGAGGTTATTGTTAATTATTAAGACTTTGCAACATAAGCAATATGGTCATGTCCATCATCATCATGATGATCATGATCATCATCTTTCTCACATGAGACAAGTGCTAATGATACAAAGGCAAACAATAATAGGTATAAATAATTTTTCATAGTTATTTTAATTAATATGTTAATATGAATTATTAGATCATAGTTTGATCTAATAAAGAATTAAATAAATAGGTATTAAGCCCTGTTGGGCGGACCTCTTTTTTGAAGAGTACTATTAATAGTATCAATTTCTAGCCCCAAATAATTTAAAGAGAGGCTGAAATAATTTTGAGAAATAACTAATTCACAGGAATCTTCGGACAAAAAACTATTATCATCCTCTTCAATCGAGAATAAGTTAACCTGACAATCAATTTGAAATTGATTAACATTTGTATCCTTTTCTGAATAAACTTCATGTGAATCAGTAATAGCATGAAAAGCTTCAACTACTGTTGGAGACAGTAAAGAAATTAATAGAATATAACTAAATATATTTCTCACTACACCAAATATAATAATTAAGATTAAAATAAAATGTAAAAAAAAATTATATTTGCCGACTATTCCTCCTTAGCTCAGTTGGTTAGAGCATCTGACTGTTAATCAGAGGGTCCTTGGTTCGAGTCCAAGAGGGGGAGCAAGCTAACCGCTACATTACATCAATTATCTAAACCCTTCACCTACTGGAGGGTTTTTTCTTAGTCACAAGCTCCTTTTGTAAATGATTTAACTCCATTAAAAGTTGTAGCATAACATGAGTTTGGATATGTAATACCATTGCAACCACAGACTGGATCATATATCTCTATACACGCAGATGTAATATCAATTAATGATTCATCAATGCAATTTTCATCATTATCTTCTTTATCCTTAGAACAAGATATAACTACTAGTAATAAAAGAAAAAGCAATTTTTTCATATTTACAGCTAGTTTTTATTTCTATTTAATTCACTTAAAAAAATAGCAGTTGTTGTAGCAACATTTAAACTTTCTGGTTTACTATTACCATCTCTAAATTGGGGAATAGAAATCTCTCCGTTTAATTTTGATAATAAAGAATCTGAAATACCATGAGCTTCGCTTCCAAATACATAGGATGCATTATTAGAGAGTTTGGTTTTGTAAATTGAATTACCTTTTGTAGTAGTTCCATAGATTGGTTTGTTCAATTCAACTAAAGATTTACCCAAGTCATTAAAATAATGACATTTTACCCTAACTATTGAACCAGCTGAAGCCTGAATAACTTTTGGATTAAAACAGTCCACTGTGTCATAACTACAAAATAATTCAGATAATCCAAACCAATCACACAAACGAATTATTGTTCCTAAATTTCCAGGATCGCTAATTCCATCAATAGCAATTGTTGTAGTTTCTGCTAATATTTTTTTTTCATCAGGTAATTCAAATACACCTAAAACAGGACTTGGCGAATTAAAATGAGTAATTTTTCTCATTTCCTCATCCTTGATTATATCCGCATTTTTATGAAAGTTATCCTCAGTTGAAAATAACATTTTAAATGACCATCCTGCATTAATTAGCTCATTAACTACTTTTTTTCCCTCAGCAACAAAAAGTTTATTTGCTAAACGAAACTTTTTTTTATCTAATTGAAGAATTAGTTTACGCTGATTGTTTGAGTACATACAGTAGCTAATTTAATCAAAAAAAAAACCCTGAAAAATCATAGGTAATAGTTGTTTATTAGTTTACATTTGCACAAATTAAATTAATGAATCAAGGAACTGTAAAGTTCTTTAATGAAGCCAAAGGATTTGGTTTTATTAAAGAGATTGATTCAGATACCGAACATTTCGTTCATGTTTCTGGCTTAATTGACAGAATATCAGAAGGAGACAAAGTAGAATTTGAATTAATAGAAGGTAAAAAAGGATTAAATGCAGTAAATGTTAAAGTAATCTCAGATGCCTAATAATTTAACCCTTCTTAATTGAAGGGTTTTTATTTTTGCCCTTCATTTTCCTAAGCTCATTAAGTAAAAGGTTAGCCCTTTGATTATAATTAAGTGGAGACCTTGGCTCATTTATCTTGTCATATAATTTCCAATAATCAGCTTTTTGCTCAGAATTTATGTTTAATTGTTTTAAGTATTCAGTAAAATCACTTCTAGTCATTCCTCTTATTTAGTATTAATTAAACTAATTAAAAAATATTACTTTAGATAAACTTTAAAACAATTAATCATGAAAAAAATTTTATTATTATTAACTATTTTAACCTCAAGCGTAGTGCTTTCTCAAAAAGAGACTAATGGTAGGATCTACATTGAGCATCCTGCAATTGAAATTGTTGATCAATTCACAAAGGCATATGTAGCTGGAGACCTTGAAAAAATAAAAGAACTTGTTACAGATGATGTACAAGTAATTACTTTGAGAGACAGAACTCCAAGAAAATTGAATTGGATCCTTGGCACATCAAATTACATGAGTAAAAACTTTGTAAACTTTAATATTAAACATTATGGAGGATCATACCCTGATGTATTAGAATATAAACAAGATAATGTTGTTGATGTTAAAACCTATGAGAGATTAACGGGATATGACAAGAACACAGGATTAAGCCTCAATATGCCAAGATATTCAACATTTAGAATGAATGGAGATAAAATAGCAGGTATATGGATTAATGATGACCAGATATTATGGCAGAAAAATTCTGAAGCATATGGTACATCAAAAAATGGTGTAATCTATAAAGATCATCCATATGTTACAAAAGTGAGACTTCTTTATCAAGATTACCTCACTATGGATGTAGAAAAAATCAAATCCAACTATACACAAAACACATTGTTTTATAATGTAATGAACTCAGGAATTGATGAGTTTAAGAGTTTAGATGAAGAATTTGCTCAATTTGATCAATATATGGAGATGTTTGAGCTTATTGGTTTAAGAGAAAGTGGATTCCCAGACGTATTAGATTATGATGGTGATGGCGCTGTAGTTATTTCATGGATTGAGATGGCATTTAAAAATAGAAAGTCAGGCAATACTGCTACTATATTACAGCATATTCAACATTGGTTTAATGATGAAGGAGAAATAGTAAGAGAAGACTATTACTTTAATCCAGCTCAACTACCTCAATAGATAGATTATTATAACCCCTCATAATGAGGGGTTTTTTTATTTTTTGAAATCAGATAATTCTCTTATTCTAGATTTATTTAATATACTGTCTAGGATAAAAGACTTACGTGGAAAATCCTTATCTGTAACATTAATTCTCATCTTTTCTCGATTGACGGTATAAATTTCATAGTTAAACATAGCTAAATTTAAAAACTCAAGAGCCTTAATTTCGTTATCAACACCACCTAAATTTTCATCTAGGGTTAAAGACCTAGAATAGACAGAAATGATTTCATTAGCTATATATTCATATGCTTCTATAGATGCTTCTTCAAATACAGATGAACTTAATTCTTTTGTTTCATAAGTTGATTCACCTGATTGTGAATAATTATAGCTATCTAAATAATATATTTCACCACCACAACTGGCTAATAAAAAGAGAAAAAGAAATATTTTTTTCATAATTAAATTTAGTAAAAATAATTACTCATTACAATTGAAATAAAATCCAATAAGAAAATTATAAATAAAACAAAGAGAAAAATAATTAAATGGGGTACACATTTTAATTATAGGGGTACATATCTACACTATACTCTATAATTAATAATATAAAACATATAGTAAAATAATAAAATTTTTAATTTTTTTTAAAAATGATATAAATAATTTTTTTTTTTAATAGAGAAATAAAAATAAAGTTAAATCAAATTACTATACAAAATTATTTTAATATATTTATGTATAGTATATTTTATATTATGAAAAAAATTAATTTAAATAACAGCTATAATATCGATGAAGACCAAATTATACTTATCGAACAGTATAATAAGCTTATTAAAAAAGAAAAAAAACTGAATAAATCAATTGAAAAATTAAAGAAAAAGAAAAAAAATGCAAATGAGGAGATGAGGACAATAATAGAAAAAAGAAAAAAAACTTTTAATAATCTAAAAAAAAGAAGTCTAATCTTATTTACAAGCGTTTCTATCGTCTATGACAAAAGATGGGAAACTTATATATGTATATTTAAAAATAGCAATCACCAAAAATCATTATATATTGGAAAACATCAAAGTATCCTAGATTCTCTCTCACCTTATTATAAAGATAGTGTTCCTGATTCTATTGAATTTTTAAAGGGTGAGATAAAAAAAATAATAAATACAATAAAAACTAAAATAATTACTGTTAGTCCTAAAGGAACTATAGTATTAAATAAATTAAAGTTGAATGACATAGTTGATTTATATTCAGAGACGGGAAATTGGGCTTACTGGTCTCTCAATAAGTAAAATTAAATCTTTAAAAAAATGAAAAATAATATTAAACTTTTAGATGGGAGTATGTCATATCCATTAGAGCTAGATGGCTATAATTTAAATAATAGGCTTTGGACTGGAGATGCATTAATTAATAATCCTGAACTCATTAAAAAAATTCATAAAGGTTATATCAATTCAGGCGCTGATTACATTTTGACATCTACATACCAAATTAGTTATGATATATTAAAAGAAAAAGAAATTAGTTCAGATCAGATCAAAAAGATATTTCAAAAATCTTTGGATTTAGCCAAAGATGCCATTAAAGAGTGTAAAACAAATAAGGATATAAAAATTGTAGCTAGTCTGGGCCCATATGCATCATACAAGAAAAGTGCCTCAGAATATGTTGGTGTTTATGATTCTACTGATGATGAAATATTAAATTTTCATATTAATAATCTTAATATTATTAGAGATATTAACTATGAAATTATTTTATACGAAACAATACCATGCTTGAGAGAGATTAAAATACTATCTATGATTTTTGAAAAGCTAAATAAAGAAATTTGGGTATCTATGACATGTGATGATGATATCAATTTTAGGGATGGTTCGTCAATCTCAGAAGCCTGCAATATATTATCCAAATATGATAGTATAACAACTATTGGTCTTAACTGTTTTTCTCCACTATATGTTAAAGAGGCATATGAAATGTTAAAGAATAATACTGAAAAGAAAATCATACTTTATCCTAATTCTGGAGAAGTTTATAATCCAAAAGAAAAAATTTGGAATGGAAATAAGCTATATGAGGACAAGATGATCAAAAAATGGCTAAGTTTATCACCCGATATCATAGGCGGATGTTGTAGGGTTGGTTATGATGAAATTAAAAAAATGAGAGAAGAAATAGATAATTATGAATTTTAATAATCTGTATATTTTCATTATAACACTTTTTTTATTTTCATGCGAATCAGTATCTGAAAATGAAAGTAGCTTAATTCAAATTTCAAGAGCAGAGTATAGCGAGAAGTTATATGGATTTTGGCTAGGTCAATCAATTGCAAATTGGACTGGATTAATCACTGAAATGGATAAAATTGGTAATATTGGTGAAATAAAAACAGGGGATTTTTATACAAGAAATGATTGGGGTAAAAAAGATCAAAGAAGTATTTGGGAAGATGAATCAATTGATAAATCTGATATAATAATTGATTATGTATTAAAAGATAAAGCTGAATCATGGGGGGCAGATGATGATACTGACATTGAATATATGTATCAGTATCTTTTGAATTTTTATGAAACTTCAACCCTGACTCCAAATCAAATTAGAGCTGGTTGGTTAAAACATATTAAAAATGTGGAGGAAAATTTTCTTTGGGTTTCAAATCAAAGAGCATTTGACTTAATGACTGAAGGTATTCTTCCACCTGAAACAAGTAATCCTTCTCTAAATGAATATTTTGAAATGATTGATGCTCAATTAACAACCGAAATTTTTGGATTATTCTCTCCTACCAGACCTGAAATAAGTGTTAAGATGGCGGAGCTCCCTATATCTACAACTGCGAGAAATGAAGCAAAAGAAATCGCAGAGTTTTACATTCGTATGCATTCTTTAGCATCTATACCAATTCATATAAATGACATTAAGAATAAAATTTTTTGGTTAGCTGATAGGTCTAGAGCAAAACTTAATGATGAGCAATATCCAGCAAAAATGTATGATTATATTAAAGAACTATATTACTCAAATATTAAATGGGAGAGTGCGAGAGATTCAATTTATAATAGATATCAAGTTCAAGAGCAAGATGGTTATGACATGACTTCAAGAGAACTTTATTGTAATGGATGCTATGCAGCAGGTATAAACTTTGCTTCGAGTCTTGTTAGTTTATTTTTTGGAGAAGGAGATATTAAAGAAACAATTAAAATTGGCACCCTATCTGGTTGGGACTCAGACAATCCAACTTCAACCTGGGGTGGGCTAATTGGTTTTATAATAGGAAAATCTGGAGTAGAGAAAGCTTTTGAAAGGGATTTTTCAAATAAGTTTAATATTCATAGAACTAGACAAAATTTTCCAAATAATGGAATTGATACTTTTGAAAATATGGCAAACGAGGGGATAAGAATTGTTGATAGAGTAGTTAAAAATGAATTAAATGGAACTATTGATAAAGAAAACAATCTTTGGCTTATTCCAATAAATAATATAAAATGATTTTACCTGTAAGTTGTTCAATTAATTTAGATTTTGACAAAAAAAAAGTTTGGCAAATTATATCAGAACCTGGAAATCTGAATAAAGTTCATCCTTTCTGTAAGTCAAATACAGTTGTCAATTGGGATAAAGATAAGCATGAGGATATATTAGAGTATCTGAATGGGATTAAACTTCACAGAAATTTTTATAAATGGGAGGATGGTAAGGGATATGAGTTGAATATTGGCAGGAAAAATGGTAGAAAATCTAAAGTTATTTGGAAAATTACCGGTGATAAAAAGTCGAAATTAAATATTACTGTTTATCCACATGTGTTTAGCAATAGAAATAAATTTAGTTATATTATAATTCACACTTTATTTATTAATCCAGGTTTAAAAAAATACTTAAACTCAGTTTTGAGAGGTTATAAGTGGTATTTAGAAAAAAACCAACCTGTTTCAAGAAATCAGTTTGGCAAGCACAAATGGTTTTCTTAGAAGCCTAATTATGATTAGAATGATCCATATTGTGGTTCATATGCTTTTTCCCAATATTAAATATTGGCATCATTAAACCAAATGTTTTCATTGACTCTGAAGTATTAAAAAATATCCTAAGATTTTTATTTTTAAATAGCTTATAGTCTATTCCAATGTATGGTTCATTATGATTTTCATCTGAGATATGCATAGAACCCATATTCATATGCATTCCCATATGATCGTCAGGCATTTCGTGAAACATATATCCAGCGGCGAGATTAAATCTTCCTAGATTATATTTAACGTTTAACATTATTTCATAATCATCATCAACTTCAAATGGCGTTATCATTACTCCGCCTCCTATTGATACTTTAGGAGCTAACATGTAATTAATCCCAACTCCTAATTTTGCATTTTCATTTTCGAAATCAAAGGCACCACTAGTACCTATATGAAATTGAGAGTGAAGGCTTAGTGAAGTCAATAAAACAAGTAAAGTAAAAAATTTTTTCATAATAATTTATTTGGGAAATGAACCATGGCGATCATAGTAATCTTTATCATAATCGATTTTTTCTTTATTTGATAAAATAAATGATATTAAAACTAGTAAGGTAACTATTACTCCAAAAATAAATATAGAAACTGATAAGTCACCTATAAGAAGATCTCTAATTTGTCCATATCGATTCATGATACAATATTATTTATATAGAATAACATACAAACTCCAAGTTAGATAATTAACAAAAATTTTAGATTTTAATAATAAACTAAAATCTACATTTGTAATGTGTTTAAGTATATAAAAATCCGCAAAGAATATTATCCAGAAATACTATTTGTGATATTTCTTATAGTTATGTTTGCAAAGGTTTATTTCATGGTTCAATTAGCAAATGCTTAAACTTTAATCATCAAACTCATATATTAGACCATCTAAAATTGATGGATCATTGTTAAGCTCCCAATGAAATAGTGACATTGGTATATTACCTATGTCCATTAGTTTTTTAAAAAAATTTTTAAGATTAGAGTTTGGGTCTTTTTCATTGATTCTTGAATATTCTGCAAGAGCATTTTCAAACAAGTATTTACCTGTAATATAACTAGTTCCATATCCCGGTTGTCTCAGATATAAATGTTGTTCAAATATAAGTAGCTCTTTTTCAGTTTTCATCCATCCTCTGGGAGTATATTCTGAGTGAATCTTACCAGCTTCTTCCATTGTCATTAAATTTGCATGAGCATATAGTGAACCTAAACCTCTAGCAGCTCTTTGAGCAATTAAAATATATACAATTTCTTTTGATCTTGGATTAGATTCATATAATCCAGCTTGCATGAACATTTCCTCAACAGATGTAGCAACTCCTTCATTTCGACTATCAAAAATGTTATATAAAACTGCATCCTTTCTGATTATATTTTCATTAGGGTTTAAATCCATTTCAGCTAACTCAAACCAGTGAAAAAAATGTGAGTAAAGTGGTTTTGGATCTAAATGTGCAGTTATCCAAAAAAAGTTTCTTATATCCTCTGGAATAAACTTTCCTAATCTTTCATCTAGAGCATCTTTATAATAATCTTTAACATCTATTACTTGTTGTTTATCAAGAAATTCTATTAATTCTTTTGATGCATCTTTAGCTTTCTTAATATATTCTTCCTGATTTGATGCAGATGTAAGTTCTGGTAAATTTCTGTTTTTATGTTCTTCTAACTTAAGGGAAGACCATGCCCTTGCAAGCTCTCTTTTTAATAACATAACCTCATCATCCCAAGAAAGAGGTACAAGATGAACATTCTTTTGGTACCAGGTATAATTATCTTTTCCAATACCTGAAGGACCTGTCTTATTTTTTGACTCAAACTTTAACCATTCGGACAGTTCTATTGTAGATCTTATACTCTTATCTATTACTTCATTCAACTCTTCATGCCTTTCGACTCCAGGAAAAGTTTTTAAAGATTTAAGATTTGATACTTGGGTATCAATATCTCTTATTCCTGCTATCCATAGATCTTTGGCATTTCCGATTAAATTATTTTTTGCCTGTTCATTAAGTGCAGGTATTATACTAATTTCATTAATTAGCTTTTTTAAATGTTGTCTTGAAAGTGGAAAATCATATTGCCAAACCTCTATAACCATGTGATGAGTTGGGCCCTCATGTGCTGGAACATCACTTCTGTTCATCCATAATGATTTATAAAAAGCAGGATCTCTTTCCCATGGCTTTAATATGTTATAGTTAAATTCATAGCCATTCATTTCAGCCCATATTAAGGTCCAATCTACTTGACTTTTAATATCAAGTTTTTCTTTATCAATTTGATTAAGTCTATTTCTAAGATTATCGAATTCTTCAATTCTTAAATCAAAAGTATTTGATCTATAATCAGGTGCTCCATTGAATTCTGGTGGTTTTTCAAATTTACGCCAATCTATAAAAAGATTCTCTAGAGATTCTCTTACATCACCTTGCGAGTATACTGACATCAAAAAAAATAAATTGATAAGTGTAAAAATTAATAGCTTGTTTCTCACTGTCTTTGATTTACTTCAATCCAATTACCTTCAGGATCAGTTAAATAAATTTGGAGTGCATTATCATGAGGTCTAATATTATATTGAAGTTGTTTGCCGCCCCAACTTTCAAAGTAAATGTCATTGTCTTTTAAATATTCCATAAAATTTTCAAGATTATTCACTGTAACAGCTAAATGATTTGCTTTGATTTTATCATTATTTGTTTCTTTATTTTCACCTAGATGTATCTCAAAACCATCTCCAATATCAAACCATCTCAATGAAGGGTTATCTATTTCAATTTCTTTAAACTTAAAAATATTTATAAAAAAGTCTCCTACTTTATTTAAATCTTTAACCTCATATGCAATATGGTCAGTTTTACTAATTGTAAATTCCTGAGAATAAAGATTATTTATTTGAAAAATAAATAATATTAAAGCCAACCTACAAGTCAAATTCATTTACACAAGTTAATCAAAAAGTTTAAAATTGATTAAATTAGACTGATGTTACACTTGTTAAGGATTTTAAAAACACTTCTTATATTTTTTCTATTTATATCTTGTGAATCTTTTGATAATTCTAATAAATGGGTTAGTTTATTTGATGGTAAAAGTCTAGATGGCTGGGAAATGAAAATTTCTGGTTATAAATTAAATGATAATTACAAAAATACTTTTAGAGTTGATGATGGTTCTATTAAAGTGACATATGAAGATTATGATTTTTTTAATGAAAATTTTGGGCATATTTTTTATACTAATAAAAAGTTTAGAAATTACCATTTAAAACTTGATTACAGATTTTATGGCGAACATGTTAATTCATTTTCAAATGAGAATGATGCATGGAATTATAAAAACAGTGGTGTTATGCTTCATTCAGAGCATCCAAATCAAATGTTTTTAGATCAAGGATTTCCAGTAAGTATAGAAGGGCAATTTCTCGGAGGCTCTGGTTTAAATGATAGACCTACTCTTAATATGTGTTCTCCTGGAACTGAGGTTGACATAAACGGAACTCAAGCTATGCAGCATTGTATTAACTCTGAGTCAAAAACAATTCACACTGATGAATGGGTAAGTGTCGAGTTCCTTGTTTTTTCAGATTCAATTGTTCACCACATAATTGATAAAGACACAGTAATGACATATTCTAATATTCGTTACGGAGGAACATACTTGTCTGAAAACTTCACTTATAAAGTTGGCGAGCCTTTGAAAGAAGGCTATATATCACTTCAATCTGAAGGTCATCCTATTGAGTTTAAAAATATCAGAGTTAAAGAACTGGATTAATACTATAATATCTTACCCCAATCTCCTCCGGTATATATTTCAATTATAGACCAAGCCGAGAACAAACTAGTTATTATTATAAAAATTAGAGTGTAAAAAATCCAAAATAATTTTTTTTTAATTAAATAAAATAAAGACCCAACTATAAAAGAAGGTACATTAAGAATTAAAACAAGCATTAAAGGATCAATTAAAATAAATGTCTCAAAGTCAAAGTTGTGGATCAAAAAGAAAACTAATCCTAATGTATAGCTTAAAATAATATATGACTTTAACTTACTCATTGGATAAATAATTCTAAAGCTTTTTAATTTTTATATTCCTAAATGAAAGATCATTACCATAATCTTGAAAGCCAATATATCCAGTATTAAACTCACCATAATCTTTATTATCTCGCCACATTGAATTATTTTTCTTTTCATACCATTCATCTGACCAAGGTGTAAATGATAAAACTTTATTACCATTTAACCAATATTCAACATTTTCCTCAGTAAATATAATTTTGGAAGAATTCCACTGACCTACAGGATTTAAAATTTTCATTTTTGGATCTGCTGCATACATCCCGTAATCAGAGGCTGTTTTTTGTAGCGGTGTTAATGAAATTCCATGAATTGAATCATAATTAACATCGTCAATTATTTGATACTCTGGTGATCCTCCGCCAAATTCTTGTAAATGATAAAAAATACCACTGTTACCGCCAGGCGGAATCTTCCACTCCAAATAAAGCTCAAAATTGTCAAACATTTCAGCACCATAAATAATATCTATTTTTTCATCCTCTTCTGTACCATTTTTCCTTAGAGTTAAGGTTCCATCAATTATTTTCCAACCAGAGTGTAATTTAGACCCATCTCTTGCTAACCAACCACTAGTAGATGAACCATCAAATAAGTTTATCCATTCAGACTCTGACTGAACATTAGAATTACATGAGATAACCAGGAAATAAATTGAAAACAAGATTTTTTTTATCATTGTTCTAATTTAAAAAATTCTATATTTTGAACCTAGGAATTGATTAACTTCAGATTCTTCAAATTTAAAATTTTCTTTATCCCATTTAAGTAATCTATTTGGAAATCGTCCGGCAATAACACCTAAAAGAACTACCTGTGTTAATCTACCAGAATAAGAAAAAGGAGTTGAACAATCTGTCTTTCCCAAACACGCATCAACGAATTCATGATAATGTACTTTTGCATCTAAATTATATTCTCTGTAAGGTTTTCTTAATTTCAATGCTTCAGGATACTTAGATATATCAATTTTTTTATACTCACCTTTAACAATTAGCCTTGGCTCTTGCATAAAATGTGGTAAAAGTAATTTGCCTTTTTCTCCAATAAACATTGACCCTTGAAGTGGAAGTCTATCCTGTTTAGGTAATATCAAATCTTTCACGGTTAATGGAAATTGTCCATCTGTCCATACCAAAGTCATATTATCAGTTGTATATGCTGTTCCTGGAAAATTATATGTTACAGTACTTTTTGTAGGAAAACTAAAACCATTAAATTCTCTACATTCATTTTTAATACTAATTGGAAAATCTAATTCTAAAGCATTGTAAGGGGTATCTAAAATATGTACTCCCATATCACCTAATGTTCCACAACCATAGTCAATTACTTTTCGCCATTTACTAGGATGGTAGTAGCCTTCTTTATATGGTCTTTTCTTAGATGTTCCAAGCCATAAGTTCCAATCGAGAGACTCAGGAATAGGATCATTTCCAATTGGGACAGTTCCATCATAACCAGAGTTTCCATTAGTCCAGGCTCTAACTTTTTTTACTTTCCCTATAATCCCTTCTTTGATTAAAATAGTTGCTAGTTTGTAATCATAAAATGAGTGAACTTGGATTCCCATTTGAGTTATTAAATTTTTTTCATTAGCAATTCTAATCATTGATCTTGCTTCTTTTGGATTATGTGTAAGTGGTTTTTGACAATAAACATGTTTATTTAAATTCATTGCCATGATAGCTGCAGGTGCATGAGTATGATCAGGAGTTGATATTTGGACTGCATCAATTTGATTCTTCATCTCCTTTAGCATTATTCGATAATCAGAATATTGTAATGCATTGGGGTATATTTCCTTTACATTATCTAATGCCAAAGAATCAACATCACATAATCCAACAATTTCAACTTGAGAATGTGAAGAAATAGAATTTAGATCCTGTGCTCCCATTCCACCTACTCCAATCTGAGCGATTCTAATTTTTTCTCTACCTAATGACAACATTGGTGAGGGTAAAACTGCTAGTGATGCTAAAGCAGCTGATTTTTTTAAAAAATCTCTTTTTTTCACAATTAGAGAATCAAGGATTTAAAGTCTTTCTTAGAACTTCACCAGCCTTAAGGCCCATAAAGTTAAAATTATCTACAGCTAATTCTCCATTTACTATTACGTACTTAATTCCATCTGGATACTGATGAGGAGATGTGAAAGTAGCATTATCTTTTACCGTGTTTTTATCGAAAATCGTTATATCTGCTTTCATACCTTTTTTTATCAATCCCCTATTATCTAGACCAAAAGCAATAGCAGGAAGATGTGTCATTTTATATATAGCTTCGCTTAATTCAAGAATTTTATCTTCCCTTACGTACTTTCCTAAAACTCTGGGAAAAGTTCCATAAGCTCTAGGATGTGGGTGTCCAACCCCAGGCTCAGATAATCTTCCATCTGAAGCAATCATAGTATGAGGGTACCTCATTATATTTATTACATCTGATTCATCCATAGCATGAAAAATACATCCTGCCCCCCCATTTAGTTCAGCTTCAATTACAAGTTTAGCTCCATTTTCTAATGTGGGCTCTAGACCTTTCATTAATACCCAATCTTTGAGTGTAAGTCCTTCAAGATCTGGATTCCAATTTACTTTAGAGAATTGAATTCTATTTAAATCATTTCCCCCTCTGTCATTTAAAATATTAAAGACTATTTCGTCTTCAATTTTTTTTCTTGTTTCTTCATTAGATACTCTATTTCTAAATTCCTCAATACCTCCTGCTCTTGCCCATGTTGGGATTAACACATTTATACCCGTATGACTTGCGTTATATGGATACTGATCTGTCATAATTTTAATTCCTTGTTGTCTAGCTGAATCAACTAAGGAAAGAGTAATTTCACTTTTGCCCCACATTGGCTTTCCAATTACCTTATGATGTGTAAGAACAACATTTATGTCAGCCTCCTTTGAAATTAAAATTGCCTCATTAACAGCATCAATTATTTTCAATCCTTCATCTCTGAGGTGAGTAGTATAAATTCCTCCCTTTGTGGATATTTCTTTAGAAATTTCAATCACTTCTTCAACTTTAGAAAAATTTCCAGGTAGATATTTTAATCCAGTAGAAATCCCAAATGCACCTTCATCCATAGCCTTACTTGCAAGGATTCTCATTTTATTCAACTCATCTTTAGTAGGTTCCCTATTGTCAAGGTTCATTACTACTCTTCTAATTTTATTATGACCAGTTAAAAATCCAACATTCATACCAACTCCAACTTTTTCAATTGAGTCTAAGAATTCTTTAAAACCATATTTCAATGGCACACCTCTTCCATCAGGGCCCCCAAAACTTGTAGTTACACCTTGCCTAATGTGACTTTCGCCGTCAGAAAGATTAATGAAATTATCCATAGGATCAAGGTGTACATGTGTATCAATAAAACCAGGTGAAACCACAAGGCCTGAAGCATCAATTATTTTTAATGCATTATTTGATTCAATATTTCCTACCCTAACAATCTCATCTCCAATAATTCCAATATTTTGAATTTTGGATTCACTTCCTGATCCATCGAATACATCTCCATTAACAATTACAATATCATAATTCAATGGACCAATAATTCTTTTTGTTATGGATACTAGAACAATAATGGCAATTATAAAGTATATATATGATAATAGTCTCTGAGATGAAGCTGTCATTTTTTAGATTTATTTAGTTTTTGTTTTTAGAAGTTAAATATTCTTTTAATTTTAACCAAGTTACATTTAATCCCCAATAGGCAAAAACATGTTACAGGATAAAAGAGAATTTGATATAATAATTTGGGGAGCATCAGGATTTACTGGTAGACTTGTTGCAGAGTATTTATTTAAAAAATATAATACTAAAGATTTAAATTGGGCAATAGCTGGAAGAAATAATACCAAGCTAATGTATGTTAGAGATAGTTATCTAGATAATAGTATACCAATTCTTATTGCAGATAGTTTTGATGAGATATCACTTAATAAAATTACAATGAGAACAAAAGTTATTTGCTCTACTGTTGGGCCATATTCAAAATATGGGTCCTTAATTGTAAAGTCGTGTATAGAATCAGGTACTGATTATTGTGATCTAGCAGGAGAATCTCAATGGATTAGGAAAATGATAGATTACTACCATAAAAAAGCAGAATCAAATAGAGTAAAAATTGTGAATAGCTGTGGGTTCGATTCAATACCCTCAGATATGGGGGTATACTATATATTTAATGATATCTTAAAGAAAGATCTACAAATTAGCATGAGAGTAACAGGAGTAAAAGGAGGTTATAGTGGTGGCACTTATGCAAGTATAAATAATATAGTTAGCGAGTCTACAAAAAATAAAGAAATTAGAAAGGATTTAATAAATCCATATGGTTTAAATCCTGAAGGAGAAAAAAATGGGCCTGATAAAAGAGATTTGAACTCAGTAATTTTTGATAAAAAAATAAAAAAATGGATTGCTCCATTTTTAATGGCTGGAATTAATACAAAGATTGTAAGAAGATCTAATGCTCTATCTAATTATATGTATGGAAAAAATTTCAGATATGACGAAGCTGTTATGACAGGCAATGGGTTTATGGGTAGAATAAGGGGATTTTTGATATCAATCCCATTAATTTTTCTAGCTTCTAAGCCAGGATCAATGATGAAAAGGATTTTTAATATTCTATCACCTAAGCCTGGACAAGGTCCTAGCAAAAAAGAGAGAGAAGCTGGCTTTTTTAATATTAGATTCTATGTTTCTAATGAATCAAATACATCATTATATAAAGTTACTGGAGATAAAGATCCTGGATATGGCTCGACTTCTAAAATGCTTGCAGAAAGTGCAGTTTGTCTTGCAAAAGATCACTTGGGTGAAACCTATGGAGTATTAACACCCTCAACTGCAATGGGTAATAAAATTTTGAAAAGGCTTGAGTTAAATGCAGGTTTAGAATTTTCCAAAATTAAGTAATTATGAGACTAAATTTTACACTTAAAAATCATTAAAAAAATTTAGAAAAATATTTTTTTGAAAATTTAAAGAGTACTATTTAATCTTATTAAAGATTTGCTCAAAGTTCATATATTTAGTTTATAAAAAACTGATATGAAAAAAAATTTATCTCTAATATTTGCATTTTTAGTTTCTATTTCAATAAATGGGCAGAGTAAGAGTATTGATTCCTTAACAAAGGAAATGACAGTAAGTAAAGGAGTAATAAGTACTTTCTCAAAAAATAATAAACTATACTTTGAGATAAGTGATGATCTTTTAAGTAAAGAAATGCTTGTTGTAACAAGACTTGCACAAATACCTTCAGGTTATTCAGCATATATTAATGCAGGTTCTAAAACTTCAGAACAAGTAATAGATTTTCAAAAAAAAAATAATAAAATTTATATTAGGCAATTATCATATCAAAATATTGCAGACGAAAATGATCCAATAGGCCTAAGTGTCCAGGAAAATAATTTTCCGCCAATACTTGCTAGTTTTGAAATCCAAAATAGTGATGAGCGATCATATCTAATTAATGTCTCAGATTATTTCTTAAATGACTCTCCAGGATTTAACATTATAGGCTCAAGGTTAAAAGATGACTATAAAATAGGAAGCGTAGACAAGAAAAGAAGTAGTTTAGATTCTTCAAAAAGCTTTCCAAATAATACTGAAATAATCGCGACATTAACCTTTAATACTAATAAACCTCCAAGACAAAATAGGACAAAGACATTTAGTTTTCAAGTGAATCATTCAATTATTTTACTACCAGAAGATAAAATGAAAATTAGATATCATGATCATAGAGTTGGATGGTTTACTGTAAATAAAATTGATTATAGTTCAACCGCGTTAAAATCTGATTCATATAAATTAATTAGAAGATGGAGGTTAGAGCCAAAAGATGAAATTGCTTATCAAAAAGGAGAGCTAGTTGAACCCAAGAAACAAATAATATACTATCTAGATCCTGCTACACCAATTAAATGGAGGCCCTATTTTAAAAAGGGTATTGAGGATTGGAATTCTGTTTTTGAAAAAGCTGGATTTAAAAATGCAATTGTAGCAAAAGATCCTCCATCAAAAGAAGAAGATCCTGATTTTAGTCCAGAGGATATTAGATATTCAACAGTTAGATATGTTGCATCAACAACAAGAAATGCAGTTGGACCAAGTGTATCTGACCCAAGGACTGGTGAAATATTGGAAAGTGATATCATATGGTATCATAATCATTTGAGATCTTATAGAAACAGATATCTACTTGAAACTGGTGCAGCAAACCCATCGGCCAGGACATTAAATACTCCAGAAAAAGAAATTGGTGAAATGATGAGAATGGTAATTGCTCATGAAATTGGTCATGCTCTTGGATTACCTCATAATATGAAGGCAAGTAGTGCTTACCCAGTTGACTCACTTAGATCAGGTGACTTTACAAAAAAAATGGGGATTGCAACAACAATTATGGACTATGCTAGATACAATTATATAGCACAACCAGGTGATGAAAATATAAGATTTATTAGACAGTTAGGTCCCTATGATGACTATTCAATTGAATGGGGATATAGATACTTTCCTGGAAAAACAATAAATGAGGAAAGTAAAATTCTCTCAAGGTTTGTTGATGAGAAAAATTTAAATCCCATTTACATGTTTGGCTCTTCATGGGGAGATCCAAATTCTCAAACAGAAAATATAGGAGATGATCCTGTTATAGCTAGTAAATATGGGCTAAGTAATTTAAAAATTGTTTCAAAAAATTTAATCGATTGGACATATGAACCAGATAAAAACTATGATGATCTTAGTGAACTTTATGGAGAGCTTCTGGGTGTATATTCCAGATATATTTTTCATGTTATTGGTATTGTAGGAGGAGTAAATCAAACTTTAGTGAATACAAATCAAAAAGAAAGCTATACATATAAGAATGTAGATAGATACAATCAAATAAGAGCTTTAAGTTTTTTAGATCAAGAACTATGGCAAAGTCCTATGTGGCTATTAAATAAAGAGATTATTTCACAAACAAATAATGTTGATGGTCTTTATAGAGTTGAGAGAATTCAAGAGAGAGCAATTAATTCTTTGCTCTCAAATTATAGATTAAATAGAATGTTGTCATCGTTTAATTCAATTAAAGGAGAAGCTCTATCATACAATGATTTATTAGAAAACTTATTTGAATCAATTTTTATTAAAATTTATCCAGAGGATCAGTTAAAAAGAAATCTTCAGATTTCATATACAAAAAGAATTATTAGGCTTTTAGATGAGAAAGATTTAAAGAGTGTAATTAAATCAAGTGTACTTTCTATGAAAAGAAAGATTAATAGACTATCAAAGAAAAACTCTAAAGGCTCATCAAGATCTTTAATCAAAGATCATTATGAACATTTAGTATTTTTAACTCAAGAGGATAATTAAATAATTTAAATATGTCAACAAAATCTCATTGGGATAAAATTTACAAAGAAAAGAGTCCTAATGAAGTATCATGGACACAAGAAGTCCCAGTTACATCAATTAAGTTTTTTGAGAAATTTAATATAGATAAGTCTTCACCCATAATTGATATTGGTGGGGGTGAGAGTAAATTTGTTGACTATCTAATTAAGAACGAATACGAAAATATATCTGTACTTGATATTTCTCAAAATGCTATAAACAAAGTTAAGGAAAGACTAGGAAAAAATTCTGATAATGTAAAATGGATAGTTAGTGATATAAATGATTTTAATCCAAAAATTCAATACTCTTTTTGGCATGATCGAGCTGTATTTCATTTTTTAACTGAAAAGACAGAAATCAAAAGATATATCAAAATAGTTAATAAATTTTCCAAAAATTTTGTTGTTGGTACTTTCTCAAAATCAGGGCCCTTAAAGTGTAGTGGTTTAAATATTTCTCAGTATGATAAAGACTCTCTTGAAAAATTATTTTGTGATGGAGATCTATCAATTAAAGATTATGAATATATTAATCATACAACTCCTTTTGAAACCACACAAAATTTTATATTTTGCGGCTTCTCGTCAAAATAAAATAATTTATATAAATAATGGAATATAATAAACTACCTGGGACAAATATTGAAGTAAGTAAAATTTGTCTCGGAACTATGACATGGGGTAGACAAAATTCTGAGTCTGAAGCTTTTGAACAAATGGATTATAGTCTAGATCACGGTGTAAACTTTTTTGATACTGCTGAATTATATCCAGTTCCTGCAACTCCCGATAGATATGCTGATACTGAAAGAATTATTGGGAATTGGTTATCATCAAGAAATAATCGAGAAAAGATCATATTAGCTTCAAAAATTGCTGGACCTGGAGACTACACAGCTCATATTAGAAAAACAGGATTTAAAGGAGACTCAATTGAAGATGCAATAAATGGAAGTTTAAAAAGACTTAAAACTGATTACTTGGATTTATATCAACTTCACTGGCCAGAAAGAATGACAAACTTTTTTGGAAAAAGAGGATTTACATATGCTAATGATGGATGGGAAGATAACTTTCAAGATATTTTGGAGAAACTAAAAAAACTAGTAGGTGAGGGTAAAGTAAGACATGTTGGTTTATCAAATGAAAATCCTTGGGGATTCATGAAGTTTATTGAATACTCTAAAATTGGGTTACCCAAAATGATAACTATTCAAAATCCATATTCACTTTTAAACAGACTTTTTGAAGTTGGAAATGCAGAAATATGCAAAAGAGAGAACGTTGGATTATTAGCATATTCACCTCTTGGGTTTGGCGTGCTTTCCGGAAAATATAGAAATGGTGAAATGCCAGAAAATAGTAGGCTTAAACTATTTCCAAATTTATCAAGATTCAGTAATGAGAATTGTTCTAAGGCGATTGATATGTATTATGAAATATCACAGAAGCACAAAATGACGTTAACAGAAATGTCACTTGCATTTGTTAATGACAGACCATTTGTAACGAGTAATATAATTGGGGCTACATCAATGGATCAATTAAAAGAAAACATAAATAGTATTAATATCAAACTATCCGATGAAATTATCTCAGAGATTAATTTAGTAAACGAGAAAATACCAAATCCAGCTCCATAATTATAAGATTTAGAAATCTCTGTTTTCAAAATTATCATTCTTTGGATTTGGTCCAAATTGATTTTCTCCTTGTTCTCCCTCAGTAACAAAAAGAACTATAAGCCATATAGCTCCGATTATTGGAATTAGTACAAGTAAGTAGTACCATCCAGATTTACCTATATCGTGGAGTCTCCTAATTGCTACAGCTAAACTTGGTATAAATACTGCAAGACCATATCCTATATAAATAGGTCCATATCCGATTGGCCATGTGGTCCCCAGTATATTGTCCAATAGCAGGCAGAAAATTGAAATAAGAGAGTTGATAAAAACAAACATCCAATACTCCATCCTTCTGGATCTTCCGTTAAAATCAAAATAAGAATTGATTACTTTTAAATACCATTCCATTTGATTAATTTACAAAATAATTTTTCTCTTGTCTAATGAGCTTTGATAAATCTAAAATATCAATAAAAGAAGCTGCGAAAATTTTAAAATCTATATACAATTTAGATGGAGAAATCTCATTGCTTAATGGAGAGATTGACTTTAACTTCAAAGTAGTCTTAAATAATTCTAAAAAATATTTATTAAAAATATCTAGATCAAGTTTTGAGCAAGAATACATTGACTATCAAGTCCTGTTGTTAGAACATCTAAATAAAAGTTCTAAAATTCAACTACCTAAATTAGTCTTCTCAACTGATAATAAAAAATCATCTATTGTTCAAGATAGTCATGGATGTAATAGATCTGTAAGATTAATGAGTTGGATAGATGGAAGATTATGGAGCACAGTTAATCCAATAACAAAATCATTACGATATGAATTAGGATATTCGTGTTCTGAATTATCAAAATCATTAAAAGATTTTAAACATCCATATGCTGATAGAGAAATTGAGTGGGATATTGCAAAATCACTTTGGGTAGAAAGTCATTTAGATAAATTTGACCCTGAAAAACTTAAGGTTTTAAAAAGATTTATTCAAAATTTTAAAGATAATCTTCATCTCTACCAAAACCTTGAAAAATCAATTATTCACAACGATATTAATGATAATAATATTATTGTTACTAATGATTTTTTAAATCCAAGTGTGAAATCAGTAATTGATTTTGGTGACTCAGTGTTTTCTCAGACTATTAATGATCTTGCAATTACTTGTTCATATGGAATAATGAATCTGAATGACCCTCTCTCTGGATGTATAGATATACTAAAAGGATATAATCAAAATAGAAGTGTTAAAGACGATGAATTAAAACTATTATATAATTTGATTGCTATGAGGCTAGTTATTTCGGTAACCAAATCATCTATTAATAGATATATAGAGCCAGACAACAAGTATCTTTTAATAAGTGAAAAATCTGCATGGGATCTTCTTTGTAAGTGGAGTGAAATTGATTCAGAGTTTGCATATTATTCATTTCGAAAAGCATGCTCACTAGATGCTCATTCTAGTAAAAAGAAATTTGATAAGTGGGCAAAAAAAAACAGGTTCTTAATTGGAGATCTATTACCAGGAATAAATAAAACAAAATTTTATAACCTAGATCTAAGTATAGGCAGTAACTGGTTAGGCACTAGAAATGAGATTGAGGATTTAGATTTTTTTCAATTTAAAATTGAAAAACTGCAAAAGACTATACCTGATTATATTATCTCTGGAGGATATCTCGAACCAAGATCAATCTATTCATCAAATTCATATGAAAAAGTTGGGAATGAGGGTGAGGAGAATCGGACTATTCACTTAGGTCTAGACTTTTGGGTTCCAGTAGGGACAAAAGTTAGTAGTATATATGATGGTGAAGTAGTAGCTGCATTGAATGATAAAGGGAATAAAGAATATGGGGGGCTAGTAATAATAAAACATAGTGTTGAGGACTTTGAATTTTTTTCATTATACGGACATAACTCTGTAGATAGCGTATTAAAGAATAAGATAGGTTCAAAAGTTAAGAGGGGAGAAATAATTGCAGAGGTGGCAAATTATCCAGAGAATGGGAATTGGGCACCTCATCTTCATTTCCAAATTATGCTCTCCATGTTAAAGTTTAAAGTTGATTATCCAGGTGTATGTTATTCAAAACAAGAAGATGTTTGGAAGGATATATGTCCAGATCCCAATATTCTTTTTAAGAATAAAGGACTAATCTCAAATACAAATCAGACTAATTCTCAAATAATAGATTATCGAAAAAAACATTTAGGAAAGAGTCTTAAACTTCATTACAGTAAACCCATTAGAATTGTTCGTGGAGAAGGAGTTTATTTAATTGATCATAAAGGCAACAAATATTTAGATACCGTAAATAATGTAGCTCATGTAGGACATGAAAATGAAGAAGTAGTAAGTGTAGGTAAAAGTCAAATGTCAGTTCTTAATACTAACTCTAGATATTTACATGAAAACATAAACCATCTTACAAAAGAAATACTTAGCACTCTACCTAATGAATTAAATGTTGTTCATTATGTCAACTCAGGAAGTGAAGCTAACGAATTAGCAATAAGAATGATGAAAGCTCATACAGGGAATAATGACATAATAGTTTCTCAACATGGATATCATGGGAACACTAACATATGTGTTGACATTTCATCATATAAATTTGATGGAAAAGGTGGTAGTGGAGCCCCTGAAAATACACATGTAATACCTATTCCAAATAATTTTAATGGAAAATATAAAGGAGATAAAAAAGACGATAAATATGTTGATGAGATAAGAAAACAAATAAAAAAAATTAAACGAAAGAAAAGAAGGCTTGGTGGATTTATTATAGAACCAATTATAAGTTGTGGAGGTCAAGTAGAACTACCTAAAGGGTTTTTAAAAAAAGCTTATGAAGAAGTTAGGAAAAATGGAGGTATTTGTATATCAGATGAGGTTCAGGTAGGATGTGGAAGAATGGGTAAAACTTTTTGGGGTTTTCAAGAACACAATGTTATCCCTGATATTATTACAATAGGAAAACCTATTGGAAATGGCCATCCAGTTGGAGTAGTTGTTTGCACCAAAGAAATTGCAGAGAGTTTTGCAAATGGAATGGAGTTTTTTAACACATTTGGAGGGAATCCTGTCTCATGTTCAATCGCACTAGAAGTTATTAAAACTGTTAAGAAAAATAATCTTCAGAAAAATGCTAAAGTTGTTGGAGAATATTTTAAAAAAGAACTGAAAAAACTGGCAAAAGATAACAGAATTATTGCGGATGTAAGAGGTAAAGGACTCTTCCTAGGTATTGAATTTCTTGATGATAATGATAAACCATTAAAGGAGGAAGCTCAATATATTATAAATAGGTTAAAGAACTTTGGAATTCTTTCTAGTATTGATGGGCCATTTAATAATGTAATTAAAATTAAACCTCCCATGATATTTAGTAAATCAAATTGTGATTTATTTCTAAAATACTTTAGAGAAATTTTGAGAGAAGACTTTATTGTAAAATAATAAGTAGTTGGCCTATTAAAGATAGATGTTAAGAATATCCTAAACCACATTTGATTAGTTATTTAAGTTACATGACTATTTATATTTGTCATATGAATTATTCAATTTCAATATTTAATTTTTTAATTACTATTATATTTTTAAATCCATCAATGCTTATGGCACAAAAATATGAGACCCAGGAGTATAGAGTAGTAGATCAAATTGATAATGCTGAAATAAGATTTTATCCCAGTGCTGCTATGATCAAAGTTTCTGCCGGACAGAATAGAAATAACAATTTTGGCAAACTATTTAGATACATTGCTGGTAACAATGAAGAGAACAAAGAGATTGCTATGACAACTCCTGTCTACATGTATGACCAAAATAAAACTATGGAGTTTGTTCTTCCAAAAAAATATTTATCAGAGGATCTTCCCATGCCAAACGACAGAGACTTAGAAGCTTATATTTCTAATCCAAGGTATCTGGCTGCAATTAGATACTCAGGTTACTCAAATGCTAATAAAGTTCAAAAGCACAGAAATGAGCTTAAATCTATTCTTGATAATAATGGGCTTGAGATTATTAGTAACTTCTATGTACTCTCATATGATGCTCCCACAAAATTCTACAATAGAAGAAATGAAATTTTATATGAGATTAGGTATTCTGAATAATTAAATAATTCAACATATCCCAAAAATTTATCATTTAAATTTATAATACTTAAAAATTTATTATATCAAAATGATAATTTGATAAAAATTAAATAATTCCATTGTGATGTGAATTTTTTAGATTCTGTATAATATAGATTTGATTTTTAATCAAAATAGAAATTATGAATCTATCAAACTTTAACTTTTCTAGAACCATTAAGATAGGGGTTTTCTCATTGATGGCATTTTTATCAACGAATATTTCTTATTCACAAGATTTTGGTGCAGACCTTGTAAGTTCTTACGTCTGGAGAGGTACACAATTTGGATCAGGTGCTCATATTCAACCATATATGACTCTTGGTTCTGGAAATTTAGAAGCTGGTGTTTGGGGAAGCTTTCCTACAACAGCGAAAGGCGGTGGAAACGAATTAGATGCTTATTTAAGCTATGATTTTGGTCCATTTGCTTTAACTCTTACTAACTATACTTTTCCCAAAGACGGTGGAACTTATGGTAATAGTGAATATGGTTTCTTTAAAGGAGACTATACTGAAATAAGCGGGTCAACATCTATTATGGGAGTTGATTTATTAGCTGGTTATTTTACTGATGTCGAGGCATTATATATTGAGCTTGGGTTTGCTGCAGGTCCTGTTGATATTGCAATAGGATATGGAGATGATCAAGGCGATGCATGGTATGCAGATGGTGGTGCTGGCATAGTTAATATGTCATTTAGTGGATCAAAAGAAATACAAATTTCTGATTCATATTCACTACCTGTATTTGGATCTTTTATTCTAAATCCTGATGCTGAGGCTGCCTTTTTAGTTTTCGGAATTAGTTTTTAAATTAAAAATTATGAAAAAAATAGAAGCAATTATTAGGAAGTCAAAATTTGACGAAGTTGTAAAGGCATTACATGATGCTGAGATTAATTTTTTTAGCTACTGGGATGTAACAGGAGTTGGAAATGAAAGTATTGGGAGTGTTTACAGGGGAGTTGAATACAGTACAAAAGATATTCAAAGAAGATATTTATCAATTGTTGTATCTGATTCATTTGTAGATACTGCAGTTGATGCAATTATAAAGTCTGGTGCTACTGGTAATGTCGGAGACGGCAAAATATTTGTTCTTCCTTGTGAAGAAGCTTATAGGATAAGAACAGGAGAAAAAGGAACAAAATCATTTAATTAAAATTATGGAATTATTAACTACAAATAATGTTTGGATGATGCTTTGTGCAGCATTAGTATTCTTTATGCATCTTGGGTTCTCATTTTTAGAAATTGGACTAACAAGACAAAAAAATACGATAAACATTTTATTCAAAAACTTTTTTATTATAACAATGGGTTTAATAGCCTATTGTTTAGTTGGATTTAATCTAATGTATCCAGGAGATTTTAATATCATTGGTGACGGTGTATTAGGATTTGCAGGATTAGGGCTTGATGCAGAAGCAGCTTCAGACCTTACTTATAATGAAGGTTATACTTATTGGACTGATTTCCTATTTCAGGGAATGTTTGCTGCAACTGCAGGAACAATTATTTCAGGAGCTGTAGCTGAAAGAATTAAAATTAATTCCTTTATGCTAATAGTCTTCCTATATGTTCTAATCGTATACCCTATAGTTGGATCTTGGCAATGGGGATCTGGGTTTTTATCAACACTAACCGATGAATTCGGATTTTATGACTTTGCAGGATCCACACTTGTTCACTCAGTAGGTGGTTGGGGAGCATTAGTAATAATATATTTATTAGGCGCAAGAAAAGGAAAATTTGATAGCTCTGGTAAAGCTGTTGCTATACCAGGATCAAATATACCTTTATCTGCAGCTGGTGTGTTAATTCTTTGGCTAGGTTGGTTTGGTTTTAATGGAGGTTCAGTATTATCTGCAGATCCAGCTAATACATCATTAGTTTTAGTTACAACTTGTCTTGCTGCAGCAGCAGGAGGTCTTGGAGCAGCATTTTTCTCTGGAGTTTTATATAAAAATCTTGATATTACAATGTTTATGAATGGTGTCTTAGGGGGTCTTGTTGGTATTACAGCAGGAGCTGATCAAATGGGTCCTACTGAGGCAATTATTGTTGGAGCCGTAGGTGGTGTAATTGTTGTTTTAGGTGTTTCTTTATTAGACAAGTGTAAACTGGATGACCCAGTTGGTGCAATACCAGTCCACCTATTTGCAGGAATATGGGGAACACTTGCAGTTGGATTATTAGGTGCATCTTCAGGTTTCGATCAATTTATGGTTCAACTTGCAAGTACTGGTATCGTAGGTGCATTCTGTATAATTGGTGCAGTTATAATTACTTTTATAGTTAAGTCAATTATGGGGCTTAGAGTATCTGAAGAAGAGGAAACTAAAGGTTTGGATATTGCTGAACATGGAACTGGTGCTTATGGAGATTTTTCAATGAGATAATAGCTTCTATTAATTTCATTTCTAAAAGGAGATCATTTGATCTCCTTTTTTGATTTATATAAAAACTAAATATTAATATATTAGACTATAATTATGAATAAAATAATAATAATTGGAGGAGGGATAAATGGACTAGTAGCAGCAAACTATCTTATAAAGAATGGATATGATGTAAGTATTATTGAAAAAAAATCTCAGTTGGGAGGTGCGTGTATAAAGGATACTGTTGAAATTAGAAATAAAAAAATTGATTATGCATATGGTGCTACTGTATTTGGAATGATGCCAGATTTTATTTTTAAAGAAACAGGTCTTAGTAAAAAAATTAAAGGTTATTATCCAAAAACTCCAAAGCTTATATATTTTAATGATCAAGAAACTTCTACTAAAATTTATCAAGATCACAATAGATTAGAAAAGGAACTAAAAGAAAAGTGGGGAGAAACTGGTATGGTAAATGAATTTAGAAATGACGAAAATAAAGTAATTAAATTCATTCAAGAGTTATATAAAAATGGAACAAGTCCCTCAATAGATTTAGCAAATAATTATCTGGGGAAAGAGCTTACAAGACTTTGGATTAGTGGAAGTGCAAAAGATTTACTTGATCATTACTTTTCTTCTGAAAAAACAAAATTATATATGGGAATGACAGTAATAGAGAGTGGACCTGCCTCAATATATGATTCAGGTACAGCATTTACTATTCCTTTGATGGATTCAGGATCGGTATTTAATGGATACTGGGGCTTTGTTAAAACAGGTATTTGGAAAATAACTGAAAACTTGACAAAAATAAACAAAGACCTTGGTGTTAAATTTTACTTGGATTCTAATATTGAAGAAGTTGATGATAAGACCAATTCTATTTTCTTGTCTCAAACAGGTAAAGACTTTAAATTAAATTATGATAAGTTAATTTTTGCTACAGATCCAATTACTCCTACAAGACTTTTAAAAAACTTTAAAAATGAAGTTAATCTGGATTTAATCGGAACTAGTGGAAAAGTGACAGCTTTTTTCAAGAGCCCTGTTATATGGAAAGATTCAAATTATTATTCAGATTCATTTAGATTTATTTTCTCACTTGACACATTAGAGAGTTTTGAAGATGCTAGTCAAAATGCTTTAAGGGGGTTAGATGATTATTTCCCAGGTTTTATTCAGATTTATCCTGAGGGTAGTGCACAAAGAAAAATGGGTAATAATGAAGATTTTGATAAATTAATTTTCTTTACAAAAAATCTAAGTTATGATAAGAAGGCGTTAAGTTTAGATAAAGTAAAAGAAAGAATTATTTCAACAGTAATTCCTCTTATCGAGAATCCTGAAGATATAGTTTTTTCTAAATTTTTGACTCCTTTAGACTTAAATGAAACTTTTTTATTTCCTAAAGGAAATATTGACCATATTACACTAACAGGGAATCAGAATTTTGAAAAAAGAACGTTCAGTAATAACAAGGATAATTTTTACTCATATTATGAATATGATGATATTTTTTATTGTGGAGCC
>CACGZJ010000008.1 GCA_902577515.1 uncultured Bacteroidota bacterium | reverse complement strand
TACAGGTTTAGCAAGCTTTGGGTCAACCAATATTATTCCAATTCCAAAGAATATAGCGAAGAAAATAACCTGAAGCATGTTTCTATTATTTGTAGCAGCATCAAAGATGTTTGCTGGAACAATATCAACTAATGGCTGCAGAGGACCGCTTTCTGATTGCTGCTGAGCTTGTTGTTGCTTCTCAATTACACCCTGCTCATACTCTTGAACAAGATCAATTCTTGTTTCTTCTGTAATAGTACTTCCAGGCTGAACAATATTTACAAGAATTAGCCCAATAACAACAGCTGTTACTGTTGTACATATATAAATTCCAAGTGTTCTAGTTCCAATAGTAGATAATTTAGAAATGTCTTTTAAATCAGAAATACCCTTGACTAAAGAAGCTAAAATTAATGGCATAGCTATTAGCTTAAGTAAATTGATAAATATTGTACCAAATGGTTTTACCCAGTCTTTTATTAAATCAGATCCAAATGTTGTTTGAGACATAATAAGTCCAAAAACAACACCTAAAACCATTCCAATAATTATCTTCCAATGTAACTTCATAATTATATTTTTGAGAGCTTACTTAATAATAAATAATCAGCAAGTACTAGTGCAGCCATTGCCTCAACTATAGGAACTGCTCTAGGTACAACACAAGGGTCATGCCTACCTTTTCCTTGCACTTTTACTTTGTTTCCTTTACTATCTATAGAATCCTGATCTCTCATTATTGTAGAAACAGGCTTAAATGCAATATTAAAGTAGATATCCATACCATTTGATATGCCACCTTGTACCCCGCCTGAATAGTTAGTTTTTGTTGATCCGTCCTCATTAAAAGAATCATTATGTTCAGACCCATTCATTTCAGAGCCTCTAAAACCACTTCCAAATTCAAATCCCTTAACAGCATTAATTGAAAGCATAGCTCTCCCAAGCTCAGCGTGAAGCTTATTGAAAACTGGTTCCCCAAGACCAACTGGAGTTCCACTTATAATGCAAGAAATAACTCCACCCACTGTATCTCCGTTCTTTCTTGTTTTTTTTATTAAATCTTCCATCTCTTTGGACTTATCAAGATCTGGACATCTTACAATTGATTTTTCAATATTTTCAAAGTCAACATTTGAATTTTCATATTCATATTTTATTTTTCCAACTGATGAAACAAAAGCGTTTATCTTAACATCCTTTAAAAGAAGCTTAGCTATGGCACCTGCAACAACTCTAACTACAGTTTCTCTTGCAGAACTTCTACCACCACCTCTATAATCCCTAAAACCATATTTCTTATCATAAACAAAATCTGCATGAGATGGTCTGTAGCTATCCTTTATATGAGAGTAATCTTTTGATTTTTGATCCTGATTAACAATTATGAATCCTATAGGAGTACCTGTTGATTTGCCTTCAAATATTCCGGATAAAAATTCAACAGAATCATCTTCTTTTCTTTGAGTAACAATTTCAGACTGTCCAGGTCTTCTTCTATTCAACTCAGAATTAACAAAATCTAAATCAATATTTACACCTGCAGGACACCCATCTATAACTCCACCTAGAGCTTTTCCATGGGACTCACCAAAGGATGAAATTTTAAAGATATTACCGAATGAATTTCCTGCCATAGCTTGAATTATAAAGATAATACCTTAAATTAAAATACTCTACCGGGATTTAATATATTTTTTGGGTCAATAGATTTCTTGATAAGCTTCATTAGTTCAATTTCATCTTTACTCCTGCTCTTTATCAAGTATTTCTTTTTATCAAGACCTATTCCATGTTCTGCAGAGATTGAACCTTTAACTAGTTCTGTATTACTGTAGATTATTTCGTTAATGTTAGATTTTAAATCATCATCATCAGAATTCTTTCCAATTATAAAATGTATGTTACCATCGGCTACATGACCAAACGGAAAGATTGTTTCTACACCTTTACAATTTTTGAGCTCGTTGATTGTTTTATCAATCACTTCTCCAATTTGTGCTACAGGTATACTTATATCAAATTGCTGATCAAATTTTTTTTCTTCTGCTAAAACAGCGACATCTTCTCTAATTCCCCAAATATTCAGCTGCTCTTTTTCGTTCTTACCTAAGACTGCATCATCAACAAGCCCTTGCTCAAGTGTCTCCATAACAGCTTTTTCAAAAGTGTTGTAGTCATTTTCAAAATCACCACCCATATATTCGATAAAAACATAGTATTTATAGTTATCTGGGAGATATTTATTATACATGGTTTTATCACTTACCATTTGTTTGTAGGTATCATTCCATAAAAGCTCAAAAGCTGTAAGGTTTTTTGAAATTTTATCCTCCATAAACCTTAATAAGTTTAAAACCTTTTGGTAATCATTAGTAACAGCCAGAGCAGTATATCTTGTCTTAGGATGCTGATATAATCTAAGAACAACTTTTGTAACTATTCCTAGAGTTCCTTCAGATCCAATAAAAAACTGTTTTAAATCATAACCTGAATTGTCTTTCATTAGTTTTTTTAAAGATGATATTAAAGTTCCATCAGGAAGAACTGCCTCTAAACCTAATACTAAACTTCTTGTCATACCATATTTAAATACCCTTAATCCTCCTGCATTAGTTGAAACTGCGCCTCCTATTTGTGCAGAGCCTCTTGCCCCAAAATTTAATGGTAGAAGAAGGTCTTTCTCTTTAACAGAATTAATAATATCCTCAATTATAACACCAGACTCACATGTAACAGTTTTACCTTTTTCATCAATTTCAATTATGTTATTCATTTTTTCAAGAGATACAACTACTTGATTTTTAGTTGATTTAGTTGAGCCAACAAGATTCGTAAGACCTCCATGGACTATTATTTCCTGATTATTATCGTTACAGGTTTTTAGTATAGCTGACACTTGGTCTGTGTCCTTTGGAAGAAGTAAACAAATTGACTCAAGGGGTATATCTGTTTTCCATATATGATAGAATCTTGACTTAAGTTTTTCACCTGTAATAATTGATGATTTATCAAGTATGCTTTCAAAAAGAGAAATTATGTTGATATCAGACATTTACCTTAACAAAAAGTTAACTAAAGATATTAATTTTAAAAGATTAAATTTGTTCGAAATTTATTTGATGAAATATTTTTATACGTCTTTAATTCTTGCATTGTTATCATCTTGTAGTAACGATAACGGCTTTATTATGAATGGTACAGTAGATGTTATTGATGACACAAAAGTTTACATACTTCAAGCAGATCAGAATAATCAACCTTTTATCAAGGATTCTACATCAGTTAAATCTAGTAAATTTTCTTTTAAAGGTGTATCTGCTACTCCTGAAATAAGCTATATACAGTTAGAGGGTGTTAATGGATATGTTTTGACTATATTAGAAACAGGAACAATTACCGCTGACCTAGATATAGACAATATTTCAAAATCAACTGTTTCTGGAACAATTTCAAATGATGATTTTATTAAATATAAGTCTGAAACAAAGTCCCTAGTAGAAGATATGAATAGTATTTCATTAACTGCTCAAGATGCAATTATGAATGGAGATGTTGAAACTGCAATGAAATTAGAAAAAGATTACAACGCAAAAGAAAGAGAAGTACTACTATATGAATGGGATTTTATTATCGACAATTTAGATTCATATATGTCAGCCCTATTATTAGAGGTTTTTATGGTAGAAAACAAGGTTAATAAAGATAGTATCATTGATGTTTATGAAAACTTCTCTAATAGAATAAAAGTAAGTAATGTTGGAAAAAATATAGCTGATTTATTAACTCAGTATGAAGATCCAATTGAAGTAGGTGAAATTGCACCAGATTTTACTGCACCAAGTATCGACGGATCTAATATTACCCTAAGTGAGTTAACTCAAAGTAATACTGTTACTCTTCTTGACTTCTGGGCAGCATGGTGCAGACCATGTAGAGTTGAAAATCCTAATCTTGTTAGATTATACAAAAAATATAACCAAGACGGTTTTGATATTCTAGGTGTTTCCCTTGATAGAACTAAAGAACAGTGGGAGAAAGCTATTGAAGACGATAATCTACTTTGGACGCAGGTCTCAAATTTAAGCTTTTGGAATGATCCTGTAGCTAGAAGATATAGTATAAGGGCAATTCCTCAGTCATATCTAATCGATAATACTGGAACTGTAATAGGTAAAAATTTGAGAGGTAACGATCTCGAAGAAAGAATTAAATTTGCATTATCATTAAATGACTGATAATTGCAACTTCTAACATACCTTATATTTTATCCTCTAATTAAAATTATTTCCATACAACCATTTTGTGTTGTCTACAGAATATCTGATTTTGTTAATTTTCTTCTATATAAAGTCTTTAAGTATAGGCTTAAGACTGTTCGTAGAAATCTTAAGCTTGTTTTTCCAAATAAAACAGACATTGAGCTACGTGAGATCGAAAAAGGATTCTATAATCACTTTTCAGATATAACAATTGAAAGTATCAAAGCATATGGTATGAGTAAAAATCAAATGATGAAAAGATACACCTATGAAAATATTGATGTATTAAGAAAAATTCAGAAGAAAAAAAAGAATATAATTCTGTTATGTGGACATTATTCAAACTTTGAATGGTTATTATCAGTTGGATACAACACTAAAGGAAATGGCTACGGAATATATACTCCTATGACGAACAAATATTTTGATAGATTATTTAAAAAAATTAGAAAAAAACATAAAGCCTTTTTAGTTTCTAGATATAAGATAAAGGAGTTCATGATGTCTCTTGACAATAATAAGTACTACTTGTTCGGATTTGCTGCTGATCAATCACCACGTAAAGTTGGAAAATCATACATAAATGATTTTTTTGGACATAAAGTACCAATATTTACTGGAGCTGAAAGGTTTGCAAGAGATTATAATCTTTCGGTAGTTTTTGCAGATATAAATAGAGTAAAAAGAGGTTACTACAGAACTAAATTTATTGAGATACATGACAATAAAGATTCTAGTTACAGTATAACAGACCAGTTTATTAAATTGCTTGAAGAACAAGTTTACAGAGATCCTAATCAATATTTTTGGTCACACAATAGATTTAAACATCTAATTAACTAGATCATTAATTTCTTTCTCAATATCTAGGGCAATTTTATCTGCATTTATTTGTGTATCTGATTCAGAAAAAATTCTTAAAATAGGTTCGGTGTTTGATTTTCTCATATGTACCCAACCTTCATTAAAGTCAATCCTAACCCCATCTTCAGTATTTGGTGATAGATGTGAATATTTAGAAACTAACTTTTCAAAAACCTGATTTATTAGATTAGCATCTTTTAGTGTAATCTTTAATTTTTTCATATAATATTTAGGAAACTCATCCCTTAACTTTGAAACTTTAATAGATTTATTAACTAGTAAACCAAGAAACAGAGCTATACCCACCAATGCATCTCTTCCATAGTGAAGATCTGGATAGATAATTCCTCCTCCGCCCTCTCCTCCAACTACAGCGTTTACTTCTTTCATTTTCTTTACAACATTCATCTCCCCAACAGGTGTAGAGTGATAATTACACCCGTATGACATTGTCACATCTTTAAGCGCGTTAGAAGAAGATAGTGTGGACACAGTATCACCTTTAGATACAGACAAAACAAAATCCGAGCAGTATACTTGTGTGTTTTCCTCACCAAGTATTTCTCCATTTTCATCGAAGAATACTAGCCTATCAACATCAGGATCAACAGCTACTCCAAAGTCTGCATTACTCTCTTTGATTTTTTCTGATAATTCTTTTAAATTTTCTTTAAGTGGTTCTGGTGTATGCGAAAACTTACCACTAATCTCAGAGTTAATAATTTCATAATTTATTGAGAGCTTTTCAAATAATTTTGGCATCGCAATAGAACCTCCAGAATTTATTGCATCAGCAACGACAGAAAGTTTTAAGGATTGAATATCTTTTAATGGTAATATTTCTAAATTAATAATCGCATCTATATGGTCATCAATTAAATCATCATATTTAGTTATTTTACCTAAACCATCATTTGATGAAAAGTCAAATAAATCAAGATTAGAATATTTTATAAGTTTATTAACGTCTTCTCTAGATAGAAACTCACCATCTGAATTAAAGAATTTTAGGCCATTATATTCCTCAGGATTATGACTTGCTGTTATCATAAGACCAGCAACCGATTTATTATTTAAGACACCCCAACACAGGGTTGGAGTAGTAGAAATTCCACAGTCAATTACATCTATACCCATAGATGAAAAGACTGAATTAACAATATTTAAAATAGATTCGCCTGACTTTCTTCCATCTCTTCCTGTCATTACAGAAAGATTATATAAATTAGGATTATTTTCTTTAATTAATATGGAAAAAGCAGCAATTGATTTAACAATATCTATGGGAGTTAAATTTTTACTATTTTCGCCACCAATTGTACCTCTAAAACCTGAAATATTTTTTATGAGAGTCATATAAGTGTAAATATATAAATTGTAAATTACACGATATTTTATTATGAAAAATTTTATTCCTTTTATTTTATCTTTTTTAATTTTTAGCTGTACTAAATCATATAATCCTGCAGTAGTATCTGCAAGACAAGAAGCTTCTGAAATAGGTCTAGAGATTATGAAAGATGGGGGTAACGCTTATGATGCTATGATTGCTACTCATCTAGCATTAGCAGTAGTTCATCCAACTGCAGGAAATATTGGAGGTGGTGGTTTCTTTGTTTATTATGATCAGTCAGGTGAATCCGGTTCTCTTGATTTTAGAGAAATGGCTCCAGGGAATGCATTTAAAGATATGTATCTTGATGAAAATGGAGATGTGATTCCTGAAATGAGCACTCTAGGTGGAGCAGCCATTGGAGTTCCTGGCTCAATATCTGCAATATTTGAAATCCATTCAAAATTTGGAACTCTTCCAATAGAAGATCTTTTTAAACCAGCAATTGATTTAGCTGAGAACGGTTATGTAGTTACTAAGAAACAATCAAGATCATTGAATGAAAAATATGATGACTTTGTAAAAGTGAATGGGGAGAATTCCCTTTATTCAAAAATTTTCAAAGAGGGAGATGTAATTGTAAATATAAAATTTGCAGAAACACTTAAAAAGATTGTTAAAGATGGTCCAAAAGCATTTTATGAAGGTGATATTGCAAAAATGATAGTTGATGAAGTAAATAGCTCTGGAGGAATAATGGAGATGAATGATTTAAAAAACTATGAATCTGTTTGGAGAGATCCGGTAAGATTTAATTATAAAGATCTAGATATCATCTCAATGTCACTCCCCTCGAGTGGAGGTATACTTTTAGGTCAAATGCTAAAAGCAATTGAAAAATATGATATTTCAAGTTTTGGGCATAATTCCCTTAAGACTGTTCAATTGATTACAGAAGTTGAAAGAAGAGCGTATGCTGATAGAAGTAAATATATGGGAGATCCAGATTTTATGGATTTACCTGTATATGAATTAATGGATGATGATTACATAAGTGAAAGGATGAGTAGTTTTTCATGGGATAACGCTTCTCTATCATCTGATATTGATTATGGAACTATCGTATCAAATGAAAGTCTTGAAACAACCCACTATTCAATTATTGATAAATACGGGAACTCTGTATCAGTTACTACAACATTAAATAATAGCTATGGATCAAAGGTATTTGTCGAAGAAGGAGGTTTCTTTCTGAATAACGAGATGGATGATTTTAGCTCAAAACCTGGTCATCCTAACTTCTATGGATTAATTGGAAGTGAAGCAAATTCAATACAACCAAAAAAACGTATGCTAAGCTCGATGACACCAACAATAGTATTAAAAGATGGAAAGCCTTCACTAATTGTAGGGACACCAGGTGGTTCTACAATAATTACCTCAGTTCTACAGACTATTTTAAATGTTTATGAATTTAACATGAGCGTATCTGATGCTGTTAGTGCGCCAAGATTTCATCATCAGTGGCTTCCTGACGTTGTAATTGTTGAGGAAAATGGATTTACTAAAGAAATTGACTCACTACTAAGAGATAAAAATTACTTCATAATTTCTCTACCATTTGAAGATGAAATATCTGGGATGTCACCTAGGTCTTCTATTGGAGCTGTAGATGCAATTTTTATTGATAAAAATGGAAAAGTTTATGTTGGACCTGACCCAAGAGGTGATGATTTTGGAGCAATTTTAAATTAATTCAATATTGAGCGACACAATTCAAATTGAAGGTGCAAAAGTCCATAATCTTAAGGACCTTGATCTAGAAATTCCTAGAGAAAAGCTTGTCGTTATTACAGGACTATCTGGAAGCGGCAAATCTTCATTAGCATTTGATACAATTCATGCTGAAGGTCAAAGAAGATATATGGAAACTTTCTCTGCATATATTAGACAATTTGTTGGAAATTATGAAAGACCTGATGTTGAAAAAATTGAAGGACTCTCACCAGTAATAGCTATTGAACAAAAGACAACAAGTAAAAATCCAAGATCAACAGTTGGAACTGTTACTGATATATATGACTTTATAAGACTATTATTTGCCAGAATTGGAGTTGCGTATAGTTATAAGTCAAATTTAAAAATGGTCAAAAATACAGATGAGGAAATTATCAAACTAATTTGTGACAAGTACTTAAATCAAAGGATAATTATCCTAGCACCAATAATTAGATCTAGAAAAGGTCATTACAGAGATTTATTTGAAAATTTTACTAAGCAAGGCTTTTCAAAAGTTATTGTTGATGGTGATATTATCGATATAAAAAGAGGAATGAAACTTGATAGATATAAAACCCATGACATTAGTTTAGTGGTAGATAACTTATCTGTAAAAGATGATTTTGAATCAAAGAGGATCTTGTCTGAGTCTATTAAAATAGCTATGAAATATGGGAATGATACAATATTTATATTAGACTCTGATTCAGGTAAACCTGAATATTTTAGCAGGAACTTAATGTGTCCAGAAAGTGGAATCTCATATCCAAAACCAGAACCCAATACATTTTCTTTTAATTCTCCAAAAGGAATGTGTGAGGATTGTAACGGACTTGGAACGGAGTTTAATATTAATATTAAAAAACTTATCCCTGATGATTCAATATCAATTAGTAATGGAGGTATTTTACCAATTGGGAAAAAAGATAATTCATGGATATACAGACAGATTGAATTGATTGCAAAATATTACAATTTTTCATTAAGCGACCCTGTAAATAAAATACCTCAAGAAGGATTAGATTTTATACTAAACGGAGGAAAGGAAAGTTTTGTAGTTAATTCTAAAGAACTTGGGGTAAAAAGAGAATATGAGATAGACTACATGGGTATTGAATCTTTCATCAAAGAGCAACTAAATAATAATGAGTCAAAAAGTTTAAGGAGATGGGCTATGCAATTTGTAGATATTAATAAATGTGGTACGTGTGAAGGGAGCAGATTAAAAATTGAGTCTAGATCATTTAAAATAAATAAGAAAAATATTTTTGAATTAACAGAAATGGATCTATCAGAGCTTAAGGATTGGTTTAAAGATTTAAATAAAAAATTATCTAAAAAAGATCTTAAAATATCTGAAGAAATTAGCAAAGAGATTTCAATAAAAATTCAGTTTTTGATTGATGTAGGATTAGAGTATTTAACTCTATCAAGATCTACAAAATCTTTATCTGGAGGTGAAGCTCAAAGAGTAAGATTAGCAACCCAAGTTGGATCTCAACTCGTAGGAGTTTTGTACATATTAGATGAGCCTAGTATAGGACTTCATCAAAAAGATAATATCAAGCTAATTGATTCACTAAAAAAACTTAGAGACTCTGGAAACTCAGTAATAGTTGTAGAACACGATAAGGAAATGATTTTAAGTTCTGACCATATTATTGATTTAGGACCAAATGCAGGTTTAAATGGTGGTGAAATAATATACCAAGGTTCACCTTATAAAATTAAAAAGGCAAAAACAATTACTGCAGATTATTTAAATGAAATTAAAAAGATAGAAGTACCAAAAAAAATCAGAAAAGGAAGTGGTGAATCTATAAAAATTTATGGGTGTAAAGGAAATAACTTAAAAAATATAGATGTAGAATTTCCTCTTGGAAAAATGATTGCAGTTACGGGAGTATCGGGAAGTGGTAAATCAACCTTAGTTAATGAAACCCTATACCCTATTATTAACTCTAAGATATATAATTCAGTAAAGTCACCACTAGAATTTAAAAAGATTGACGGACTTGATAATATAGACAAAGTTGTAGAAGTCAATCAACAACAAATAGGAAGAACTCCTCGAAGTAACCCCGCTACATATACTGGAGTTTACGGTGAAATAAGAAAACTTTTTTCAGAAACTGTTGAGGCAAAAATCAGAGGATATAAACCTGGTAGATTTAGTTTTAATGTTACCGGAGGTAGATGTGAAAATTGTAAAGGAGGTGGGATGAAATTAATTGAAATGAACTTTCTTCCAGATGTTTTTGTTGAATGTGAAGTTTGTAATGGAAAAAGATTTAATAGAGAAACTCTTGAAGTTAGATATAAAGGTAAATCTATATCAGATGTCCTTGATATGAGTATTTCAAAATCTCTAGAATTTTTTTCATCTATTCCTAAGATTTACAACATTTTAAAAGCTATTGATAGTGTTGGCCTTGGATATATTACTCTTGGGCAGTCTTCTACAACTTTATCCGGAGGAGAATCTCAAAGAATTAAACTTGCAAGTGAACTTTCAAAAAAGGATACAGGAAAAACATTATATATTCTTGATGAACCTACAACTGGACTCCATTTTGAGGATATAAGGGTTTTGTTAAATGTTCTTAATAAACTAGTTGACAAGGGTAACACAATTGTAATAATAGAACATAACTTAGATGTAATTAAGCAGGTTGATCACATAATAGATATTGGTCCTGAAGGTGGAAAAAACGGTGGAACACTTATTGATAGTGGAAGTCCTGAAGAAATTATCAGTAATAATAAGGGGTATACAGCAAAGTATCTTTATAAAGAATACAAAAAATGAATAAAGGTAATTTAATAATATCATTAGTTATAATTCCCTTTTTTCTTCAAGCACAAGAGATAAGTTATTCAATTAAAGCTGAGTTAGATTCTAAAGAAAAAATTATTAAGGTTAATCAAAAAATGAAATTTTTGAATAATTCTAAAATGGAAATCTCAGAAATTTTTTTAGAAGACTGGAATAATGCATATGTTGATAATAATACTGCTTTGGCAAAAAGAATGTCTGATGAGTATTCAAGAGTATTTTCTTTTGCACAAAAAAAACAAAGAGGTTACACAATCATAAATAAGTTACACTCCTCAAAAATTGAATCGTGGGAAAGATTAGATGATAATGTTGATTTATTAAAATTAAGTTTAAAAGAGGAAATTAGAGAGAATGAATCCATTGATATTGAAATTGATTATGAAATTAAACTACCAGATGCAAGATTTACAGGATATGGATTCGACAACGAAAATATTAATCTTAAAAACTGGATAATATCTTTTTCAAAATTTCAAAATAATAACTGGTTAAAGCAAAGCAACCTAAACTTGGATGACCAATCTCTATCTGAGTCAAATTTCAATATTGAGTTTATTGCTAATAAAGAGTATAATTTGATTACAAATTTAAATTTAGAAAATGTAAATAATAATTTAAGAAAATCATATTATTTACTAGTTGGACAAAACTTAAATGAAGTAGAAATAATTCTTAATATAAAGAACAGCTTTAAAGAGATTATAACTAATGATAATAAAATTTATACTGATATTTTTCAGCTATCAGATCCTTTAGAATATAAATTAAGAGTAGAAAGAATATCTAAGTATCTAGAAAAGAAGTTTGGAAAAGATTTTAATAAAACATTAATAGTATCTGAATCAGATTACAAAAAAATGCCATTTTATGGATTAAATCAACTACCAAAGTTTATCAGACCTTTTTCAAATGAATTTCTAGAGGAAATAACATTTCTAAAATCATATCTTATCAATTACTTGGATAACAAATTTGATTTTAATAAAAGAGAAGATCATTGGCTATATAGAGGAATTGAAATTTATCTTATAAATGATTTCTTAAAGGAGTTCTATCCAAATGTAAAATTTTTAGGAAGAATTGCTGGAAATAAATTTTTAAAAAACTATAATGTATCTAAGGTTAATTTTAATGAAATTTTTATTAATTATTCTGAATATGTAATTAGATTAAACTTGCAGCAAGCTGATAATCAACCTAGAAATAAATTAACAAAAATAAATAGCGAAATAGCATCCCCTTATCATACTGGAATAGGTTTTGATTATCTTTCAGACTTAATAGGAAAGTCAAAATTTGAAAGTATATTAAAGAAGATACCTAGTCTTAAAAAATCAAGCAATCTAGTTTTATTATTTAAAGATATTGAAAAATCAAAATACTCTTGGTTTTTTAATAATTACATTAATACAAGAAAATCAATTGATCTTAAACTGAAAAAGACATCTTCTGATACATATCAAGTATCTGAAAAAAAACAATACACTTATACCTTATTTCATATCTTTCATCAAAGATGATAAGGTAATTAATGAAAATCTTTATGAGCTATACAATGAAATAAAGATTCCGGAAATTGATTTTGATTACATAGCTGTAAATGCAAATAAAATGCTTCCGGAAACAAATCAAACTAATAATTGGTTAATTAACTCTAAGAATGATTCAAAACCTTTTAGAATTAAACTAATAGGAGATCTTGAAAATCCAAAATATAAAAGTATTTATTTAAGGCCTGAAGTAACTTATAATTTATATGATGGGATCTCGCCCGGTATAAACATTTTAAATAGAGGTTTAAAAAATAGACCCTTCACATATGAAATATTCAGTCAATATGCTTCAAATACAGAAAATTTGGTAGGCTCTATTAACTTAAAATACCTTGTTAATGATGAGATTGGAAAAAATTATTCTACATCATATAATCTTCAATATAAAACTAATCATTATGATGAAAATTTAAGATATCATGTTTTTTTTCCTTCAATTTCTTTAAGTTTTAGGAATAGTAAAGATTTAAGATCTAATATTACTAGAACATTTTCATTCTCAAACTATACAATTAAAAAAGAATCAAATGATTATGATCAATACCTAAATGATTACAGCATTTATAATTTTGGCCATTTTTATTCTGAAATAGACATAATTAAGTACCTAAGAACATCTTTTAATACTCAAATTTCAAAAAATTTCGGTAAAATGAATTTTGTCTTTGACTACAGAAAACTACTTAATAATAATCGTCAATTTCAAGCAAGATTTTACATCGGTAAATTTTTATGGAATAAAAATAAAGACAACACTTACTTTAACTACAACCTAAGCAGATCAGCAGATTATTTATTTAATGGAAATTACATTGGAAGATCTGAAGAAGATGGCATCTTAAGTCAACAATTTATTATGGCAGGCGGAGGATTTAAATCATTTTTTGATAATCCATCAACAAATAATTTTATCCTTGCAACAAATTTAAATTTTGGAATTTGGAAATGGTTCGAGTCATATCTAGATCTAGGAATGTTAAAAGACAGGAATGAAAAATCAAGATATTTTTATGGAACAGGAATTAGATTAAACCTACTTCCCGATTTCTTTGAACTATACTTTCCAGTTAGCTCAAATAAAGGCTTTGAATTATCACAAAATAACTACAGTAAAAAAATTAGATTTATTATCTCTTATAACCTTGAATCATTGGGTAATCTCTTCTCAAGAAGATGGTTATAATTTAGTTGTTTTAATTATTTGTAAATTTGCGGTCCCTATGAGTACATCTAGTTCTATAAAAGAAGAGATTAGCTTAAAAAAGTTTAAGGAAAAAGTTTTAAATGACTTTAGAACAATCTGCTTAAGTAGAGAGATAGGTATACTTGGAAGACGTGAGGTATTACTTGGAAGAGGGAAATTCGGAATTTTTGGTGACGGAAAAGAATTACCTCAAGTTGTTATGACTCATTTTTTTAAAAATGGAGATTTTCGTTCAGGTTATTACAGGGATTTAACAATTTTATTATCACAAGATTTACTTTCAGCCAGAGAATTTTTCTCAGCAATCTATGGTCATCCTGATCAAATTTATGAAAGGATGGCAGGTGGACGACAAATGGTTGGACACTTTCTAACAGACCTTATAGATGAAAATAAAGAGTGGATAAATCAAACATCACAAAAGAATCATATTTCAGACGTATCCCCTACTGCTAGTCAAATGTCAAGACTAGTTGGTCTTGGATTAGCCTCAAAAATATATAGAAACGATAATGTAAAAGACTCTGAAAAATTTTCCAAAAACGGTAACGAAATTGTATGGGGTACTATTGGAAATGCAAGTACAAGTCAAGGAATATTTTTTGAGGCAGTTAACGCATGTGGAGTTCTTCAAATTCCTGCAGTTATTAGTATATGGGATGATGATTATGGTATTTCTGTTCATAATAAAGATCATACAACTAAAGAAAGTATTTCAAAGGCTCTATCAGGATTTCAGATAAATAAAGAATCTCGAGGTATAGAAATATTAGAAGTTAAAGGATGGGACTACCAGTCATTGATGAGGACTTATTCACATGCAGAAAAAATTGCTAGAGAACATCATATACCTGTACTTGTCCATGTCACAGAACTTACACAACCTCTTGGACATTCAACTTCAGGATCACATGAAAGGTATAAGTCAAAGGAAAGATTAAAGTGGGAAGAAGACTATGATTGTAATAGAAAATTTGAAGAATGGATTATAAAAAATAAAATTTCAACAAGAAAGAAAATTGAAAGTATTAAAGATGAAATTAAAACCTATGTAACAGATGAGAAAAAGTTAGCATGGGAATTGTATCAAAGACCAATTAAAGAAGCAAAAATTGATTTATTAGATAAAATCAAATCTTTAACGAACCCGATAGATGATGAAATTAATTTATTAATTTCTAATATTGACGACTCAAACTTTTCATATATAATAAAGGTTTGCAGAAGATTACTTTACAAATTACCACCAGGAGAGTCTCAGGACAGAGAGAAACTTATTAGTTGGAGAGATAAATATTTAAATATTCTAAAAGAAAAATATTCATCAGATCTATATTCAATTGAAATTTCAGATCTAAAGAATATTGATTACACAAAAGCTGAATATTCAGATATATCGAATAAAGTTGATGGTAGAATAATTCTAAGAGATAATTTTGATAAAATATTAGAGATTAATTCTAAAGTATACATATTTGGAGAAGATGTCGGAAAGATTGGAGATGTTAATCAAGGCCTTGAGGGTCTTCAAGATAAATATGGTGAAAATAGAGTATTTGATACTAGTATCAGGGAGTCTACTATTGTTGGTCAAGGAATAGGAATGTCACTTAGAGGTCTTAGACCAATTGCAGAGATTCAATATCTTGATTATATACTATATGCTCTTCAAATTCTAAGTGATGATTTATCTACATTTAGTTATAGAACCATCGGGAAACAGAAAGCTCCCTTGATTGTTAGAACTAGAGGGCATAGACTTGAAGGAATATGGCATTCAGGATCACCTCTAGGTGGTATGATAAGCTTCTTAAGAGGAGTATTTATTCTTACACCAAGAAATATGACAAAGGCTGCAGGATTTTACAATAGTTTATTGGATCTTGAACAGCCTGCTATTATTATTGAACCTTTAAATGCTTATAGAGTAAAAGAGGAACTTCCATTAAATTACGGTGAGTTTAAAACACCTATCGGAGAAATTGAAATTCTTGAGGAAGGAGATGACTTAACAATAGTTTCGTATGGTTCAACTCTAAACATAGTTCATGAAGTAGCTAAAGAAATTAAAAAATTCAACATTAATTGTGAAGTAATTGATCTTCAATGCCTAATTCCTTTTGATATATCTAAAAATATTATTAAGAGTATTCAAAAAACAAATAGACTTATTATTATTGACGAAGATGTTCCAGGTGGTGCTTCAAGTTATATTCTTCAAGAACTTTTAAATAATCAAGATATTTATCAATTTCTTGACAGTGAACCAAAACTAGTAACTGCTAAAGAACACAGACCTCCTTATGGTTCTGATGGTGATTATATAAGCAAGCCTTCGTTTGAAGATATTTTTGATGAAATCTATAATTTAATGAGGGAATCGGATCCACATAGATTCAAGAAACTATCCTAGTATTTTAAAAGCTAATTTTTAAAGATTTTATAGATTAATTCGTTTAAAATACCTTCATGGTTAGTTGCATCAAAATCGATCCCTTTCGATCTCTTATCTGCTTCAAGTAAATAATTAAAAATCTTTGATATTCTTTTCATTGGATAGCTAACTGAAGCCCTTTTATATTCCTCAATAAAATATGGGTTGACTCCAAGAGTTTTAGATGCTTCATTTTTATTCTCTAATGAATGATAAATAAATAATTTATTAAAAAAGGAATATATGGTACCTATTATTACTGGAATTGGATATTTCTTTGAATTCTTTGACATATATGAAACCAGATCTTGTGATTTTTGATAGTTATTCTTTCCAATTTCTTTAGTTAACTCAAAGAAATTATACTCTTTACTAAATCCAATTATATTCTCAACTTCTTCAGGCCTAATAACTTGATCTTTAATCGAATTAAGTTTTAATTTCTCTAGTTCATTATCAATTTGTGACAAGTCATTGCCAACAAAATCAGCAATAATTTTAATTGAATTAGGATGAAGGTTAATAGATTTTTCTTTTGACTGCTGTTCAATCCATTGATATACCTGACTATCATATATCTTTTTTGATTCGAAAACAATCCCATGCTTTAAGCAACTTTTATATACTTTCTTTCTTTTATCAATAGAACTATTAAAAGATAAGACCAGAATTGATTTCTTATTGAGATTTTCAATATATGAGTTAATTAAGTTAAAATCGTTTGATAAGTTCTTAGAATCTTTTACAACCATTAGATTAAAATCTCCTACCAGAGGATATCTTTTTAAAAAATCAACAACTTCATTTTCTTGATTTTCATCTAATTTTTTGGAATAAATCTTCTTTAAATCAAAATCAACAGCATCAGCTTTTACAGATGAATTAATTATGGCATTTATAAGATTATCTGAGAAGAAACTTTCATCACCATGGATCAAATAAATTGGTGAAAGTTTGCCATTATTTATATCATTAATTAATTTGTTGTACTCTGACATTTTATGAAGAAACTTAATTTTCCTGATTTTCAATTTAAAATTAAAAAAGAAAACAACAATAATGTCATTTTTGATGAAATTCGAAAAAAATGGATTGTATTAACCCCTGAGGAATGGGTAAGACAAAATTTTATAAAGTATTTAATTTCAAAAAATTATCCTAAATCATTAATAAATTGTGAAAAATCATTTTATATAAATAGAGTTTTAAAAAGATATGATATTGTTGTTTATGACCTAAATGGCAAGGTAAATATTCTGGTAGAGTGTAAATCTCCAAATATTAATATTATTAAAGAACATTTTGATCAGGTAATGCGATATAATATTGAATTAAAAAGTGAAATTATTATTGTTACAAATGGATTAAATCATTTTTATTTTAAATTGGACAAGAATAAAAATCAATATATACAAGAAAAAGATCTAACATTTTACAATAAATGAGAATAGGAATTGCAATACTTAATTGGAATGGAATAAATCTTTTAAAATCACACCTAAAAGGAGTAATTGACAAATCTGGAGATTCTACAATCTATATAATTGATAATAATTCTGATGATAATTCAGTAGAATTTGTAGAACAGAATTTTCCTCAAGTCAAATTAATAAGTTTGGATAAAAATTATGGATTTGCAGAAGGATATAATATTGGCCTAAAGCATGTAAATGAAGATATAGTGTGTATACTCAATAATGATGTTGAAGTAACAGACAAATGGCTTGACCCTATTAAGAGAAAATTAAAGGAAAAGGGAAACTGTATTATTCAACCCAATATTATGGATTTTAACAATCGAGAATACTATGAGTATGCCGGTGCTTCTGGAGGATTTATAGATAAGTTTGGGTATCCATTTTGTAGAGGAAGAATTTTCTACACTTTAGAGAAAAATACAAATCAATACTCAGATGATAAAATATTTTGGGCTTCAGGAGCTTGTATGATTATTCCAAAAAGAACATTTTATGAATTGGGAGGATTTGATAAAAGTTTTTTCGCACATATGGAAGAAATAGACTTATGTTGGAGAGGATTTAATAAAGGAATTGAATGTTTCTCATCTACTGATTCGGTTGTATACCATGTTGGAGCAGCAACTTTAAAGGAAAACGCTAATAAAAACTATTTAAATTATAGGAATTCATTAATAATGCTAACAAAGAATTTGCCTTTAAATTCTTTATTATATGTTCTATTAATTAGAATAATTTTAGATATGATTTCAATTATTAGATTCTTAATTAAAGGTAGAATAGATCTTTCAATATCAATAATTAAAGCTCATTTAAACTACTTTAATCAGGCTAATAAAATTTTAAGAAATAGAGAAAAATCTTTAAAAAAAGAGAACTACTTTAGAATTCGAAGTATTGTATACAATTACTTCATTCTAGGAAAGAAAAAATTCTTTAGTCTCTAATACAATAATTTAGCATAAAAATATTAAGTTTGTAGCTGACTAATTAATAACCAATATATTTTGATATGAAAAATAACATTTTTATTGTAGGAGTTTTAGGTTTACTTCTAACTTCATGTGTATCTCAAAAGAAATACTCTGACTTAGAGAGCCTTCAGCAAAATACAAAGGAATTATTAGATAGTGCAACTGCTAAGCTAAATGCTGCAGAAACTCAACTTTCAGCAACTTCTGAGAGATTATCTGCATTATCAGAACAAAACAAATTTTTAAGAGCTAATAATCAAGATCTAATTGACAATATTGGAAATTTAACTACTCTAACTCAAAAAGGAGCAGAAAATCTTGAAAGATCTCTTGAAAGTATTAAAGAAAAAGACTTAATCATCACAAGGATGCAAGATGCTGTTACAAAGAGAGATTCTGTAACTTTAGCACTTGTTCAAAGCTTTAAAAGCTCGCTTGGAACACTTAGCGATGATGATATAGAAATTAACGTTGAGAAAGGTGTAGTTTATGTATCTATTTCAGATAAACTACTTTTCAACAGTGGAAGCTTTACTGTAACTACTAGGGCAAAAAAAGTTTTAGAAAAAATCGCTAAAGTAATTAGTGATAAGCCGGATCTTGAATTTATGGTTGAAGGTCATACAGACAATATGCTAATTGATCAAGAAAAAGCAGCTGAAACTATTCCTGGAGTTGTTGATAACTGGGATCTATCTGTAAAAAGAGCAACTTCTGTTGTTAGAATTTTACAAAATGATTACGGTGTAGATCCAACTAAACTAGTTGCTGCTGGTAGAAGTTTTTACATGCCTATAGCTGACAATGATTCTTCTGTATCAAGAGCTGTTAATAGAAGAACCAGAATAATTGTTCTTCCTAAACTTGATCAGTTTACTAAACTTATTGAAGAAGGAATGAGTATGAATGTTCCTGCTACAGGTCCAAGTAATACAATTAGCTCAGATAACAAGCCTGACTAAAATCATTATTGATTAGTTAAAAAATAAGCGTGATTTTATCACGCTTTTTTTTTATATTTTATTTAGCTTGGCAAACCTTAATAATAGATTTTTTTGACCAAATTTCGAAAAATCAACAATTGCTCTAACATCATTATTAAGTCCCTCTATTTTTACTATTTTGCCAAGTCCAAATTTTTCATGAGAAACCTTATCCCCTTCTGAAAAATTGATTTCAATAGAACTATTTTTTATAGCTGAAGATGATATTTTTTTTAAGTTTCCTTTTGGTTTAAAAACTATCTTTTTCTTTGGGAAGTGCTCAGATACTGGTTTAAAATCAGCTTGTTTTGTCATATTTACATAATCCTTATCAATCTCATTTATAAATCTACTCTCCTCACAATAAATTAGCTTTCCCCATCTATACCTAGAGTTAGCATATGATAAATAAAGGTTTTGTTTTGCTCTAGTAATTCCGACATAAAACAACCTTCTTTCTTCCTCTAGTTCTGATCGTGTGTTATAACTTAAAGCAGATGGGAAAAGATCCTCTTCAAGGCCAACTATAAAGACATTTTTGAATTCAAGACCCTTTGATAAATGAAGCGTCATCAAAGAGATATAGTCTTCATTGTCCTGTTCAATATCGAAGTCTGTTGAAAGTGAGACATTTGAAAGAAACTCTGATAGTCCATCATTAGAATCAACTATTTCTTTTTGATCCTCAATAAAATCTCTTATTCCATTTAATAATTCTTGAACATTTTCAACCCTTGAAATTCCTTCTGGAGATTCATCTTTTTTTAACTCATCAATAATCTTGACTTTATTAATTAATTCTTTAGTTAAATCAAAAGCATTTAATTTTTCATTTTCAATTTTAAAAACTTCGATTAAGTCAATAAAGTTTTGAAGTTTTAACGAAACTGAAGAAGAAAAAGGAATATGTAACTCTTTATGTTTCTTTATTGTATCATAAAGGCTTAGATTGTTTTTTTGAGCTGCAATAATAATTTTGTTAATTGTAACCAGACCAATTCCTCTAGCTGGATAATTTATAACTCTTTTAAGACTTTCTTCATCATTACTGTTTATTATTAATCTTAAATACGCAAGAATATCCTTTATTTCTTTTCTATTATAAAATGAAACTCCACCAAATATTCTATATGGTATTTTATTTAGTCTAAGTGAATCTTCAATAGGCCTAGATTGCGCATTTGTTCTATAAAGTATGGCAATATCTGACAGATTAGAATCATTTATAGTTTGTATTTTTTGACAAATAGATCTAGCCTCGGCAATATCTGATTGATTTGAAGAAATTTGAACTTTATCTCCAAAATCGTTTTCTGTCCATACTTCTTTATCAATTTTATTTTTATTATGATCAATAACAGAATTAGCAGCGTTTACTATATTTTTTGTGGATCTATAATTTTGTTCAAGCCTAAAGGTTTCAACATCATCATAGTCATTTCTGAAATTTATAATATTGTTAATGTTTGCACCTCTAAATGAATATATACTTTGCGCATCATCACCAACAACACAAATATTCTGATACCTATCAGACAATGATTTTACAATAAGATATTGGGAGTTATTTGTGTCTTGATACTCATCTACGAGTATATATTTAAATTTTTCTTGGTACTTTGCTAGGACTTCAGGGTGATTATTTAATAATTCATTAGTTTTCATTAAAAGGTCATCAAAGTCCATAGAGTTTGATTTTATCAATCTATCATTATATTCTTTATAAATATTTCCTGTCTCAGGTTTTCTTGATAAATCATCAGACTCAACTAATTCATTATTAGAGAAATAGCCATTAACAGTTATAAAGTTGTTTTTAAGAGTTGAAATTCTATTTCTAATTGATTTGGATCTGTAAACATCCTTGTCTAAGTTCATTTCTTTAATAATAGATGAAATTAGTCTTTCAGAATCTTGTGTATCATAGATAGTAAAATCTGAAGTAAAACCAATTTTATGAGCTTCAAATCTTAATATTTTAGCAAAAACTGAATGAAAGGTACCCATCCATATACTTTTTGAATCACTTTCACCAATCATTGATGAAATTCTAAGCTTCATTTCACGAGCAGCTTTATTAGTAAATGTTAAAGCTAAAATTTCAAATGGATCTACACCTTTGTTGACTAAGTGGACTATTTTATATGTTAAAACTCTTGTTTTTCCTGATCCAGCTCCTGCAATTACCATTGATGGGCCATCCGTCTTCAAGACTGCACTCAATTGAGCATCATTAAGATCATTTAGATAAGATTTGTTATCTTCTAACATTATTATAAATTTAACTAATTAATGAATTTTAATTACCCTATAACCATTAATTAAATCAATACTTATGAAAAAATTATCATTAATTATATTCTTTTTCATTTTTCAATTTAGTTTTTCTCAATCTATTGAGGATCAAATAAAAAATATTGAACAAAAAGTAATTTCATGGAGACATGATTTTCACAAACATCCCGAACTCTCAAATAGAGAGTTTAGAACATCTGAAGTAATAGCAAAACATCTAGAATCGCTCGGTATTTCAGTTAAAAGAAATGTTGGAGTAAATGGGGTCGTTGGTATACTAGAAGGAAGCAAAGAAGGTAAGGTTGTAGGATTAAGAGCAGATATGGATGCACTGCCAATTAAAGAAAAAAATTACCTTCCTTTTATGTCAATAAATAATGGAATTATGCATGCTTGTGGACATGATAGTCATATGGCCATTCTTATGGGGGCAGCAGAAATATTATCTAAGAATAGAGATTTTGAAGGTACTGTAAAGTTTATTTTTCAAGGAGCCGAAGAAGGCCCTCCACCTGGTGAGGAAGGCGGAGCAAGGATGATGATTAAAGAGGGAGTTTTAAAAAATCCAGATGTAGATGCAATTTTTGGTCTTCATATAGCTGCTCAACTACCTATGAATAAGGTTTACTATAAACCAAGAGGCTTTTATGCATCTTCTTCGAGGTTTACAATTAAAGTAATTGGGACTCAAGCTCATGGAGGAACTCCTTGGCTTGCGGTTGACCCAATTATCATCACCGCACAAATAATTAATTCGATTCAAACAATTATTTCAAGAGAATCAGAATTAACAAAAGAACCTGCAGTTATTTCATTTGGTAAAGTTGAGGGTGGAAATAGATTTAATATTATTCCAAATGAGGTAAATTTAGTTGGAACTATTAGATCATTAGATTATGGAATGAGGGATTATATAAAAAAAAGAATTATTGAACTTTCAGAAGGAATTGCCGAATCATATGGGGGGAAAGCTATAGTTGAAATTGATGATGGTGCTGACATTACATACAATGATCCTGAAATTATGAATAGAATGCTTCCATCTCTAAAAAAATCTGCAGGTAACGAAAATGTAATACTAAGTAATGCTAAAACACTTGCAGAAGATTATGCATATTACTTAAACGAAATTCCAGGTTTTTTGTTTGAGTTGGGTGGATATAACACAAACGAAGAAAGAGAAGCTCCTGCACATCATACACCTGATTTTTTTATAGATGATAACTCAATGCTTCTTGGAGTTAAAGTAATGACAAATTTAGCATTAGACTTTTTAAAGAGTGAATAATGATTTTTTAAACCAATCTGTCGAATTTATTAAAGGTGTTGGTCCTTCAAGATCAAAACTTCTTAATGATGAATTGAATATTAAAACTGTAAAGGACTTAATAGACTTCTACCCTTTCAGATATATAGACAGAATGAGTTTTTTTAAAATCAATCAACTTCCCCTTAATAACTCAGAGGTTCAGATTATTGGCAAAATAAAATCAATAAAAAAAACTAAAGTTAGATATAGAGATAGGCTTAATTGTGAATTTTATGATGAAACGGGTAAAATTGATTTAATTTGGTATAGAGGATTTAGTTGGGTTGAAGAATCAGTAAAAGTTGACAAGGAGTATGTAGTCTATGGTAAACTAAACTGGTATGGCAATAAAGTCTCCATTGCTCACCCGGAAATAAAGACAAAAGAAAGTTTTGAAAGAAATATACCTAGAAGACTTCATGGAATATATTCATCAACTGAAAAATTAATAGCTGAAGGAGTAACACAAAAATACTTTGTTAAGATAATTTTTAATCTTTTAAATTCTATTCAAGTTCATATAAAAGAAAATCTATCAGCTTCCATATTAAAAGAATTTAGCCTTATTGACCGATATCAAGCCCTTATAAATATTCACTTACCTGAATCACAGGAATTATTATCACAGTCAATCAGAAGACTAAAATTCGAAGAGCTCTTTTTTAATCAAATAGGTTTTCAGTTAACTAAAAACGATAGAATAATAAAGCTCAACGGATTTAAATTTGAAAAGGTTGGTAATAATTTAAATGACTTTTACAATAAATCATTGCCTTTTGAATTAACTAAAGATCAAAAAAAAGTTATAAAAGAAATTAGAAATGATTTTAGGGATGGAAAACAGATGAATAGATTACTCCAAGGTGATGTTGGGTCAGGAAAAACAATTGTCTCTTTAATGGTCATGTTAATAGCTATTGACAATGGTTACCAGTCTTCTATTCTTGCACCAACTGAAATTCTTGCTAACCAACATTATAATTCAATTAGAGAACTGACAAAGGATCTAGATGTGGAAATTGAGTTGTTAACTGGTTCAACAAAATCTAGGGATAGGACAAGTATACACAGGAATTTAAAATCAGGAAAAATTAACATTCTTATAGGTACTCATGCAATATTGGAAGATATTGTTCAATTTAATAATCTTGGATTAAGTGTAATTGACGAACAGCACAGATTTGGGGTTGCTCAAAGAGCAAAACTTTGGAAAAAAAATAATCCTGCTCCACATATTCTAGTTATGACTGCTACTCCAATTCCAAGAACTCTAGCAATGAGCATTTATGGAGATCTTGATGTTTCAACAATCAAAGAGTTACCTCCTGGAAGAATAGAGACTAAAACTGTTCATAAATATGATAAGAACAGGCTCAGTGTTTTTAGTTTTCTGAAAAAAGAAATAAAAAAAGGAAGACAAGTATATCTTGTATATCCTTTAATTAATGAATCTGAGAAATTAGATTATAAAGATCTTATGGATGGATATAATAGTATTATTAGGGAGTTTCCTATACCTGATTACCAGGTTAGTATTGTTCACGGTAAAATGAATTCAAAAGACAAAGAATACGAAATGAGTAGATTTATAAAAAAGGAAACTCAAATTTTAGTTTCAACGACTGTAATTGAAGTTGGTGTTAATGTTCCAAATGCATCAGTTATGGTTATTGAGAGCGCAGAAAGATTCGGATTATCTCAGCTTCACCAGCTAAGAGGAAGGGTTGGAAGAGGAAATGATGAGAGTTATTGTATTTTAATGACAAAAGACAAGCTGTCTGAAGACTCAAAGATTAGAATTGATACAATGGTTAAAGTAAGTGATGGATTTAAACTTGCAGAAGTTGATCTTAAACTTAGAGGTCCAGGAGATTTGCTAGGGACTAAACAAAGTGGAGTTTTAAAATTTAAGTTAGCAGATATAATTTATGATTTTGATATTTTAAATGAGGCCAAAAATTGTGCAGAGCAAATACTTAGTAAAGACCCCAAGTTGATTGACAAGGAAAATTTACCCATTAGATATGAAATTTCTACTTCTTCAAATTCAAAAAATTTATGGAGATATATAAGCTGATTAAGTATATTTGTTTATCAAACTAACCTTGTGAAAATATCAATTAATTGGCTTAAAGACTATCTTGAAACTGATCATACTCCAGAGGAGATATCTGAGATACTTACTAATTTAGGATTAGAAGTTGAAAAAATATCTGATTTCGAATCTATAAAAGGTGGTTTAAAAGGCGTTGTGGCAGGTAAAGTGTTAGAATGTGTTAAACATCCAAATGCTGACAGGCTAAAAGTTACTTCAATAGATATTGGTAGTAACGAAGTCTTTGAAATTGTTTGTGGAGCTCCAAATATAGAAAAAGGACAAATTGTTCCTGTTGCTACAGTTGGCTCAAAAATATATACTAATGAAGGTGTAGAAATAAAAATAAAAAAATCAAAAATTAGAGGCGTTGTAAGCAATGGTATGGTATGTGCTGAAGATGAGATTGGATTAGGTGACTCACATGAAGGCATAATGGTTTTAGAGAAAAATGTTAAACCCGGCACACCAATCAGTGACTTGTTTAATATACAGTCAGATAAAATTTTGGAAATCGGACTTACTCCAAACAGATGTGATGCAATGTCTCATTATGGTGTAGCAAGAGATCTTAAAGCATTTCTAGACTATAAAAAAATTAAATCTAATTTAAGTTTACCATCAATTAACTCATTTAGTTCAGTTAATATTGATAAGGTGATCAATTTAAATGTTGAAGATTCAGAAAAATGCCCGTTTTATTCTGGTTTGGTAATAAAGAATATAAATGTTGAATCTTCTCCTCAAGAAATTCAAAATAAACTTAAGTCAATAGGTCTTAAACCAATAAATAGCATTGTTGATATTACAAATTATGTAATGCATGAAATTGGTCAACCTCTTCATGCTTTTGATCTTGACAAAATTGAAAATATAACAGTTAAATCACTAAAATCAGGAACAAAATTTAAAACTCTAGATGAAAGCGAAATAAAACTTAACAATGAGGATCTAATGATATGCTCTAATAGCGAACCTCTTTGTCTTGCAGGAATTTATGGTGGAATTGATTCTGGTGTTAGTGAGTCTACAAATAGCTTATTTCTTGAATCAGCAATTTTTAACTCTGTTACAATAAGAAAATCATCTAAAAGACATCAACTTTTTACAGACGCTTCATACAGATATGAAAGAGGTGTTGATCTAAATAAAGTTATTTATGCTTTAAAAAGAGCCGCATTATTAATAAAAGAAATTAATCCAGAATGTCATATTTCAGAAATATTTGTTGAAGATAATTTGAAAAAAGAAATCAAAGATATTTATTTAAGATATGATAGAATTGAAAAGATCTCAGGACAACTTATTGATAAAGAAATAGTTACACAAATCTTGACTTCTCTTGATTTTAAGATAAAAGGGCATAGTAATGATGGAATTAATTTGATTGCACCTGACTATAGACATGATGTCTTTAGAGAAATTGATGTGATAGAAGAAATACTTAGAGTTTTTGGGTTTGACAACATTGATATAGATGATAAAATATCAATGAGTATTCCGAATAATTCTGATAATAAAAATTTTAAAATTGAATCGATTATTAGTAATCAATTAGTTGGTATTGGATTTAATGAAATAATTAATAATTCGATTTGCTCACCAACAACTAATAAAAAATTTAATGAGAATTCAGTAGAATTATTGAATCCACAAGGGATTGAGCTTTCAAACTTGCGTCAATCGTTAATTCCTAATTCATTAGAAGCTATCAATCATAATATAAATAGACAAAATAAAGATTTAAAATTATTTGAAATTGGTAATGTATACTCAACTATTGATAATGAATTTCATGAAATAAGAAAAATGTTAATATCAGTAACTGGGAGTATATTTGATGAAAATTGGATGACAAAATATCAAGAAAATAACTTCTTTTATTTGAAAGGAGTCGTCGAAAAAATATTTACCATTCTAAAAATAGAGAATATTAAATATGAAGTTAGTGAAGATGAATTATACGATTATAAATTAAATATTTTAAAAGGAAAGCTAAAAATTGGATCCATTGGTGAGATTAACTCAAATTACGCTAATGACTTCTCTTTAGATCAAAAGATTAATATCTGTACTCTAAATTTAGACTTATTAAGACCTTCCTCACAAAAAGTTAAATATCAGGAAATATCAAAATTTCCATCTTCACGAAGAGATCTTTCAATGATACTTGATGAGAATGTTTCCTTTGATGATATTAAGAATTTAGCCTATAAAGAAGAGAATAAAATCTTAAAAGAAATCAATTTATTTGATGAGTATAAGGATAAGAAAATCGGAAAAGATAAAAAATCGTTTGCCATAAGCTTTACTTTCAATGACTCTAAAAAAACACTTACAGACAATGTTATTGATAAAATAATGACAAGATTGTCAGAAAAAATAAAATTAGATTTTGGAGCTGTAATTCGGGATAAGTAACTAATTATAAAGCTTCTCTCTTGCGGCTAGCACCTTATCATCATTAATATATTCACTAAACGGCAAGTAGCTATCAATTAACCCATTAGGAGTGATTTCAATGATTCTATTTGAAACTGATTCAGCAAATGCTCTATCATTCGAGCTAAGAAGAACTGTGCCTTTAAAATTAATAAGAGAATTATTAAATGCAGTTATTGACTCAAGATCAAGGTGGTTTGTTGGCTCATCAATAAGTAAAACATTTGGTTTACCCATCATTATTTTTGATAACATACATCTAACTTTTTCACCTCCAGATAAAACATTACAAGACTTTAAAGCTTCGTCTCCACCAAATAGCATCCTTCCAAGAAAACTCCTAATGAATAATTCTTCCCTTTCTTCATCATTATTAGCCCATTGTCTTAACCAGTCAACTAAAGAAATGTTTTTATCAAAAAAAGAATGATTATCCACTGGAAGATAACCAAAAGAAGTTGTTACGCCCCAATTGAAAGAACCTTCTGTAGGATTAAGAGATCCAGAAATACAATCATAGAATAAATTAACAGATCTTGAATTTTTTGAAAGAATCAAAACCTTTTCACCTTTATTAAGATTAAAGCTTATGTCTTTGAAATATGTCTCACCATCATTTTCATATGATAATGATTTTAGTTCAAGAATTTGATCACCAGCATCTCTTTCTTGTTCAAAAATAATTGCAGGATATCTTCTTGAAGAGGGTCTTATCTCCTCAATATTTAATTTTTCAATCATTTTCTTTCTTGCAGTGGCTTGTTTAGACTTTGCAACATTGGCAGAGAACCTAGAAATAAACTCTTGAAGTTCTTTTTTCTTTTCTTCTGCTTTTTTATTTTGCTGCTGCTTTTGTCTAGCCGCTAACTCACTTGACTGTTGCCAAAAAGTGTAATTACCAGAGTAGTGATTAATCTTGCTAAAGTCTATATCTGATGTATGTGTACATACTGTATCTAGAAAAAATCTATCATGAGACACTACAATAACTGTATTCTCAAATTCATTAATAAAGTTGACTAACCACTCTACAGTTGTATAATCTAAATCATTTGTTGGCTCATCCATAACCAATACATCAGGATTACCAAAAAGACACTGTGCTAGAAGAACTTTAACTTTCACTTTTTGATCAATATCGTTCATAGATATGTTATGTATATCTTCAGAAATTCCAAGACTTGAAAGTAGAAAAGCGGCATCAGCATCTGCATTCCATCCATTCATTTCCTCAAAGGATGCCTGTAGCTCTCCAACTCTATCAGCATCTTTATCGGAAAAATCTTCTTTTGCATAAATTGAATCAATTTCACTTTTTAAATCGAATAATTTTTGATTACCAAGAATCACAGTTTCAATAACTGTTTTATCATCATACCTATTATGATTTTGTTCTAATACAGATAATCTTTTACCAGGTTCTAGAAAAACAGATCCCGTATTAGGTTCTAGATCTTTTGATAAAATTTTTAAAAAAGTAGATTTGCCAGCACCATTAGCGCCTATAATACCATAACAATTTCCAGGAGAAAAAGTTATATTTACTTCATCAAATAAGATTCTTTTTCCGAATTGCAACGATAAGTTAGAAACTGATAACATAAATATGCGCAAAAATAGTAAGTTGAGAATTTTTAAACTAATATTAGTTAGTATAATTTTTATCTTTTTTTCATGTAATAATACAAATTCAAAAGATGATTTTTTTCTAGGAGGAGAAATAATAAATCCTTCATCTAATTATGTTAATTTTTATTATAATAACATCAAAATAGATTCTATAGAACTTGATTCAGAAAATAAATTTTTTAAAAAAATTGAAAATATTAGGCCTGGTATATATAGAATAGAACACTTGCCTGAAAATCAATATATAATAATTGAGAATGGAGACAGTCTATGGATAAGAGTTAATGTTGAAGATTTTAAAGAATCATTAACATTCAGTGGAAAAGGTTCCTCAAAAAATAATTTTTTGGTTGATATTTCTAATATGGATGATTATGAGAATGAATATCTCTCAAGATATTATGTAGAGGAGAGTACTATTTTTAAGAGCAAAATTGACTCCTTGATGAATGAGAAACTTAGAATTTGGAATTTATTTGATGAAACCATAGATCAAAAAAGACTATCTAAAAGTATCACTAAATCTAGCATAAAATACAATTACTTTAATAAGCTTGAAAGATATGCACTACTTAGGGGTACAAATTGGACAAAAAATAAAAGAGATTCATATTACAGATACAGAGATGAAATTGACTTAAATGATTCTGATTTATCTCTTTTTGAACCTTATGTTACTTATTTAATGAATTATTTTAATGAAAAGACATTAGATAGCGGTAAGATATATTTTTATGAAAAGAATAATACAGATTTTAATATAAAGAAGCTATTAATTATTGATTCTCAAATTAGCGATCCTTATCTAAAGAATAATTTAGCAAGAGCTACTGCAATTGAAGAAATATTAAATTTTAGAAATAATGAGTTTCATGACAAATTTATTGACTATTATAAATATGTAAATACATCTGAAAAATATCTAGATGAAATCACAAAGTTATATGTAGATATAAATAAAATGCAAAAAGGCAATCAATTACCAAATGTTGATATAATAAATTTTGAGGGAAGCATAACCTCAAGTAAATCAGAGTTTAAAGGTAAAAGAACACTAATTTACTTCTGGTCTCAAACTCAAATGAATCACTACAGAAGGACTATTAGAAGAGTTGAAGAACTTAAAAAAATATATCCAGATTACAGGTTTGTTGGAATTTGTATCCAACCATATACAGATATGGTAAGTCAAGCACAGAATATTTTGAATTTAGATTTATCTAATCAATATTCATTTAAAGATTTTGAAAAATCAAGTAAAAGTTGGGTTTTAACTTTTCTGAATAAAACTATAATTATAGATCAAAAATCAAAAATAATTGATGGTTTCAGTAACCTTTTTACCAATGATATTGAAAAAATATTAAATTTAAACTAGTTCCCTTTTTTATGATCATTAAGAAACTTCTCTAAACCTAAATCAGTAAGAGGATGATTTAAAAGACCTTTTATAGCAGATAGTGGACTGGTTACTACATCAGCACCAATTTTAGCACAATCAATGATATGCATTGTATGTCTGATTGAAGCTGCAAGAATCTCTGTTTCATATGCATAATTATCATAAATATCCCTTATATCACCAATTAATTCTAGGCCATCAGTTGAAATATCATCTAGCCTACCTATGAAGGGAGATACATATGTAGCACCTGCTTTTGCAGCTAACAAAGCTTGTCCTGATGAAAAAACAAGAGTACAATTTGTTTTAAGCCCTTTATCATTAAAGTATCTGATTGCTTTTACACCTTCTTCAATCATAGGGACCTTAATAACTATTTGTTTATGAAGTGAAGCAAGCTCTTCACCTTCTTTTACGATTCCTTTATAATCAACAGATATTACTTCAGCAGATACATCTCCATCAACTATATCACAAATTTTTAGATAATGATCAATAATATTTTTTTGACCTGTAACACCTTCTTTTGCCATTAATGAAGGGTTTGTTGTAACTCCATCAAGTATTCCAAGAGACTGAGCTTCTTTTATTTGGTCTAGGTTTGCTGTATCAATAAAAAATTTCATAATTCTTAGCTATATAGTTTCATTATTATTTTCTGAAAAAGCTTATCCGGTAATAGACTCTTCAGTGTAATTTTCTTTTCGAGAAATCCACCTACAAGGTAGTTAATTTTTGGTTTTTTTTCTTTAATTATTTTCAACACTAAGTTGGCAACTTCAATCGGGTCCCTTCCATGAATCATTTTTCCATTAACACTCTTAATAATTTTTTCATATTCTTTAAAATAAGGCGAGGAACTAGGATTATCTGAATCTCTCCTATTATTCAAAATTTCAGTTTTATAGTCACCTGGAGCAATATTTACAACGTTAACATTATACTTTTTTAGTTCAATGTTTAAACTTTCAGCTATAACTCTAAAAGAAGCTTTTGATGCACAATAAGCACTCCAAAATGGAAGGCCAAGATATCCTGCAATTGAAGTAATATTAATTATTAAACCCATTTTTTTTGACCTCATGTGAGGTAAGACTGTTTGGATTAGATTAAGCTGACTAAAAAAATTTGTATCAAATACGCTTTTAATATCACTCATTTTCATTGTTTCAGTTGGTCCAGTTATGTTAATTCCTGCATTGTTAACTAGAACATCAATTTTGCCATATTTCTTTATTATCTCGTCAACTTCAGACTTAGATGCTTCATAGTCATTTATATCAAGCTTAATAGTTAAATAATCAGAGTAAATTTTTTCAGAATTTCTAGATGTCCCAATTACAGTGTATCCTTCAGAGTGAAGTTTTTCAGCTATTGTTCTTCCAAATCCAGAAGAAGTTCCAGTGATTAAAATGACCTTGCTCATTATTTATTAAATATATTAGTTATAAATTTAATACATGAAATATACAGTTGTTTTTTTATTTCCATTATTAATATTTAACTGTCAAAGCTCTATTGATAAAGATTTTAAAATAAATATTACATCATCTGACAAAATAATCTCCAATGGAGACAATATCAAAATTATTATAGAGTCAAAATCAGGACAAGTTATTGACTCCGCAGCATATTACTTAAATGAAAAACAAGTTGATAGTGAGACTACTCTAAAAGACCTAAAATTAGGTGAGAACTCTGCAAAAGTTAAGATTTACTCTAATGGTATAGAACACTCTATTTATAGAAGTTTTGATGTTTACTCAAATAAGAAACCTGAGATAATGACTTATGAAATTATTAAGGAGTATAAACATGATCAAAATGCATATACTCAGGGACTAGAATTTTACGGAAATAACTTATATGAAAGTACAGGACTAAATGGTAAGTCATCATTAAGAAAAATTGATTTAAATAGTGGCGAAATACTAAAAGTTTTAAATCTTAACTATGAGTATTTTGCTGAAGGTTTGACAATATTAAATGATAAAATATTTCAATTGACATGGAGAAACAAAATTGGTTTTATATATGATCTTGATTTTAATAAAATTGGAAGTTTTGATTATAACAAGAGCATTGAGGGATGGGGATTAACAAACGATGGTAAATACATATATAAGTCTGATGGAACAAGCAAAATATGGAGATTAGACCCTGATACACTTGAAGAAATTGATTTTATTGATGTTATGACAGATAAATCTAGGATTAGAAATATTAATGAATTAGAATATTTTGATGGAAAAATTTATGCAAACACTTACCAGCAAAACAGAGATGTAATTATTATTATTAATCCTAAGGATGGGGCAGTTGAAAATGTAATAGATTTTACTGGCATTAGAAATAGAGTTTTAAACACTCCTGAAACAGATGTAATGAATGGTATAGCAGAGCTTAACGGAAGATTATTTGTTACTGGAAAAAACTGGAATAAGTTATTTGAAGTAAAAATTTATAGCAGAAAATAATCTTTAGCTATTAAATAAAGGCCTGTCTATCATATAAGATTCTACTTTCTTGCCAATATCAATTAAGAGATTTTCTTTCTTAGAATTTTCTATAGACGAGTTAATTGTTTCTGCAACAAAATCCATATCCTTCTCATTCAGTCCTCTTGTAGTAATAGCAGGTGTACCAATTCTAATACCACTAGTAACAAAGGGTGATTGATCATCAAAAGGCACCATATTCTTATTTACAGTAATATTTGAAATACCAAGCACTCTTTCAGCTTCCTTTCCAGTAATATTTTTATTTCTTAAGTCAATAAGCATTAAGTGATTATCTGTTCCACCTGAAACAATGTTATAACCCATATTGGTAAGATTTTCTGATAACCTTTTAGCATTAATTATTACTTGACCTATGTATTTTTCAAAGTTTGTTTCTAAGGCTTCACCAAAGGCAATTCCTTTAGCAGCAATTACATGTTCTAATGGGCCACCTTGATTTCCAGGAAAAATAGCAGAGTCAAGAACAGATGACATCTTTTTTAAATTTCCATTTTTAAGTTTTAAACCAAAGGGGTTATCAAAATCTTTACCCATCATTATTATACCGCCTCTTGGGCCTCTAAGAGTTTTGTGGGTAGTTGAGGTAATAACATGACAATAAGGAACTGGATCACTTAAAAAGCCTTTTGCAATCAAACCTGATGGGTGAGCAATATCTGCATGAAGAAAAGATCCAACTTCATCAGCAATTTCTCTAAATTTGGAAAAATCAATATCTCTTGAATATGCTGAAGCTCCAACAATTATTAATTTAGGCATAACCTCCTTAGCTTTTGTTAGAATTTCACTATAATCAAAAATTCCTTCTTTAGTAACACCATAAAAACTAGATGTATATATTTTACCTGAAAAATTAACATTGGAACCATGAGTTAAATGCCCACCATGAGAAAGATCAAGACCTAATATCTTATCACCTGGCTTAAGAAAAGCATCAAATACAGCTGTGTTAGCTTGAGAGCCTGAGTGAGGTTGTACATTTGCATATTCAACTTTAAATAACTCTTTTAATCTGTCAATTGCAATTAGTTCTATTTGATCTACTACTTCACAACCTCCGTAATATCTTTTACCTGGATAACCTTCAGCATATTTATTTGTCAGAATAGATCCAGTAGCTTTCATTACATCTTCACTAGTAAAGTTTTCAGATGCAATTAATTCAAGTCCACCAAGTTGTCTAATTTTTTCTTTTTCAATTAAACTAAATATTTTTTCTTGACTATTCATAACTGAGAATTAAAGTGCTAAATTAATAAAATAGCAACTCTAGTTTGTTTGTTTCCTATTATATAAATCAACTAGTTATAAACAATTTTTATTATTAAATATTAGATTAGATTAAATCAATCTTCATAAAATATAAGTCATCATTATTTGGCCAATAATCTTTCTTTATGTATTCAATTTTAAAATTTAATTTCTCGTAAAATTTATATGTAAGATTGGAAGTCTCAACTTCAATTACACTCAATTTTCTATCATTCTTTAAAATTTTAACACAATGATTAACTAGCTTTTTACCTAAGCCCAAACCATGATAATTGGGGTGTATAAATAACCAGCATATTCTAGCAGTTTTTATATTCTCATATGCATAGCCACCTCCTCCTACTTCTTTACCTTGGGATTCAATTATAAAATAGGATTCAAGATTTTTAGAATTAAAGTATTTTTTAAAATCATCTAATTCTTTTTTATCAAAGTATTTTGGGACATTTAATAAGAATATTTTGCTCAAAAATTTAAAGTCTTGTTTTTGAGCTGTTCTTATTATCGCCATATGATAAAAATATAAATTATTCCTTTTCAAATTTGTAATTTTACATCATGAATAGTTCAGTTAACATAAAAAACAAAAAAGCTAAGTATGATTACTCGTTACTAGATAGTTATACTTGTGGGATTGTATTGACTGGAAATGAGATAAAATCAATAAGAAATTCTAAAGCATCGCTTAATAATTCATATTGTGAATATACTGACGGTGAACTATTCGTGATCAATCTTCATATTGATCAATATGAGAACTCAAGTGAGCAAAATTATGATCCAAAAAGAAAGAGAAAACTACTTCTTAATAGACAAGAGTTAAAAAAAATTGAAAAAGACGTTCGTGATATTGGAATTACTGTTGTTGCAACTTCTCTTTTTATTAGTAAAAAAGGAATAGCAAAGCTTAACATATCTGTTGCAAAAGGTAAAAGAGAGTTTGATAAAAGAAATGTGATTAAAGACAGAGAAAATAAGATAAGTCTAAAAAGGATTAAAAAGAACTTCAATAATTAGTTTTTATTTTTTAGCATAGGAACAAATCGGAAATTTCCAAAGGTTTCTTTTTTTAATTCATTTTCTGAAATCCTAATAATTTTTGTCATGACTTGTACATCTTTTCCAACAGGAATTATTAACCTACCTCCTACTTTTAACTGCATTACAAGTTTCTTTGGGATTACTGGTGAACCTGCTGTTACTATTATACCATCAAAAGGTGAATGATCTTGCATTCCATTAAAGCCATCTCCATAAATAAATTTTTTAGGTTTAATATTCATCTTATCAAATAGATTAGATGTAGATCTATATAAGGCATGGTCTCTTTCAATTGTATAAATATCTAGATTTAAATAATCTAGAACTGCAGTTTGATATCCAGAGCCTGTACCAATTTCTAATATTTTATCACTATCTAATGGGTTAAGAAGTTGTGTTTGGAAAGCTACAGTATATGGCTGCGATATAGTTTGATCATTTTCTATTGGAAGTGCCTTATCAATATATGCTTGTTCTGAAAGGCCTGGGTCAATAAATAAATGTCTAGGAATACTCTCAATAGCCTTAAGGATTCTATTATCTTTAATACCTTTTTCTCTTAATTCTGATACTAGAATTCTTCGTCTTCCTTTATGCTTAAAATTATCTTCCACTCATGCTAATATTAAATTAATACTCGATTATTCCAAAAGAAGATTGTATTTTTAGCAAATGATAAAAGTTGGTGTAATTGGAGCCGGACATCTAGGTAAGATTCATCTAAATATTATTAATTCATCAAATCAAAATTTAATAGGATTTTATGATACTGATGAAACTAATTCAGAAAAGCTTTCATCAGAATTTGGTTACAAATACTATAATGATTTAAACCTATTACTTAAAGATATTGATGCTGCAATTATAGTATCCCCAACAACTACCCATTTTGAAATTGCTAAAAAATGTATAGAAGCTGGGAAACATATATTTGTCGAAAAACCTTTAACATCAAACTCTGGTGAGGCTAAAATTATTAATGAGCTAGCATCAAAGAATAAAATAGTTGGTCAAGTTGGATTTGTAGAGAGATATAACCAGGCATTCATTTCTTGTAATAGATTTGTAAAAAATCCAAAATTTATTGAGTCGCATAGACTTTCAGATTTTAATCCAAGAGGAACCGATGTATCTGTAATAATGGATCTAATGATCCACGATATAGATATTGTTTTAAAAGTTGTCAACTCAAAAGTTAAAAAAATTAATGCTTCTGGAGTATCTATTATTAGTACTACTCCTGATATAGCAAATGCAAGAATTGAGTTTGAAAATGGGTGTATTGCTAACCTAACATCAAGTAGAATTTCTCTCAAAAAAATGAGAAAAACTAGAATTTTTCAAGAAGATGCATACATTTCTATTAACTTTTTGGAGAAAGATTATCAAGTAGTTAGAATCAGAGGAAAAGAACCTAACGATTCAGATAGTTCAATTGTCATCAAAAACAATGTCGGTGAAGAAAAAGTAATATTTTTTGAAACACCTGAAATAGTTGAAATTAATTCAATTGAATCAGAGTTAAAAGATTTCTTTGACTCCATTAATAATAATTCTGGATCAAAAGTTCCACTTAGAGATGGCCTTTTAGCTCTAGAAGTAGCTGAAGAGATAATGAGTCAACTATGAACATAAGAGATAATATACTGAGTCTAAAAGAGGAAATAAGCGATGAAGTCAAATTAGTCGCAGTTTCCAAGACTAGATCTATAGATGAAATAAAAGAAGCATATAATTCTAATCAAAAGATCTTTGGAGAAAACAGAGTTCAAGAAATTGTTGAAAAACATCAACTATTACCAGATGATATCGAGTGGCATATGATTGGACATCTTCAAAAAAATAAAGTTAAATACATTTCAAACTTTATCTCGTTGATACATTCGCTAGACAGAATTTCATTAGCAACAGAAATTGATAAATGTGCTAAAAAATCAAATAGAAAAATTGATTGTCTAATACAACTTAAAATTTCTTCAGAAGAGACGAAATTTGGCTTAGATACAAGCCTTCTAGAGGGTTTTTATTCAGATATTCAAAAATATAAGAATATTAATATTGTTGGGTTAATGGGTATGGCAAGTTTTACTGAAGATCAACAAAAAATAAGTGATGAATTTTATCAAATTAAGGAATTATATGATAAAATGAGCTTGAAGAATTCTAAATTAAAAATTTTATCAATTGGTATGAGCGATGACTATAGATTAGCTATAGAGAAGGGTTCAAATATGATAAGGGTTGGTAGTAAAATTTTCGGAAAAAGAAGTTATTGATGTATACAATAGTTGACCTTGAAGCTACAGGTGGAAAATTTAATGAGGAGTCGATAATTGAGATCGCCATCTATAAATTTGATGGTGTCTCTATTACTGATCAGTTTATAAGCCTAGTAAACCCTGAAAAAGAGATACATCCTTATGTAGAAAAACTTACTGGAATTTCATCAAAGATGCTTAAGACGGCTCCTAAATTTCATGAAATTGCTAAGAGAATAATTGAAATAACTTCTGAATGTATTCTAGTAGCCCATAATGCTCAATTTGATTATAGAATTTTACAATTAGAGTTTAAAAGGTTAGGGTTTGATTTTTCTATGAAATCTATATGCACAGTTATTTTATCTCAAGAATTACTTCCAAATCAGCAATCTTACAAACTTGGAAGACTATCCAGAAGTCTTGGAATTCCAATTAAGGATAGACATCGTGCAAGTGGAGATGCACTTGCGACTGTTGAGTTATTTAAAATTCTTTTAGAAAAAGATGTTAAGCAAGAAATAATAAGAAAAAGTATCGTCGAATTCCCTGGTGAAAAAATGGATAATATTTTTAAAGACGTTATAGATAATCTAAAGGAAAATACGGGAGTCTTCTATATATATAATGAGAAAAATGAATTAGTTTATATTGATTTTAGTAAGGATATTAAGAATAAACTAATTAAGCTATTTACTAGTAAAAAATTCATACCAAAGTACGTTCAGAATAATTTTAAAACAATTAAGGTACATCCTACAGGCAATGTTCACATTGCAATTTTGAAGACCCTTCAAGAGATTAATTCTCTTAGGCCAAAAATTAATAATAATATTGATCCAAAGATTTTCTCCAAAATTTCTAAGCCTGAAATTATAAATGAGGCTTCAGACTTTGTAATAACATTTAATGGAAAGAAAGAGGCTGACAAAAGTTTTATTCTCTTTAAAAATGGTATTATAGAAGGATATGGATATTTTGAGCTTTATAATAATATAAATTCTGAGAAAAAAATTAATTCTAGGTTAGTAAAAGTGTATGAGTCAAAAAGGGTTAAAAATTATGTATATAGACTAATTTCTGAGAAGAGATATAAAAAACTAGTAAATTTGAAAGAAATTTATAAATTTTCAGACATTGAATAAAACACGTCAGAAAATACATGATATTATATATGAAGCAGACACTCCTGCTGGAAAAGTATTTGATATATCATTAATTATAGTAATCATAATCAGTGTTGTACTAGTAGCTCTTGAAACGGTTGGTTGGATAAACCAGCAATACTATGAAATACTTAATGTAGCTGAATGGACAATTACTATATTATTTACTATTGAATATATATTAAGAGTTGTATCTATTCACCACCCTAGAAAATATATTTTTAGCTTTTATGGTATTATAGATTTATTGGCTACTATTCCTAAATATATATCATTATTTATAGTTGGAGCTCAACTAGAGACAATGATGGCTATTAGAGCACTTAGAATTCTTAGAATTTTCCGTGTTCTTCACATATCTAGATATATTGGTGAGTCTAACTTCCTTGTTAGATCACTGTTAGTAAGTAGAGCAAAGATTGTAATCTTTTTGTTGTTTGTTCTTATTATGTGCATTTTATTCGGAACTCTAATGTATTTAATTGAAGGTCCCGAAGCTGGTTTTAATAATATTCCAGAGAGTATCTATTGGTGTATAAGTACAATATCAACTGTTGGGTATGGTGATATTGTTCCATTAACAGGTTTGGGTAAGTTTCTTGCATCAATGCTGATGATTCTTGGTTATGGAATTATTGCGGTACCAACCGGAATAATTTCTGCAGAAATGGCTCAAAGAAGAAAAAAAGTTGATGTTAACACAAGGGTGTGTGCTGAATGTTTAAATGATAAGCATAAAGACAATGCTATATATTGTCACCAATGTGGTTCTCACCTAGATGAAGACAAATAAAAACTTAATATACATAGCTGGGCCAACTGGAGTTGGAAAAACAACGTTTAGTATAGAACTTGCAAAAAAGCTTAAAACTGAAATTATTTCTTGTGACTCTAGACAGTTTTATAAAGAACTTGAGATAGGCACATGCCCTCCTGCAAAACATGAATTAAAAGAAATAAAACATCATTTTATTCACAACAAAAGTATTCATGATAAATATAATGTCGGATTATATGAAAAAGATGCAATACATAAAATTAATAATCTATTTAAGGATAAAGAATATTTAATATTAGTTGGAGGCTCAGGACTTTATGCTGATTCCGTGATATATGGGATAGATCAGTTTCCAGAGATTCCTGAGAAAATTAGAGATGAAATTATTAGAATACATAAAGATAAAGGGGTCTCATACCTACAAGAAGAATTAAAAAAGTTAGATAGAGAGTATTATGAAATTGTGGATAAAAAAAATCATAGCAGAATAATCAGAGCTTTAGAAATCATAAAATATACTGGGAATAAATTTTCATCCTTTAGGAAAGACAGAATTAAAAAAAGAGAATTTAAAACAAAGTTTATTTTATTAGAATGCCCTCGGGAAGTACTTTATGATAAAATTAATCGAAGAGTTGATATTATGATTAATAATGGACTAGAAGAAGAGGCCTTTAAATTAAAGAAGTATTCAAATTTAAATACTTTAAATACAGTTGGTTACAAAGAGTTTTTTGATTATTTTAAAAATAAATTATCTTACTATGAGGCAATTGATAAGATAAAACAAAACACAAGGAATTACGCAAAGAGACAAATTACTTGGCTCAAAAAATATAAAAATTCAAAAAAAATAAACATTGAAAAAAATTTTAAAATAGATTTAAATAAAATAATTTGAAGTAATGAAAAAATTAATAATACCAATCTTAATATTTACAACTGGACTTAATTTATTTTCTCAAAGCAATATTGAAAATCAAATATTCGATATTGGAATTGAGAGTATTGAAAGTTTTAGAGAATTCTTATCAATTAAAAATGATGCTAATTATAAGAATGAAATGAAACCTCTAATTGAATGGGGGATAAATAATTTTAAAAAATATGGATTTGAAGTTGAAAGACTTGAGACTCCCGAATTACCTCTTCTTTTAGCTTCAAAAGTAATTTCTGAAGATCTAAATACTCTTTTAATTTACCTTCAGTTTGATGGACAACCTGTTGACAATTCCAAGTGGGATCAAGAAAACCCTTATAAGGCTGTCCTTAAAGAAAGAATTAATAATGAATATAAAATAACTGATTGGAGTAGATTAGATAATATAACATTCGATGATATAAAAAAGGAGGATTTAAGAATTTTTGCTAGATCTGCATCAGATGCTAAAGGTCCTGTAATGATGATTCTTAATGCCCTAGAGATAATGAAAAGAAATAGCATTGAATTAGAATATAATTTAAAAGTTATTATGGATTTTGAAGAGGAGATTAGTTCGCCTAACCTTGCAGATGCAGTTAAAAAATATTCTTCAAAATTGAAAAGTGATGCTTTACTAATATTTGATGGTCCCAAACATCCATCTAATCTTCCCACATTAACATTTGGAGCTAGAGGAATTTCAGATATTACATTAATTACTTATGGTCCGATTGTTCCTCAACATAGCGGTCATTTTGGGAACTACGCCCCAAATCCTGTTTTTAGAATGTCTGAAATATTATCTTCTATGAAAGATCCTAATGGAAGAGTTACCATACCAGGGTTTTATGATGGTATTGAACTTGATGAAAAAACATTAGAAATTTTAGCCGAAGTCCCTGATGATGAAGAAAAGATGATGAATGACATGCAATTTAAAAAGCCTGATAATGTCGGAAAAAATTATCAAGAATCAATTCAGTATCCATCTATAAATGTAAGAGGTATTGAGTCTGGATGGGTTAGAGAAGAAGTAAGAACAATTGTTCCATCGGAATGTATAGCAGAAATTGATGTAAGACTTGTGTTAGAGTCTGATCCAATAAGACTTCATAATCTTATTAAAAGTCATATTGAAGAACTTGGATATTATGTTATAGATAGAAGACCAACAAAAGATGAAAGGCTTAAACATGATAAGATTGTAACATTTGTTTCTAGCTTTGATTATGATGCGTTTAGAACTGATATTGAGTCTGAAATTGGCAAATGGCTTGTAAAATCGTTGAAAAAAACATTTGGAATTGAACCTGTAAAAAAAAGGACAAGTGGTGGATCAGTACCTATTTCTCCATTTGTAAATACTCTAGGAATTCCAGCGGTAACAGTACCAACAGTTAATCAAGATAATAATCAACACAGTCCTAATGAAAATATTAAAATTGAAAATTATATAACTGGAATAGAGACCTATTTGGGTATATTAACTGATAAGTTTTAATGAGTTAATTACAGTCTCCTCAATTTGATCAAGTGAATTTATAGCCTTCGAACTATCAAAATTGTTACCGGTAATTTTATTGTAAAGTTCTATGTATCTATTTGAAACATCCATTACAACATCATCAGAAATTTCAGGAAGATTTTGACCTTCCTTCCCCTGAAAATTATTTTGTATTAACCACTGACGAAAAAATTCTTTAGATAGTTGTTTAGGGGTTTCTCCTCTATTCATGTGATCTTCATAAGTATCTTCATAAAAATATCTAGAGGAATCAGGAGTGTGAATCTCATCTATTAAGCAAAGATTACCTTTTGAATCATATCCAAATTCATACTTTGTATCCACTAGAATTAATCCTCTTTTTTTTGCTATTTCTGTACCCCTCTTAAATAGTTTATAAGTTACATCCTCTATTTCTTCGTATTGGTCTAATGTTAAAATTCCTTTTTTTATTATATCAGATTTAGATATATCTTCATCATGACCAAAATCAGCTTTTGTACTTGGAGTAATTATAGGATTATCAAATTTTTGATTTGATAATAATCCATTTGGTAAATTAACTCCGCAAATATTTCTATTACCAGAGCTGTATAATCTTTCAGAGTGGCCACTTAAGTATCCTCTAATAACCATTTCAACTTTTATAGGTTTAAGTTTTCTACCTATTGAAACATTTGGATCGGGAGATGTTATAAGCCAATTTTGAATAATATCTTCAGTGGACTTGAGCATATTAACTGAAATTTGATTTAGCACTCGTCCTTTATATGGAATTGGTTTGGGCATAACAATGTCAAATGCAGATATTCTATCAGATGTAATAACAATCAATATATCCTCTTCTAAAGAGTATACATCTCTTACTTTGCCTTCATATTTAGATATTTGCCCAGGAAAATTAAAATCTGTTTTAAAAATTGTATTCAAAACCTATTTATTTATCAATTTTATTATAAGCATCTATAACTTTTTTAACTATGGGATGCCTAATTACATCTGTATCATCAAGATAGATTATATCAATACCTTCCTTTCTTGAAAGTATTTTAATTGCATCTTTTAATCCAGAATTCACTTTTCTTGGAAGATCCACTTGTCCAGGATCTCCAGTAACCATGAACTTAGCATTCATACCCATTCTAGTTAAAAACATTTTCATTTGAGCATTAGTTGTATTCTGAGCTTCATCTAAAATCACGAAAGCATTATCCAATGTTCTACCTCTCATGAATGCTAAAGGAGCAATTTCAATTGTCCTATCCTCAATAAATTTCTGTAGCTTATTAGTTGGTATCATATCTCTTAGTGCATCATAAAGTGGTTGCATATAGGGGTCAAGCTTTTCTTTTAAATCTCCTGGAAGATAACCTAGGTTTTCGCCAGCTTCAACTGCAGGTCTTGTTAATATAATTTTTTTAATCTCTTTTTCTTTTAAAGCTTTTACAGCCATTGCAACACCAGTGTATGTTTTTCCTGTCCCAGCTGGACCAATAGCAAATATTAAATCATTATTCAAAATTGATTTATGAAGTTTTTTCTGATTTGTAGTTTTAGCTAATATAGGTTTACCTGAAACACCATGTAAAATCAGTGAAGGTTTATCACCATTAAATTTTATATCCTTGACGACAATATCATTTATTATATTAGGGTCTATGTTATTATAATCTGAATAATAGTTTAATAAAGTCCTAAATTTGTTATCAAATAACTTTAATTCACTTTTTTCACCAAGTGCCTTAATAGTCTGTCCTCTTTGAACAAGTTTAAGTTTAGGAAAACTGGATTTTAAAGAATTTAAATTATCTCTTGAGAAAAAGTTTTGTGGGTCAACATCAGTTAGTTCAAATTCTAGTTCACTCAATAGATTTAATTTAAAAATTTGTTATAGTAGATTATTTAATCCAAATTTACATAAAATTTATAAAGTTTATCTTAATTAATGTCTATCATAACCTTAACTACAGATTATGGAAATAAGGACTATTTTGTTAGTTCATTAAAAGCAAAAATAATTTCAGAAATTGAGTCAGCAGAAATTTTAGATATTTCACATAATATTAGTCCATTTAATTTAACTGAAGCTGGATATATACTTCAAGGAGCCTTCAGAAATTTTCCAAAAGGTACAATTCATATGATATGTGTAGATTCTGAACTTACTCCAGAAAATAGACATATAGTCATTAAACACGAAGAATCATTTTTTATTGGTGCTGATAATGGAGTATTTTCTTTAATATTTAAAGATATAATTCCAGAGGATATATTTGAAATTAATTTACATAATAGCTTTAATTATAAGATATCTTCAGATGATCTATTTGTTAAGGTATTAGGGCATATTAGTAGATCTGGACCCTTAAATGTTGTTGGTACAAAAATTAATAAAATTAAGGAAATTAAAAACTTAAGACCAGTTGTTAACCAAGAACAAAATCAAATTATAGGAAGCGTGATTTATATTGATAATTATGGCAATGTCATAACAAATATTACTGAAAAGCTATTCAAAGAGATTTCAAAAACAAGATCTTTTACTATAAATGCTAGAAATGTTAAGTTTACAAAAATTTATAAAAATTACTCTGATGCAATTGATTTTAACCTTGATAAAAAAGATCGAGAAGAAGATGGGAAGAAGATGGCAATATTTAATACTCTCGGTTATCTTCAATTAAGTATTTATAAAAGTAATCCTCAAACAGTGGGAAGTGCTAGTTCATTGTTTGGCCTAAATTATCGAGATCATGTAAGTATCTATTTTTAGTGTTTGTATTTGGTAGATAACTTTTATAAGTAATTATAAGATTTATAATATCAATTAAATATATTTGAAAAAAAACAAATGAAGTTTATTGTTTCATCATCAATCTTGTACAAAGAGCTCCAAATATTAGGTGGAGTAATTAATTCTTCAAATACAATTCCTATACTGGATAATTTTCTATTTGAGGTAGACAATAAGAAACTTAAAATTAGCTCATCAGATTTAGAATCAACGATGACTTCAGAAATTGATATTGAGTCTGAATCTGTTGATAAATTAGCAATTTCAGCTAAACTATTAATAGATATTCTTAAGACATTCTCAGATCAACCATTGACATTTATTAAAACTGAAAATAATACTATTGAAATTAGCGCAAGTAATGGAAAATATTCTCTTGCTTATTTAGAAGGAGAAGAATTTCCTAAACAAATTGAAATTTTAGATGCACATGAAACCATTATTAATGGAGTTGACCTAGGAAATGCAATAAATTCAACAATCTTTGCTTCCGGAACAGATGACCTCAGACCTGTTATAAGTGGAGTATTTTTTCAATTTAACAGTGAGTCAGTAAAATTTGTTGCAACCGATGCTCATAAACTAGTAAAATTTGAAACTTCAGAGTATAGCTCTAAAGAAATATCTGAATTTATTATGCCTAAAAAACCTTTACAAATACTTAAAGGAATTTTGCAGACTCATGATTCTGAAATAACTATTCAGCATAATGATTCAAATGCAAAATTTATTTTTGGTAAAAGTTCAATTACTTCTAGACTGATTGATGGCAAGTTTCCAAATTATGAAGCTGTTATTCCAAAAGATAATCCCAACGTCCTTACAATTGATAGAGAGCTTTTTTTAAATTCTGTTAGAAGAGTAAGTATTTTCTCTAATAAGACAACAAATCAAATTAGGATAAAACTTGCGGGATCTCTTTTGAATATTAGTGCTGAAGACTTTGACTTTAGTAATAAAGCAGATGAAAATCTTGAGTGTGAGTACTCAGGTGATGATATCCAGATTGGTTTCAACTCAAAGTTTTTAATTGAAATGCTGAATAATTTAGATTCTGAAACAATTACACTGTCAATGTCCCATCCAAATAGAGCAGGTATTATAAGACCAATAAATAAAAAAGATTCATTAAAAGAGTTAATTACTATGCTTGTAATGCCAGTAATGCTTAATGATTAGTCAACTGACTCTTCCATTCCTTTAGATGCTCGCTTATAAACACCTTTCTCAAGTTTTTTTCTAATTGAAGAGAATGCTTCAAGAGTTATATTAATGTCATTAATATTGTGTGAAGCAGTTGGAATTAGTCTAAGCAGAATCAATCCCTTTGGTATTACAGGATAAACAACAATTGAACAAAAAATATAATAATTTTCTCTTAAGTCTTTAACTAATGCCATTGCTTCAGGAATGCTACCCTTAAGGTATACGGGAGTAACACAACTTTGTGTTGAACCAATATCAAAGCCTCTTTCCTTCAATCCAGATTGAAGTAAATTAACATTTTCCCAAAGCTTCTGCTTAAACTCAGGCCTGGTCTTAATTAATTCAAGTCTTTTTAGTGCGCCAATAACTAATTGCATCTGAAGAGATTTTGCAAACATTTGAGAACGCATGTTATACTTCAAGAATTCAATTATTTCAGAATCACCTGCAATAAAAGCACCAGTTGAGGCAAGAGATTTTGCAAAGGTTGCAAAGTACACATCAATTTGATCTTGAACACCTTGTTCCTCTCCAGCTCCTGCACCAGTTTTACCTAACGTTCCAAAACCGTGAGCATCATCCACAAGAAGTCTAAATTTATATTTATCTTTTAATGCAACTATTTTTTTTAGTTTTCCTTGCTCTCCCCTCATTCCAAAAACTCCCTCTGAGATTACCAATACTCCTCCTCCTGTTTGTTCTGCAAGTTTTGTAGCTCTTTCAAGATTTTTCTCTAAACTTTTCATATCATTATGCTGATATGTAAATCTTTTTCCAAGATGAAGTCTAACTCCATCAATTATACATGCATGAGAGTCTATATCGTATACAATAATATCATTTTTAGTTACTAAAGTATCTATAGTTGAAAGGATTCCCTGATATCCAAAATTAAGAAGGTATGCAGATTCCTTAGAAACAAATTTGGCAAGTTCAGATTCTAATTTTTCATGAAGATTAGTATGACCTGACATCATTCTAGCTCCCATAGGATAAGCACTTCCATACTGTTTTGCTGCCTTGGCATCAACTTCTCTTACTTCTGGATTGTTTGCTAATCCTAGATAATCATTTACACTCCATGTAATAACTTCTTTACCATTAAACATCATCCTATTTGAAATTGGACCTTCTAGTTTAGGAAATACAAAGTAACCTTCGGCAATAGATGCCCATTTGCCAAGAGGACCTTTATTTTTATATATTTTGTCAAATAAGTCTTGCATAAAAATTAAATATAATTAATTGAATTTTTTTTAGGTTGATAAAAACTCGAATCATAAAAACCTTGATTGTTCATCCATTCATCAGAATATATTTTACTTAAATATCTTGAACCATGATCAGGAAAAATAATTACAATACAACTAGACTTTTCGAATTCGTTCTCATCATTTAATATTTTTGCAGCTTGAAAAGCTGCACCTGAAGTGTATCCGACAAATAATCCTTCATTTAAAGTTATCTCTCTAGCCATATGAGCACTATCAGAATCAGTAACCTTTACAAACTTATCGATAATTTTGAAATCAGTTGCAGAAGGTACTATATTTTTACCAAGTCCCTCTATCCTATATGAGTATATTTCATTTGGATCTACTTCACCAGTTTCATGGTATTTTTTTAGTATTGAACCGTATGCATCAACTCCAATAATTCTTATATCATTATTTTTTTCTTTTAAAAATCTACCTATTCCTGATATAGTACCTCCAGTACCACTGCATGCAATTAAGTGACTAATTTTTCCATTTGTTTGATTCCAGATTTCTGGACCGGTAGTTTGATAGTGAGCTTCAATGTTTAAATCATTGAAATATTGGTTAATGTATACAGATCCGTTAATTTCATTAGTTAACCTCTTAGCAACCTCATAATATGATCTTGGATCATCAGATGATACATTAGAGGGACAAACATAAATTTCAGCCCCTAAACATTTCATCATATTGATTTTATCTTTAGAAGCTTTAGAACTTACTGCCAAGATACACTTATATCCTTTGAGTAAAGAAACTAAAGCCAAGCTGAAGCCAGTATTACCAGATGTAGTTTCAATTATAGTACTACCCTTCTTTAAAATACCTTTCTTTTCAGCTTGATTAATTATATGAAGAGCAATTCTATCCTTATTAGAGTGACCTGGATTAAATCCCTCAAACTTTGTGAAGTATTCTCCTTTAAAATTTTTTGTGACTTCATTTAGTCTAATTAATGGAGTATTACCTATAAGCTCCAGTATGTTATTGTAAGGTTTATTATTAGCAGGCATTATAATCTGGAAATAATGCACAAATTTAGTTAAAAATAACTAGTAATCACATGAAAAATCTCCAATTGGAGAACCATCTGGAGTTTTAGTCTTTTCAATAGGTATATATTGATCTGGATTATTATAAAAATCTCTAATTTTCATAACTAAAAAATCATTGAAATCAGATGTATTATTTTCTAAGTATGACCTTATGTTAGATATTTTAGAATAAATTTTAGATTTAACTATGTCATTTGTTTTTTTATCATTGAATGCAATAAATAAATGATCAAGAAATAAAGACTTTATATTTTTGTTTATGGAGATTTCATATTCATCCATTTTTTTATTATTAAAAAATGAATCTTGAATTTTACTAAAATAATCTTCAAGTGTTAGAATATTTTTTCCAAACATATTTTGTTGATGTATCCTGTTCATTCTTTCAGGATCAAACATAAAAGTAAAAACATGATTTATGATCGAACTTGAAGCATTTATATAATCAAATCCTACTCCAGTATTTGAAACAAAATTTTCTCTAGTTCTTGGATTAGAATATGACCTTGGAGCCAACAAATCTATTAAGTTACTTGGTATTTTTAAATTGCTTGGATGTATTACTTTTAGTAAGGAGTTTAATGATTTGATTTGCATATCTTTATTTACAAATCTTACTTTATTATTATTTTTATTTTTAACAAAATATAAATAATCAATACCTCCTAAAGCTTTTGTTGTAGCCTCAATTTGATATCTATGTAACATATAAATAGGGACCATTATATCTTCAATCCTATCATAAGATTCTCCATGTTCAAGATTCTCTAAGTCAAGATTTTTAAGTGCTTTATTTCTAATTTTTAATAGATTATCAAGTTCCTTGTACGGAAGATCTCCATTATCCCATAAATGAGAATAAGGATTTGCACTACTTATAGGTCTTGAATCGGAATCTGTAATAAAATATAGACCATTACTTTCTGCTTCATCTAAAATTTTATTTAACTCTTTTGATTCATCTTGTAAATTAGAAAAGTCAGAATAGGCATATTTTATACTTACTTTATCCCACTCACCAATATTTTTTGCATATGCATTATCAATATTAATTTTATCATCAACTATAGATATTTTTGGATGAGGATAGTCCATAACAGATGCCCTATTATCTGCACTAGAAATAAAATTATGTGCAAGTCCAAGTGTATGACCAATTTCATGAGCAGATAATTGTCTAATTCTATCTAATGAAGTTTCAATTATTAATTTTTTATTATCGTCTGATTTAGGATTATCAAGCAACCCACTAAGAATCATATAATCTTGCCTAACTCTAAGACTACCCAAACTTACCTGACCTTTAATTATTTCACCAGACCTTGGATCTACAACATTTGCTCCATAACTCCACCCTCTTGTAGATCTATGTATCCACTGAATTAAATTATATCTAACATCCATTGGATCAGCATCTTCAGGTAAAATTTCAATTCTAAAAGCATCTTTATATCCCGCACTTTCAAAAGCCTGATTCCACCAGCTACCACCCTCTACTAATGCAGATTTAACAGGTTCTGGGGTTCCATTATCAATATAATATATAATAGGTTCAACGGGTTCACTAACCTCTTTATCTGGATATTTTTTATTAAGTCTATGTCTAACTATAAATCTCTGCTCAAGTTTCTCATCTATAGGAGTTGAATAATCATATACAATAAAGGGATAACTACTAGTTCTTGGATCAAATTTTCTTTTCTTAAAGTTATCATCTGGTAGTTCTACAAAAGAGTGATGTTGATTAACAGTGATATTTGAAGCTGAAGGAGTAACACTTCTGATCTTACTCCCTAAAGGATTACCAGTAAAAGTTAAAATTACATCAAATTCAATATTTTTAGGAAAAGCCTTTGTCCTACTAAGTTCAATTGCTGACATAGATTTATTTAATGTATAAATACCTGAACTAGATGATTCTAATCTTTGGGTTACTCCATGAGCATCATTAATTAATAAAGGACTTAAGTCAATAATATATTTGTTATTTTTTTTCTTAATTATATCAAAAGAAAATAAAACAGATCTTGCAAAAGCTTCTTCAACTGCTTTATTTTCTAATTTATTACTAGAGTTTGATACATATCTAGTGTTTGGTTGAATTAAAAAAATCTTATCACCTTTCTTTGTAAAAAATACTAGTCTAGATTCACCTAATTGACCTCTATCTAAACCTAAATCATTGTTTCCAATACCTCTACTCAATGAATTAATATATAAGAACTCTTTATCAAGATCGCTAATTTCAAGATAGATTTTACCTGAATCTTTAATATATGAAAAGTTCATAAATCCTTTAAAATCAATATTTTGAGAAAAAATATAGTTAGAAAATAAAAGTGTAAATAAAAGTATTTTTTTCATTGTTAAATTTTTAGAAATATAATTTTTTTTTTCCAAATCATATAATTAATTTCAAACATGTTTTCTAAAGAAAATTTGAAAGGAATTAAAAAACGTATTGATACGTTAAGGGGGTTTCTTTGACCTTGAGTCTAAAGAATCCAATCTTTCTAATTTAGAGATAGAAGCTTCTGATCCTAATTTCTGGTCAAATCCTAAAGATGCAGAAAAAATCGTTAAAGAAATTCAGCAAATAAAATCCTCTATTTCAGAATTTAATATTTTAATATCTAAGTATGACGATATTTCAGTTCTAGGTGAATTTTTCTTAAATAAAGAGATTAGTGAAAGTGAGATTAACGAATCATATAATGAGTTGGAAGGTCTTATTGAAGATATGGAGTTTAGAATGATGCTCAGCAAAAAAGAAGATTCGATGGCTGCAATTCTCCAGATTACTGCAGGAGCTGGTGGAACTGAATCATGTGATTGGGCTGAAATGCTTTTAAGAATGTATATGATGTGGGGTGAAAAAAATAACTTTAAAATTAAAGAACTAAATAATCAACCTGGTGATGTAGCTGGAATAAAAACTGCCACTATTCAAATTGATGGTGATTATGCTTTTGGTTGGCTTAAAGGAGAAAATGGTGTTCATAGATTAGTAAGAATATCTCCTTTTGATAGTAATGCCAAAAGACACACATCTTTTGCATCAGTTTATGTCTACCCTCTTGTTGACGATTCTATAGAAATTGTTATTAACCCATCTGACTTATTATGGGAAACAATGAGATCTGGGGGAGCTGGAGGACAAAGTGTGAATAAAGTTGAGACTGCTGTTAGACTTAAACATAAACCTACTGGAATTACTATTGAAAACTCTGAAACAAGATCACAACTAGACAACAAGCAGAAAGCACTCATGCTTCTTAAGTCTCAACTCTATGAGATTGAAATTCAAAAAAATAATGAGGAAAGAAAAAAAATTGAAAATTCTAAGAAAAAAATTGAATGGGGATCACAAATTAGAAATTATGTACTTCATCCATATAAAATTGTAAAAGATGTTAGAACTGGTTATGAATCAGGAAATACTGAAGCTATTCTTAACGGAGAACTTAATGAATTTTTAAAGTCATATCTTTTAAATGATAATTAGTTAAAATGGAAGATTATCATCATCATCTTTATTTAATGGTTCACTAAAGTCACTTAATTTATTATCTGAATTAAGCTTTGACTGAAACTCAAAGGGAGAATCAAAGCTATCAATATCTTCAAATTTACCAAGGTTAGCAACAAATTTAAGTTTAATTGAGTCTAAAGCACCATTTCTATGCTTTGCAACAATAAACTCTCCTTGGCCTTCAGATGGGGTTTTCATATCATCATCCCATTCAGTTATTCCATAATATTCTGGTCTATATAAGAAAGATACAATATCAGCATCTTGTTCAATTGCGCCTGATTCTCTTAAATCTGATAGAATTGGTCTTTTAGTCCCACCTCTAGTCTCTACAGCCCTCGATAACTGAGATAACGCAATTACTGGTATATTTAATTCTTTAGCAAGAGCTTTCAGGTTTCTAGAAATTGTAGATATTTCCTGTTCTCTATTACCTGCTTTATTAGAAGATCCTAAATTCATTAATTGAAGATAATCTATTACAATTAACTTAATATCATGAGCAGATGCAAGCCTTCTAGCTTTTGCTCTTAGCTCGAAAATAGTTAGCGCAGCACTATCATCTATATAAAGAGGAGCTGATTCAAGATCTGATACTTTAACATTTAATTGTTGCCACTCATGTTGTGCAAGTTTACCAGTCCTTAATTTATCAGAAGAAAGTCCAGTTTCAGCAGAAATAAGTCTTGTAATAAGTTGAACTGAAGACATCTCAAGAGAGAAAAATGCTACAGGGATTTTCTTTTGGACAGATATATTTCTAGCCATTGATAAAGCTAAAGCTGTTTTACCCATACCAGGCCTAGCAGCAATAATAATTAAATCACTTGGTTGCCATCCTGAGGTTAATCTATCTAATTTTTCAAATCCAGTTGATATTCCACTTAAAGAACCTTCTCTATTTCCTATTTCTTCAATTCTATTTTTAGCTTGTATTACTAGATTTTGAGCAGTTTCAGAGGAACCCTTTATATTATTTTGTGCAATATCATATAATTTTGACTCAGCCTCATCTAATAGATCCATTACATCAGTACTTTCATTGTAAGATTTTGAAATAATTTCATTTGAAATTGTGATTAGTTTTCTTTGAATAAATTTTTGCTGAATAATTCTTGAATGATATTCAATATGTGCTGATGAAGAAACTTTTTGAGAAAGACCAATAAGGTAGAAATCTCCTCCAACTATCTCAAAATTTTTATTTTTCTTTAAATCAGCTGATACTGTTAATAAATCAATTGGCTCTGATTCTCTAAATAGTCTTTGAATTGATTCAAAAATAAGTTGATGTGATTTTTTATAAAAAACTTCAGGAGAAAGAATGTCTATAACCTCGTTAACGCCTTTTTCATCTATAAGCATTGCCCCAAGAACAGCCTCTTCTAAATCAACTGCTTGAGGAGGTATTTTACCAGCCGATAGATTTACTATGGATTGGTTTTCATTTTCATAAATTTTCAAGGGGTTCCTTTTCTCCATTAAGTAAATGTATGGAAAAACAACTTTCTAGCGTAGGAAATTCTATAGGTTATTCAATATAATGTATGAACAAAAAAAATGTTAATAAGTAATAAAATTTGTTAATATTGATCTCATCCTTTAAAATTTCCAATCTTTACAAATTTTTTTCTTCTATTGTTAATCATTTTTTTTAAACTTATAGAGGTAATTTCCTTTTTTAAGGATATTATATTCTCTCTAACTGTCTCGAATGTTTCTTCAGGATCATAATGAGCTCCGCCCAAAGGCTCTTTGATTATTTTGTCAATCAACTTATTCTTAAGCATATCATTAGCAGTTAGCTTGAGAGCATCTGCAGCTAATTCTTTGTATTCCCAGTTCCTCCACAAAATAGAAGAACATGATTCAGGGGAAATAACAGAGTACCATGTATTTTCCAACATTAAAATCTTATCACCAACACCTATACCTAAGGCCCCTCCAGAAGCACCTTCTCCAATAATTATACATATAATTGGAACTTTAATATTCATCATTTCATATATATTTCTTGCTATCGCTTCACCCTGTCCTCTTTCCTCTGCTTCTAGGCCTGGATATGCTCCAGGAGTATCAATTAAAGTGACTATTGGAATATTAAATTTTTCGGCTTTTTTCATTAACCTCAAAGCTTTTCTATATCCTTCTGGATTTGCCATTCCAAAATTTCTATACTGTCTGGTTTTGGTATTATAACCTTTTTGAGTTCCAATAAACATGAATGAATCATTATTTATTTTGCCTAAACCTCCAATCATAGCTTTATCATCTTTAACATTTCGATCCCCATGTAATTCAAGAAATGAATCACCACATAAATAATTTATATAGTCAAGAGCATAAGGTCTGTTTGGATGTCTTGACAGCTGAACTCTTTGCCATGAAGTAAGATTGGAATAGATATTTTTTTTAGTTTCAACAAGTTTCTTCTGAAGTAAGTTGTAGGTTTTAGTAATATCAACATCACTTTCATTTTCAATAGATTTACACTTATTTATTTGATCAATAATATCTTTTACCGGTGTTTCAAAATCTAAAAACTCCATTTTTATTTTTTCTCAAATATAAATTAATTAAATAACCTACCTTAAAGATTTTCTTACTAAAAAAATAGCAATTGTTAAAAAGAATAAAAGTATACCCCAAGAAGCAATAGCAGGAGAAAAATTTGACTTTATAACTAGTACACCCAAAATTTTATCTAAAAAAATAAACAAGAACCCAAGAGATACTCCAATGGCAAGATTGGAACCAGTTCCACCTCTTCTTTTTATGGAAGATACAGAAACAGCAATAAGAGTTAGAACAAAGCATGATAAAGGAATTGTATACCTTTTATGGCGAACTAATAAGTGTGAATTAATTAAAGGAGATCCAGCAGTTTTCTCATATCTAATTAACCTATTAAGTTCAAAAAAATTTAAAGTTTCTGCAAGGTAATTTACGGGTGCTAGGTCATCAATGTCGAAGTCTAATATAGTATCTTTTCTAGTGGACCTTTTAATTACATCTCCCTTATTATCAATAATTCTTTCCACGTAATTTGTTAATCTAAAAATAGAGTCATCCCATCTTATTGTATTTGCAGTAATTTTATGCTTTAGAGTAAAATCTTCAAAATTTTCCAAGGTAAAATTTAAAGCTCTTTTTCTTTTAACATCATAAGAACTTGCATATATAAATTCGTTATCATTTATTTGTTTGAATATTCTTGAACTATTAGCTACCTCCTCACCCTTAATTTTTTGCGAAACAAATTCATTATAATTTTTATTAGATTTTGGAACGATAAACATTACAGATATTAGTGCAAAAACTACAACAATTAAAGCAGAAACTAAATAAGGCTGAGAAAATCTTTTAAATGAAATACCAGAGGATAAAATAGCAGTAATTTCTGTATTATTTGCCAGTCTAGAGGTAAACCAAATAACAGCTAAAAAAAGAAATACAGGATAAAGTTGACTTCCAAAATACCAAATAAAATCTATGTAGTAATTAAAAATTAAATTAGCAGGTATTTCATTTTCTCTAAACTTATCTATCTTTTCTGCAAAGTCTACCATTATACCAATTGGAATAAAAAGACCAAACATGATAAGAAATGTCCCTAAAAATTTTTTTATTATATACTTATCTAGAATCCTCATTTTTCCAAAATTAGAAAAGTAATTAAGAAGTATTAAATATTGTTAACTATTTATATAGAATTTATGATAAAAAGGATTTAAACAATTTTGAAACTGATTTCTATAACCCTACATTTACAAAAAATGAATGAAGATTTAAAAATACTTTCTCAGCAAATAAGAAGAGATATACTAAGAATGGTTCATTCTGCAAATTCGGGTCATCCTGGTGGTTCTTTAGGCTGTGTTGAATTTTTCGTTATACTCTATAAAAAAGTTCTTAAAAATGATTCCAAAAAAGATCTAAATGATATTTTCATTCTTTCTAATGGGCATATCTCTCCAGTTTACTATAGTATATTAGCTAGGACTGGTCATTTTAAATTAAATGAATTAAATACATTCAGAAAGATTAATTCTAGACTGCAAGGTCATCCAACTAATCATGATGGTTTACCAGGAATAAATATATCATCTGGATCTCTTGGGCAAGGATTATCTGTAGGGATTGGAGTAGCATTGTCAAAAAAAATAAATCAAGATAATTCTACTGTTTTTGTTCTTACTGGAGATGGTGAACTTCAAGAAGGACAAAATTGGGAGGCATTTATGTTTGCATCTGCAAAAAAAGTTGATAATATTATTGTTACTGTAGATTTCAATGGTCAACAAATAGATGGATCTACTAAAGATGTTCTTGATTTAGGAAATTTGAAACTTAAACTTGAAGCATTTGGTTGGAAAGTATTTGAAATATATAATGGAAATTCATTAGATGAAATTTATAATGTAATGATTGAGGCTAAAGATAGTCTAGGTAAAGGAAGTCCAATACTAATCTTAATGAAAACCATAATGGGTAATGGAGTAGATTTTATGATGAACACTCATAAATGGCATGGAGTAGCTCCTAATGATCATGAACTAGAAATTGCATTAAATCAAAATCCAGAAACTTTAGGAGACTATTAATATGAATAGATTTAATAATCAAGGGGATAAAGATACAAGATCTGGATTTGGTGAAGGCTTAACAGAACTTGGAAGAAAAAATAAAGATGTTGTAGCACTTTGTGCAGATTTAACTGGATCTCTAAAAATGGACACTTTCTCAAAAGAAAATCCAGATAGATTTTTCCAGACTGGGATAGCTGAAGCTAATATGATTGGATTAGCGGCAGGTCTTGCTATTGGTGGAAAAATTCCATTTACTGGTACTTTTGCAAATTTCTCAACTGGTAGAGTCTACGATCAAATTAGACAATCTGTTGCGTATTCTAATAAAAATGTAAAAATATGTGCATCTCATGCTGGCATTACTCTAGGTGAGGATGGCGCAACTCATCAAATACTTGAAGATATTGGGTTAATGAAAATGCTCCCTGGAATGACTGTTATTAATACATGTGATTTTAATCAAACTAAACTTGCAACAATTGCAATCAGTGAATTTGATGGGCCTGTTTATTTAAGATTTGGAAGACCTAAAGTTGCAAACTTTACTGATATTGAAAAAGATTTTGTAATAGGTAGAGGTGAACTATTAAAAGAAGGCAACGATGTAACAATCGTAGCAACTGGTCATCTTGTCTGGGAATCTTTGATTGCTGCTTCTGAATTAGAAAGAAATAACATTAAATGTGAAATAATTAACATTCATACTATTAAACCTTTAGATGAGGAGGTAATATTAAATTCTGTAAGCAAAACAGGATGTATTGTTTCTGCCGAGGAACATAATATTTATGGCGGTCTTGGTGAGAGTGTTTCAAGACTTTTGAGTACAAAATTACCAACACCTCAAGAGTTAGTAGGCACAAAAGATACATTCGGTGAATCAGGAAAACCAAGTGAGCTTATGATTAAATATGGACTTAATAAAGATTCAATAATTGTTGCCTGTAAAGAGGTACTTAAAAGAAAAAAATGAGAATAGTATTTATTTCAGTTCTATTTTCATCAACCTTATTAGCCCAAGGTAATTTTGGGGTTAATTTTGGACTAAACGATGATAATTTTGGATCAATAACAGATCTAAAAAATAAAATTGATAACTATAATCTAGATATAAAAAATTCAACAGGATTTCAGTTTGGTGTTTTTTCTGAAATTGATTTAATTACATTTTATATAAGACCTGAACTGAATTTAATTTTTTCAAAATCAAAAAATGCTTCTGCAATTCAATCTAACGATTTGATTCAGATAGCAGAACATTCATATAAATCAACCGATATTCAAATGCCCATAATATTTGGATACAAAGTTTTAGGACCAGTAAGTGTCTTTGGAGGACCATCTTTTAAATATAGCCTGTCAAATTCTAGCAATTTTAATCTTGAGGAGATTAAAGATAAATATTCAGTTGGATTATTACTTGGAACTAGAATTAAAATAAAATCAGTTAGTTTAGGATTAAGATATGAAAGAGGCTTGAATAGAAAAGAAATATTAATAATAAATGCTAATGGAGTCCAATTAGATGATGCAAACGTTGACTTAACAACAAATAAATTGTCTTTAAATATTTCATATGATATACCATATGGATTTTTTAGAAAAAAAGATTAACTATCATTATCTAAATAGTCTGGGATTCCATCGTTATCTGTATCGTCTATTATTCCGTCATCATTTTTATCAAGTTCATTCTTTGTTAAAACTCCGTCATTATCATCATCTACATCATACATGTTCCAAAGCCTATCTCCGTCAGTATCATCTTGAAAAGGAATTCCATCTCCATCTATATCTTCATTGATTGATAGTATTCCATCATTATCATGATCAGTGTCAGTATAGGTCATTAATTTAACAGAAAAAATTAAAGGAGAGTATTCAGGAATTGCAGATGAAGTTTGAGAGTCAAAATATCCTAGACCTGAAGGCATAAAAAACAAGCCAACACCATAGTTTTGATAAGAAATTGAACCATCCTGATTTTGAATGAAAGAACCAGATTTCAACTCTGAGACACCTTCTCTAAAACCAGGAAGTGCATTTGCCATATCCAACCAAACAGGAAATGATCTTTGATCAAAATAATTTCCATCTAATAAAGAACCTTGATATGCAACATAAACTGAATCAGTTATCACAGGGCTTCTTTTTTCTCCTTCTCTAACTATTAAATAATATAAATTATGAGGCACTATATCTCCGTTAGAATCAGTAACATCTACTGTCTTTACGTCAATCATATCATATAATGAAAGATTGGAAGAGTTTGAGGAATCTAATGTATCTAGTATAATTTTTAAGTCTGATCTAACATTGAGCTGATTATAATTATATGTATGAGTTTTAAGGTAAGTAACAATTAAGTCATTATCAACTATGACCTGTTCAGAATATTCTCTAATCTCAGGGATATTATCAGAGTCCTTATCACAACTATAAAAGACAAAAATTGATAGAAATAAAATTATAAAAAAATTCTTCATAATTGTTGCGAATATACAATTTTACTTTCTTTAAATAAAGAGTTATATATTTGATTAACTATGGAGGCAAAAAATTTAATTTTAAATAATAATGACATTCAAAGTAAAATAAAAAGAATTTCTTTAGAGGTTTATGAAGAAGTTTTTAATGATGAAAAATTGACTATTATTGGAATATCTAAAAATGGATATGAAATTGCCAAAAAAATTAAAAATTTTATTGAAGAATACTCAAATTTAAAAATTAAAATCCATAAAATTGATATTTTAAAAAAAGGTAAAGGTTATGAAATAAAAATTGAAGAAAAATATGACATCAATAATAGCACGGTTTTATTAGTTGATGATGTTTCTCAATCTGGAAGAACTCTTCAGTTTGTAATTTCTAACTTAATTAATCTTAATCCATCAAAAATAAAAACATCAGTAATTGTTAATAGAGATCAAACTTTATTTCCAGTTAAAGTAGACTTCTCCGGTGTCAAATTATCCACATCAGTTAATGAACATATAGATTTTATAATTGATGAAAAAAAAGAGTTTAATGTATTTTTAAGCTAAAAAATTAGAAATTAATTTTACAATTTCATTTATTTTAAGATTATCAACACTTAATTTAACATCAGCATTTTCATAGTAAATAGCTCTATCAAAAAGGTGTTTACTAATAAAATCTTTTAGATCTTTAGATGATTTTATATGAGAAATTAGAGGACGTTTATTTTTTCCATCTTTAAGTCTCTTCATAAGACAACTTACTGATGCCTTAAGATAAATCGTTATTGAATTAGGAGTGCTTTCAATAATTTTAATATTATTTTTAAAACATGGAGTCCCACCTCCTAAAGAAATGATTTTTGATTCTTTTTTTTGAGATAAAATTTTTAAATATTTATTTTCAAGTCTTCTAAAATAAACTTCATTATGATCATTAAAGATTTCTGAAATCTTTTTCTTTTCCATTATCTCAATAAAATTATCTAAATCATAAAAATCATAATTAATAGATTTTGAGAGAGATTTTCCAACAACAGTTTTACCCGCACCCATATATCCAATCAGAAATATTGTATCAGCCATAGATTAACAAATTTATAATAAAAAAGATGATTGAATAATGAATATTTCAATGTATATTTGACCTCTTTTTTAGACCTGGTAGCTCAGTTGGTAGAGCATCTCCCTTTTAAGGAGAGGGTCCTGGGTTCGAGCCCCAGCCAGGTCACTACCCTAACATTTTAAAGCCTACGTGGTGAAATTGGTATACACGCTACCTTGAGGGGGTAGTTCGAATTTTTCGAGTGCTGGTTCGAGTCCAGTCGTAGGCACTTTATTTTCTTTTAAAGAAACTTTTAACTCTTGAGAATATTCCTTTTGATTTAGGTTTT
>CACGZJ010000007.1 GCA_902577515.1 uncultured Bacteroidota bacterium | reverse complement strand
TTCTAGGTAATCTGATATAAGTAATAAAGAGTCTCCTTGATTAAAACTAACTTTTCCGTTTGCTTTAAATGAATTTTCATTAAAATAATAATATGATATGTCTGATTCTATTTTTGCTCCATCATGAAATAAAATAACTCTGGTATCCTTGTCCTTTTGAAGTATATTTGCATCAGGAAATTCAATTGAGTTTCGAATTGATTTTCCAGCTTGAATAATTTCAATTGTTCTTTGTTCTTGACTTAACAATAATGAAGAAAAAAGAAAACAAATTAAAATTTTATATAATCTCATCTTACTCTATAAATTGTTTGGGTTCTGTCTGGTCCGACTGAGATTAATTTTATAGGAACATTAACAAATGATTCAATAAAAGCAATATAATCTTTAAGCTCTTTGGGAAGTTCAGACTCACTCTTTATTTGAGTAATATCTTCATCCCAACCATTAAATTCTATATACTGCGGAATTACCTTTTTAGATTTTATATCATAAGGAAAGTAATTAATCTCATTATTATCTATTAAGTAAGATGTACAAACCTTTAATTTATTAATTGAGCTTAATACATCTGACTTCATAATATTTAATTCCGTAACGCCGTTAATTTGAACAGCGTATTTTAGCGCTATAAGATCTAACCATCCGCATCTTCGATCTCTGCCAGTTGTTGCACCATATTCATGTCCAACTTCTCTAATCCTTTCTCCAGTTGAATCAAATAATTCTGTAGGAAATGGACCAGAACCAACTCTAGTAGTATATGCCTTAAATATTCCAATAATATTTTTGATCCTATTTGGGGGTATGCCTAATCCAGAACAGGCACCAGCTGCTGTAGTATTTGAAGAAGTTACATATGGATATGTTCCAAAGTCTATATCTAAAAGAGAACCTTGTGCCCCTTCAGCTAATATTCTTTTTCCTTGTTCAAGAGAATTATTAAGATAAGTTTCACTTTCAATTAGATTGAATGACTTTAGACATTCAATACCATTAAAAAACTCTTTCTCCAAATCTTCTAGGCTTATGTCAATTGATTGATTGAAATTTGAAATAATATTTAGATGTTTCTCTTTTAGACTATTATATTTTAAATGCCAAGAATCATCAATAATATCTCCAACTCTAATCCCATTTCTTCCTGTTTTATCCATATAAGTAGGACCTATTCCTTTAAGTGTTGAACCAATCTTCTTTTTTCCTTTTGATGCCTCAGAAGTTGCATCAATAATTTTATGAGTAGGTAATATTATATGGGCTCTTTTAGATATTAATAAATTTTTTCTAAGATCAATTGAATACTTATTTAAACCATCAATTTCTTTAAGAAAAATTCCTGGGTCGATAACAACACCATTTCCAATAATATTTAAAGATTGATTATTGAATATTCCTGAGGGAATTGTATGAAGAACATGTTTATTGCCATCAAACTCTATAGTATGGCCTGCATTGGGTCCTCCTTGAAATCTGGCAATAATATCATATTTTGAGGTTATTGCATCAACTATTTTACCTTTACCTTCATCTCCCCATTGAAGACCTAGTAATAGATCTAAAGACATATAATAACTATTTTTTCTTTTTACTTGTGGCGTATAAATATAGTGAATGATCCTTAATATCAACATCAAATATTTCTTCAATATTATCTTTGATTGATTGAATTCTTGGATCACAGAATTCTTTAACCTCTCCAGTGTCTGTAATTATTAAATGATCATGCTGATTATTGAAATAACATTTTTCATATTGAAAGAATGTACGACCAAATTGGTGCTTTCTAACTAGACCACTTTCAAGAAGAAGCTCTATTGTATTATATAGAGTTGCTCTACTAACTCTGTATTTTTTTTTATTCATTTTTTCATAAAGTGAGTCAATGTCAAAGTGGCCCTCTGTTAAATAAATTTCATTGAGAATACTATATCTTTCAGGAGTCTTTCGATGATTATGTTTATTTAAAAATTTTGTGAAAACCTCATTAACCTCTTCATTATTTTTTTTCTTATTACTAATCATATTTATTATTTGCGTGAAACTTTTTCTATACCCTTTATAGCAGTTAGTCTTTTTAGTAATTTATTCAAAATTACTTTATTTTTTACTTCAATGCTTATTACCCCTGAAAATGTACCGTCATTAGTTTCAAAGGAAATCCTATTCATGTTAACATTCATTGAATTTGAGATAAGCGAAGTGATCTCATTTACAAGTCCAATATCATCAATTCCAGTAATTTCAATTTTGGCATTAAATTCATGACTTTCTGAGTCAATCCAAGTTGCTGATATAATTCTGTAAGCATAATTTGATCGTAAAGCTATTGAGTTAGGACAATTTTTAGAATGTACTTTAATACCATCTTTTACTGATATAAATCCAAATACATTATCACCTGGTATTGGACTACAACACGGAGCCATTGAATATTTCAGCATCTCTTTTTCTCTTCCGAAAACCAGCTTATCAAACTTTATTAGATCTTCATTATCATCAAATTTTTGAACTTTAGTTGTTGTTCCTGTAATTCTTCTTCTAATAAATCCAAGATAACTATTGTAATCATTAGCAAAATTTTTAATTTTTTTATTATCTAAATCTCCAGTTCCAACCTTATAGAATAGATCATTACTAGCATTAATCTTAAAGAACTTCATCATTTGACCTGAAACTTTGTCATTTAGCTTAATCTTAAATTGTTTAAGCTTTCTTTCAAGGATTTCTTTGCCATCCATAGCAATTCTTTTCTTTTCGTCATTTAATGATGATTTTATTTTAGACTTAGCCTTAGAAGTTTCAACAAAATCTAACCAGTTTACATTAGGCTTTACATTTTCTGAAGTAATAATCTCAACTTGATCACCACTTTTAAGAGTATAGCTTAATGGTACTAATTTTCCGTTAACCCTAGCACCTCTTGTTCTAATCCCAACATCTGTATGAACATGAAAAGCAAAATCTAATGCAGATGATCCGCTTTTCAAAGATTTTAAATCCCCATTAGGAGTAAAAACATAGATTTCTTTTGAATAAAAATTTAATTTAAAGTCCTCAACAAAATCAATAGCATGTTCAGTATCTTGATTTAAGACTTCTTGAAGTTTATTAAGCCATAGATCAACTTCACTTTTTTTAGATTCATTATGCTTATAACCATAGTGAGCAGCATAACCTTTTTCAGCAATTTCATCCATCCTTTCTGATCTAATCTGAATCTCAACCCATTTATTTTTTGGACCAACTACAGTTAGATGAAGTGCCTCATATCCATTATTTTTTGGAAGAGTAATCCAATCTCTAAGTCTTGTAGGGTTGGGTGTAAAGTGATCAGTTATTATAGAATAGATTTTCCAAGCTACAAATTTTTCATTTTTTGGTGTTGATTTATAAATAATCCTAATTGCAAATCGATCATAAACCTCTTCAAATGAAATATTCTTTGTCTTAATCTTATTATAAATTGAATAAATAGATTTATGTCTTCCCTTAATTTGATATTTTATTTTTTGATCAACAAGGCTATCATTAATAAGTTTTTGAAAGGATTCAACATACTTTTCCTGATTTACTAAATCCCTATCAATCTTATTTTTTATCAAATTAAATTCTCTATGCTCGAGAATCCTTAAACTTAGATTTTCTAGTTCATTTTTTATATTGTATAAACCAATTCTATGCGCAAGGGGAGCATAAATGTAAAGTGACTCAGAGGCCATTTTATCTTGCTTTGCTTTCGATAAAAAATCAATTGTTCGCATATTATGAAGTCTATCAGCAATTTTAATTAATATCACCCTAATATCGTTGTGAAGAGTAAGTAACATTTTACGATAATTTTCTGCTTGAACTGAATAATCTTCATTTTTCTTTAGAGTTGAAATTTTAGTTAACCCATCTACAATTCTTGATACTTCAGAACCTACTGTTTCATTCAAGTCTTCAAGTGTTACTTCAGTATCTTCAACAGTGTCATGAAGAATTGCTGCAGCAATTGATATATAATCTAATCCAATATCTTTAGCGACAATTTTTGCAACCTCTAAGGGATGATAAATATATGGTTCTCCAGACTTTCTTATTTGACCATCATGACCATTAAAAGCAATAAGTAAAGATTCATGAATTATTTTTTTTTCTTTAGTGGAGATTTTTTGATAACTACTTTTAATTATATCAATAAATAACTCATCTATCTCTTTTGGTAGTATTTTATTTTCAACTAACACATGTAAATTTTTACTACTTAAATTTACAAATAATAATCATTCATTAAAAAGTTTATATAGTGCTTCTCTTTTATAATATTCAATTATCAATGTAGAAACTTTACCATAAGATAAAATACCATCTTTTTGTTCATTTGATTTTAAATAAAAGTCATACACATAGTTTGCAACTTTATCAAAAAAGTTATTGTAATATTTGCTCCAGAATTCACTGTTATAATTTATGTCAGATATAACCCTCTGACTGAGTTTTGAGGTGTAGTCTTCTAATTTTTCTTTATGACTTTTATTAACCTCGTTTAGAAGATTTAAAAGCGCATTAAAATAACCAGAGTATCTAACATTTGCATTATTACTCTCAATTGCTTTCATAAATCCAATAAAACTGGCTTCAGCTTCATCTGCATATCCCATTTGATGAGCATGTTCATGAAAAATAACTACTGGTATATCAACTTTGGGAATATTAACATTTACTACTGATTCTGATGTAAATGGAATAAAATGTCCAGATACTGTTTGATAAAGAAGAATACTAGGAATTAAAGACCGTTTTACATTTAAGTTAGTCATGTTAGTTATTTCAAAAAAATCTAATTCATTATAATCCTGAATTAAAGGAGCTTCTTCGTTTATCTTTCTGATAATAATATTCAACGTATCATCTAACTCTTCAAATTCATAATTATTTTTGATATGTAATTCATCAGAGATTGAGGTTTTGAAATAATTTAATCCCCAAAAAGAATAAAAAATAAAGTAAACTAGTGAAATAAATGCCAGAAGGTTAACTGAATCAATTAGTTTGAAAGAAAAAACTCTATAAACAAGATAAATAAGAATTATAACAAGAATTATATATAAAATCTCACCTACAGGAATATTTATATTAGAATATACAAATGAATTTATTTTGAGAATATTATTGTATAAATAATATGAATAATAATCATCAATGATTGATGGATTATTTTTAATGAAATTAATTAATAGTATTTGAGGTATTAGAGCAAGAGCAAAAATACTTTTTAACTTCATTATTTTATGTCAACTAATTCAACTTCAAAAATTAATGTTGCATTCGGGGGAATAACTCCATTCCCCGCACCAGTTGATCCGTAACCTAGTTCACTAGGAATCACTAGTGTAGCTTTTGAACCTTTATTAAGTAGTTGCATAGCTTCATCCCACCCCTTAATAACTTGTCCAACACCACATGTGAACTCAATTGGTTCTCCTCTAGTAAAAGATGAATCAATTTCTGATCCGTCAATAAGTTTAAGTGAGTAATGAACTGAAAGGACATCATCAATCTTAGCATTAGGACCACTTCCTTTTTTAGAAACTTTATATTTTAATCCACTCTCAGTTTCAATCATTCCTGATGTTAAATCATCTATAAGTTTAGCTTCTTCTTCTGCCCTTAAAATATCTGCTCGACTCTTATTTGTTATATAGTCTTCAAATATCTTAGGAGCATCAAAGTCCTTAGCATCTTTACCAACTCTTATGATCTTTACACTTTTAATAAGATCATCTTGAACAATATTATCAACAACATCTTGGCCAGAGTTAACCTTTCCAAAGACAGAATGTTTGCCATCAAGCCATGGAGTTTCTACATGAGTTATAAAGAATTGACTTCCGTTTGTTCCTGGTCCAGCGTTAGCCATAGACAAGATACCAGGGCTAGTATGTTTTAATTCTTCACTAAATTCATCATCAAACTGAAAACCTGGTCCGCCAGAGCCAGTTCCAGTTGGGTCACCACCTTGAATCATGAAATTATCAATTACTCTGTGAAATTTTAAACCATCATAATATGGTTTTCCAGAAAATTGTTCATCTGCTGCAGGGTGATTTCCTTCAGATAATGCAACAAAATTTGATACAGTTAATGGCGTCTGCTTAAAAAATAGTTCTAGTATTATATCACCTTTGGAGGTTTCTAGGTTTGCATATATTCCTTCGTTTAGTTCAGAGTAATCATTCATGTTACATGAGTTTAAGATTAGTATTGATGTTATAAATATGATAGATTTTTTAATCATAATATTCTTTTAAGTATTGTTTAATATCACTAATAAATTTCTTTTCAGTATCTATTAAATTTAATTTTGATATTCCCCCAGCAGCATGAATATGTCCTCCACCATTAAAATATCTTGAAGCAAATATATTAACTTTAAAATCACCTTTAGATCTAAATGAAATTTTAATTAATTCATCCTCTTTTTTCTCTATAAATAATACAGAGCATAAAATTCCTTCAACACTAAGTCCAAAATTCACAAAACCTTCACTATCTCCTTTCTTAAAATTACTAGACTTTTGATCTTCGTCGGTAATTAAGGTATACAATACAGGTAAACCATCAACTCTTTTAAAGTTATTTATCGTGGTGCCAAGTAGTTTAAGTCTATCAAATTGAAAATTGTTATGTAATTTTTCAAAAATGTAAGTAACATCAACATCATGATCAATTAATTTAGAACCAACAAGTAGTGTTCTAGAAGTTGTTGAAGGAAAACGAAAAGAACCAGTATCTGCAACTATTCCAGTATAAAGACATGTTGCAATATTATTATCAATTTTATTTGAATCTATGTAAGAGATGAAATCATAAATCATCTCACTTGTTGAACTCATTTTGGAATTAGAAATCATAAAGTCAGCATAATCATCTGGATTTTCATGATGATCAATCATAATAACTTTTGCAGATGATTTAGAGATTTTATAAGAAACATTTTTAGCTCTTCCTAAACTATTAAAATCTAGTGTAAAAATAATTTCGGCCTCATTAAATAAAACATCTGATTTTTCTTTTTGAGATTCGTATATAATTACATTTTCTGAACCAGGTAGAAAGTTAAGTATCTCAGTAAATTCATTTGGTGAAATAACACTTACAGTGTGGTCATTTTTAAAAAAATGAAACAAAGCAAGACAACTGCCAAGTGCATCTGCATCAGGACTACTATGAGGTATTAAAATGATTTTCTTATTTGTAGACAGAATACTTTTAATACTTTTAAGAATCTTCTTATCCATGAGTGGGCTAATATAATATTATATTGAAAATTAAAATAAAGTAATTACTAAAACTTTGATTAATGTCAGATATTATTAAATTTGCCGCATGAATTCAAATAGAACATTTACTATGCTAAAGCCTGACTCAATAGAGCAGGGGTACATGCTTCCAATTCTAAGCATGATAAAAGAAGCTGGGTTTAAAATAATTGCACTGAAGTATAAAAAAATGACTAAAGAAGAAGCTGAAGAATTCTACTCAATTCATTCAGATAAGCCATTTTTTAAAGATTTAATCCAGTTTATGACAAGAGGTCCAATAGTTGCAGCAGCATTAGAAAAAAATAATGCAGTCGATGACTTTCGAAAACTTATTGGTTCTACTGATCCTTCAGAAGCTGAAGATGGTACAATTAGAAAAAGATATGCTAAATCTAAAGGAGAAAATGCAGTACATGGTTCAGATAGTGATGAGAATGCATCTATCGAAATAAATTTTCACTTTAGCGATAAGGAAATTTTTACTTAAGAACTAATTCTTTTACATATTCTTTTCCTAATTCCTGATTAATAAGCTTAATTACCTTATTCTTTTCAAAAATTAATTCTTCTTTAAGTACTGAGGATTTTAGTTTTATATATAGTTTGCCTTTTTTAAATTCTACGTTGTAAGTGTATTTTTGAATGTTTTCACCCATAGTCTTAACCCATGCTTCTTGAACTCTTAGATTGTCAATCCCAACTTTAAAATGTTTTTGCGAAATAACATCTTCTAAAACTTTTGAAATATTTTTAGTCTCTCCTCTTTTAGCCATTTAAATAAATTTTTTCTAAATCAAATATTTCTTCTTTATTCTTAAGTCCAGATAAAGCATCTTTTACTCTTTCAATATGAGTATCTGTAATAAATATTTGACTAAAATCTTTCTTTTCTAGTATTTGTACAATTTGTCTGACTCGTTCTTGGTCAAGTTTGTCAAAAATATCATCGAGTAATACAATTGGTGAATTTCCAAATTTTGTTTTATAGTAATCAAATTGTGCAAGTTTTAAAGCAATCAAAAATGATTTTTGCTGCCCTTGACTTCCGAAATTTTTTATCTTGTTATTTTCGATTATAAAGTTTAAATCATCTCTATGTATACCTTTGGATGTATATTGTAAAAATCTATCTTTAGATAAACTCTCACTTAAAATCTCTGAAAAACTTCCAGAATTTAAATCACTTTTATAGTTTATGTCAACAGATTCATTTCCAGAACTTATATCAGAGTAATATTTTTTAAATATTGGTATAAAAGTCTTTAAAAAGTTAGTTCTTTCTTTAAAAATTGGAGTTCCTAGACTAATTAGTTGTTGGTCATATGAATCAATTGTATCCTTGTCAAATTTTCTGTTAATAAAAAAGTATTTCAATAAGGAATTTCTCTGATTAATAACTTTTCCATAATCTATAACTCTCTGCAGATATATCTTGTCAACCTGACCTATAACTGAATCTATAAACTTCCTTCTCATCTCACTACCTTCTGTAATAAGATTCCGATCATGAGGTGAAATAATAATTAAATTTACTAAGCCAATATGATCAGAAATTCTTTTATATAGCTTGCTATTTCTTTTAATAACTTTCTTTTCTCCATTTTTGAAGTAACAATGAACACTCTCATCTCTGCTGTTAATTTCAAAATCTCCATTAATTGAAAAATAATCTTGACCAATTTTAACATTTTGTGATGTTGAAGGATTAAAGTAGCTTTTAGTAAATGCTAAATGATATATAGAGTCAATTATATTGGTTTTTCCAATACCATTCTTTCCAATAAAACAATTGATTTTTTTACTAAAACTAAACTTTAGTTTGTCTAGATTTTTATAGTTATCAATTTTTAGTGAATGTAAAAACATATTTGCTATTCAAAATAAAACATTAATTTTGGGATTCAAAAAATTATTATGGCAACATTCAATAGAAGAGGTTATAAAAAAAGTAGAACAAAAACAGCGAATCAAGGTGAAAAAAGTCAAACTGCTGAAGTATTCGATTCCCTAGATTCTACTGCTAACAAATCTGAACAGTGGATACTAAAAAATCAGAATAAAATTTTTTCAGTGATTGCCTTAATTTCTTTATCTGTTATATCCTTCTTAGGATATCAAAGATATATTAGTGATCCTAGAGAAACAGAGGCAATAAGTGAGTTAAATCAAGCGCAATATTTTTTTGAATTAGCTCTAGTAGCTGATCAATCAGATTCACTATTTAATTTAGCTTTAAATGGAGGTGAAGGAAAATATGGATTTCTTGACATTGTAGATGAATATTCTGGTACAAAAGCTGCAAATCTAGCAAACTACTCTATTGGTATGTCATATTTGAACCTTAAAGAATATGACAAAGCTATAGTTTACCTTGAAAAATTTAATTCAGATGATATATTACTAAAGTCGATTTCTCTAGGAACGATAGGAGATTGCTTCTCAGAGTTGAATCAACCAGAGGAAGCATATGAATATTATCAAAAGGCCTTCAAGCACAACGAAAACATTTATACTACTCCAAAATATTTATTCAAAGCTGCACTTATAGGTTCTGAACTAGGTGAATATAGGTCTGCAATAAATTATTTAAATAGAATCAAAGAAGAATTCCCAGATTCTTACGAATCTAGTTTAGTTGAAGTCCAACTTGGTAGAATTGAAAATCTAAATAACTAAAATGTCTGCAAAGCAATTTGAATATTTTAACGAAGATTTTGAAGCTTTAAATCTTGATAAACTAAAAATTGCATGTGTTGTCTCAGAGTGGCATAATGAAATTACCGAGAAACTATTCAGCGGTGCAAAAAATATACTTACAAAAAATGGTGTTAAAGAAAAAAATATTTCTAAAATTAATGTTCCTGGTAGTTTTGAGTTAATATTTGCCTGTAAAAACCTAATTAATAAAGATTTTGACGCAGTTATTGCCATTGGATGTATAATTCAAGGTGAAACAAGACACTTTGAATTTGTGTCAAATGCTGTTTTAAATGGTATTAAAGATTTAAATATTATATCTGATATACCTATAATTTTATGCGTATCAACAGATGATAATATAAGCCAGTCTATTGATAGGAGTGGTGGAAGGTATAATAAGGGTGAAGATTCTGCAATTGCAGCTCTTAAAATGATTACATTTAATCAATGAAAGTTAACTTCTTTAAGTTAAATAAAAATAGAAAATTCAATTATACTCCTCGTTTTTACAAAGGTAAAGATGATGTTACACCAAGTTTTGAATCAAAGTTTTCTGTTTACAGAGAGTCATATAACTCAAACGACATTGGAAAGCATTGGGCTGATCAAAGGTATAAAATGCGTAATAGAAAAAACAGGGGTATTAATATGACATTAATCTTAATTGTTCTTTTCCTTATTTTGGTATTTTTATATATCATTGATTTTGATATAAATATTTTCTTTACCAATTAATGTCAGACATAATTAAAATTTTACCAAGTGATGTTTCAAATAAAATTGCTGCTGGTGAAGTAGTTCAAAGGCCATCTTCTGTTCTAAAAGAACTCATAGAAAATTCTATTGATGCAAATTCAACCAGAATTCAGATTATAATTAAAGATGCTGGAAAAAATCTAATTCAGGTAATTGATAATGGAAAAGGAATGTCAAAAAATGATATGCATTTATCATTTTTAAAACATGCGACATCAAAAATTAATAAAATAGAAGATATTTTTTCTATTTCATCAATGGGATTTCGTGGAGAAGCATTAGCTGCTATTTCCTCGGTTTCAATGTTAGAAATGGAATCAATAAATGATAATCAAAATGGGCATTTTATTGAAATTAATGGTGGCGAGCTTTTAAGGGAAAAGGACTCAAATATTCAAGAAGGTACATCAATTAAAATAAAGAATATATTCTATAACGTACCAGCAAGAAGAAACTTCTTAAAATCAGATTTTGTTGAACTTAGGCATATACTTGATGTTTTTCACAGGTTAGCAATTTCACATCCAGAAATTGAATTTTCGTTTATCAATAATGAAGAGGAGATCTTTTATCTTAAAGAGGAGTCATTGAACAAAAGAATTATATCAATATTTGGAGAAAAAATCAGAGAAAATTTAATTCCTATTAATGAAAGCACCCAAATTGCTAATATTTCAGGTTTTGTTTTAAAGCCTGAATTTTCAAAAAAATCAAGGAGTAATCAGTTTATTTTTGTAAATAACAGATTTATTAAAAGTCAATTTATTAATCATTCAATTTCTGCATCGTATGATGGTTTGCTAAAAGATGGATATTACCCAGGGTACTTTCTGTTTATCGATATAGATCCAACCAAAATAGATGTTAATGTTCATCCAAACAAAACAGAAATAAAATTTGATGATGATCAAAACTTATATTCAATAATAAACTCTTCTGTTAAGCACTGTCTTGGTATATATCAGGTTAGTCCTGTCCTTGACTTTGATAAGGATCCATCAATGGATATTTCTTACGATCAAGTTAAGTCACAGCCAACTTCTCCTAGTATTGAGATTAATTCTGATTTTAACCCCTTTAAGGTTTTTAATGATGAAGAAATGAGTAAAATTATTGATGATGACTTGCCTCCTAATAATAAATTAAGCTTGGAGGATGACAATAATCAAGCTTTAAAGATTTTCCAGATTTTGAATAAATTTATTGTAAGCACTAATAAGTCATCTCTAATTATAATAAATCAAAATTTAGCTCATCAGAGAATTTTGTATGAGTCTTTTTTAAAATCAATTTTTGAGAACTCTGTTAATTCACAAAAGTTAGTTTTTCCAATCGAGTTAATTTTAACAAAAAAACAATTATTACTATATAATAAAATTATCGATGAATTTAAATCAATTGGTTTTGATATAATTGTTAGGAATGAATTAATGCTTATTGAATCCATTCCATTTGGAATAGAAAAAAATAATGTAGAAGAAGTTATTGAAAATATTCTCAATGATGACTTTAATACTTCTAATGATTTTAGTGCATCTGATTTCTTTGCAAAGAGACTTTCAAAAATTACATCAATCAAATCAGGTCAAAAACTTAATTCAGATGAGCAGGAGTATATTGTAAATCATTTATTTTCATGTAAAGAACCTAATCTGTCACCTGATAATAAGCAAATATTTATTACTTTAAATAAAAACGACATAGAAAATAAATTTAATGGGTAGGGTAAGTGAGATAGTAAAACATTTAATCATAATTAATGTGATTTTTTATATTGCATCATTGGTTTTTGGAGAGTTGATGTATGATCTCTTTGCTATGCACTATCCAAAAAATTCAACTTTTTTTCTTTGGCAACCTCTTTCGCACATGTTTATGCATGGTGATACAACTCATATTTTATTTAATATGTTTGGTTTATGGATGTTTGGTACTCCATTAGAACAAATGTGGGGGAAACAAAAATTTATTTTTTTCTATTTGTCTGCTGGTTTTGGTGCAGTTCTTATTCAAACTCTAGTATATCATTATGATGTTTTATCTGTAACACAATTATTAATTGATAATGGCTTATCAAAAAATGAGATAAATAGTTTTTTTGAAACAGGCAGACTAAATACCAGTTTAATACAGGCATTAGGCGAAGCAAACCTTGCTTCAGGAATTCAATCATATAAGGCAGTTATGGTGGGTGCATCTGGAGCTCTTTATGGTATACTAGTTGGTTTTGCTATGTTATTTCCAAATGTTCAACTAATGCTTCTTTTTCCACCAATACCCATTAAAGCTAAATATTTAGTGCCTCTTCTAATTTTATTTGACCTTTTCTTTGGATTCACTTCATATTCAGTTGGCCCAATTGCTCACTTTGCTCACATTGGGGGAGCAATTACTGGATTTATAATGATGTGGTACTGGAAAAAAAATCAGTTTAATAATAAAAGATGGAATTAGGGTTTAGATATTTTTTAAATCAGCCTTTTTTTAAAAAAATTATAATAATCAATATTATTGTTTTTCTGCTTCCACTTGTTGTAAATACATTTTTATTTCTTTTCAATTTAAAACAATTTAGCCTTATCAATTATTTTGATCTTCACCCAGGAATAGGAGATATTATTAGAAGTCCTTGGACTCTAATATCATATTCTTTTTTTCATATTGATTTTTTTCACATATTCTGGAACATGTTGATTCTGTTTATTGTTTGTAAATATTTTTTAAATTTTCTAACAAATAAAAAATTAATAGAAATATATTTTTATGGTGTACTTATGGGAGGTCTATTCTTTGTGATTTCATATAATATTTTCCCAGTATTTAAAAATGCTTTTTCACCTTTGATAGGATCATCAGCTGCTGTGTATGCTGTACTTATTTTTGCTTGTTCATATACGCCAAACACTAGAGTAAACCTTATTTTTTTTGATATTAAATTGAAATATTTAGGTCTTTTCTATGTTTTATTAAGTTTAATTCAAATACCCTTTAGTAATGCTGGTGGAAATATTGCACATTTGGGTGGTGCTTTTTATGGTTTTTACTATGCAAAGAACTTTAACTCATCAAACTCACCATTTGACTTCATATTTAAATTGATAAATAATTTTAAGTCTAAACCTAAAGAAAATCGAGATAATCAAAAAAAGATCGATAACATATTAGACAAAATAAGTAAATCTGGATACGAAAGTTTAAGTAAGAGTGAGAAGGATTTTTTGTTTAAGAATTCTAATAATGATTAACTTTTAGATTTTCTTCTTTTGATAAAAACATATAGTTGCCATAAGAATATGAATACTATAAAATGCGGAAGATAAGATCTTGGTTCTCCATCTAGTCCAATAGTTGTGAAAATTCGATCCCATCTAAATTTCCAGTTTTGAATCCCATTAAATAGTCCATCAATACTCATCCAAATAAAAACTGGTTTACCTAAAACATGATCAAATGGAACAAAACCCCACACTCTTGAATCTTCTGAGTTATATCTATTGTCTCCCATCATCCAATAATAATCTTGTTTAAATGTGTATGAGTCTTGTTCTTTATTGTTTATAATAATTCTGCCATCTGAAATCTCTAAATTATTGAATTCATAGTCTTTTATTATTTTTTTATATAGTGGAAGGTTATCTATACTCAAATCAATTTTATCTCCTTTTTTCGGTATATAAATAGGACCTAGATAGTCATTGTTCCATTTAAAATTATTATTATTTGGAAAGAAATTTAAGTTAGATACACCTTTACTCTGAGTTACTCTATAAATAGTGTCAAACAAATTAGAATTTTCAACTTTAAAAGCATCTTCATAGGTTAAACTAATTTCTCTTGTAGTATCAATTAGCTCATTAATAATCAAATTATTCTCTCTAATAATTTCAAAAGGTATTCCAGAGTCATCTGTGTAAACTAAATATTCATCATCTTTAGTGTTGGAGATACTTAGGATATTACTAGATATCTCTTCATAAGATCTTTGAGTTAGATTCTTTATAATAAATTTTCTAACAAATCCATTAATTCCTAATTCTTTAAGTTTATTAGATGAAACTCCTTTATTTGATTTTATATTATATGTAAAAATTGGTTTAGCTCTATCTGGTAAGACATTTTTTTTGCCATTTATAAAAACAATTCCATCTTTAATCTCAATTGTATCGCCAGGAATTCCAAGTGCTCTTTTAACATAATTAGATTTTTTATCTCTTGGCTTAATGACTCCTTTCTCCTTTACAAAAAATCTTCTAACTGTATCTGCTGGCCAATTAAAAACCACAATATCATTATTTTTTATCTCTTGGAAACCAGGAATCCTGATATATGGTAATTGAGGACCTTTTAAATAAGATCTAGTTTTAATAAGGGGTATTGTATCATGAACCATAGGAAGGGTAATAACAGTGGATGGTACCCTAGCTCCATAATGAAACTTACTTACTAATAAAAAATCACCAACTCTTAAAGTCTTCTCTAACGACCCAGTTGGTATTACAAAAGGTTGTAGAAAATAATTATGTACAATTGTTGCTATAACTATAGCAAAAATTAATGAGCCAATGGATCTTTCAAATCCAGAGAAAGAGATCTCTTTAACTAATTTTGTTTTGCTACTAACATAGCTTATATAAAAAAAATAAAACCCAATAGTTAGTATTACTAGTATTCTGTCAATCTTGGAGTTATGATTAAACCTTTTAATAAATTCTATCCAAACAACGGGTATCATAAGAAGATTAATTACTGGGATAAAAACAAGTATTATCCACCATCTAGGTCTTTTAATTATATCTAAATGTTTTATGATATTATAAAATGGAATAATTGCATGCCAGCCAGGAACTCCAGCTAGTTTAAATAGCTTCTGAGAGCCAGCAAAAATTAACCCATTATAAATCAAGAAAAAATAAATCCACTCAATAAAACTCATTCTAGTCTAAATTAATTTTTAGTTTAATTCCTGCATTTTGAGAAAAATCAAAATAATCACTTTCAATAAATGGTCTAAGAGATAGATCTTCACTTACATTAAATTGAAGTAAATGAGCTCCTACATTTGCATCAATAATATTTAAAACATAAGTGCCAACTAAAAACATAAATGCAAAGTCTTTGTATCTCCTGTGAAATTTCATACCCTCTAATAATTTTTCGTTTTCGGGAATTATATCAATATATTCATCATCAAAATATCCAGCTAACCTTCTTTTATATGCTGTCCTATATTTATTCATTTCTTTTTGATTGTAATTGAAATAGTAGGCTGATGTTCCTAATCCGCCATATATAATTGGAACCATCCAATATCTTCTTGTATAAACTTGACCCAGTCCCGGGACTACTGAAGAATAAAATGCAGCTTTTGATGGAGTCAAAGGGTCATCAATTAATCTTTGTTTCCTTGGGCTTATATATAATGAATCTAATTCGGATTGGCAATAAGAATTGAATGAAAATAACACTAATATTGATAAAAAAAAATTTCTCAAGTTGATAATTTTTTTAAAATTGAGTATAAATCATTAAGACTTTTAAAAGTAGTTGATAATGAAACTTTACCAGATGAATCTTCTTTAAGTTTTACTTTTGAACCAAATAATTTTTCAAATTTATTGGTAGCATCAATATAGATTTTAGAAACATCAGAACTGACATTTGAATTAACTTTTTTAATGTTCAGTTCTTTTACAATTTTTTCAGTTTGTCTTACAGATAAATTTTTTGATATTATTTGCTCATAAATTTCTAATTGATTTTTTTTATCATCAACATTTATAAGAGCTCTTCCATGTCCCATTGTTAAGAACCTGTCTCTTATTCCTGATTGAATGATTGGATCAAGTTTAAGCAACCTTATATAATTGGAAATTGTTGATCGATCTTTGCCAACTATTCTTGAAATAGAATCAATATCAAGCTTATATTCATAGATTAATCTCTCATAACTTAATCCAATCTCAATTGGATCTAGATTAACCCTCTGGACATTCTCAACTAATGACATCTTAAGAATATCAGATTCACTTTCAACTCCTTTTACATAACAAGGAATTGAAGTTAGGCCTGCCTTCTTTGTTGCTTTATACCTTCTCTCTCCAGATATTATCTCATATTTAGATGAGTTTATCCTCCTTACAGTTATTGGCTGAATAATTCCAAGGTCTTTTATAGAATCTGAAAGACTATTAAGTTCAGCATTATCGAAATTTGATCTTGGTTGATTTGGATTAACTTCTATCTTATTAATATCGATTTCAAATGAATTAATATTACCAAGAGACTTTAAGTTATTATCATCATTATTTGAGCTACCTAGAAGAGCATCAAGTCCTCTTCCTAAAACTCTCTTCTGTTTTTTATCAGACATTTACATTCTTTTTAATTATTTCGTCAGCAAGAGAAAGATAGTTCTTCGTTCCCTTAGAAGTCACATCGTAAGTTATAATATCTTTTCCAAAACCAGGTGCTTCTCCAAGTTTAATATTCCTCTGAATAATTGTTTTAAATACTATTTCCTCAAAATGTTTTTTTACTTCATCAACAACCTGATTTGAAAGCCTTAAACGTGAATCATACATAGTCAATAGAATTCCTTCAATATCTAGTTCTTGATTGTGTATTTTTTGTACGCTTTTAATAGTGTTTAGAAGCTTGCCTAGTCCTTCAAGTGCGAAATATTCACATTGAATTGGAATTATTACTGAATCTGAACATGTTAAAGCATTAAGTGTAATTAATCCAAGAGAAGGAGCACAATCAATCAAAATAAAATCATAATCAGCTTTTATGCTTTCAATCTGCTCTTTTAGTTTATATTCTCTATTCTCAACCTCAACTAATTCTATTTCAACACCAACTAGATCAATACTTGATTGAATTATATCAAGATTAGGGGATTCGGTTTTTTTTATTACCTCACTAATTTTTATAGACTCAGAAAAAACTTGATAAAGAGAATGATCATTATCATTTGGATCAAATCCAAGTCCAGAAGAAGCATTTGCTTGAGGATCTGCATCAATAATTAAAACTTTCATTTCAAGAACACCTAGAGAAGCAGCAAGATTGACAGAGGTAGTTGTTTTGCCAACTCCACCTTTTTGATTAGCTATTGAAATTATCTTTGCCATTAATTATTCATTTTCTGATTTATATTCAATAATAAATATATCCTCATTTTGTTTTTTCAAGTTGAATTTTTCTCTTCCATAGTGTTCTAAACTATCCATATTTTCAAGTCTTTTTATTAGCCCTTGGTCTTTTACTATCTCTTCTGTGAGTGCATCTTTTCTCTTTTTTAATTTTTTTATTTCTCTATTTAATTCAGCATGAATGAGAAGTGAATTTGTATCTAGAAAAGTCATCCAGAATATGAATGCGAGTAATATAATTAAATATTTAAAATAGCTTTTGCCTATTAGAGATTTTAGTTTCTTAAAAAAATCACTCATTGAATCTACTTTGGTAAAATTTTAAAGATACCCTCTCCTTCAACACTTATAAAAACATAACCATCAGGACTTACATTTACGTCTCTAACTCTACCTATTCTAGGAAAAAGTTTCTCTCTCATTATTATTCCAGAATTATCAAATTCTAATCTCTCAAGATATCTAAAGCTTAAAGACCCTATTAATAAAGTATTATTCCAATCACTATAAATTTCTGAACTTTTAATCATTACCATTCCAGAAGGAGCAATAGATGGGGTCCAATAATAATATGGGTCAGTAACCCCTTCTAAGGTTTTATTTTTTGTTATTTCACTACCGCTATAGTTTATACCGTATGTTGCTTTTGGCCAGCCATAATTTCTATCTCGAATTGGATCTTCATTTGCTTTTGGATCTTTTATAATATTTATTTCATCTCCACCTCTAGGACCATGTTCATGAATCCATATCTCTTTATCGTTAAAACCATTAACTATTCCCTGAGGATTTCTATGACCGTAACTCCAAATAGCCTTTTTTGAGTTATTTATATCATAAAATGGATTATCATCTGGAATAGAACCATCAAGATTCAATCTGTAAACTTTTCCTCCATCTAAATTTAGATCTTGTGGGTTAATATCTCTATTTCCTCTATCACCTATGGTAAAGTAAATGTGTTGATTCTTTAATAGAATACTGCCACCAAAATGTCTTTGCTCTTCAGAATCAGGGGAAGCTTTATAAAGTTGCTTTAGATTAACTAAACTATCTTCATCTAGTTTAGCCGAATATAATGAGGTATTTGAGCCTTTTGTTGAGTCAGAAACACTTGCTGTAAAATAAATTATCTTATTAGAACTAAAGTTCTCATCTACTGCTACATCTAACAAGCCACCTTGTCTTGAAAATATAATTTCAGGGATACCTTTAATTATCTTTTTTTTACCATCTTCAACGTAGTATAAAATCCCTTTCTTATCAGTAACTAAAAATGAAGATTTATCAGTGAATGCAAGACCCCATGGAATATCAATTCCGTCAACAATTTTAACTAATTCAAATGAGTTTTCGTCAAAATCCTGAATAGGAGGGTAATTCTCTTTTTGAGAGCAAGCTGAAGATATGCTAAAAAATATAATTGATAAAATTAGACCAGTCTTTTTCATAGTTCGAATTTAAAATAATTTAATCACTCAATAAAGTTTTTTTTATATCAAGTCAATTAAACTTACATTTTGATAATTTCTTTTTAAATAATCTAATGTCTGCTCCATAAGCTCACCCATAGATTTGCATTTTTTAAAGTTTTCACCATTGGTGAATTTATAAATTTCATTTTTTAAATTTTCAATATTTTCTTTATTACTCACTCTATCTTTTTTCATAATATTAATTAAGAGCTTCATTCTTTCATCTGAAATAATTAGCCTCCTTGAAATAGTTGATCTCTCCTCAATTTTATACTGTATAATTGAGTCTGTTTTTAATTTATCTCTAACTATATCCATCATTGGTTTATTTTCTTTAAAAAACTGAGGTCTATAAACTGAAAACTTACCCTCAAAGCACTGTTGATCAAAATCAATAGCTCTAATTTTATAAATTACTTGATCAAAATCATGAATAGGTATTACCACGTAATTATAAGATCTCATGTCTCCTAGTAATCTTATCATGCACCTTTCATTAAATTTTACATACTCCTTTGCGATTTGAGATTTTTGAAGCTCTGTACATTTTGGTAAATATTCCTCAATGAAAATATCTCCTGGAATTCCAGCAATATGCTCTTCAATTAAAGAGGAATCATTAACTAAAAAGTTAAGATTTCTTGGAGACAACATATGCTCAAATTCTATTCCATATACTCTGGAAGCATCAGTTTTTTTTACATAGAAATATGTAAAATTGTCATTAACTATATTTCTTATTTTTATTCTAAATGGTTTTGAATTTCCAAATGTGCAATAGTCAACTGAATCAATATTTAGGTACGGTATTGATGAAGGATTCCCGTCAGAATGAAGGAGTGTATATATGATTTTTAAACTTTTATCTATCTCTTTTCTCTCACTTTCATTAAAAATAAGTCTAACCCACAAAGTATCTTTATTATTTTTATCATAAAGATTTATTGAATCAGAATACCTTAATAGGTCATCATATGAAATAACATCTTCCATCCATCTGTCATGATCTTTTAGAAAAAGTTTAAGCTCTTCTGAAATAGCGTAGAAAGGTTTTTTCTTAGATATTAATTTTTTACTAATTCTCATAAAATAAATATACAATAAACCTGAAAAGTCGGGATGACAGGATTTGAACCTGCGACCCCACGCACCCCATGCGTGTGCGCTACCGAGCTGCGCCACATCCCGAAAAACAAAAGTATCAAAAAAAAAACCAATTAAATGATAACAGTTAATTGGTTAATAAAGTCGGGGTGGCAGGATTCGAACCTGCGACCTCCGCGTCCCAAACGCGGCGCGATAACCGGGCTACGCTACACCCCGAAAATGAGATGCAAATATAAGCTTAAAATATTTCTAGCCAAACAAATTTATTATGCAAACTAAACTACAGCCGGAGACATAATTTTAATATCATTGTACTTAATCTGACCTCTAATTACAGATGAAATTGTAGACATTAATGCTTTAATTACAGGAAGTTTAAGTTGACTTTTAGAATATATCATACTTATTTCTCTTGCAGGAGCAGGATCATCAAATGGAATAATGTTTTGAATATTGTTTGTCGATAAATTATTTGAGTGAAGATATGGGATTATAGTCATCCATGGGCCGTTATTTGATAAGTTGATTAAGGTCTCAAAGCTTCCGCTTTTTAACTCGTACTGTTTATTTAAATCTTCTAAGGTACATAGGTTTAAAACCTGATTTCTAAAGCAATGTCCATCTTCAAGGATTAACAAATCACTATTTGATAGATCAGAAATCTCGAGAGATTTATTACCAGATAAGAAGTGATGTTTAGGTACATAAGCGACAAAAGGTTCGTAATAAAGAGGTCTCTCAATAATCCTAGAGTTATTTAATGGAGTTGCAGCAATAGCACAATCAATTGTATTGTCTTCAAGTTTTTTACTAATGATATCAGTATTGTATTCTTCTATTTTAAGCTCTACATTTTTATGCTTTTTAATAAAAATATTTAGAAATAGTGGGAGTAAGGTTGGACTAACAGTAGGAATAATACCAACCTTTAAGGACCCACCTATTATGCCTTTTTCTTCAGATATAACATCATTCATTCTTGAAGATTCCTCTACTATTTTCTTTGCCTGAATTAATACTTTTTTTCCCACTTCAGTTACCTGGAGAGGTTTAGTTGACCTATTGAAAATTGTAACGCCAAGTTCCTCTTCGAGCTTTTGAACTTGCATGCTAAGGGTTGGCTGGGTTACAAAACATTTTTCTGAAGCAGTAGTAAAATTACCATACTCAGCTACTGCAAGTGTATATTTTAATTGTGTAATAGTCATTATAAGATTAACTTATTAATTTTCAAAACTAAATAAAATAATGTTATTATTTTTAAAAAAAATGTTAAATACAAATATCTTATATGTTTTTATATTTGATTTTAAATTTTTCGGTTGAAAAAAAATATTTTTGGTCAAAACATTTTAATTAAGAGATTTATAATTGCAACTGTTGGTCTTTTTACTCACAGAATATTTAAGAGTAAAAGATTTGAAATTATCGGTTCTAAATTTTTAAATAATATTCCTGAAGAAAATGTATTGTTTGTAAGTAATCATCAAACGTATTTCTATGATGTAATAGCTATGTTACATGTATTAAATTCTTCTGTTAAGGGAAGAATTGATACTGTAAAAAAACCAAAATATTTGGTGAATCCTAAAACTAATCTATATTATATTGCATCATTTGAAACAATGAAAAAAACATTTTTAACAAAGCTCTTGACATATGCAGGAGCTGTTTTAGTTCAAAGAAGTTGGAGAGAATCAGGTGAAGATATAAGTAGAGAAATTAGATCCGAGGATCCAAATAAAATTAAACTTGCCTTGAATGATGGATGGGTTATAACCTTTCCCAGAGGAACAACTGATAATAGTAAACCTGTTAGAAAGGGGACTGCTCATATAATTAAAAATAATAATCCTATAGTAATACCTGTTAAAATTTCAGGATTTAACAAAGTATTTCAGAGAAATGGTTTGAAAATAATTAACAGAAAGATACCTTTTTCAATTGAAATCGGAAAACCTCTTCCAAATAATATATATTCTAAATCTGTAGATGAGATTACTTTAGAACTAGAGAAAATTATAGATTAACTTCTTCAGGAATTTTAATTTCCATACACCCTATTCTCATTCCTGACGCTCCTGAAGGTTGAGAAACATAATCATCAGCTCCATTATGGATAATTACAGCTTTATTTAATATATCATTTTCTTCTTTACAACCTATGCACCATAAATCAGTTTTAAAATTTAACATACCGTGTCCTATACTATCAACTTCAAAGTTGCCAATAGCACCAAGATGAAACCCTGTTGTATCACCCCATTTACTGTGCTTTGTATTATATGGATTCCAATGTCCGCCTGTACTTAGTCCATCATCTGATGAACAGTCACCAAATTCATGAATATGGATTGCCTTTGTGCCAGGATCTATACCAAATACGTGTGCTTCAATAGAAACAGAATCATTATTTTGGGTAAATGTAATCGTACCTGAAATTGATGAATTATTTATAGGTTTAATTCCTTTCTTTATTATGATCGTATTATTTTCTGTATTACATGCAACTGAAGTTAGTAATAATGAAAATATAATTAATTTAGTTTTGAAATTTTTCATGATACAAATTTAAATATAAAATGTTTAAAAGAAATCTAATAAAAGTTTATGTGCTTCTTTGGTTTATCTCAGGTTGTAAAATTTCCTACAAAACATATGATTTTGAAGATAGTCCAAATATCGAAGTCCCTGATTACAGTAAAAAAGATAGTTGGGCTGTTCTTCCTGATAACTTACCAAATGAAATTGCTTTTCTAAGCAAATCACAAGATAAAAAGAAAGCAGATGTCTTCTTTATTTACCCAACCTTAATAGATGGTAAAAATCAAAAAGAATGGAATTCAAATATTTGGGATACCGATATAAGATATGATGTAATTAATCGACCTGTAAAATATCAAGCTTCTGCATGGATGGATGCTGCAAATCTATATGTACCATTCTACAGACAAGCACATATCAGAGTTTTTAATGAAAAGTTTAAAGATGAAGGAAAAAAGGCATTAGATCTTGCATATAAAGATATTAAAAGCGCATTTATTTATTACTTGAATAATTTTAATGATAATAAGCCATTTATTATTGCTTCTCATAGCCAAGGGACAGTTCATGCTAAACGATTAATCTCAGAGTTTATTGATGGAAAAGAGCTTCAAAAAAAACTAATCGCAGCCTATCTTGTTGGAATTAAGGTAAAGAAAGATGAATTTAAATATATTAAACCCATGAATAATCCTGATGAAATCGGAGGCTTTGTCTCTTGGAATTCATATAAGTTCAATAAATATCCAAAGAAGGGTACATATGAGGACTGGTTTAGAGGAGGTGTTACATCAAATCCAATTACATGGGACGAGTCAAAGGTAGCAGAGAAAGAATCTCATAAAGGACTTCTTTATCGAAATATGAAAATATTCCCTAATAATATTAATATTAAACTAATAGACGGAATTGTTTGGGCATCTTTACCTAATGTCCCAGGTAAACTTTTTTTAAAACCCATAAAAAGCTATCACTTTGCAGACATTAATTTATTTTGGCTTGATATAAGTGAGAATGCAAAACTTAGGGTTAAGCAATGGTATTTAAAAAATAATTATTAAATTTCTAACAATAAAAATCTAAAAAAATATGTCCTCAACTAACAAATCTAGAAGAAAATTCATAAAAAATTCAGCATTAGCCTCCTCATTATTTATCGTCCCAAGACATGTGCTTGGTGGTAAAGGTTATACCTCACCAAGTGATAAGTTAAATCTTGCAGGTATTGGACTTCATGGAAAAGGCAAATCAGATATACTTCACTCAAGTGTAGGAGGCAGAGAAAATGTCGTTGCATTGTGTGATGTACATCAAGGTGCATATGGTGCACAAGAAGCTGCAAAAAACTTTCCAAATGCAAAATTTTACACTGATTATAGGGAAATGATTGATAAAGAAGATTTAGATGGTGTAACAATCTCTACTCCTGACCATACTCATGCAAATATATCTAAAGTTGCCATGGAAAAAGGTATTCATGTATATGTTCAAAAGCCATTAACTCACAATGTTAAAGAAGCAAGAATGTTAACTGAGCTAGCAAGAAAACATAAGATTGTAACTCAAATGGGGAACCAAGGTGGTTCAAATCCGGAGCAAAAAATGATACAAAAATGGATTAAAGATGGAAGGATAGGTAAAGTTGATACAGTTTACACATGGACTAATAGACCTGTTTGGGCTCAAGGCTCTCCTATGCCAAAGCCTGATCCTTCCCAAAAACCTGTAGGAATGGATTGGGATTTATGGATTGGCCCCGCTAAGAATAATGGATACACCCCAGGTCTTCACGCTTTTAGCTGGAGGGGGTATTGGGATTATGGAACAGGTTCATTAGGTGATATGGGTTGTCATATAATGGATGTTCCAATTAAAGCATTGGGTATATATGAGCCATATAGCATAGAGGCAAGTGTTCCAAGAGTACCATATATTGCAGATTATACTCCAGCTCCAATTTATGAGGAGTCTTGTCCACCAAGTTCATATGTAACATATAAGTTTAGAGCCTCTGAATTAAATGATTCAGAAGTAAAAATGATTTGGATGGATGGAGGAATTCGTCCTTCTCAACCTGAATTAATTACAGATAAAGATGATATTGGTGAAAATGGAGTATTAATGATTGGTGAAAATGGAATTATTTGGAGCGATAATTATGGGATAAATGCACGATTATATGTTAAAGGAAAAGATGGAGTTGTTGAAAAAGGAAAAATATCTGAAATTAATTCTGTAGAGTTTGGCCACCAAAAATACTGGGTTGATGCCATAAGAGCTGGTTATGGAAGTGAAGAACATAAAAATCTAACTTCTAACTTTGACTTTGCTGGTCCTTTAAGTGAGATTGTTCTTCTTGGTAATACTGCTATTAGGAGTAGTTTTCTTAAAAGATCTCCTAGAAGTAATGTGTTTATTGGAAGGAAGAAACTTATGTATGATAGTAAAAAGATGGAGATTACTAATCTTGACATAGCAAATCAGTTTTTAACTAGAAATTACAGAGAAGCCTGGGATTTAAATATCTAAAGATCTTTATTTACTGATATTTTTACCCTTCTATTCTTTTTTCTTTCACTAATAGGAAGATTAGCATAGTTGGGGTTGTTTTCACCAAATGACCTATTATTCAATCTGTTATCTTGAATACCATCTGTAATTAATGACTCTTTTACGCTTTTAGATCTTTTTTCAGAAAGTAACATATTGTAGTCTGACTCGCCCTCATATGAGGCATGACCATCTATATTTAGAACAATATGTTCATATTTTTTAAGTAATTCACTAAGGTTTGTTAGGTTCATTTTTTGCTCAGAATTAAGCTTAAAGCTGTCAAAATCAAAGAATATTTCACCATAACTATTTAAATAAGATGATAATGACTCAGGAAGACCTGGACATCCATTTAGCTCTACTGAACCAGGTTCGTTAGGACACCTGTCAAGTGTATTAGGGACACCGTCATTATCAAGATCAGGTAACTTACAACCTCCATTAGATTTTGGTCCAAACTCATTAGGGCAATTATCTAAATCATCTGTTAGTCCATCTCCATCACTATCAGGACACGGTTGACCATTAAGTCCAGAACTATTAGGGCATGGATCATTAGGGTCAGATACCCCATCTCCATCACTATCAGGACAGCCACCCATAGATATAGAGCCAGGTAAATTTGGGCACTGATCATCTTCATCTTTTATTCCATCTCCATCACTATCAGGACACCCATTCAATTCAACTAATCCAGGTAGATCTGGACAGTGATCTTTTTTATCTGGAACTCCATCCCCATCTGAATCTCCTTTTCCAAAATTAAATTTAATACCAACAACATGTTGAAGATTGCTGTAGGCATTTTTTTCATCCAAAGATTTATAGCTTAAACCTGTGTTTAAGGCAATATTTTTTGAAAGTTGAAAGTTAATACCTGCACCAAAAGATGGGCCATAAGAGGTGTTTAATGATCCAAATGAAACATCACTTTCACCATAATTAGAAAGACCATAACCTGCAAAAAGATAAGGGTCAGCATCCACTCCAAGTATTTTAGATTCACCAGGAATAGTATATTTAATTATTCCATCAATTGAATAATAGTAAAGGTCTTGATTTGATATTTTAACGTCATTTTCAGAATAGTTAATCTCAACTGAAAAGTTTTCAAATATATACCTAGATAAACTTAATGATGGTAATCTATAGTTTGTGCCTTCAGAACTCTTAGCATTGACAGAATTAAACCCAACACCAAATAACCATGGATTTTCTTCAGTTTGACTATAAATATTAGAAGATAGGCATAGAATTAATCCTACTGCAGTTAAATGGTTTTTCATCAGTATTAAAATATGAAAAAATTTTGTTAATACATAAGTTTGAATTATAATTATGAAAATTTAAAATATGAGTAATAAAATTTCAGTTTTAGTTATCGGTTGTGGTAACATGGGTGGCTCTCATGCTACTGCGTATCACAATCATGATGGCTTTGAAATATGTGGACTAGTTTCAAGGGGAAAAAGTAAAGAAGACTTGAATAGATGCCTAGGTTCTAATTATCCCCTATTTTCCGACTTCAAAGAAGCAATTTTAATTACTAAACCTGATGCAGTATGTATATCAACATATCCAGATACACATGAAGAAATTTCATTATTTGCTCTTGATAATAACTGTCATATTTTTTTAGAAAAGCCAATTGCAGCTGATTTAATTGGTTCAAGAAAAATTATTGAAAAAGCAGAGGAAAAAAACAAAAAGCTAGTTGTAGGTTACATATTAAGGCACCACCCTATATGGAAAGAATTTATAAAAGAATCAAAGAAACTTGGGAAACCCCTTGCAATGAGGATGAATTTAAACCAACAAAGCTCAGGAGGTACGTGGGATGTCCATAAAAGTCTTCTTGCTTCATTAAGTCCCATTGTTGATTGTGGTGTTCACTATTTGGATGTTATGTGTCAAATGACAGAGTCAAAACCTTTAAGCGTCTCTGCAATTGGAGTAAGATTATCAGATGAAGTACCAAATGATAATTATAACTATGGGCAATTACAAATTAGATTTGAAGATGGATCTGTTGGATGGTATGAAGCTGGTTGGGGTCCAATGATTAGTGAGACAGCTTTCTTTGTAAAAGATGTGATTGGTCCTAAAGGATCAGTTTCAATTGTATCTGATGATGATGTATTTGAAAAAGATTCTGATAATTTAGAGAATCATACTAAAAATAATTGTCTAAAAATTCATAGTTCTGAATTAGATGAAAATCATAAGTTCATATCGCCTAATAAAAAGATTGTATATGATGAAGATCCATCTCATCAAGATCTATGTGACAACGAACAAGAATTTTTTTATAACTCTATAGTTAATGATGAAGACCTAAAGTCACACATGGAAGATGCATATAAAAGTTTGCAGATTGCCCTTGCATGTGATGAAGCAGTAAAAAAATCAAATACTGTTTTCTTAGATTAAAATATTCGCTGGTTAATTTCCACTATAATAACAATAGCAAATATTAATGCTAATGTTCCTATAAATATTCCTCCTACACCCATATATTTATTTTTTTCAAATTTAGTGTTTTTTATATAATTAATTTATTAATACGTATTATTTTCAAAGTGTATTATTATATAAAGAATAAATAAACAATTTTAATAATTATTATCAATTTTATGTTTTATAACTTCTATATTCTAAATTTTTTAATTTAAATATAATATTTATATTTGTATAATAATGTATAATTAATACATATTAATAAAGCACGGTGATTATTTCTTATTTTCAAACAACTGATAATTTAGAGGCAGAAAGTTTATCTAAAAGAGAAAATGTATATGTTGATCTATGTTCAAGTATAATTCCCTTTCCAAAGAGGGAGAAAGGCTCTTTATTATTTGCCTTAATTAAACAAAAGAAAATTACGAAAGTAATTGTGCCAAGTATATCAGTTCTGGGCAGAAATCAGATTGATGTCCTAAATTCAATTGATTTTTTTATTCAAAATGATGTTTCATTAATTTCTAATTTGGAAAAATTGGAAACTACTGATGATTATGGACGAGTTAAACCTGATACAATATTATTCTTGAATCTATTTAGATCTCTTGCAAATATGGAATATCAAAATAGAGTTGAGTCTCATCGTTTTGGTGTACAGCAAGCTAAAGAATTAGGAAGATATAAGGGAGTAGGAGGAAGACAATTAGAATCTGTTGATGAGTTTTTTGATAAAGCCAAAAACATTAATATTCTAAGACATTTAAAACGTGGTGAAAGTATTAGAAGAACAGCAAAACTTGTCGGTTCTTCTACAGGTCTAGTTCAAAAAGTAAAGCGCTGGGCATTAGATCATAATAGATTAGAGCTTTAATTTCTTTCATATTAGGTTGAACTATACCAATTATAAATTTAAAAACCTCTCTTTTTAATAAAGGAATTGTTTTTTTGTATCTTGATGACTTAAACTAATCTATTATGAAAAAATTTTTATTATTAATCACTTTAGGGCTTTTCATATCATGTTCTAATATTCAACACCCAGATTATGCAAAAAATCTTGAGACTACGAAACAGTGGTTTGAAGTATTTGTTACTGAAGATCTTGATGCAACTATGGATTTTTATGCAGATGAGATTGAATATCAAAGTGCATTTTATCAAGGACCTATAATGAACAAAGAACAGACTAGAGAATATCTTAAAGGTTGGCAAGATGCTATGGAGGATATCACTTGGGAAGCAGAAAATTATCTTCCTGGAGCTGATCCAGAAACTGGAATTCCAAACGGAAGTGTTAGAACTTATGGATATTGGTCTGGAACTAATACTGCATCAGGTAAAACCTTTAGAGGTTTATGGTATCACTATTTAACTTTTAATGAAGAAGGTAAAATTATTAATGGTGCCGACTTTGGTGATGCTACAGGTCTTGTCATGTCAGTAATGCCTGATCAAGAATAAATTACCATTTAAAAAATCTTAGAACCTTTTCATTGCAAAGTGAAGAGGTTTTTTTATCTTCAGATTATAAATCAATTTAAAATTTAAAACATGAAAAAATTTATTTTATTATTTGCAGCGATTTTATTTGTTGCATGTCAACAGCCTTCTGATTCTATAGCATCAGTTAAAGTTGATGACGACAAAACTCAAGCAATACAAAAAATGTTTGAAAACTATATGGCCTACGGTACTGATAGTTATGATCCTAATTATGATCAATCAATAATTTCAGATGATCTTCAAGGAAATAACTCTATACCTGGTTTTGAGGTAAATAAAGATTCTTTTCTAGAAACTGATTCGCAACACCATGCTCTATTTGATAATATTTCAATGTGGATGCCAGGCGCAGATGATGGAACTGGAGGTGGATTACATACAAATTATTACGATGAATTTGGAACTTGGACCCATTATTGGGGGACTTGGACAGGTACAGGTAAATTCACAGGTAATCAAGTCACACAATTTATTCATTTAAATTATGGATGGAATGATGAAGGTAAAATTATTTATCATAACATTCATGTTGATGGAAAAGGATTCCTAACTGAATTAACTGCAGCTCAAGCTGCTTCAGGTTCTGAATAATTTAATGCTGAATTATAATTATGAAAAAATATATATTATTATTAGCAGCTATATCATTTATTGGTTGTGAATCAACAATCGTAGAGAAATCTGCCGGATACGATAGGAATGGTTCAAGTTACATTCTTGGATCTGATGAAGATAATCAAATTGCAATGGATCTTGTTATGGCCTACGCTGATAAAAACGTTGATTATATGGCTGAAATGATGGCTGACAGTGTTACATATGCTCCTCCAAAAGGTGGTATTTCAATGACTATGTCAAATGATCAAGTATCTGATGTTGTAATGCAGTTACACTCACCATACGATTCTATAAAAAGAACTATTTGGAATTCGGTGCCATTGACAAAAGAGGGTCAAGACTTTACTAGAGTAACAGTTGTTTTCTCTGAAAATAGATTTTTAAAAGATGGTTCTCAAGAAAATCTTAGAATAATTGATAGGATTTTTATTCGTGATGGTAAAGTATTCCGTGTAAACCAATGGGATGCAGAAATGGAATAATCGTCTATTATTTATTTTTTAAAAAAACCCACTTTATTTAGTGGGTTTTTTTATATAATTGAACCCATACTTCCTCCATCAACTCTAATTGATGCACCATTTGTTCCTGAAGAAAGAGGGCTTGAAAAGTACAAAATAGTATTTGCAACTTCACTAACAGTTAAGAATCTTGAGATTAATGAAGAATCTCTAATATTCTTAAAAAAGCTTTCTTCTACCTCCTCTTTTGTCTTATTTTCTCTTTTTGCAGTTTCAGTAAGAAATTCTTCTGATCCTTCAGATAATGTAGATCCTGGTACTATAGTATTTACTGTAACATTAGATCCTTTCGTAAGTTTAGCCAAACCACTTGAAAATATACTTACAGAAGCTTTAGATACACTGTAACTCAATAGATCACCTGGAACAAGTGTTGAGCATTCAGATGAAATAAAAATAATTCTTCCCCAATTTTTTTTAATCATTTTAGGTAGAAAATATTTTGATAATTTAACTCCGCTCATTAGGTTTACCTTAAAATGATCATCCCAGTCTTCTGTTGTTTCATCAAAAAAGTTTTTACCTCTAAAGATTCCAACATTGTTTATGAGGATATCAATATCATCCGGAATTTCATCTATAAGTTTTTCAACTTGAGAATCATCTATAAAGTCAGTAATTATTCCACTGGCATTTTTATTATTAAGTTTTAATAGTGCGTTATCTACACTAGATTTTGTTCTTCCATTAATAATAACCAAGGCTCCTTCATCTAGAAATAATCTAGCTGTTTCATAGCCAATACCTTTAGTTGATCCTGAAATAAATACCTTTTTATTTTTTAAATTAAGATTCAATCTATCTTTTATTTTTTACCACTTATCTAAACCAAGAACTTTTCTTCCTAGGGGAGATAATTCAGCAGTTTTATACTTTGTTTGCTCCCAATTTCTTGGATCTCCTGGAAAAGCATAACCTTCAGGTGCAATTCTATTCTTCCATGAACTAATCCTCCATTCTACAAGAGCATTATCATCTTCTTGAGCAGGCATCATAGAAATATACTGTGCAATTCTAACTTTATCTTTTGAATTGTTAGGTCTAATTCCGTGTGGTTGTGTGCTGTTAAAAATTAATAAATCACCTGCTTTAAGAGAAACCTTAACCAGTTTATCTTCAAGTCCTGTAATATCTGGTTTAAATTTATCTCTATCCTCCGGCTGAGAAAGTTTCCAAGTATCATAATTTCTATATAACCATGGAATACATTGAAATCCTCCCATATTCTGATCAGTCTGATCTGACAATGCTAAAACACCTTGAACATTTTGGGGTTTTGTATCAGGATCATAATCCCAATGAATAAATCCTTTATATTCAAATCCTGGCCTTATTGGAAAATTAAGATTAGCCCTATCAATAGTTACCCACAGTTTCTCTGTCCCCCATATATCAACAAATGCGTCATATATCTTTTGATATTGTCTGTTATTCCATAAGTGCTGAGTATTATATACTTCAACCATTCCAGTACCTGCAAGTTCTTTCATTTGCATTTCTGCTCTTGCATCAGCGTACCATGTTGAAGGATCTTTAGGATCCTTTTCATCAAATTCCCATATAAATTCAGCAGTTTCTAAAGCTTGCTCTCTGGGCACAGCATTTTTTATTACTATATATCCATTATCTCTCCAAAATTTCCAATCTTCAATCGTCAGGACTCTTAAAGAATCTTCAGTAGCTTCAGTTCTAAGCTTTTTAATAGAACTTTTGGCCGTTGATGGATTACCAGGAATTTCTTTATGATTATTTTTCGGAATCATTCCAATTATAATTGTTTTTATTAAATTAAATTACTAAAAAATTAAAATAAATGTATAAAAAAGTAGTATCTAAAGCTCCAGGAAGAGTCTGCTTATTTGGTGATCATCAAGATTATTTGGGACTACCAATAATTGCTACTACAATAAATAATGAAATTAAGATACAAGCTAAAAAAAACAGCTCTAATGAATTTAAAATCAATAAAAAAGATCTAGGATTAGTAGATATAATACCATTAAATAAAGAATTTGATAAAGATGAAAGTGACTTTCTAAAGATTGCACTAAATGTTTTAAGAGACTATGACTGTATTCCTAAATTTGGATATGATATAACAATTACTAGTACAATTCCAATAAATTCTGGTCTATCTAGTTCGTCAGCATTAATTGTAGCATGGGTAAATTTTCTTCTTACTACGTTTACTAATTATGAAATAACTTCAAATTTATTGGCAGAAATATCATATAGGATTGAGGTTTTAGAGATAGGTGGTTCTGGAGGAAAAATGGATCAATACACTATAGCTAACGGTAAAACAATATATCTGGATACTATTACTGACAATATCAAGACTTTTGATCACAATTTGTGTGATATGGTTATTGGTGTTTCAAACCAAAGTAAAGATACGCAGGGACTTTTAAAAATACTTAAAGAAAACGCATCTAAGTCTATCGAGATAGTAAATAAAAATGTAAGTGGTTTTAGTTTTAAAAACATTAAAAATATTAATCTGGATGAGTGTCTTGAATTTCTTGATGAAAATATGAAACCATATTTTAGAGCTGCTGTTGGTAATTATAAAACTACAATGGATGCAAAATATGAATTTCAAAAAGAGCAGTTAAATATTGAGAAAATTGCTGATTTAATGAATATTCATCATAATTTCTTAAAAAATGACTTGAGGATCACCACTCCAGAAATTGATGATATGATAGATATAGCTAAGGAATTTGGATCTATAGGTTCCAAAATTGTAGGATCCGGCGGTGGAGGGTCAATTGTATGTCTTTCAAAAGATAGATCAGCTTCGTCAAAAATTGTTGATGAATTAAAAAGTTATGGTGTTAAAGATGCCTTTATTGCTAATCTAGGTAAAGGTCCAACTATTAATTATGAATAATACTCCTCTAATTATAATGGCTGCTGGAGTATCTTCTAGAATGAAATCTTCTAAAAGCAATACTAATATTTCAAAAGATCAAATTAAACAATCTAACTCTAAAGCTAAGGGATTCATAGAAGTTGGTAAAAAAAATGAAACAATTATATATCATATAATTAAAAATTCTCTTATTGCAGATATTAACGAATTCTATATAATATTATCTCAAGACTCACTTAAATTTCAAAATTATCTAAATAAAATTGCAAAAGAACTATCGGTTGATATAAAATTTGCTTTTCAAGACTTTTATGGAAGTTCTAAACCACTTGGTACTGCTGATGCGATTTTTCAAACTATGAATCAATTTCCAGAATTAAAAAAAATAAGATTTTTAATTTGTAATTCTGATAATCTATATTCTCCAAAAGCTATTAAAACTCTTAAAGATGAGTATCTATATAATTCTATGATTGGCTATGATTTTAGATGTCTTGAGTATAAAGAAGAAAAGATTTCATCTTTTTCAATTTTAGAAATTAAAAATGATTTTCTATCTAAAATTATTGAAAAGCCTGACAGAGAGACTTTAAAAAATTATTACACGGAAAAGTATGTTAGTATGAATATTTTCTCATTTATTGGAGAACAAGTTTATAAATATCTAGCCAATTGTGAAATTAATGAAGAGAGGGGAGAAAAAGAGATTGCTACAGCTATTCAAAATATGATTAATGACGGAAAAGGATCTGTCAAAGTTTTTAAAATTTGTGAACATGTACCAGATCTTACTTTGAAGGATGACATAATTTTAATTAATAAATTTTTAGATAAAAATTAACTTTGGCGATATTTTAATAATCTTATATGATATTATCTTTGCATAGATTTAATTAATATGAAAAAATATATAATAACCTTTCTTTTGATAATATCTGCTTGTGATATTAGTTCTCAGAAAGCTTATGATAACAGTATGCCAGTAAATCAAATTAACGATGTAAAATATAATGAGATGAATAGGGCATATTTTGCCTCAGGATGTTTTTGGTGTGTTGAAACAATCTATGAAAGCCTTGATGGTGTAAAAGAAGTCTATTCAGGCTATGCAGGAGGATCAACTATTAATCCTAACTATTATCAGGTTATATCAGGTAAAACGGGTCATGCTGAAGCTATTGAAATTATCTATGATAGTGACATTATTTCCTTTGAAACTCTTCTTAAGGTTTTCTTTGATTCTCATGATCCTACCACACCTAACAGGCAGGGACCAGATTATGGATCTCACTATAGGTCAATTGCCTTTTATTCAAATGTTGATGAAAAGAATAAAATCAAAAATTATATTGATTTTCTATCTACAAATTCAATTTTTGGTAAAAAAATTATTACAGAAGTTAAAGAAATAACAGATTTTTATCATGCTGAAGAATATCATCAAGATTTTGAAAAAAAGAATCCTTATAGCCCATACATTCAAAATGTTTCAATACCTAGATTTAATAAATTCAAGAAAAAGGCATCTAACTACGTTAAAATAAAAAATGAACACTAGATTAGATTTAATTATAATTCAGATTTTTAATAATGATTAAGGTAAATATTGAGAAGAATAATAAAGATTTTCAAATTATTGAAAAACAAGAAGTTTTGATTAGAGGAATAAAGCCTAAGTGGTATTCAAGTCAAATAAATTTTTTTTATAACAGTAGAACTTACCAGATAAAAAAGAAAAGTTTTTGGAGTTCATCTTATAATATTTTCCGGGGAAGTAAAATTATCGGTGTATTTAATTATAAATGGAAAACAGGAGGATACTCACTTATTCTGAATGATTCAAATAAAGCATATTCATTATCTCAATCAAATACGGGTGGAATGTGGAGAATTGAAAAACTATATACTCTTTTAGAAGATGGGACAAAACCAGTTCTATCAATTAATTACTCATTCAAAAAGTGGAAAGAAAATATAGAGATTGAGAAAATTGATTTAAGTAATTCTAGATTAGACTTAATTATTTATGGTTTATTTATAATGAGAAGGATGCAAGTTGCAGAGTCTGCCGCTGCCTCACCAGTTTATGGCTAAATTAACTGACATATATGGTAATGAATATATAGTTCAGGATATTAAAGCTTTTAAAGAACATATTATTATGTATCATACTTATAATGGAAAACCTGATGGTAGTATACATGAAGAAAATGGATACTATTTTAGGATTGATGATAAGTTCTTAAAAACAATTCAAAATCTTTGAGTAAATTATCAACAATATTGACCTCTAAAATCTTTTATGGCTATTACAATTTTTAAGAAAGATAATCAGGCTAATGGTAATTTTAATGGAGATGAAATTCTTGAAAAAAAACCAATTGGATTCCCTCATGATGGAGGTATCTTAAAACCATATTCTAATTTATTCTACTGGGCTCATGCTTGGGCGTCAAAAAAAGACAGTGTCATAGGTCTTCACCCTCATAGAGGATTTGAAATATGTAGTTTTGTTCTAAAGGGTGAAATTGAGCATTATGACACTCTTTTAGATAGATGGATAACTCTTAAAGAAGGTGATGTTCAGGTTATTAAAGCAGGTAAAGGAATATCTCATTCAGAAAAATTAAAAAAAGGTTCTGAGATATTTCAAATATGGTTTGATCCCAATCTTAACGAATCTTTGTATGAAGAAGCAAAATACAGCGACTATAAATCAGATAACTTTTCTATTAGAAAGCAGGATTTAAAGGAAACAAAAATTATTTCGGACATTAACAATCAAATAGATTTAAAGTCTGAGTCTATTGAGATATATCAGCATAAATTATCTAAAGGTAAATATGTCCATGATATATATAAAGATAGATTCCACTCAATTTTTATACAATCAGGAATCATCAAATTAAAAGAAGAAACTTATAATGCAGGAGATTTTTTAATAGTAGATAATGAGTTATCAATCAGTATTGAAATAATATCTGAAGCAAAAATCTTTGAAATTATTTCACTTATTGATCTACCATATAAATCATACTCTAAAATGCATAATATTAATTAACTATCAAAAGTTTTATAAAATTCGAAAGCCTGACTCACTAGGTGCGCCAGGCTTTCTAATTCTCTACTCACGATTGAATTTTATTTCAAATAGTAGTTAATTTGACTACTTTTTAATGTTTAGAGTTTTGTAAGTTTAATCTCTGCTTTCGCTTTGAACGTTACGGCGAATTTTTCCGTCTCTTTCACTTACTTATGTAAATGTAAAAAAATAATTGAGAAAAAAAAACCTTAAATACTAAATTGTTAATAACTTTTAGTAAGAGATTGATTATCAATTACTTAAATTTGTTTTTTTAGCAATTGCAACAAGTACAATCGCAATTATTTGTACAATTACATTTCACGCAGTTACAATCCATCTTAATAAATTTTTAAATCATAACTAAGATATTAAATTTTAATCTAGATTAATTATTAATCTCGTTATATATATATATTTTTGCATGAAATGGGCAATTAGTTCAACTGAATAGAACAGAAGATTACGGCTCTTCAGATGGGGGTTTGAGTCCTCCATTGCCCTCTAATATTAAATTTTGGATTTTTTAGGTATTTTATTTGGAATTATTCTTCTGTCGTATGGCGGTGATATGCTTACAAAATCTTCTGTTGATATATCATTAAAGTTTTCTGTTCCTAAAATTATAATTGGCATGACAGTTGTATCATTTGCTACATCTGCTCCTGAGCTAATTGTTAGCTTAAATGCAACTCTAAATGGATTTTCGAATTTTGCTATAGGTAATGTTATAGGATCAAATATTGCTAATATTGGGCTAGTTCTTGGAATAATAACAATTATTTACCCAATTACTTTACAACAAAGATTTTATACATCAGATTTTCCTCTACTAATGCTTTCAACTTTTTTATTTTATTTACTATTAATAACTGGCAATAAAATAACTAGAGTTGAAGGTATTATACTCCTTGTTTCAATTTCTCTAATACTTATTTATTTATTTTTATATCAAAAGAAGAGTATTTCAGAGTTCTCGGATATAGGTGATACTTCTAAAATTTTTATTCCTCAATCAATTTTTTATGTTTTGTTTAGCGGATTACTATTATGGCTTGGCTCTGAAACTTTAATAAAATCTGCTATAACTGTAGCCAACAAATACGAAATCTCAGAAAGAGTAATTAGCATAACAATGGTTGCTATTGGAACAAGTATTCCTGAATTAGCTGCATCTGTTGTAGCTTCAATTAAAAAACAAAATGATATTTCAATAGGTAATCTTATTGGATCTAATATATTTAATCTACTGGTAGTTATTGGAATTACATCTACTGTATTTCCAATAGAACAAATTGACTCTAAAATAATATTTAATGATATGTTATGGGTAATACTTTTTTCAGCTGTAATTCTTCCACTGGCTTATTTGAAAAGAAGAAATATTTTGACAAGAAAAAAAGGGATTATTATATTAACATTATATTTAATTTTTATAATCCCTTTAATACTAAATTAAGATACTTATCCTTTAGGATACGCTCTTTACTGTTTTGACAATTATTGCTGCTACTTTATAAGGGTCAGCATTTGATGCAGGTCTTCTGTCTTCTAACCACCCTTTCCATCCACTTTCAACAGTCATTATTGGAATTCTAATAGATGCACCTCTATCTGAAACTCCATAGCTAAACTCAGTGATTGATTGTGTTTCATGATCACCTGTTAATCTTTGATCATTGTATGCACCATAAACTGCAATACATTCATTAACAACAGGTCTAAATGACTCACATATTTTTTCATATGTCTCTTTAGATCCACAAGTTCTTAGAGTATTATTTGAGAAGTTTGCATGCATACCTGACCCATTCCAGTCAGTTGCTCCAAGAGGTTTAGGATGATATTCAATTTTAATAGCATAATCTTCTGCTATTCTTTCTAATAAATATCTAGCTACCCACATTTCATCACCTGCCTGCTGAGCTCCTTTAGCGAATGTTTGAAATTCCCATTGGCCTGCTGCAACTTCAGCATTTGTCCCTTCAACATTAATTCCAGCCTCTAGACATACATCAAGATGACGATCCATTATTTCACGTCCAAAGGTATTTGCACCTCCTACTGAACAATAAAACTGTCCCTGGGGAGTTTGATCTTTTGGAAAACCAAGAGGTAAGTTAGTCTCAGTATCCCAAAGGAAATATTCTTGTTCGAAGCCAAACCAAAAGTCATTATCACTATCATCAATAGTTGCTCTACCATTTGATTCATGTGGACTCCCATCTGCACTTAATACTTCAGTCATTACTAGAAACCCATTTTTTCTTTCAGGATCTGGGTATATTGCTACTGGTTTAAGTAAACAATCTGAAGATCCACCTGGAGCTTGAAGAGTCGAAGAACCATCAAAAGACCACATGGGACAGCTAGAAAGTTTACCGTCAAAGTCTGAAACGACTTTAGTTTTACTTCTAAGGCTTTGAGTTGGTTTGTACCCATCAAGCCATATATATTCTAATTTAGATTTGCTCATAGTTATTATTTTTTGTTAGTGCGCCAATTTAATTTTTTTTAAATTTTATAGATGTTGATAACCTCAGTTTTAAAGAACTTTTATTAATCTATTATTTTATCGAATAAAAATTATTAAATACATATAAAATTGAATTAAAAATTGAGAAAAATGCATTATAATAAACCATTTTTAATTTTTATATAATAAATTAATAATCAGGTATAAAAACATGAATTCTAAATTAAATTAATTAGAAAATTTAAGCTTATTTGTTAATGGTAATTTATTAAAAACTTATTAAGATTTTTTTTTGATAACTTTGTTCAGAATAATGACCAATAGATACAAATTAAGAGGTGTTTCTTCTGATAAAGAAGACGTCCACAATGCAATAAAAGATCATAATAAAGGTTTATATCCAAGAGCTTTTTGTAAAATACTTCCTGATTTAATTTCAAATTCTGATGATCATGCATTAATTATCCATTCAGATGGTGCTGGAACCAAATCATCTCTAGCATATATTTATTGGAAAGAAACAGGAGATATTTCTGTATGGAAAGATATAGCTCAAGATTCCATTGTGATGAATCTTGATGATATTGCTTGCGTTGGAGCAACTGATAACATTGTAATCTCTTCTACAATTGGAAGAAATAAAAATAAGATTCCCGGTGAGGTAATATCAAATATAATTTCGGGGACTGATGAAATATTAAATTTTTATAGAGGTTTAGGAATAAATATTCATAGTGGGGGAGGAGAAACTGCTGATGTGGGTGATCTTGTAAGAACAATAATAGTAGACTCTTGTATGACAGTTAGAATCAAAAAGAGTCAAATAATTGATAACTCAAATATACAAGCAGGAGATGTTATTGTTGGATTATCATCTTCAGGTACCTCATCTTACGACAAAGAATATAACTCAGGTATTGGAAGTAATGGACTTACATCGGCTAGACATGACGTACTGTCTCAATACATAAAAGAAAAATACCCCGAGTCATATGATAACGAGCTTCCTAACGAGTTGGCTTATTGTGGTTCAAAGAATTTAACAGATAAATTAGATGGGTTCAATATTGATATAGGAAAAATGCTTTTATCTCCAACAAGATCTTATGCACCTCTTTTAAAGTTAATTTTTGATGAAATTGGAAGAGATAAAATAAATGGAATTATTCATTGCACTGGTGGTGGTCAAACAAAAATTTTACATTTTATTGAGAATTTACAAGTATTGAAAAATAACCTTTTTGAAATTCCTCCAATTTTTAAACTAATAATGAATGAGTCAAACACAGATCCAAAGGAGATGTATAAGGTTTTTAATATGGGACATAGAATGGAAATATATTTAGATCCCGAAAATGCATCTAATGTCATTAATATCTCAAAATCAGTTGGCATAGATGCTAAAATTATTGGTGAAGTAATTGAATCAGATGTTAAGAAACTTAGTATTCAATCAGAATTAGGTAATTTTGATTATTAAAACTCATTATGCTTACAGAAAAAATAGATATTGTTAAAAAAAGATATGATGAGATATATCAAATGATTAGTAATCCAGAAATCATTGCTGATCAAAAAAAATATATTGAGCTAAATAAAGAGCTAAAGGAGCTTAGTATTCTTGTAAATAAAGGAAAACTATATAAAGAAGCAATAGATCAAAAAGATGAAGCTGAGGGTTATATAAAATCTTCTGATGATAAAGATATGGTTGAGATGGCTAAGGAACAATTGGAAATCTCAAAACAATCAATAGAAAAACTTGAAGATGAAATTAAAATTCTTCTAATTCCAAAAGATCCGGATGATGCAAAAAATGTTGTAGTGGAAATTAGAGCAGGAACTGGTGGAGATGAAGCGAGTATTTTTGCAGGTGATTTATTTAGGATGTATACAAAATTTGCACAAGAAAAAAAATGGAATCTAAATATTGTTGACACTAGTGAGGGAACTGCAGGGGGATTCAAAGAGGTCATATTTGAAATAGCGGGGGAGGAAGTATATGGTGAGTTAAAATATGAATCAGGAGTTCATAGGGTTCAAAGAGTTCCTCAAACCGAGACTCAAGGAAGAGTTCATACATCTGCAGCAACTGTGATGGTTCTACCTGAAGCTGAAGAATTTGATGTTGAGGTTAACATGAACGAAGTTAGAGTTGACTACTTCTGTTCGTCTGGTCCAGGAGGTCAATCTGTTAATACTACATACTCTGCGGTTAGATTAACTCATGAGCCAACAGGAGTTGTTGCTCAATGTCAAGATCAAAAATCTCAACATAAAAATAAAGAAAAAGCCATGAAAGTTTTAAGATCAAGACTTTATGAGATTGAGCTTAATAAAAGAATGGAGTCTGATTCTAAAAAAAGAAATGAGCTAGTAAAATCTGGAGATAGATCAGCAAAAATTAGAACATATAATTATCCTCAAGGAAGAGTCACAGATCATAGAATTGGCTTGACACTTTATGACCTGCCAAAAATTTTAGACGGAGATGTTTCTAAACTAATTGATGAGATTAAATTGTATATCAACACTGAAAGACTTAAAGAAGCCGGAGAAGTATGATAATGAATAAATTACAAGATCAAATAAACAAAAAGAAATCATTTCTTTGTATTGGTCTTGATATTGATAAAAATAAAATTCCTAAATCAATTTTAGAATTGGACGACCCTATATTTGAATTTGCAAAGAGAATTATTGATTCCACGAATGAATATGCGATTGCTTATAAACCGAATATTGCATTTTTTGAAGCTTATGGTTCAGATGGTTTTAAATCTCTTAATAAAATTGCAAACTATCTTAATCAAAGTTACCCTGAAATATTTACTATAGCTGATGCAAAGAGAGGTGATATTGGTAATACCTCAAAAATGTATGCTAATGCCTTTTTAAAGGAACTTAACTTTGATTCAATAACTGTGTCACCATATATGGGTTCAGACTCTGTTGAACCTTTTTTGAGTATTGAAGATAAGCTTGTTTTTCTTCTAGCATTAACTTCAAATATTGGTTCAAATGATTTCCAAGAACTTAATTTAGATGACAATAACAAGCTTTATCAAAAAGTAATTGAAACATCAAAAACTTGGAAGAATAGCAAAAGAATTATGTATGTTGTTGGCGCAAAAAACACTAAAGAGATTGGTAAAATAAGAAATATGGTTCCTGATTCTTATTTGTTAATCCCAGGATTTGGTGCTCAAGGAGGGGATATGGCTGAAATATGTAAACATGGTCTAGATAAAAATTTAAAGTTGATAGTCAATTCTTCAAGATCAATTATTTATGCATCAGATAATGATAATTTTGCTGAATGTGCAGCTAAGGAAGCGAAAAAAATTAAAGATCAAATGGAAGAGTATATTAATGCACTATAATTATGATTCATTATACTAAATTTCTATGTAAAAATAAAGATGCAGATTGGATCACTTTTGTTCATGGTGCAGGAGGAAGTTCTACAATATGGTTTAAGCAAATAAAATATTTTTCAAAAAAATATAATTTATTACTACTTGATTTAAGAGGTCATGGAAAATCAAAATCAATTCCAATTAATCCGTTTAAGAAAAAATATACATTTAATTCAATCACTAATGATATTCTTGAGGTTATAAATGCTGAAAAAATTAAAAAATCTCATTTTGTTGGTATCTCTTTAGGATCAATTCTGATTAGGAATTTTGCTGAAAGAAATCCAACTAGAGTAAAAAGTTTAATAATGGGTGGAGCAATTATGAAATTAAATTTTAGATCAAAAGTGCTTATGTTTTTGGGGAACTCTACTAAATCAATTCTTCCATATATGTGGATATATAAACTTTTTGCATTTATTGTAATGCCTAATATCAACCATAAAGAATCTAGACTCTTATTTGTCAAGGAAGCAAAAAAGCTTTATCAAAAAGAGTTTAAAAGATGGTTTCAATTAACTACTGAATTAGTTCCCTTATTGAAATTTTTTAGACAAATTGAGATACAAATACCAACTTATTACATAATGGGTGACCAGGACTACATGTTTTTACCATCAGTAAAGCAACTAGTAAAAAATCATAAGAACTCTAAGCTTTTTGTAATACCAAATTGTGGTCATGTGGTTAATGTTGAAAAACCTAATATTTTTAATTTAAAGATGCTTGAGTTTATAGATAAGAGAAGCTAATCTATATTTCTTTCCTTATTTAAGGTCCAATCTTTTTCCTCTCCAGGTTGATATATTTCATAATTTAACTCATCCTTACTTTCTCTAACCATCTCTCTAACATCTTCTAATAGAAGCTTTGAATCGTAGACAATACCATCCTTAATTGTATACTTTAGACCTCCAACTCTTTCGACTTGATTATCTTTATTGAGCTTTATAGCTCCAGTCCCATATAAAACCTTAAGATTTTCAAGTGGATTTTCTTCAACTAGAATAAGGTCAGCTTTTTTACCTATTTCTATTGAACCAATTTCGTTATCCATATCTAGTGCTTCTGCACCTTTTAACGTAGCTGACATAATAACTTCTAGCGGATGGAACCCTGCCTCTCTTAATAACTCTAATTCTCTTATGTAAGCAAATCCATAGAGTTGGAAAATGAACCCAGAATCTGATCCAACTGTAACTCTACCTCCTCTATTCTTATATTCATTAACAAAATTCATCCAAAGATTAAAATTCTTTTTCCATGCTACTTCTTGCTCTGTGCCCCAAAAATGCCAGTAGGATCCATGGGATATTCTGCTTGGTTGATAGAATTCCCATAAACTTGGTAAAGTGTATTCTTCATGCCATTCGGCTCTTCTAGCTCTTTGAAGGTCTCTACTAGCCTCATATATATTAAAAGTTGGATCTAGTGTAAAATCTAGTTCAATTAATTCATTCATTACATCATTCCAGTGTTTTGAACCAGGTTTTGCAGCCTGATCCCAAAGTCGACCAGCTTCTTCAAATCTATGTTGCTCATTAGAATAATTATAGTAATAAGGATAATCCTGTACTATTTTATCATCAAAGAGTGCTTCTGGTAAACCATACCAATGTTCCATTGATGTCAGTCCAGCCCTAGCTGAATTTAATACATTCCATCTTACTACATTTAGTTGTGCATGATGCATAGCTGAGCCAAGTCCTAATGAATTATTTTCATCTAAAGCTGCAATCATTATATCAGGTTCAGCTCCAAAAAACTTAATACCATCTGCACCTTTCTTAGCATTAAATCTTACCCATTCTCTAGCTTGATCTGGATTGCTTATTTCATTAGTATAACCTGAACCAAAACCTGAATAAATAACAAGTCTTGGAGCTATAATTTCATTTTTGATACTCTTATTTTTTAAATCTAGACTAAAGTCAATACCTCTTCCACCTGGTTCTCTAACAGTTGTAACACCATGTGCTAACCAAAGTTTAAAAACATAGTCAGGTTCAGCACCTTGAGCAACACCTCCAATATGTCCATGCATATCGATAAATCCAGGAAGTAAATACATTCCAGTAGCATCAATTTCACGTCCACCTTTTTTTAGTTTAGGTCTTCTTCGCTCATTAATTTCAACTCCAGGATAACCAACAGTTTTAATAGACTTAATGATATTTTTCTCTATTACAATATCAACTGGTCCTAATGGTGGACTACCATTTCCATTAATTAAAGTTACTCCTCTTATAATCAGTTGCTCAAAAGGTCCTTCTGAAAGATTTTTTTCTTGAGAGCTCAGATTAATAGAAAATAATACACATAATGTAAATAATAGATTTTTTCTCATTTTAATTAAATATTTTATTCATAGTTAGAAAGCCCAAATAGGCTAACGCTATACATAAAGATACACTAATAAAAATGTATATAAATGAGTTTAATATTTCACTAGACTTAATAAAATTTAGATTCTCTATTGAAAATGCTGAGAAAGTAGTCAAACCTCCACATATTCCAACAACAAGGAAGTAGTAATAATCAGATTTTAACATATTGGAATTAATTAAATAACTTATAATTAGTCCAATCAAAAAACTGCCAATTAAATTAACTGTTAATGTTGAATATGGAAAGGAATCACTTGGAACTAATCTATTTAAAATTAATCTTATTGCAGATCCCAAACCTCCTCCCAAAAAAACAAGAAATAACTCTTTCATTTTATCTAAAAAGATTACTGTAAGTAGCAATTATTGAAATAAAAACAATAAATACAATTAAGATTACATACGAATTCTTATAATAAACATTGTGAAGTCTTGAATCCTTTATATAAGAGTATCCAATTATCAGAGAAAATAATATAATGAATATTATAGCAAAAATTAGTTGTCCTTTAGTAAACATTAATTAAATTTATTTTAATCAAACTTTTCTAATATAAAATTAACAATTATGATAACTAATGCTATTGATGCAGTAAAAGAATTTAATGAAGCTTTTAAAATAAAGTACTCAAAAAATCAAAAAGCAGACCTTGATGAATCTACAATTGAGTTAAGATATAGACTAATGCAAGAAGAAAATGATGAGTATTTAGAAGCAGCAAGAAAAAAGGATTTAGTTGAAATTGCAGATGCACTTGGAGATAAACTTTATATTCTCTGTGGAACAATACTTGCACATGGACTTCAAGATAAAATTGTAGAAGTATTTGATGAAATTCAAAGGAGCAATATGAGTAAGCTTAGTGCAGATGGAACACCTGTAATAAGGGAAGATGGTAAAATTTTAAAAGGACCGAATTATTTTAAGCCTAATATAAAATCAATTCTAGAAAAGTAAACTACTCAGTAATTTTATATCTCCAATTGTGAGTGTCATCAGAAATATTTTGTTGAATATTAATAATAGCGGTTTTAATTTTTGAAGCAAAGTTGTTGTCTAATTCTTCAAGTTGAAATTTCTCATCTTTATAGCCAAATGAATTAATTGGAGCTATCACTGCAGCTGTTCCACATCCAAAAACTTCTTTTAAATTACCTGACTTAAACTCTGAAATCAGTTCTTTCACAGTTATATCTCTTTCTTCTACTTCAATTCCAATATCCTTTGCAACTTGTATTACACTTTTTCTTGTTACACTATCTAAAATTGTGTCACTTGTAAGTGGAGTAATAAGTTTATCATTAATTCTGAATACTACACTCATTGTTCCAACTTCCTCAATTTTTTGATGAGTGGAAGAATCAGTCCAGACTATTTGATCGAAACCTTTTGATATTGCTATAGATGTTGGGTAAAATGCTGCACCATAATTTCCAGCTGCTTTAGCATAACCTGCACCTCCTGGAGCAGCTCTACTAAATTTATCTTCTATGTAAACACTCAGCGGCTTTGAATAATAAGCTGCACCAGGTGAGCAAATAATTAAAAATTTATATTTTTTTGAAGGACTTGCAGCAAGCATTTTTGATGAAGAAAAAACAAAAGGCCTAATGTAAATTGAAGATCCTGGCTCATTTGAAACCCAATCTCTCTCGAGACTTATTAGTTTGTTTAAGCCTTGAAAAAAATAGTCCTCAGGTAATATTGGAATATGCATCCTTTCACAAGATTTTTTAATTCTTTCATAATTATCTTTAGGTCTAAACAACCATAAATCCTCATTTTTATCCTTGTATCCTTTCATTCCCTCGAATATAGCTTGGCCATAATGAAAAACATGTGTTGAGGGATCAAGATTAATTGAACTGTAGGGCTTAATTACTGGATCTTCCCATTTATCATTATCATAATTGCACTCAAACATATGATCTGTAAATATTTCTCCAAATTTTATAGTAGAGAAGTTTACATCATTTATTTTTGTACTCTTAGATTTAATCATTTTCATAGAATTCGAAGATAATTAAAAAATCAATATGAAGGTATTAATTACAGGTGGTTCAGGGACTTTAGGTAAAGAAATTGCAAATCTTGTATTCAAGAAAAAATACGAGGTTAATATTCTAACTAGAAATAAAAATTTAAAATCCCATAATCCACAGTTAAAATACTATTATTGGAATCCTAAAAAAGAGGATATTGACTTAGATTGTTTCAATGATGTTGATTGCGTAATAAATCTTGCAGGTTTTTCTGTATTTAATCTATGGACAAAAGCCAATAAAACTAAAATATTCGAAAGTAGAGTAGGGTCAACAAATTTTATTTTAGATATTATTTTAAAGAAAAAAATTAAAATTAAATCTTTCGTTAATGCTTCTGCAATATCTGCATACAGAGACTCTTCAGATTTTACATCTTCTGAAAATGATTCAATCGATAATCCTAATTCATTTATTAATCAAGTTGTTGTAAAGTGGGAAAATGAAGTTAAAAAATTTGAAAGTAAACTTCCTGATATTTCATTTTCCATAATGAGAATAGGGCTTGTTTTATCAAAGTCAGGTGGGCTATATAAAATATGTAAGATGCTATCAAAATTATTCATACTTTCTCCTGTTGGAAATGGTAATCAGTGGCAATCATGGATCCACGAAAAAGATGCTGCTAAAATTATTTTATCAAGCTGTGAGAATTCCTGGAGGGGAACTTATAATTTAGTTGCTCCAAATCCAGTTAAACAAAATGAGTTGATAAATAAAATTGCAATTTTTAATAAGTCAAGAGTTATATTTCCTAACATACCTTCTTTTATAATTAAGTCAGTATTTGGTAAAATGTCTGAGGTTATTCTTTCTAGTCAAAAAGTAAAATCGATTAAACTTAGTGAGTCTGACTTTTCGTTTAAATATATTGATGATGCTTTGAAAGACCTATCAAAAAATATATGACATTCTGACATAAAATTAAGATGGCAAAAAAATTGCTTATAATAACGTAAAATAGTTCATGAACAAAAAGAAAACTGAAACTAAAACTGCTAAATCAAGTACTACTAAGAAGAAATCACCTTCGGTCAAAGAGTTAAATGAAACAATAAATAATGAGAAGGATAAATATGTAAGATTATTTGCTGAATTTGAAAACTATAAAAGGAGAACTGCAAAAGAAAGAATTGATTTATTTAAAACAGCAGGTAAAGAAGTTCTATCTAGTTTGATACCTGTTGTTGAAGATTTTAAAAGAGCTTTAAATCAGGAGGATGCAAATCAGGAGGATAATCAAGGCATCCAGTTAATCTACAATAAGCTTATAGAAACTCTAAAAAACCAAGGTCTTGAAGAATTGGAAGTTAAGATTGGTGATTCATTTGACTCAGAAATTCACGAAGCAATTAGTCAAATTCCTGCTCAAAATGATGATCAAAAGGGAAAAATAATTGATATAATCGAAGGAGGTTATAAATTAGGTGATCAGGTTATAAAATTCCCAAAAGTTGTTGTTGCTCAATAAAAAGTTATGAAAGAAGATTATTACGAAATATTGGGTGTATCAAAAAGCGCTTCTACTGCTGAGATAAAAAAAGCATATAGAAAAAAAGCTATTCAATATCACCCCGATAAAAATCCTGGAGATAAAACTGCAGAAGCAAATTTTAAAAAAGCTGCTGAAGCATACGAAGTTCTTAGTGACCCTAATAAGAAAGCAAAATACGACCAGTTTGGTCATAGTGCTTTTGATGGTGCAGGTGGGTTTGGTGCAGGTGGCATGAACATGGATGATATCTTCAGTCAATTTGGAGATATTTTTGGTAGTGCATTTGGTTCATCTTTTGGTGGATTTGGAGGAGGAGGTCAAAGGGTTTCAAAGGGTTCAAATCTTAGAATAAGGGTAAAGTTAACACTAGAAGAAATTGTGAATGGTGTTGAGAAGAAAATCAAGGTTAAAAGAAAAACTCTTTCACCTGATTCTAAATTTTCGACATGTACAACTTGTAATGGTTCTGGCCAAGTTTCTAGAATTACAAATACAATTTTAGGTAGAATGCAGTCTACTTCAATATGTCCAAACTGTAATGGTGCAGGTCAATCAATTACATCTAGAGGTGCAGGATCAGATTCTAATGGAATGCTAAATTTTGAAGAAACAGTTTCAATTAAAATTCCTCCAGGTGTTGAGGAAGGAATGCAACTTAAAGTATCAGCTAAAGGAAATGATTCTAATAACCCTAACGGTATTCCTGGAGACCTTTTAGTATTAATAGAGGAATCAAATAATGATCTATTTACTAGGGACGGAAAGCATCTTCACTATGATCTGTATATAAGTATTTCAGAAGCTGCACTTGGTGTTTCAAAAGACATTCACTTAATTGATGGAAAAGTTAGAATAAAGCTGGAGTCAGGAATTCAATCTGGAAAAACACTAAGATTAAGAAATAAAGGGATCCCAGATCTGAATGGATATTCTAAAGGGGACTTATTAGTTCATGTAAATATTTGGACACCTAAGACTTTAAATAAAAAACAGAAAGACTTCTTTAAAGAAATGCTAGATGATGATAATTTTAAGCCAAACCCTAAAAAATCTGAAAAGTCCTTTTTTGAAAAAGTTAGAGATATGTTTGCATAAATAATTTTATCTTAGACCATCTAATAATCTTAAAATGAGCAAAATCCTTATAATTGAAGATGAGGAACCAATCAGAAGAGTTCTAGTAAGAATACTTACAGATGAGGACTCTAGTTTTGAAATTCATGAAGCATCTGATGGAAAGAAAGGCCTTGATCTTATTAAGAATGATTCCTATGATCTTGTTCTTTGCGATATAAAGATGCCTAAAGTAGATGGTATTGAGCTACTTCAAAGAACTAGAAAGACTAACTCTACTGTTCCTTTTATTATGTTAACCGGTCATGGAAACATTGAAACTGCTGTAGAATCTATGAAGCTTGGAGCATATGATTTTATATCTAAACCCCCAGATCTAAATAGACTTATTAATTCTGTAAGAAATGCTCTAGAGAAAAAAGAACTAGTAGCTGAAAATAAAATCTTAAGAAAAAAAGTTGCCAAAAAATATGAAATAATTGGCAATTCAAAGTCCATTATGGAAATACATGCAATGATTGATAAGGTTGCTAAGACTGAGGCAAGAGTATTGATAACTGGAGAAAGCGGAACTGGAAAGGAGCTTGTTGCCCATAATATTCATGAGAAAAGTAGTAGAGCTAAATCCCCATTTATTGAAGTAAACTGTGCTGCTATTCCTTCAGAACTAATTGAAAGCGAGCTTTTTGGGCATCTTAAAGGTTCTTTTACTTCTGCTGTAAAGGATAGGGAGGGTAAGTTTGAAGCTGCAAATAATGGAACTATATTTTTAGATGAAATAGGAGACATGAGTCTTGCTGCACAAGCTAAAGTTTTAAGGGCTTTAGAGGAAAATAAAATTCAAAGAGTAGGAAGTCAAAAAGACATAAGTGTTGACGTTAGAGTTCTAGCTGCTACAAACAAGGACTTAAAAAAAGAAATAGACGATGGTAATTTTAGGGAGGACTTATACCATAGGTTAGCTGTTATTGTGATTAAAGTACCCGAATTGAGTAAGAGAAAGTCAGATATTCCAGTTCTTGTAGATCATTTTTCTAATATAATTTCAAAGGAACAAGGAATTGAAACAAAAAAGTTCAGTAAAGAATCACTGAAACTTCTAGAAGATTATAACTGGTCAGGTAATGTAAGAGAATTAAGAAATGTAGTTGAGCGGTTAATTATTTTAGGAGGTGAAACTATATCAAAGGATGACGTAAGTTTATTTGCTTCAAAAAAATAATAATATGAGATTCTTAATAATTCTAGTCTCACTACTTACATTAAATTTTAGTAATTCTCAAACTTCTCAAGAAAATTCTGTTTTTATTGATAAAATATATGATGAAGCTCTGTCAAATGGAAAATCTTATGAATGGCTAGACTATTTATCTAACCAAATTGGAGGAAGACTATCAGGATCTATTAATTATGAAAGGTCAGTAAAATGGGGTAAAGAAGAACTTAATCTTTTAGAAATCGATTCAGTATGGCTTCAACCAGTTATGGTACCAAAATGGGTTAGGGGTGCTCCTGAATATGCACATATAGAAACAAGACCAGGAAATAATATCTCTGTTCCAATTGTAGCATTAGGCGGTTCAATTTCAACTCCATCAATTGGAATTTCTGCAAATATAGTTGAAGTTAAAAGCTTTAAGGAGTTAAGAGATATAGGAAGAGACTCAATTAGTGGAAAAATAGTTTTTTTTAATCGTCCAATGGATGTAACATTGATTAACACTTTTCAAGCATATAGCGGAAGTGTTAATCAAAGGACACAAGGGGCTGTTCAAGCAGCTAAACTAGGAGCTGTAGGTGTTATTGTCAGATCAATGACTACAACTTTAGATAATTATCCTCACACAGGTTCTATGTATTATGAAGGCTTATCAATAAGTCAGAGAATACCTGCTGCTGCAATTAGTACTAATGGTGCTGAACTTTTAAGTTCTATGTTATCCTTAAATCCAAAAATAAAGTTCTTTTTTAGACAGAATTCTAGAAACTTTCCTGATGTGTTAAATCATACTGTAATTGGTGAAATTACGGGGTCAGAAAAGCCTGATGAAATAATTGTTGTAGGTGGACATCTTGACTCATGGGATCTAGGAGATGGAAGTCATGACGACGGTGCAGGAATTGTTCAATCAATGGAAGTGCTAAGAATTTTTAAATCTTTAGATTATATCCCTAAAAGGACTATTAGAGTAGTTTTATTTGCTAATGAAGAAAATGGACTAAGAGGTGGAAATAAATATTCTGAAGTTGCAAAACTCAAAAATGAAAAACATTTTTTTGCCATTGAATCTGATGCAGGAGGTTTTACTCCTAGAGGAATTAGTTTTGATACATCTGATACGGAGTTTAAATCCCTAAAAAAGTTTGAGAAATATTTTAATGATTATGGGGTAAGCTTTCTTCAAGGTGGAAGTGGAGCTGATATTGGTCCTTTAAAAGATGGTAATATTATTTTAGCTGGATTAAGGCCTGACCCCCAAAGATATTTTGATTATCATCATGCAGCATCTGATACTTTCGATAAAATTAACAAGCGTGAACTAGAGCTTGGAGCTGCTACAATGGCCTCTATAGTCTATCTTATGGATAATTATAAGCTCTAATCATGAACCAAATAATCAAAAGGTTCAGAAATTACAGTAAAGAATTCAAGTATAACCTAAAGTTAGCATACCCGGTAATGATAGGTATGCTAGGTCATACATTTGTTCAATTTATTGACAATGTAATGGTAGGGCAATTAGGTACTGCTGAGCTTGCTGCTATTTCTTTAGGAAATAGTTTTGTTTTTATCGCAATGTCTTTAGGTATTGGATTTTCTCAGGCTATTACTCCTTTAATTGCTGAAGCAGACGGTGCAAAAAAAAATAATGATATATCAAGAATATTTGAGCATAGTTTTTTAATCTGCTTATTTTTAGGTTTATTCTTGTTCTTAATAGTTTTTTTAAATAGGAATCTGTTATACTCTATGAATCAACCACAAGAGGTTGTTAAACTTGCTTCGCCATATCTTTTTTGGGTATCGATATCTCTAATAGCTACAGTAAACTTCCAAGCTTTTAGACAATTTGCTGATGGTATGTCTTTTACAAGAGCTGCAATGTATTCAACTATTGTAGGAAATATCATTAATGTTGCTTTAAACTTCTTTCTAATTTTTGGTTATTGGATTTTTCCAAAGCTTGGGGTAGAGGGGGCAGCAATAGGTACTTTAATAGCTAGATTCTGTATGCTATTATTTATTATTTTTTATCTCAAGCTTCATAAGAAATTATCTGTCTATTTAAAAAGATTTTTTCCATCTAAAGTAGAGATTAAAAGATTGAAAAAAATTCTCTATTTAGGTCTTCCATCTGCTCTTCACAGTTTTTTTGAGGTAGCATTCTTTATATCTGCAGTTTGGATGTCAGGATTCATTGGTAAAAATTCTCAAGCTGCTAACCAGATTGCTCTTAACCTTTCTTCAATGACATATATGGTTGCTCTAGGTGTTGGAGTTGCAGCTATGATTAGAGTAGGAAATCAAAGGGGTATGATGAATTTTAAAAAACTAAGAGAAGTTGCTTTATCAACTATTCTACTTATAATATCTATTGATGTAATTTTTTGTATGATTTTTTTACTTTTTAATGATTCTTTACCTCTTCTTTATTTGGACCCCAGTAATCCTTCAAATTTAACTGATGTTAATCATGTATTAGAGATTGCATCAAAATTATTAATTGTGGCAGGTGTATTCCAGCTTTTTGATGGTATACAAGCAGTAGTTCTTGGAGCTTTAAGAGGAATGCAGGATGTTAATAAGCCCGCAATAATTATATTTCTTTCATATGGTGTTATTGGATTTCCAATATCATATTATCTTGGCTTTTATACAAGTTTATCAATGGTTGGAATATGGCTAGGACTTTTGTCTGGTTTATTTTCTTCCTCTTTGTTTCTATTTTTAAGATTTAATTATCTTTCTAGAAAAATAATAAGACTTAATGATTGAGGAAATTTTAAAACTTGATTCAGACTTATTCTTATACTTTAATAATCTAGGTAACCCATTTTTTGATAATTTCTGGATGTTTCTTTCACAAACTGAAGCTAATGTAATAGTCTATTTACTAATACTAATTGCCTATATATATTCAATTAATAATCAAAAAAGGACTAAAATTTTATTTCGTTTAATTATTGCTATAGCTATACTTATAACCATTTCAGATCAAAGTTCAAATTTATTTAAAGATTCCTTTCAAAGGCTTAGACCATGTTATAATGAACTAATTGCTGACTCATTAAGGCTTGTGAAAGAGTCATGTGGTGGAAGATATGGATTCTTTTCAGCTCATGCATCAAATTCTTTTTCATTGGCAATCTTTTTCGGTCTATTATTAAGATCATCAAATAGATTATTAATTCTATTATTTGCCATATATGCATTTTTAATTTCATATAGTAGAATTTATCTTGGTGTACATTACCCAATTGATATTTTAGTAGGTGCAGTTTTTGGGACTATAAATGCAATTGTTATATATAAGATATACCTATATAGTTTTAATTTTCTCAACAAAAGTTGACCAAGAATAATAATTTTTTGCTTTAATAATATTTGAGATATATAGTTGATTTCTTTTTTCGTCAATACAATTTAGAATTGCTTTTGCTAAATTTTCAGGAGTTTTGTCAAATACTTCGCCGCTTTGATCTTTATTTATTATTTCTTTTAATCCTCTAACTTTTGAAACAACTAAAGGTTTATTATAGAAGTAGGCAAGAGGTGTAATTCCACTTTGACTTGCATTAATATAAGGCTGAACTATTAATTCACTTGCACATATATAATCTCTTATCCTATCAAGCTCAAGAAAGTTATTGTCAATTAATATTTTTTCACTCAGATTAAGTTCATCAATTAATTGTATGCACTCATTTAATGAATCATAAAACTCTCCTGCAATTATGAATTTTATATTATCATCTTTTATATAGTTAATAGACTTTATAAATGTTTGAACACCCTTATATTTTCTGATAAGTCCAACAAATGTTACATACTTATAGTCTTTCAAGTTTAAATCATTTTTTGCTTTTGCTTTCTTTTTAAGTATGGGAAGATTTGTGTTTATTGGATGATATAGAGATAACACCTCTTTTCTAGTGTTAAAACGAATCATTTCTGCAATATTTTCAGAAAATGAAATAAATTTTGAACATGATTTTAGAAAAAGTTTTCTTAGGATACCCTCAAAAGGAATTTTTTCATGATTTTTCCAATTATCTACAATACCAATAACTCTTATTTTTTTACTTAAAAAAAAACTAATAAAATAATAGGGTAAACATAAAATTGGAGACCAATATCTAAAGATTACTACTTCTGGATCTAATTTGTTAATTTTTTTGGAAACCATTAACCAATTAAAGGGATTAATAGTATTAATCTTTCTTTTAATTTGAAATTTCTGCTTATATCTCTCTTTGCTATATTGGGTTTTTCCAGGAAAAAGAAAACTTGGGTATAATAATGAGAAGGTCCAAACTTCATTAGATACTCCTGAATCAATAAGCTCATTACAAAAAGAATGAGTAGAATCTGAAATACCTCCTCTATAGGGATAGGCACTTGAAATTACTAGGAATTTAATCCTCTCTGAATTCATAATACTAATTTATGGAAATATATCTATAGGTCTCCTAACGTGCTTTTTTGAGGTAAGTTAGAACTTCCCATTAAGAACTTGTCAATGTGGTGAGCAGCTTCTCTTCCCTCAGATATAGCCCAAACAATCAGTGATTGGCCTCTTCTACAATCACCTGCAGTAAAAACATTATTTCTCTTAGTTTGGTAGTTTGAGTTTGAGCTTATATTACCTCGTTTATTAATTTCAAGATTAAATTTATTTGGAAGATCAGTTTCAGGTCCTGTAAATCCAAGAGCTAAAATAACTAAATCACAATCCCATGTTTTAGTTGAACCAGATATTTCAATGAACTCTTTTTTGTCAGAATCAAATTTAACATTTACTGTCTCAAGACCAATTAGATTATTATCAGAGTCGCTAACAAATCCTTTAGTTAATATACTCCACTCTCTTTCAACTCCTTCCTCATGAGAAGATGATGTTTTAAGTGTGAAAGGCCAATAAGGCCATGGATTCTCTTCACTTCTGTCAGTTGGAGGTTTTGAAGCAAGTTCAAAATTTATTACATTTTTTGCTCCGTGCCTATTGGAAGTACCTATACAATCTGAACCTGTATCTCCACCTCCAATAACAATAACGTTTTTTCCTTTTGCATTGTAGCATTCGAGATGATCACTTAATTGATTATCAACGAAACGATTATTATGAGTCAAAAAATCCATAGCTTGAATAACACCAGGTAAATCAATACCTGGGATATCAAGACTTCTTTTTATAGTAGACCCCGTACATAATAAAATGCTATCGTATTTAGATTCAAGGTCAGTAATATCAATATCTTTTCCGATCTCTAAATTACATTTGAAAGTAACACCTTCCTTTTCTAGAATTTTTAAACGCCTATCAATTACATTCTTTTCAAGCTTGAAGTCTGGAATACCGTATCTAAGTAAACCTCCAATTTTATCATCTCTTTCATATACAGTAACTTTATGGCCAACTGAATTTAATTGCTGTGCGGCTGCTAGACCAGCTGGACCAGAACCTACAATAGCAACTTTTTTACCTGTCCTTTTACTAGGAATTCTAGGTACTATCCAGTTTTCACTAAAGCCTTTTTCCACTATATGCTTTTCTATCAATTCAATTGAAACGGGTGGATCAATAATTCCTAAAACACATGCAGCCTCACATGGTGCTGGACAAAGTCTCCCAGTAAATTCAGGGAAATTATTGGTTGAATGAAGAACATCAAGAGCTTCTCTCCATTTATTATTATAAACTAGGTTATTAAAATCAGGAATCAAATTACCTAATGGACAGCCACTATGACAGAAAGGGACACCACAATCCATGCATCTTGCAGCTTGGGATTTTAATTCTTTATTTTTTGGAGATATTGTAAACTCTTTATAGTTCTTTAACCTTTTTCTAACGGGAATATACTTCTCGTCAATTCTATCATAGTCCTTAAAACCTTTAACCTTTCCCATTATTGAATTAACTGATCTATTTTTTCTTTTGCTATCCTTTCTAAAGCTATTTTGTATTCTTTAGGCATTACTTTGATAAAGTTTTTCTTTTCATTCTTCCAATTTGATAATATTTTTTCTGCTATTTCGCTATTTGTGTTAGAAAAGTGGTTTTCTAGCATTTCATAAATTATATCTTCATCTTGGATATTGGGTGTTTCAAGATCAATCATTTCAATATTAAAATTCTTGACTGACCTTTTATCTTCTTTATAAATATAAGCAATACCACCACTCATTCCAGCTCCAAAGTTTCTTCCAATCTTACCTAGAATTAAAACAGTTCCACCGGTCATATATTCACATCCATGATCACCTACACCCTCAACTACCGCCTTTGCTCCAGAATTTCTTACACAAAAACGTTCACCTGCAATACCATTAATGTAGGCCTCACCACTTATGGCACCATAAAGAGCAACATTTCCAATTATAATGTTTTCATTTGAAACAATACTTGACTCTTTTGGAACTCTAACAGCAAGTGTTGCACCAGATAAACTTTTACCAAAATAGTCATTTGTGTTTCCATAGACTGTCATATTTAATCCTCTAACAGAAAAAGCGCCAAAACTTTGACCAGCAGAACCATTAAAAGTTATTTTTAAAGTGTTTTTTGGAAGCCCTTTCTCACCATGAATCTTTGAAATTTCGTTACTTAATAGTGCTCCAACAGCTCTATCGGTATTCATAATATTAAATTCAAATGAAGATTTCACCTTATTATTAACAGACAATTTTGCAACTTTTAATATTTTAAAGTCTAACACACTATCTAAGTTGTGATTTTGTTTTGAAGTATTTCTTAGCTTATCATCATCTCCAGATAGAGGTTTATAAAGTAATTTGTCCAAATTAATACCTTTGACTTTATAATCATCAATTCCAGTCTTAGCTTTAAGTTTTTGTGTCTGACCAACCATCTCGTCAATACTTCTAAAGCCAAGATTAGCCATTATTTCTCTTAATTCCTGAGCAACGAAATACATGAAATTAATGACATGCTCAGGTTTACCTTTAAAGTTTTTTCTTAACTCAGGATCCTGAGTTGCTATACCAACTGGACAAGTATTTAAATGACATGCTCTCATCATTATACATCCAGATGCAACCAGAGGTGCAGTTGAAAAACCAAACTCTTCAGCTCCCAATAAACATGCAATTGCCACATCACGACCAGTTTTTAATTGTCCATCACACTCTAAAACAACTCTGCTTCTTAAATTATTTAAAACTAAGGTTTGTTGTGCTTCTGCAACTCCAAGTTCCCATGGTAATCCAGCGTGTCTTAATGAAGTTAAAGGAGAAGCTCCAGTTCCTCCATCATAACCAGAAATTAAAATAACATCAGCTTTGGCTTTTGCCACTCCAGCAGCAATTGTACCAACTCCAACTTCAGAGACAAGTTTAACATTAATTCGAGCATTTCTATTAGCATTTTTCAAATCAAAAATTAGTTGAGCTAAGTCTTCAATTGAGTAAATATCATGGTGTGGTGGAGGTGAGATAAGTCCTACATATGGAGTAGAATTTCTCACTTTAGCAATTAATGGGTTTACTTTAGGTCCTGGAAGTTGTCCACCCTCTCCAGGTTTAGCACCTTGTGCCATTTTTATTTGTATTTCATCAGCGTTAGATAAATAGTATGAGCTAACCCCAAATCTACCAGAAGCAACTTGTTTAATTGAACTATTCCTTAAGTCACCATTTTTATCCTTATTAAATCTACTAGAGTCTTCACCTCCTTCACCAGAATTACTTTTACCTCCAATTCTATTCATTGCGATAGCAAGATTCTCATGAGCTTCTTTACTAATAGACCCATATGACATAGCACCTGTTTTGAACCTTTTAACAATCTCAGTCCACGGTTCCACTTCTTCAATTGGAATTGGATTAAAATCTATAAACTTCAGAAGACCTCTTATTGTCATTAATTGCTCTTCTTGTTTATTTACTATATCGGAATATTCTTTGTAAGAGGAGTAGCTTTCTGTTCTTACTGAATTTTGAAGTTTAGAAATTGTTGATGGATTAAACATATGACTCTCTCCATCTCTTCTCCATCTGTAATCACCACCAGTTTCTATTGACGAGAAGTCAGATTCAGAGTTAAATGCATAATTTATTCTTTCACTGATTTCCTTTTCAATAACATATAGACCAACTCCTTCAATTCTTGAAGGGGTGTTTTGAAAATATTTATTGATAAAATTTGTTTTAAGTCCAAGTGCTTCAAAAATCTGTGATCCCCTATATGAATTTAGTGTTGAAATACCAATTTTATTCATAATTTTTAGAATCCCTTTTGCAATTGCATCATTAAAATTAGAAATAGCAGAATCTATTGAAACATTATTCAAATGTCCTGAATTGTAGTGATATTCAATCACCTCATTTACTAAATATGGGTTTATTGCACTTGCACCATATCCAAAAAGCATTGAGAAGTGGTGAGGCTCTCTAGGCTCAGCTGATTCAATTATTATACCAAATTTAGATCTTTTCTTTTTCTTTATCATTGTCTGGTGAACATAAGAGCAGGCGAGAAGAATAGGAATAGGAGACATTTTTTTAGAAACAAGTCTATCACTTAAAATTATTATATTACTTCCCTGATCAATACACTTTTCTATTTTCAAAACAATTTTGTCTAAAGCCTCTTCAATTCCATTGTGACCTTTCTTGAATTCATATAAACATTTAATTGAACTTGCTTTGAAATTTTTATGATTTATATATTTAATCTTATCAAGATCTTCATTGGAAATGATAGGATTTTTAATAGTCAGATTTATTGAGTGCTCTTCATCTATTTCAAACAAATTATAATTTCTTCCAAGTGAAAGGCTTGTATCTGTTATAATCTCCTCTCTTATACCATCTAATGGTGGATTTGTAACTTGAGCAAATAACTGTTTGAAATAGTTGTAAATAAGTTGAGGTTTTTTAGAGAGAACTGCCAGAGGAGTATCTGTTCCCATAGATCCTATAGCCTCTTTACCAGTTTGACACATTGGAATTATTATTTTTCTAAAATCTTCCTTTGTATAGCCAAATATTTTCAATCTTGTTTCTAAACTTAGTTTTTCATCTGGAGTTCTGTTTCCTGTATAAGGTACATCTGATAATTGAAGAATATTTTTATTTATCCAATCCTCGTAGGGTCTCTTAGAGACAATATCCTCTTTGATTTCATCATCATTAACTATCCTGCCTTCTTCCATATCAACTAAAAAAATCTTACCAGGTTCCAATCTTCCATGAGACAGGATATTATCTGGTTTTATGTCAACTACACCTGTCTCTGATGACATAATTACATAACCATCTTTTGTCACAGTATATCTTGATGGTCTAAGACCATTTCTATCAAGAAGAGCTCCAATGAATTTTCCATCTGTAAATGGAATAGAGGCTGGTCCATCCCAAGGTTCCATAATACAACTATTATAATTATAGAAAGCCCTTTTACTTTTACTCATAGAATTATGCTTCTCCCAGGCTTCAGGGACAAGCATCATCATTACTTCAGGAAGCGATCTGCCTGTCATTAATAACAATTCAACAACCATATCCATAGACGCTGAGTCAGATTTTTTTGGAACAATTATTGGTAAAATCTTTTTCATATCACCATCAGAGATTTCAGAAGACTCAAAAAGCTCCTCCCTGGATTTCATTCTACTTATATTTCCTTTAAAAGTATTTATCTCACCATTGTGACACATATATCTAAATGGTTGAGCAAGATCCCATGTTGGGAATGTATTTGTTGAAAATCTTTGATGAACAAGTGCAAGTTTAGTAACTAAATCTTTGTTAGTTAAATCGGTGTAGAATCTTTCAATATCCTCTGGGATTAGCAGACCCTTGTATATAATAGTTCTTAAACTAAGACTTGAAAAGTAAAAAAAATCACTTTGAGACAGCTCAGAGTTATAAATAATATTTTCACTAATCTTTCTGGCTACAAAAAGCTTTAAATTAAACTGCTTTTCATTCAATTTAGAATCTTTTGATTTAATAAAGACTTGTTTGATTGTTGGCTGGGTCTTACTAGCAATAGAACCTACAACTTTAGAATTTACTGGAACATCTCTCCATCCAATAATTTCTAGCTCTTGTTTTTTGATTTCATCTTCAAATATTTTAATACAATAATTTGATTGATTGATTTTATTAGGAAGAAATACCATCCCAACTGCATATTCATTTGCTTTTGGTAAGTTGAAATCACATTTTTTTTTAAAAAAATTATGAGGTATTTCAATTAAAATTCCAGCTCCATCTCCTGTTCGACCATCTGAACTAACAGCACCTCTGTGTTCTAGACAGGTAAGTATATTTAATGCTTTACTAATAATAGTATTAGTTCTTTCACCGTTTAAGCTACAAATAAAACCTGCGCCACAATTGTCATGCTCAAATTCAGATAAATAGAGTCCTTGGTCTTTTAATTTCATAAGTGACCTACAAATGTATAATTATGAATTTATTGACAAAATCTATGTATGTTAAACAAATTATAATTGATAAATAATTATTAAAATGATAAAAAAAGCATTAAAAAAATGAAATATTCATACTAAATGCATAAATCATTGGAAATTATATTAAGATTACTTTTTAATCTCCCATTCACCGTTTTGTAGAAGTTTTTCAGCTTGCTTAAACTTTAGCATTCTTGTTTCGCCTGTTGAAGAGTTTTGTATTTCAACTTTTTCGTTTCTGCCAATCTTTGGAAGTTCCCTTGTTATAGTTTCAACCTTTTGAGAGTTTTGACTTGCACTTGCACCAATACTTCTTGCTCTTTCAGCTAATTGGTCACTATTTAAGCTTTCTTCTTTTGATGTCTTGTAATCATTACTAGAATTCATATTTGATCCAGCATCTTTTATATTTCCTTGATTATTTGGAAGATTTGATTTAAATAAGAAAGAAAGTAATTCTTTATTTAGAACATGAATCATTGATTTAAAAAGTTCATAAGCTTCAAATTTATATATTAAAAGAGGATCTTTTTGCTCGTGAACTGCTAGTTGGACTGACTGTTTTAATTCATCCATTTTTCTAAGATGATTTTTCCATTTTTCATCAATTATTGCAAGTGATATACTTTTCTCAAAATCCTCAATTAAATTCTCTCCATTACTTTCATATGATTTCTCTAAATCGGTAACAATATTTATTACTTTCTTTCCATCGGTAAATGGAACTACAATCCTTTTAAATGAGTTGCTTTTATTTTCGTATACATTTTTAATTACAGGCAGAGCTATAACTCTATTAAGCTCTTTTTTATTAGCATAGAATGTTTTTAACTCATCAAAAAGCTTATTTATAATTATTTCTTCATCTGATTCTAAAAATTCATTTTCATCAATAGGAGATGTCATTGAAAAAGTAGTAATTAATTCAAATTCATAATTTTTATAGTTATTTGTTGCTTTGTTAGCCCTTACTATCTCATCAATTGTGTCAAACATGATATTAGAAATATCAATTTGAAGTTTATCACCTCTTAAAGCATTTTTTCTAAGAGTATAAATTATATTTCTCTGAGAGTTCATTACGTCATCATATTCTAATAATCTTTTCCTTATACCAAAATTATTTTCTTCTACCTTCTTTTGGGCTCTTTCTATTGATTTTGTAACCATTGGGTGTTGAATATTTTCACCATCTTTTAGACCCATTCTATCCATTATATTTGCAACTCTATCCTGTCCAAAAAGTCTCATTAGATTATCTTCGAAAGAAACATAAAATTGTGAACTACCAGGATCACCTTGTCTTCCAGATCTTCCCCTAAGCTGTCTATCAACTCTTCTAGAGTCATGTCTTTCTGTTCCAATAATTGCAAGACCACCAGCATCAATAACCTCTTTACTTAGCTTAATATCAGTACCTCTACCAGCCATATTAGTTGCTATAGTTACTACTCCAGGATTTCCTGCTTCGGCAACTATATCAGCTTCTTTTTTATGAAGTTTAGCATTCAGAACATTATGATTTATATTTGATCTATTTAACATCTTACTTAATAGCTCAGAAATTTCAACAGAAGTAGTACCTATTAAAATAGGTCTTTTTTGATTCCTAAGATTAATTACTTCATCTATAATAGCATTATATTTTTCTCTCTTAGATTTATATATTAAGTCATCCTGATCTTTTCTTGCTATTGGTCTATTTGTTGGAATTTCTGTTACATCAAGCTTATAAATTTCCCAGAATTCACCTGCCTCAGTAACAGCTGTACCAGTCATACCAGATAATTTAGAGTATAGTCTAAAATAATTTTGTAGAGTAATGGTGGCAAAAGTTTGAGTAGCTGCCTCTATCTTGACATTTTCTTTTGCTTCAATTGCTTGGTGTAGTCCATCAGAATATCTCCTACCATCCATAATCCTTCCAGTCTGTTCATCAACAATCATAACCTTATTCTCAACAACAACATATTCAACATCCTTTTCAAAAAGGGTAAATGCCTTTAGTAGCTGGTTTATAGTATGAATTCTTTCACTTTTAATATTAAATTCATTAAAAAGATCATTCTTCTCCTTTGCCTCTTCTTCTGGCTTAAGACCTTTATTCTCAATAATTGCAATATCAGAAGCTATATTTGGCATTATAAAGAAGTCCTTGTCATCAAGATCTTTTGATAATGTTTCTATACCCTTTTCAGTCAATTCAATTTGATTAATTTTCTCATCTATTGTAAAATAGAGTTCCTCATCAATCTGATACATTTCTCTGTTATTATCTTGCATATAAAAATTCTCTGTTTTTTGAAGAATCTGCTTAACACCCTCCTCACTCAAAAATTTAATTAAAGCCTTATTCTTTGGTAAACCTCTAAACACTCTGTATAGAAAGAACCCACCTTTTTCTATATCAGAACTATTAATTAAGGATTTTGCCTCAGCTAATTTGGTAGATAAATATGTTTTTTGAAGAGAAACAAGATTTTGAATTTTGGGCTTCAGGTTATCAAAATCATGTCTGTCACCGTCCTTGGTTGGACCTGATATTATCAATGGAGTTCTAGCATCATCAATTAAAACAGAGTCAACCTCATCAATAATAGCATAATTATGTTTTCTTTGAACGATATCATCCAAAGAGTGAGACATATTATCTCTTAGATAATCAAATCCAAACTCATTATTTGTTCCGTATGTAATATCTGCATTATATGCTCTCCTTCTTTCTGGTGAATTAGGTTTATGATGATCTATACAATCTACTCTTAGTCCATGAAACTCAAATATTGGGCCCATCCATGCACTATCTCTTTTAGCCAGGTAATCATTTACAGTTACAAGATGAACTCCATCCCCTGTTAAAGCATTAAGATAAATTGGCAAAGTAGAAACAAGTGTTTTACCCTCACCTGTTTGCATTTCTCCAATTTTACCTTGATGAAGAACTATGCCACCAATAAGTTGTACATCATAGTGAATCATATCCCATAATACATTCTTACCCGCAGCATCCCATGAATTTCTCCATATGGCACTTTCACCATCAATATTAACATATGATTTTTTTGAACCTATCTCTTTATCAAATTCTGAAGCAGAAACTTTTACAGATTCATTTTCATAAAATCTCCTAGCTGTTTCCTTAATTACTGCAAATGCTTCTGGCAATATTTCGTCAAGAATCTGAGCTTTTGTCTCTGTAAGCTCTTTCTCAACTATTTCTACCTCGCTAAAAAGTTTTTCTTTTTCAATGTTTGAGGATTCATTAGTTATTGATTCATTTAATTTTTTGAGTGAAGAAACTAATCCATAAGTTTTTTCAGATATAATCTTCTTAAAAGTGCTTGTTTTATCTCTTAATTCATTATTTGATAAAGATGACATTTCGATGAAATGTTTGTTTATTTCATCAACAAGTGGAGTAAGCTTTTTAAGATCTTTACCTGATTTATCTCCAAGAAAAACCTTTAAAAGTGAGTTAACAATGGACATGTCAATTTTTTTTCAAATTTATCAAAAAAAAAACCAATTATATTTAAATAAGATTAATACTCATCTTCATTCCAGAGGTAATCTTCTTCTGTGGGATAGTCTGGCCAAATTTCTCCTATTGATTCGTAGACATCACCTTCATCCTCAAGAGATTGAAGATTTTCTACTACTTCTAAAGGAGCACCAGTTCTAATTGAAAAGTCAATAAGCTCATCCTTTGAGGCTGGCCAAGGCGCATCACTTAAGTAGGAGGCTAATTCTAATGTCCAATACATGATAATTTTTTTTCAAAAATATATTAAAACTTCAATATTCCAAGCAAAAATTATTTTTTTAGCTTAGAAAATGAAATAAGTAGAAGTAAAACTGAAATTAGAATACTAACTCTTGCAATATAATCTCCATTTTTACTGTAAAAAGTTCTTTTATCAATTGTAGATGCTTTTCCTGATAAAGTGCCTTTATCATCAAAAGGTAACTTAGCTTTATACTCTCCAACTTCATTTATAATAGTTGAAACACCTGAATTTGCACTTCTTACAATATATCTCCTATTTTCTATAGCTCTTAGTCTGGCATAACTCACAAGATGTCTGTGCCCTGGAGAATCATACCACCACGCATCATTAGTTATTACAGTAATAAAATTTGCACCTAAATTAACATAGTCAGCAACATACTCTCCATATATAGTTTCATAGCAAACTATGGGTATAGTTTTTAAATCTTTATTTGAATGTTTAAATAATTTTCTCTCTGATGGATGTTGAATACCTTTTGAGACAGTAGTTCCACCTAAATCAATCATTACATTTCCAAGCAATGGCTCTAGAAAAGACTTAAGAGGCATATATTCACTACCGACCACTAATTTAGCTTTATGATTGTATTCAAATCCCTGATCTGCGGAAAAGTTTATTGAAGAATTATAGTAATCTACCCACAACTTATCTCTAACAAAATTTGCTGTTTTTGAGGGCTTATCTTCTTCATTTTGATATAATTCAAAAAATTGAATACCAGAAATAAGATTTGTATTTTTAAATTCATTAAGAAATTTACTGAGACTATCGTGAAGTTTGGTGTATTCAAAATATTCTAAATTCTCGCCATATCCTTCAGAAAAATATGTTTCTGGTGCAATAACAAAATCATATTGATCTGATTTTAGTTCATTAAACGTTAGCTCTTTAAATATTTCAAAATAATCAAGATTTGTTGATGAATTACCATACTTTGAAGCCCATGGGTCTATACGTGGCTGAGTTAGTAAAACTTTAAACTCTTCACCTAATTTAATTGAAGGTTTAACTATTAATGAAATTAAGATTGGAATACAAATCAAAATTGTTCTAGCAAATAATCTTACGTAAAATCTTCTTTTATCATCAAATTGATGGAATCTTCTTATAATACTAAAAAGAAGGACATTAGAGCATAAGACCCACAGGCTACCTCCAAAACTTCCCGTGAATTCGTACCATTGTATCCAATTTATTCTTTCAGAGAATACATTTCCTAGATTTAGCCATGGCCATGAGAACTCCCAATTTAGATGAAATTTTTCAAAAGAAATCCAGAAAGTTATTAAGAATAAAATTCCTGCTTTGTAATCAATCTTTCTCTTTACTCTGCTATATAATATGAATATGATTGAATAAAATGATGAGTTTACAACATTAGCAAAAATTGCACCAGGTATAGTTGTATATACAATCCACCATGTTGTTAAAAGATTCCATATTAGAAATGAAAAATAAGAGTAAAAGAATAATCTAATATTCTTTTTATCATAGCTGTCCTTACTAATTATGTCTTCAACTAAAAGCAAGGGAATTAGACTTATAAATATTAACGGTGTGAATCCACTTATTGGCCATGAAGAAGCTAATAAAATACCTGAGAGTATGGAATAAATGAGAAGTCTACTCACTTTTATAAGTTTAAATACTTTGTAATATTAATATTACAATTTTTTTATAAATTGGAAACACAAATATCATGATAAAAGCCTTTATTCCTAATATTCTAACGGCACTTAATCTTCTATGTGGTTGTTTTTCAATTGCTTTCGCATTCCAATTTCAGTTTGAAGTAGTTTTAATTCTTGTATTATTAGGAGTCTTTTTTGACTACTTAGATGGAATTATAGCTAGGGCATTAAATGCAGAAACAGAATTTGGAAAGCATCTAGATTCTCTCTCTGACATTGTTACAAGTGGAGTTGTTCCTGGAATTATTGTATATCAGTTATTTAAATTGTCAGGAAATCGTGTTACAGATTTTAATTTGGAATTAGACTTAGAGCCATTAGTAAATTTAGATCTGATTTTCTCAGTCTCTCCTATTGCATTTATAGCTTTTGTTATTACTCTAGGTTCTGCTCTTAGATTAGCTAAATTTAATATTATTGACTATACTGATGAGTTTGAAGGTCTGCCAACTCCTGCTAATGCTTTATTTTTTGCCTCATTTCCAATTTTGATGGAACATTACTATTTTCTTGAGTCTAAAGAATATTTTCTTAATAATTATACTTTAATTATTTTGGTAGTATCAAGTTTTATTCTAATGAATGTTCCTTTTAGACTATTTTCATTAAGAATTTCATTAAGAAAATATGATTATAATATTTTTAAAATTCTTACTATAGTTTTAAGTATTCCAATAATTTTAATCTTTGGTATTGGAGGATTTTGTCTAATAATTATACTTTACCTCTTTTTAAATGTAATAAGGAACCTTTGGTCTTTGATATAGCAAGAAATTATATTTTTTTTCTTTTAAATTCAAAATTTTTACCTAAATATACTTTTCTGACTAATTCGTCTTTTGCAAGATCTTCCGGTATACCTTCCTTTAGAATTTTACCTTCAAACATTAAATAAGTTCTGTCTGTAATAGCAAGTGTTTCTTGAACATTATGATCTGTTATAAGTATTCCAATATTTTTCTTTTTCAAAACAGAAATAATTGATTGAATATCCTCTACTGCTATTGGATCAACACCAGCAAAAGGTTCGTCTAATAATAGAAAATTAGGATTATTTGCTAAAGCTCTAGCAATTTCGGTTCTTCTTCTTTCACCACCAGAAAGAAGATCTCCTCTATTTTTTCTAATATTAATTAATCCAAATTCCTCCATTAACTGTTGAGCTTTCTCTTTTTGTCTATTTTTTGAAAGGTCTGAAAATTCTAGAACACCCAGAATATTGTCTTCAACAGAAAGTTTTCTGAATACTGATTCTTCTTGTGCAAGATATCCTATACCCTTTTGAGCTCTTTGATACATTGGATATGTAGATATAACTTCTTTATCAAGAAAAATATCCCCTTTTTCTGGCTTAATAATTCCAACTATCATATAAAATGATGTAGTTTTACCAGCACCATTCGGACCAAGTAGACCAACAATTTCTCCTTGATTTACTTCAATTGAAATATTGTTTACTACTTTCCTTCCTCTGTAAGATTTTGATATTTCTCTTGCACTTAAAATCATTTGACAAATATTATGTATTTAATTTTTTATATCCAATTTTTGAAATTATAATACTTATTTCGTAGAGTATCAAGATTGGTATACTTACTATAATTTGGCTCGCTATATCAGGTGGAGTAATTATTGCAGAAAGACTTAATACTATCACAAGAGCAAACTTTCTATTTCTTCTCAAAAAATTCGGTGTGACTAAACCTACTTTTGTTAAATAATGTATAATAATTGGAAGTTCAAATATTAAACCAGATGCTAAAACTGATGCTCTTAAAAGGCCAATATAGCTACTTAAATCAAAATCATTGAAGACCTCAGAACTAATTGTATAATTGCCAAGAAAATTTATAGATAAGGGAGTTACTATATAATATCCAAATAGAACACCAATAAAAAAAAGTGTTGATGAAATGAAAATAAAGCCTCTTGCACCTTCTTTTTCCTTTCTGTATAGACCAGGGCTTATAAATTTCCAAAATTCATAAATTACGTAAGGAAATGAAATAATAAAACCCGCTAAAATAGATGTCCAAAGGTGGGCAGAAAATTGTCCTGATACAGTTCTGCTTTGAACTCTAAATGGAAGTTCTTCAAAACAAAAGGCACTACCACCAAATGACTGAGAAATGGAGCAAAATAATTCATAACTAATAAAGTTTCCTCTTTTAGGTCCAAATATTATTTGATCAAAAATTATATCCTTTGCTAAAAAAGCTACAACTGCTACTAATAAAATAGCTATTGTAGATCTTATAATATGCCATCTTAATTCTTCAAGATGATCAAGAAAAGACATATCTTTTAAATTACTCATCATTAATGCCTTGTTTAATTATATCTAAAATATGAACGATTCCAATAAAACTATTATTATCAGAAATTAAAACCTGACTTATATTATTTTTTTTCATAATTTTTAGAGCCTCAGTGGCTAAAATATCTGAGTTTAATACTTTTGGGTTGTTACTCATAAATTCAGAAGCTACTATATTCTCTATATTCTTTCTTTTTTCAATTACTCTTCTAATATCCCCATCGGTAATAATTCCAACAATTTTATCATCTTTTAAAACTGCTGTGGCTCCATACATTTTAGATGAAATTTCATTTATAACTTCTGCAAAGGATGATAGTGGATCTACAATAGGTATTCTGTTCTTATCAACTAGACTATTTAATGAAAGATTAAGCTTCTTTCCTAGACTACCAGATGGATGATATTCTCCAAATTCATTAGGAGAAAAACCTTTTAATTTTTGAATTGACATTGCAATTGCATCTCCAATAGCGAGATGACAAGTTGAACTGGTTGTTGGAGCTAAATTATTATGACATGCTTCTTTTTCTATCTCTGTATGAATAAACATATCAGACATTTTTTCTAAAGATGAACCTTTTTGACAAGATATACCAATCAGTTTAATTTTGGCTTTATTTAAGTAATTTGAAATAGAAATTATTTCACTTGATTCACCACTTTTTGACAGACAAATTACCATATCCTCATTTCCTATAACCCCCATGTCTCCATGAAGTGCATCTCCAAGATGTAAAAAAATTGATTTTGATCCAGTAGAATTTAAAGTTGCTGATATTTTCATTCCAATAATTGCACTTTTACCAATACCTGTTAGGACTATCTTACCTTTACAATCCTTCAATAATTCAACAATTTTACAGAAGTTTGTGTCAATAATTTTTGAGAGATTTGAAACAGATTTAGATTCAAGATTTAATGTATCCAGTGCAGTTTTTTTAATTATTTCAGAATTAGTCAAAATGGGATTTTTTTTATAAATTATATATACTACAAATTTATAAAATTTGAAACAACCATATTTTGTATAACTTAAAAATAGGTTTAGATAAGCACTTTGGTTTCAATGAATTTAAAAACCATCAAGAATCTGTTATAAAAAATCTTCTTGAAGGAAATGATTCCTTTGTAATTATGCCAACAGGGGGGGGGAAATCTCTTTGTTACCAATTGCCTGCATTAATAATGGAGGGAACAGCAATTGTAATATCCCCTCTTATTGCTCTTATGAAGAATCAAGTTGATCTAATTAGAGCAAGTAGTTCACATCATTCAATAGCTCACGTTTTAAACTCAACTTTAACAAAACAGCAAGTTATTAATGTGAAAGAGGATGTTATAAACAACAAAACTAAACTACTGTATATAGCCCCTGAGACTTTATCTAAAAATGAAACTATAGATTTTTTAAAATCAATTAAAATTTCATTTTTAGCTATAGATGAAGCTCATTGTATTTCTGAGTGGGGGCATGATTTTAGGCCAGAGTATAGAAAGATTAGAGATATAATAGAATTAATTGATCCTGAGTTGAAAATAATGGCTCTTACAGCAACAGCAACTCCAAAAGTACAAGATGATATAGTTAAAAATTTAAAGATTAATAACTCAAAAGTTTTTAAATCATCATTCAATAGGCCAAACTTATTTTACGAAGTAAGGGGTAAAAATCAATTAACAGATTTAGAATTATTAAAATTTATTAAAACAAAATCTAATCAGTCTGGAATAATTTATTGTCTATCAAGAAAAAAAGTTGAGGATATATCTAAATTACTAAATATTAATGGAGTTAAAAGTCTACCCTATCATGCAGGGTTAGAAAAAAAAATAAGAGAAGAAAATCAAGATAAATTCTTAAATGACGATTGTAGAGTTATAGTTGCAACAATTGCTTTTGGAATGGGAATAGACAAGCCTGATGTAAGATTCGTAATTCATTATGATATTCCTAAAAGTATTGAAGGTTACTATCAAGAAACGGGCAGAGCAGGAAGAGATGGAGTCGATAGCCATTGTCTAATGTATTATTCAGATGAAGACGCAGATAAACTGGAAAAGTTATTGTCGAAAAAGAAATCCTCTGAAAGAGAGATTGCAATAATGCTTTTAAAAGAAGTCAAAAATTTTGCAAAGTCCTCAATTTCTAGAAGAAAATATTTATTAAGTTATTTTGGGGAAAAGTATGATCCTAAAATTCATAATGACTTAAGTATGGATGATAACTCAAAGAATCCTAAAGAAAAAATAAATGCTATTGAAAAACTCAAATTTCTAATTTTTAACTTTTTTAAGTCTGATAAAAAAATTTCGTTTAAAGAATTGGTTAACACTTTACCTATTGAGGAAAAAAATGAAATTAATAGAGATTTTTGGAAAACTTTAATTACACATTGTATTGTAGATGGAATATTAATAAGAGATATAAATGATATAGGATCTTTGAAGATAACTGATTATGGAAAAAAATATCTAGATAATGAAGATAAGTTTGACATATCTATTGATAACGATTTTAGTATTGAAAATAAACCTAGGCATAATAGTATTAAAACAGGAATAGTTGATGCTAAATTAATGGACAAATTAATTATACTAAGAAAAGATATTGCAAAAAAGAATTCTTTACCTCCATATGCTATTCTTCAAGAATTCTCCTTAGAAGATATGACATACAAGTATCCAACATCACTAGAGGAGTTTAAAAATATAAATGGTGTGGGTGAGGGAAAAGTCAATAAGTTTGGTAATTATTTCGTTAAACTTATAAAAGAATACATTGAAGAGAATCAAATACAAAAATCAGATGACTTAGTACTAAGAACATCAGGTGAAAAATCATCGAAAAAGCTTTCTCTTATCCAAAATATTGATAAAAAAATACCTTTAGATGAAATTAGTGATTCAAGAGGAATTGAGTTCAATGAGTTATTAGTAGAACTTGAAAGTATTGTTTTTTCTGGTACAAAACTAGATATTGATTACTATTTAGAAGAAATACTTGACGAAGATCAACAAGAGGAACTAAAGGATTACTTTTTAAAGTCTGAGAGTGAAGACATCTCAATCGCTCTGAAAGAGTTTGATGGAGAATATGATGAAGAAGAACTTAGACTATACAGAATAAAATTTCTTAACGATGTTTCAAATTAACTACATAATATTTGAGTGAAATAACATATTAAGTAAAATTCTGTTCGTGCCAAACCAAAATGCTCTGAAATTTGTGTTATCAGTCATCAATAAAATTTTACCTTTTCCACTATCTATAACTTTAAATGGAACAGAATTTTTTAATATTGACAAGTTTTCTTCTGAAATATATCCACTCATTAAAGGATTGGATGTATATGATATAGGATTACTAAAACTTTGTTCACTTTTATACATATACACATTTGAATTCCTAAATAATGGCAGAGTATTAGATTCGATTCCATAATTTACAGGGTGACTTTTGTCAATATTTGATTCAAATATCGCACCACCTGTTTCTTGTGCTCCATAAAACTTTTCTTTATCTGAAAAAGAAACTTCTGAAGCTATTAAATTATTAGATAAAAACTCTAACTCATATATATTATTAGATATCCATTTTACAGAATTTCTGTAAGCAATAAGGTTACCACCTTCAATAACATAATTCTTTAGTTGTTCAGCACTTAGCTTTGATCCATCGTAATCTGGAAGAATAATATGAGAATATTTAACTAGATCTATATCTCTAAGATCATCTACATCAAGTTTAGTTATAGGTATATTATACCTTGTATCAAGTAGGTGCCATATTTCACCTGCATCATAATTTCTTATGCCATCACCAACAATTAATCCTATTTTAGGTTCATTTACAATAATAAAGTAATCTGATCCAAGATCAATACCTGAAGTTATGCCAGTAGATTGAGATTCAAAGTTTATATTATATTTTTTAGATATCTCTAAAAGTTTATTATAAATATCCTCAGAGTTCATAATTTGGTTTTGAACAGGGATAAGATAAGTTCCATAATCAAACTCTTTACCCTTAATTGAGAATTTTTTTGTTGCAGTTTTAACTCTTAAACCCTCTTTAATTAAATAATATAAAGCAGCCTGTGCATAATATTCATGTGGTTCAAATAAATATGCATAATTAGATTTAGAATCTACATTTCCTATTGGTTTTTTTGTTTCTTTAACTTCTTCTCCAAACAACTTGGAAACACTAGATTTATTAAGGTTATCTGTATATGAATAGCTAACATTAAATGCTAAAGGGAATGTCCATCCTGAAATATCATAAAATATACTATCCTTAAATTTAGTCTGAGTATTAAACATACTCTTTATAAGAGTTCTTTTTGGTTGATTCATTGGGATTATAAAACTGTTATCTTTTGTGAATTTTTTTCCATTTAAAACAATATCTTCAGATATTTTATTGAACTTGATTTTATGGCTATTTAATAAATCTGCAAGATGATAAACAGTTGACTCATCTTTAAGCTTTCCAAAAACTATATTATCACTTGACTTTGGATTCAACTCAATTTGATCATCATAAAAATCTTTCATATAATTTAAAAGCTTGACTCTCATATTTTTTGCAGCCTTTATAGTTGAAAATGCTGTTGTAAGTTGATTTCTGATAGTAAATGGGAATGTAAGAATTCCGTTAACACTCTCTTGTATATGACCTCTTGAGCTCCCCTGCTCAAATAAGATTCCAATACCTCCATTTGCATCTGGATATGTTGAACCTTTACCGAAGTAGAAATCATCATAGTCTTCTTCTGAATAATAAAGAGAACCTATTTCATTAAGAGCCTCTTCATGATATGTCCCAATCTCTCGAGTTAGTTCTTGATTCAAATCAGAAATAAGAGGATTCTTTCTTTCAGGAACACCAGGTTGAAAGAAAAAAGATGAGTTTGTACCCATCTCATGATGATCTGTTAAAATGTTTGGTAACCATTCTGTGTAAGTTTGAATTTTTGCATTAGTCTCAATAAGCTGATTAGGAAGGTAGTCCCTATTTAGATCAAACCAATAGTGGTTAGTTCTACCTCTTGGCCAATATTGATTATATTCCCTATCGTTTGGATCAGGATTTAAGCTTTGATTCTTATTACTATTAGCCCATTGAGAAAATCGTTGAAGACCATCTGGGTTTAAGCTTGCATCTAGAAGTATTATTACATTATCTAATAATTCTTTTGTTTCTTCAGAATCACTAGCTAGCATATGGTACATGTAGGGTAAAGCAGCATTAGAACCACTTGCTTCGTCACCGTGAACTGAGAATCCCTGATATACAATTATTGGCATATTAGATACATCAATATCTTTATCCTTTGAATTTGAAAGTTCTAAATGTTTTTTTCTTATTTCTTCTAATCTTGAATGATTTGACTCACTGGTAATTATCATTAACCAAGACGTTCTATTTTCATAAGATTTACCTCTATTTACTAGTTTAACTCTACCAGATGATTTTGAAATCTCTTGAATATAATGACTTAATTTGTCATGGCTTATATGGAATTCTCCAACCTCATGTCCAATTACGCTTAAGGGAGTAGGTATAGACTTGTTATATTCACTAAGATCCCCAAGGTAATAATCAAGACCAACCTGGGCATTTAAAAACAGTGATGGAATTAAAAGTAATAAGAGTTTTTTCATAATGGTTTTTTATTTATTGATCGTCGTTTTCAAAGTCAACATCAGCAAAGTCTTTTTCTTCATCGTTATTATCAGATTCTGAAGATTCATCCTTTTCTTTTTCTTTCTCTTTTTCTTTTTTTGAATCAAAATCTTTGTCGTGTTTTTCACTGATTACTTCAGAACCTTTTTTATCTATTATAAAGTCACATGTTTCTTTAAGTGAATTATTGAATTCATCAAAATCCTCTTTGTATAAATAAATTTTGTGCTTTTTGTAGTAAAATGTTCCATCTTCATTTGTAAACTTTTTACTTTCAGTTATTGTTAAATAATAATCTCCAGCCTTTGTTTCTCTTACATCAAAAAAATAAGTTCTTCTTCCGGCTCTTAATGCTTTTGAGAAAATTTCTTCAGCATTATATTCATTTTGGTTTTCCATAATTTAATTTTAGTCAAATATAATCAAAACTACTAAGTAATTTCACTGTTTTGCTTTTTGTATAACTCCTTATAATAACCATCAATTTTAGTTAGGTTTTTGTGGGTCCCTTCTTGTATAATCTTTCCTTTTTCAAGAACAATAATTTTATCAGCATGCTTAACACATGAAACTCTGTGGCTAACAATTATAACTGATTTATTCTTAAAATTATTTTTTAAGTTTTTAATTAGCCTTTCCTCAGTATCTGTATCTAGAGATGAAAAGCAATCATCAAAAAGGTAAAGTGCTGAATCTTTAACAAAGGATCTTGCTATTGAAACTCTTTGGACCTGACCTCCTGATAATGTAACACCTCTTTCACCAAGTATTGTTTGATATCCATTTTCAAATTTGGCAATCTCAGAATCAATTTCAGATAACTTTGCAGCTCTTTTAACTTCGCTTTCTGTTGCATTTGGATTACCAAATTGAATATTCTTAAGTATACTCTCTGAAAACAAAAAATTATTTTGTGGAACATAGCTAAAAAGTTCTCTTAGGTTATTAATCTTAAATGATTTTATATCATTTTTTTCATATGATATTAATCCCTCATCTGGATCATATACCCTACAGATAAGATCTAATAATGTAGTCTTTCCTGAACCTACTTTTCCAACTATTCCAAGCGTTGTTCCTTTATCAATTTTAAGGTTAAATGAATTAAAAACTTTTATTCCAGTTTGAGGGTATGTGAATGAAACATCCTTGAATTCAATATTTTTTGAATTTTTATCTTTTAAACTATTTTTACCATCATTTAGAGATGATTTTGAATCTAAAAATTCATTAATTCTTTTTTGAGATGCTTCTGCTTGTTTAACTATTGATGTAACCCATCCTACAAGTGTTACAGGCCATGTTAACATGTTTACATAAATTATGAACTCTGCTATTACTCCAATTTCTATATTCCCATTAATAAATTCTCTTCCACCAATAAAAATTACTATTAAATTACTGAGTCCAATTAAAAAAAGAATTATTGGAAAAAACCATGCTTGAATCTTAGCAAGGCTTAAATTATTCTTAAAACTCATTAATGCATATCCATCAAACTTATTGAAAATTATATCTTGGATATTAAATGACTTTAGAACAGAAATCCCACTAAAACTTTCTTGAGAATATGTAGACAAGTCAGATAAGCTCTCTTGAACTTTTGTGCTTTTTATATTTATAATATTACTTATTTTATATATAAAAATTGATAAAATCGGAAGAGGTATTAGACTGAAAACAGTTAGCTTAGGAGCAACACTAAACATATATGTAATTATTACAATAAAAAGAACTATTGCATTAGTTCCGTACATTATGACTGGCCCATAGTACATTCTTACCTTACTAACATCCTCACTTATTCTATTCATTAAATCACCTGTCCTGTTTCTTTTATAAAATTTCTGATCAAGAGATTGGTAATGGGTAAAAATTTCATTCTTTACATCATATTCTATATATCTTGATACATTAATTATAGTCTGCCTCATTAAAAAAGTAAAGAAACCTGATATTAAGGAAGCGCCTATTATTAAAATAATATTAGTCAGAAGAACTTCTCTGGTTTCAATCGATGATAATGTATCAAAATTTAGATAGTTTTC
>CACGZJ010000006.1 GCA_902577515.1 uncultured Bacteroidota bacterium | reverse complement strand
TATGGAGAAAGAGACCAAGAAGAATTATATTTTTCATTTTCAAATTATCACACTCCTGGAAATTTATATTCTTTCAATCCTACAAATGGTGATTATAATATTTATTGGAAACCTGAAATTAAATTCAATGCTGATTTATATACATCAAAACAAGTTTTTTACGAATCGAAGGATGGAACAAAAGTTCCCATGATTATTACTCATAAAAAGGACATAGTTTTAGATGGTAAGAATCCAACTATACTATATGGTTATGGTGGTTTTAATATCAGCATAACTCCAGGTTTTAGTGTTACAAATGCTGTCTGGATGGATTTAGGCGGTGTATATGCTGTTCCAAATATTAGAGGTGGAGGAGAATATGGAAAAGAATGGCATAATTCAGGAACAAAATTAAATAAGCAAAATGTTTTTGATGATTTTATTGCAGCTGCTGAGTACCTTATCTCTTCAAACTATACATCTTCAGACTATTTAGCATTAAGAGGTGGCTCAAATGGAGGATTATTAGTCGGGGCTGTTATGACTCAGAGGCCGGAATTAATGAAAGTTGCACTTCCCGCAGTGGGAGTTTTAGATATGCTAAGGTATCACAAATTTACATCTGGAGCTGGTTGGGCATTTGATTATGGTACATCAGAAGAATCAGAAGAGATGTTTAAATATCTTTTGGGTTATTCACCTGTTCATAATGTTAAACAAAATATAGAATACCCAGCAACAATGATCACTACTGGAGATCATGATGATCGAGTTGTACCAGCTCATTCATTTAAGTTTGCAGCTAATCTCCAGGATAAACATGTAGGGGAAAATCCAGTTTTAATTCGAATAGAAAAGGAAGCAGGTCATGGTTCAGGCACACCATTAGCAAAAGTTATTGACCAATATGCAGATATTTATGGATTTACTTTATTTAATATGGGAGTAAAGAAGATTAAATAGATTAATCAAAATAGCTAAAACTCTCGTTTGATTTAATATTCTTTAGTGTTTCATAAATTAACCTGATAACATTCTCAACATCATCTTTTTGAACCATTTCTACAGTAGTATGCATATATCTTAATGGTAATGATATTAGTGCTGAAGGAACCCCTCCATTACTGTATGCAAATGCATCTGTGTCTGTTCCTGTATATCTTGATGAAGCTGCTCTTTGAAATGGTATTTTATTTTTTTCAGCTGTATTTATAATTTTTTCTCTAAGGTTATTTTGAACTGCAGGTGCATAAGAAATTACAGGTCCTTTCCCAATTTTAACATCTCCTTCCTTCTTTGCATCAATCATTGGAGTAGAGGTGTCATGAGTCACATCAGTTACAATTGCAACATTTGGCTTTAATGTATTTGTTATCATCTCTGCACCTCTTAAACCGATCTCCTCTTGAACAGAGTTCGTGACATATAGACAAAATGGAAGTTTATCTTTATTTTCTTTTAGTAGTCTAGCAACCTCTGCTATCATAAATCCACCGGCCCTGTTATCAATTGCTCTACAAATAAATTTATTCTTATTTATAAGTTGAAATGAATCGGGATATGTTATTACACATCCAACATGCACTCCCATTTTTTCAACTTCTTTTTTATCTTTTGCCCCTATATCGATAAATATATTGTCAACTTTTGGGGGTGCTTCTTTTGAATAATCCCTTACATGAATAGCAGGCCATCCAAAAACACCCTTTATAATTCCTTTTTTTGTATGAATATTAACCCATTTAGATGGAGCAATCTGATGATCACTACCTCCGTTTCTAATAACATATATTAAACCATTATCTGTTATATAATTAACATACCATGAAATTTCGTCAGAATGCCCTTCGATAACAACTTTAAATTTCTTGTCTGGATTTATCACCCCAACCGCTGTCCCATAGTTGTCAGTTATGAAATCGTCTACATATGGTTTTAAATATTTCATCCATATTTTTTGACCATTACTTTCGTATCCGGTTGGTGCAGCGTTGTTTAGATATTCTTCAAGAAACTTTAATGATTTTGAGTTAAGTACTTTCATAATTTTTAAAAAATCAAAATTAACAATTATTACTTAACATCTTGTTAAATTTGCAAAATGAAATATTATTTATTTCTATTATTTATCTTTTTTTCAAATAGTTTGATCTGTCAAGATGATATTGAAGAACTGGATTTTCTTTTTCCGGGTGATTCCATACCTTCAAACACATTCATGCTTGACGAAGTAACAGTATTTCAACCCTTAAAATTTAGTAATGATGAGGAAATTAAGAGATATGTAATACTAAGATATAGAGTTAAAAAAGTTTATCCATATGCAAAACTTGCATCAGAAAGAATGAATAGAATTGATTCTAGAGTTGACTCAATCAATTCAAAAAGAAAGAAAAGACTTTATTTGAAAAAACTCGAAAAGTTTGTTTATGATGAATTCTCTGATGAACTAAGAAAATTATCAAGATCTCAAGGAAGAATTTTAGTTAAATTATTGAATAGACAAACAGGATTGACCGCTCATAAAATTGTTTCTGAGTATAGAAATAAATTTAGAGCTTTACTATATAATACTGCTGCTTCTTTTTATTCAATATCGTTGAAGGATGAATATGAGCCGTTTGATGATTATGAGGATTATCTTATAGAGGATATTCTCCAAAGGTCATTCTCTGATGGTTCCTTAGAAAAACAAGATTATGCTCTTGATTTTGACCTTGATACTTTATATCAGTTTTGGAAAGAGAAAAATTAGTCTTAAAAAAGTGTTGATAAATATTATAAAACATTGACATTTAGGACTTAAAGTTTTAATAAATTTATAAGCCAAAAAAAAAGTAAAATAAAATCTAAATTATTGTTTAAAAACAATAAAAAAGGTTTTATATTTGCAGCCGCAAAAAGATTTATTGCTTACTGCAGTAAATTTTTTTTGTTAGTTCATTGAAAATATTGAAAATGACAGCGCGTATCAATTTAGATACAAACTAGCAAACCAAACATTTTGAAACATAGTCAATTCAGAGTCGTATAATTTATTTAAAATACTACAACGAAGAGTTTGATCCTGGCTCAGGATGAACGCTAGCGGCAGGCTTCATACATGCAAGTCGAGGGGCAGCATAAATTACTTGTAATTTGATGGCGACCGGCGAACGGGTGCGTAACGCGTATGCAACTTACCTTTTACTAGAGAATAGCCAAGAGAAATTTTGATTAATGCTCTATGTTTTTATTAACTCGCATGAGTTAATAAGCAAAGCTCCGGCGGTAAAAGATGGGCATGCGTCCTATTAGCTTGTAGGTGAGGTAACGGCTCACCTAAGCTCCGATAGGTAGGGGTCCTGAGAGGGAGATCCCCCACACTGGTACTGAGACACGGACCAGACTTCTACGGAAGGCAGCAGTAAGGAATATTGGACAATGGAGGCAACTCTGATCCAGCCATGCCGCGTGAAGGAAGACGGCCTTATGGGTTGTAAACTTCTTTTATACAGGAAGAAACCTTTCCACGAGTGGAAAGCTGACGGTACTGTAAGAATAAGGATCGGCTAACTCCGTGCCAGCAGCCGCGGTAATACGGAGGATCCAAGCGTTATCCGGAATTATTGGGTTTAAAGGGTCCGCAGGCTGTTTGTTAAGTCAGAGGTGAAATCCTACCGCTCAACGGTAGAACTGCCTTTGATACTGGCAAACTTGAGTTATTGTGAAGTAGTTAGAATGTGTAGTGTAGCGGTGAAATGCATAGATATTACACAGAATACCGATTGCGAAAGCAGATTACTAACAATATACTGACGCTGAGGGACGAAAGCGTGGGTAGCGAACAGGATTAGATACCCTGGTAGTCCACGCCGTAAACGATGGTCACTAGCTGTTCGATGTACATTGGTACATTGAGTGGCTAAGCGAAAGTGATAAGTGACCCACCTGGGGAGTACGCTCGCAAGAGTGAAACTCAAAGGAATTGACGGGGGCCCGCACAAGCGGTGGAGCATGTGGTTTAATTCGATGATACGCGAGGAACCTTACCAGGACTTAAATGTAAGTTGCATGATTCAGAAATGAATCTTTCTTCGGACTACTTACAAGGTGCTGCATGGTTGTCGTCAGCTCGTGCCGTGAGGTGTCAGGTTAAGTCCTATAACGAGCGCAACCCCTATCGTTAGTTGCCATCAAGTAAAGTTGGGAACTCTAGCGAAACTGCCGGTGTAAACCGAGAGGAAGGTGGGGATGACGTCAAATCATCACGGCCCTTACGTTCTGGGCTACACACGTGCTACAATGGTCGGTACAGAAAGCAGCCACTATGCGAATAGGAGCTAATCTTTAAAACCGATCTCAGTTCGGATCGCAGTCTGCAACTCGACTGCGTGAAGCTGGAATCGCTAGTAATCGGATATCAGCCATGATCCGGTGAATACGTTCCCGGGCCTTGTACACACCGCCCGTCAAGCCATGGAAGCTGGGGGTACCTAAAGTCGGTGACCGAAAGGAGCTGCCTAGGGTAAAACTAGTGACTGGGGCTAAGTCGTAACAAGGTAGCCGTACCGGAAGGTGCGGCTGGAATACCTCCTTTCTAGAGAAAGACGACCTTGACTATAGCATCAATCCTTTGCGTTTGCTTGCTGTCATTTTTTTTTAACCCTTAATAGTATCTCTAAAAGAGTCTCGTAGCTCAGCCGGTTAGAGCGCTACACTGATAATGTAGAGGTCGGCAGTTCGAGTCTGCCCGAGACTACTATATTCCATTTTGGAAAAAGGGGGATTAGCTCAGCTGGCTAGAGCGCCTGCCTTGCACGCAGGAGGTCATCGGTTCGACTCCGATATTCTCCACTATTCTTAATGTAAATTAAGATTAAGAGTTCATTGACATATTGAAAATATCAAGTACAATTCATAAATTATTCAGTTATCCAATTTAATAGTTTTTTGAGATTGTACAGAGTTAACGTAAATATGTATTTAATACTGTTATTATTAAATACAAAATAATTTTACAATTTAAGAAAGAGTTAAGAGTTACTTGTAACTTTTGAAAAGTTACAATAGGCTAATTAAGAGCGTAAGGGGAATGCCTTGGCTCTCAGAGGCGATGAAGGACGTGATAAGCTGCGATAAGCTGTGGGGAGTGGCACAAACACTTTGATCCGCAGATTTCCGAATGGGGTAACCCGGCATATTGAAGATATGTCACACTGTAAAGTGAGCGAACCTGGTGAACTGAAACATCTAAGTAACCAGAGGAATAGAAAACAAAAGTGATTCCGCTAGTAGTGGCGAGCGAACGTGGAATAGCCTAAACCTATGTTGTTACGGCAATATAGGGGTTGTAGGACCTCAACATTTAATGCTAATAGAACTAGAATTTACTGGAAAGTAAAACCATAGAAGGTGATAGTCCTGTATAGGTAATTGATGTTATTAATAGAGGTATCCTGAGTAGTACGGGGCACGTGAAACCTTGTATGAATCTGCCAGGACCATCTGGTAAGGCTAAATACTCCTGAGAGACCGATAGTGAACTAGTACCGTGAGGGAAAGGTTAAAAGAACCCTGAATAAGGGAGTGAAATAGATCCTGAAACCTTACGCTTACAAGCGGTCGGAGCACATTTATGTGTGACGGCGTGCCTTTTGCATAATGAGCCTACGAGTTACCTTTGCTAGCTTGGCTAATCCATTCAGTGGAGCAACCGGAGCGAAAGCGAGTCTGAATAGGGCGAATTTGTTAGCAGTGGTAGACGCGAAACCTAGTGATCTATCCATGGGCAGGTTGAAGCTGTAGTAACATACAGTGGAGGACCGAACCCGTTGACGTTGAAAAGTCTTGGGATGACCTGTGGATAGGGGTGAAAGGCCAATCAAACTAGGAAATAGCTCGTACTCCCCGAAATGCATTTAGGTGCAGCGTTAAAATAAGTTTCATAGAGGTAGAGCTACTGATTGGATGCGGGGGTTTCACCACCTACCAATTCCTGACAAACTCCGAATGCTATGAAATGTTTTTTAGCAGTGAGGGCATGGGTGCTAAGGTCCATGTCCGAGAGGGAAAGAACCCAGACCATCAGTTAAGGTCCCAAAGTATATACTAAGTTGAAAAAACGAGGTTTGACTGCCCAGACAGCTAGGATGTTGGCTTGGAAGCAGCCATTCATTTAAAGAGTGCGTAACAGCTCACTAGTCGAGCGGTCGAGCATGGATAATAATCGGGCATAAGTATATCACCGAAACTATGGCAATATTTATATTGGGTAGGGGAGCATTCTATTCTGCGTTGAAGGTAAACTGTGAGGTTTGCTGGAGCGTATAGAAACGAAAATGTAGGCATAAGTAACGATTAGGGGTGCGAGAAACACCCCCTCCGAAAAACTCAGGTTTCCTCAGCCATGCTAATCAGCTGAGGGTTAGTCAGGACCTAACGCGAACCCAAATGGGGTAGTGGATGGACAACCAGTTAATATTCTGGTACCTGCTTATCAATAAACGTGACGGAAAAGCAATGTCATTGCGCACTGACGGATGTGCGTTGAAATCACTTTTAAGGTGATGATAGTACACCGATTCTTCGGATGAGGTGATAATATGGCGGAACTTTTTCCAAGAAAAACAAGTTAAGCAGCCTGTACTGTAAACCGACACAGGTAGTTGGGATGAGTATTCTAAGGAGCTCGAGAGATTCATGGATAAGGAACTAGGCAAATTTGACCCGTAACTTCGGGAGAAGGGTCGCCTACTTTATTGTAGGCCGCAGTGAAAAGGTCCAAGCGACTGTTTATCAAAAACACAGGACTCTGCTAAGTCGAAAGACGATGTATAGGGTCTGACACCTGCCCGGTGCTGGAAGGTTAAGTGGAGATGTTAGCTTCGGCAAAGCATTGAAATGAAGCCCCAGTAAACGGCGGCCGTAACTATAACGGTCCTAAGGTAGCGAAATTCCTTGTCGGGTAAGTTCCGACCTGCACGAATGGTGTAACGATTTGGACGCTGTCTCATCCATGAGCTCGGTGAAATTGTAGTATCGGTGAAGATGCCGATTACCCGCTACGGGACGAAAAGACCCCGTGCACCTTTACTATAGCTTCGTATTGATATTGGATAAGTAATGTGTAGGATAGGTGGGAGACTTTGATTAAGCGTCGCCAGGCGTTTATGAGTCGCTGTTGAAATACCACCCTTTGCTTCTCTGATATCTAACCCTTTTTAGGGGACAGTGCGTGGTGGGTAGTTTGACTGGGGTGGTCGCCTCCAAAAGAGTAACGGAGGCTTCTAAAGGTACCCTCAACACGCTTGGTAACCGTGTGTAGAGTGCAATGGCATAAGGGTGCTTGACTGAGAGACTGACAAGTCGATCAGGTTGGAAACAAGAGCATAGTGATCCACTGGTTCCGCATGGAAGGGCCAGTGCTCAAAGGATAAAAGGTACGCCGGGGATAACAGGCTGATCTCCCCCAAGAGCTCAAATCGACGGGGGGGTTTGGCACCTCGATGTCGGCTCGTCACATCCTGGAGCTGGAGAAGGTTCCAAGGGTTGGGCTGTTCGCCCATTAAAGTGGCACGCGAGCTGGGTTCAGAACGTCGTGAGACAGTTCGGTCTCTATCTGTAGTGGGCGTTAGAAATTTGAGAGGATCTGTCTTCAGTACGAGAGGACCGAGATGGACTGACCTCTAGTGTACCGGTTGTTACGCCAGTAGCATCGCCGGGTAGCTATGTCGGGAATGGATAAGCACTGAAAGCATCTAAGTGCGAAACCAACCTCAAGATGAGATTTCTTTTAAGGGTCGTTGGAGACTACAACGTTGATAGGTCATAAGTGTAAAGACAGCAATGTCATAGCTGAGTGATACTAATTACCCGTAAGTCTATTGTAGCAAACTTTCTTAATTGTTAACTGATATTTTCAAATGTTATATGACCTTAATAAAATCTTAAGGTGGTTATAGCGATAGGGCTCACCTCTTCCCATACCGAACAGAGAAGTTAAGCCTATCAGCGCAGATGGTACTGCTATTAGTGGGAGAGTATGTCGCCGCCTTTATCTTTTAAAAAAACAACCTCTTTAATTAGGGGTTTTTTTTTTACTTTCTTTTCTTAAATGGTATTGAATAAGTTAGAGTGTAATTAAATCCACTCCCCCAAGTATTATCATCAGTTACTTTGTTAAATCCTGGAATAAAAAGATTATCGAAGTTTGAAGGTTTTTTATCTGATAATAGTTTATTTAATCTTAGACTAATTCCAAGATATATATTATTAAATGTTTCAACTTTTAGTCCTGTCACAATTTCAATCCAATTTCCATTTAAATTATTATGAGAAATATTCTCATAACCAATATCAACTAGGTTTGAAAAATAAGAGTCACTACTTCTAACAATGTAACTATCAACTTTATTTGAGAATGAGGATGAGGCATACCTAAGACCAATATATATTGAGTTGTCCATTCCAACCCAATTATTAAACAGATTGAAATCAAATCCTATTTTTAAATAATCACCAACTGAATTAAAATTAATATTTTCATCCTCAATAAACTTATCTATTGAACCTAATTCAGCAGCTAGATAGATATCATCAGTTATTTGTAAATCACCTACAATCTCGTAGCTTAAATTATCATCATTAGAGGAAGATATTATCGGATTCGACAAATCAATACCAATTCTTAACTTATTAATATTGAAAATTCTATCTTTTTTTATTAAACTATCACTTTCTATATCTTCTATTTGAGAAGATAAAGAGCTTAATGAAAAAATATAGCTAATAATGAATAAGAATATTTGTTTGTAGTTCATTAAAAATTGAGTCATTTTTGATACTTACTTCTCTTATCCAACCATGATTTTTTGATATTTCAGTATCTGATTTTAAAATAAAATTTGATATATATCCACAAGATCTATTAAGATATTTGTGTATGTTCTGATGTTGTATAATCAGAGTGTCTAATGTTTCGTTGTATTCAAATACATATTTTGTTTTATTAGTATTTGACATTAAAGGGAGTTTGAGGTTATTTCCGTTAAATCCCTCAATGATTGAATCTAATCCAATCCCTCTAATACTATTTAAGTTAATTTTTTTATCACCTTTGTTTTCATAGTCAATAAAACCAATTGTAATTCTACTAGTATTCTCAGATCCTTCAATGCAAATGTCATCTTTTTCACATCCAAGAATAATTATTACTAATAATAAAAGAATATTATGATACCTCTTAATCATGAGATTAAATATTTTCAAAATTACTATATTTATAACAAATCAAAATTCTTTTAAATTGATAGAAAAAACCTCAAAAGATTTATCACAATTTCACCTAGATCTCGAAAAGAAATATGGTGCCCACGATTACCATCCACTTCCAGTTGTTTTAGAAAAGGGTGAGGGTGTATTTATGTGGGATGTAAATGGAAAAAAGTATTATGACTTTCTATCTGCTTATTCAGCTGTTAATCAAGGTCATTGTCATCCCGAATTAGTTAGTTTAATAAAAAATCAAGCAGAGACGCTTACATTAACATCAAGAGCTTTCCATAATAATAAGCTTGGTGAATATATGGAGTTTGCAACAAAGTTATTTGGATTTGATCAGTTACTTCCCATGAATACAGGTGCTGAAGGTGTTGAGACTTCAATTAAATTATCAAGAAAATGGGGATACTTAAAAAAGAAAGTTGATGAGAATCAAGCAAAAATTGTTGTTTGTAACAATAATTTTCATGGAAGGACAACAACTGTAATTTCATTTTCTACTGACCCTGGATCTAAAGATTTTTTTGGCCCTCATACTCCTGGATTTATTCATATACCTCATGGAGAAATTAGTGCTTTGGAAAATGAATTTAAAAAAGATAAAAATATAGTAGCATTTTTGGTTGAACCTATTCAAGGTGAGGCAGGTGTTAATGTGCCTGAACCTGAATACTTAAAAAAAGTCAGAAGCTTATGTTCAGAATATAATGTCCTTATGATTGCTGATGAAATTCAGACAGGTCTTGGAAGAACTGGTTCTTTGCTTGCATCTTGTGGTAATTGTAGCTGTGAATCTTCCTGTCAACAGCAATCAACTTATGTTAGACCAGATATATTAATTCTTGCAAAAGCATTGAGCGGAGGAACTTATCCTATATCAGCTGTTCTTTGTGACTCTGAAATAATGGAAGTTATTCAGCCTGGCCAACATGGCAGTACTTTCGGTGGAAATCCTTTTGCAGCAAGTATTGCAAAGAAGGCTCTTGAAATAATAATTGATGAAAAATTAGCTCAAAATGCAAGAGTTCTTGGTGAAATATTTAGATCCGAAATGAATAAATATATCAAATCAAGTAAAATAGTTAAACTAGTTAGAGGTAAGGGTTTATTAAATGCAATTGTAATAAACGATTCTGAAGATAGTCAAACTGCTTGGAATATTTGTCTTAGTTTAAGAGACAATGGTTTACTCGCAAAACCTACCCATGGAAATGTAATAAGGTTTGCACCTCCTCTTGTTATGACTGAAGATCAATTGTATGACTGTATTACTATCATAACCTCAACAATTAAAGAATTTGAATAAAAGTATATGAAAGTATATTTTGACAATGCAGCAACTACAAAAGTTAGAGATGAGGTGGTTGATGAAATCTCTGATGTTTTAAAAAACTGTTTTGGAAATCCATCTTCTACTCATTCTTATGGAAGATCAGCTAAATCATATATTGAAACATCTAGAAAATCAATTGCTAAAATTTTAAATTGTGAACCAGGAGAAATCATCTTTAATTCAGGTGGAACAGAGTCTGACAACTCAATACTCAAATGTGCTGTTAAAGACCTTGGAGTTAAACATGTAATATCATCAAAAATTGAACATCATGCAATAACTCATACTCTTGAAGAAATTGAAAGTAAAGATGTAAAAGTGCATTATGTTAGCCTAAAGGATGAAGGAGAGGTAGATATAGAGGACCTTGAGAGTATATTAAAATTAAATAATGAGCCTAAGCTTGTATCGTTGATGTATATAAATAACGAGATTGGTAACATTCTTGATGTAAAATCAGTTTCAGAATTATGTAGAAAACATAATGCTTATTTTCATTCCGATGCAGTTCAAGCTGTTGGGCACTACCCAATTGATTTAAGTTCATTAAATATTGATTTTTTGTCTTCTGCTGGTCATAAATTCCATGGTCCCAAAGGTGTTGGTTTTACATATATAAATAAATCAACAAAAATTAAATCTTTTATTTGTGGTGGTCCTCAAGAGAGGGGACTCAGAGCTGGTACTGAGTCTGTTCATAACATTGTTGGTATGACCAAAGCTCTAGAGATCTCTATTCAAAACTTAGATAAAGAAATTGAGCATGTTAAATCAATCAAAAGGCATATGATTGAAAAACTTAATGATCTCTTTCCCGATATTCACTATAATGGAATGTCTGGAGATCTAGAAAAAAGTACATATACTGTATTAAATGTTTGCTTTCCTATGTCTAATGATAAAGCTTCAATGCTTGATTTTCATCTTGACTTGAAAGGTATTGCATGCTCTAAAGGAAGTGCATGTCAATCAGGTAGTTCAAGTGGATCACATGTTCTTAACGAAATACAAAATGAAAAGTTCAAGAACCTACCATCTATAAGATTTTCATTCTCACATAATAATTCAATAGAAGAAGTTGATTATTTAATTGAAACGCTTAAAGAGTTTATAAATGGCTAATAGTAAATTTTGGTATTAAAAATCTGTTTATTACCTACACCATCTTCAAATTCAATTAATAAATCATTTTCTCCATCTTCAATTATTGAATCAGATAAATCATGGAAAATTAAATTTTGCTTAGGTTCATATTCAAACAAAGCCCATTTTCCATTTATATATGCTTTATAGTTTTTAATTCCAGATTTATCATCTTTTATCCTGAGTCTTAATGTTTTATTGGACTTAACGTTTGATCTATTTTTAAAATTTATCGGTCTAATTTCTGGTAATATAGAATCTCTTGAGATAATATACTTTCCCAATGATGAAGTATTGGCTGTAATATATGAATCGTTAATCTTAGAGCTCATATAATTAATCTTGTTGTTCACAATTTTACCAATAAAAGTTTGACTTAACCTAAGCGAATCTATATTTTTATCAATTGGTATTTTTAATTTAATTGAAGATCGAAAAGGAGTTATTTCTTCACCTAAATCAATAGTATCATCCTTAGAAGTTATATTAAGAAGCACATCTTCGTAGAACGTATTTTTATTAATTTCAACAGCTGATTCTCCCTTATTAATAACATATTTTTGATTCGTTAATATTTCAATTCCATTTATGGGTTTATTGAATTCTATTGAATCAGTGCTTATAATTTTAAATTTAATATATGATGAATTGTTATTCCAATCTGTTACTTTAATACTTACTTTACTATCACTAATTTCATCAGATTTAATAATACCATTAAATTCATTTGTTTTCAAAAATGACAAATTAGTTCCAGGCGGTGTATAAACCTTTAATACCCTATTATTATTTTTAACTAGAGATAAGTAATCATACATAAGTTTTTTATAATGGTTTTCACTAAACTTAATTCTATCCATACTATAAGAAAACTTCTGAATTGAATCAATTAAAAGTTCAATTTTGTAAACACCATTTCTGTTAAATAAATTCTTATACTGTATGTCATAAATATCTATACCGAACCCTATATCTCCACCAAATATTATGTCATCAGCAACATAAATTGAATCATTAACTTTAGATATTCTGACTCTTGTAGGTAAGTCTCTAATGAGAGTATTATTTTCATAAATAGTATATAGACCTCTAATTATTGGTCTTTCAAGATCTTCATATGTATAATTAAACATAAGTGGATTTAGAGCATCTTGAGAATTGGTATCTCGTATTTCAAAATGTAAATGAGCACCAAATGATCTTCCAGTATTTCCTGAATAACCTATTAACTCTCCTCTTTTAATATGTATTTGATCTTTTTTTGGAAATTTTTTAACTATGAAAGACTCAGATCTATATTGTTCAGATTTAATATATTTCTCAATGTCTGGGCTAAATCTGCTTAAATGCGCATATACAGAGCTATAGCCGTTTGGATGAGTTATGTAAACTACCTTTCCATATCCGTTAGGACTAACTTCAATTCTAGAAATGTATCCATCTTCTATGCTAAAAATGTCTATCCCCTCACCACCCTTAAAATCAATACCAGTATGAAATCTAGATCTAAATTCTCCAAATGTTCCTGATAAATTAAATGGAGCATCTATAGGTGTATGGAAGTCAACTTCTTGCGAGTGAATAACAATTGATGAAAAAATAACAAGTAACTTGGTTAATAATTTTTGAAAAAACATCATTCCACTTCAAATTTAAATTAAGATTTTTATAAATTGAAATGATTAAAATAATATTTATCTAATATGCTACTAAATAACTTAAATTCTTTAAATGAAAAAATCAATACTTTATTAGCTAAACTTAATGAAGTAAGAAAGTTAAATCAAGAACTTGAGAGTAAGAATGAATATTTAGTAAGATCAAATAAAGATCTTGAAAAAAAAATAAAAATTATACAAACAAAGGAGAAACAACTTAAGTTAGTCGGTGCTATATCTGAAGATAGTGACAATAAACAATATTTTAAAAATAAAATTGATTATTTAATTCAAGAAATTGACTATTGCATTGATAGAATTTCAGTTTAATATTTATGGAAAACGATAGTATAAAAATTAAGCTAAATATTGGAGATAGACTATATCCACTAACAGTTGAAAGATCTCAAGAATTCTATTTTAGGGAAGCGGCAAAGCTTATTGAAAAAACTATTAAAAATCTTGAAGAAAATTATTCAGTAAGAGATAAACAAGATCTCTTAGCTATGAGTTGTATCCAATTTGCTGCAAAAAGTCTTAAAAATAAATCCAAGTCAAATGACACAGATATTGAATTAGAGGAAATGGTATTAAAAATGATAAATAATATTGATAATTCAATTTAAACTTCATACATTTATCTTAACCTGTATGAGTGATTTTTGGTAAACTCAACGAGTATTAAATTAAGAAAGGTGAGTTTAAATGCTAAAGCAAGCTATCTTGAGTAGATCCTTGAATATTTGATTAGCCTTAATCCTGTTTTTAGGAGTTTACGCAATCGCACTCTCATACAGGTTTATTTATGTTAAGAGATTCCCATCCTCATCCCATTTTGCAGTTTCATTTCTTTTTGATTGGTCAATACACTTGGATATCCATTCTTCATCATATGATACTGAATGTTTTTTTAATACTTCATCAGGTACTCCATCCCAAACATTAGGAATGTTTCCTTTATAACCAAGGTCTTTCATTCCAACTTCTGATGTAAACCACCCTGTCACTATAAAGTGTCTGTATGTTGCAAAAAAGTTAGCAGGTTCTGAAAGTTCATCGCTAATATTATCTTGATAGGAAATTTTATTAAAAATTGTTTTAATCTCATCCTCAGAACATTCAAGAATGGTTTTACCAAATTCTTTTTGAAATAATTCATCTAAGACAGTTAATCCTTTTCTTAAAACATTTTCTCCATAATTATTATGTGCTGGTGTACTCCAATCTTTTGCAATGAACTCAATCATCTCAACAACTCCTGCATCTTTAATATCACCAAACTCATTAGGAGGAACAATAATATTTGCAATTTTTTCAATAGTATTTAGCTCATTATCATTAAAAAATACTGAGTTCAAAAATTTCTCATCTCTACTTTTTTCATAAGCTGTCCTACCATATTGGTATTCCCAAACTTTATCAGCTATATTTTCACCTTCAGGAGTTATACAGCTTTCCAATGTTATTGAAGTTCCAATAGCTGAAAGTAAAATAGTTTTAATGCTGTCTCTTCTCTTCATTAAATATTTTGTTTTTTTAGCTCTGAAATTATATGTTCAGATGTTCTCCATGCTAGCGCCATGATTGTCCATGTAGGATTCTTATCACCTTTAAAAACAAATGGCCCTGCATCTACAACATATACATTATCCACATCATGAAGACGCTCATATTTATTTACAACAGAAGTGTTAGGGTTATTTCCCATCCTAGTTGTTCCAACTTCATGAATTATTGAACCAGGAGTAGAAATTCCATAATTTTGATCTTTACCTGGCTTATCTCCCAAAATAATACCTTCCATATTATATGCAAGTTCTTCATAAGTATCTTGAGCATGTTTTGCCTGTTTTAGTTCAGAATCAGACCAATTGTAGTTAAACTTTAATACAGGTATGCCAAACTTATCACTCTTATTATTATCTATTTCACAATAATTATTAATATTAGGCAAAGCACCACCTCTAGTTTCTAAAGAAATTGTTGACCCCCAATATTTTTTTACATCTTTTCTAATTTGATCTCCATATCCACCAACTCTTAGCCCAAAAAACTTATTAAAATCATTTGGTATATATCCCTCAAATCCAAACTGAGGCATTCCTAGATTCCTATAGGAAGTCTCAATATGGTATCCTAGAGGAAAATCAAGTTTTTTATCATGTAGCCACCATGGAGTATATACATGAGCTCCACCAACACCATCTTCATTATATGTTTCCCTATTCATAAGTTCAGGGATAAAGATTTGTTTTGAGGTACCAACAGTATCTTGTAAATATTTTCCTATTAAACCACTACTATTTCCTAATCCATTTGGATGAGCATTGCTTTTTGAATTTAAAAGAATTCTTGCACTGCTGCATGATGATGCTCCAAGTACTACAAGTTTAGATTCTAATTTATATTCCTTGCCATTCTTTTTGTTTACATAGGATATCCCAGTTGCCCTACCATTTTTATCAGTAGTTATCTCTCTAACCATTGAATCAGTGTAAAGATCCACAAATCCACCTTTCAAAGAAGGAATAACATAACATGAGCTAGCTGAAAAATCACCATATACAGAGCATGATCTTTCACATTGGCCACAGTAGAAACAAAGACCTCTTTCATTATTAATTCTTTTTGTAAGTACTGAGAGTCTTGAGGGAATTACATTTATTCCAGCTTTTTTAGCACCTTTGATATAATATAGCTCATGTAGACGAGGTTTTGGAGGTGGGAGAAAAAAACCGTCTGGATCGTTTGGTAAATTTTCTTTTGTGCCAAATACACCAATCAATCTATCTAATTTGTCATAATATGGTTTGATATCTTCATATGAAATTGGCCAATTTTGATCAATACCATAATTATCCTTACACTTAAAATCCTTAGGTCCTAATCTAGATGCGATTCTTCCCCAGTGATTTGTTCTACCTCCAAGCATTCTTGATCTCCACCACATGAAATTTGTATTTTCTTTAGATGAATATGGCTCACCATCAACTTTCCAATCTCCATATGACATATGAAAGTCCCCATACCTCCTTGTAACAGAAGATCCTCTTCTTGGAGATTCCCAAGTCCATTTTAATTGAGTTTGTTGTTTAGGATCTGCAGGGTCAAAATATGGTCCAGCTTCAATTAGTGCAATGTTCAAGCCAGCATCAGATAAGATTTTTGTTGCCATACCACCAGCAGCTCCTGAACCAACAATAATAGCATCATATTTCTTTTTTGTATTTAAAATCTCCATAATCCATCCGAAATTTAATTATTTTTAATTTAAACTTTCAGTTAATAATTATAAAATATGATTATTGAAATATGTGCAACATCAATAGAGTCAATTCTAAATGCTAAAAATGCGGGAGCACATAGATTAGAATTATGTGAAAATTATAATATAGGTGGAGTAACTCCGTCAGAACAATTTCTTCATTATGCTATAAAAGTTTCATCGTTGCCAATTAATATATTGATAAGACCCAAAGGAGGTGATTTTATATTTAATAATCAAGAATATGATCTTATGATTAATAAAATCAACTTGTTTAAAGCATATAATATTAATGGTTTTGTTATCGGGTTTATGGAAAAAGATAGAAGTTTAAACTCTGATATTTTATCAGAGTTTAGAAAAATCACAAAGGGTTTCGAATTAACATTTCATAGGGCATTTGATTTCCTAGATAATCAAGAAGAATCTCTTGAGTTGTTAATAGAAAAAGATTTTGATAGAATACTATGTTCAGGTCATGAATTAAGTGCAGAAAAAGGGTTAGAAAATCTTATAAATTATAATAAAATTTCAAATGGTAGAATCAAAATAATGCCAGGTGGTGGAGTTAACTTAGATAATTTCCAAAAATTTAAAAGATCAAACTTTAATGAGGTTCATCTATCTGCAATAAATCTTAATGATTCGCCTCATTCTAATTTTAATATTATTAAAGAAATTGTTGAGTTGAGTAAATAATAAAGTGTTATTTTTGAAAAAAATTAATATGGCTTTTGATATTGATGTAATTAAGCGAGTATATTCAGAAATGTCAATAAAAATTGATAAAGCTAGGAAGCTTTTAGGAAGACCCATGACATTGTCAGAAAAAATTCTTTATTCGCATCTATGGGACGGAAATAATGAAAAAATTTTTGAGAGAGGATCAGATTATGTTGATTTTGGACCAGATAGAGTTACATGTCAAGACGCAACTGCTCAAATGGCTCTACTTCAATTTATGCAGGCTGGAAAAGAAAAAGTTGCTGTTCCAACTACTGTTCATTGTGATCATCTAATTCTTGCTCAGTCCGGTGCTCAAAAAGATTTACAAAATGCTAACAAAGTTAGTTCTGAAGTATTTAATTTTTTAGAATCTGTTTCAAGAAAATATGGAATAGGATTTTGGAAGCCAGGAGCTGGAATTATTCATCAAGTAATACTTGAAAACTATGCTTTTCCAGGAGGTATGATGATAGGCACTGATTCACATACAGTAAATGCAGGAGGACTTGGTATGGTAGCTATTGGAGTAGGTGGTGCCGATGCTGTAGATGTAATGGCTGGGATGCCATGGGAATTAAAGTTTCCAAAATTGATAGGAGTAAAGTTAACAGGTAACCTTAATGGTTGGAGTTCAGCCAAGGATGTTATACTTAAAGTTGCAGGAATTTTAACTGTAAAAGGCGGAACAGGTTATATAATAGAGTATTTTGGAGATGGTGCTGAATCTCTCTCGTGTACTGGTAAAGGAACAATTTGTAATATGGGTGCTGAGGTTGGAGCTACAACATCCATTTTTGCCTATGATGATTCAATGGAAAGGTATCTTATTTCAACAGACAGGCAAGATGTAGTTGAAGCTGCAAGTATTATCAAGCACGAATTAAGATCTGATGATGAAGTCTACAAAAATCCAGAAAAATATTATGACCAAATTATTGAAATTGATCTTGATAAATTATCTCCTCACATAAATGGACCTTTTACTCCAGATCTAGCTACACCGGTTAGTGAGATGAAGGCTAAAGTTGAATCTGAGGGATGGCCTAATGAAATTCAATGGGGCTTGATAGGGTCCTGTACAAATTCATCCTATGAAGATTTATCAAGAGCTGCATCAATTGCAAAACAAGCCCTAGATAATAAAATAAAAATCAAATCTAAACTTGGAATCAATCCTGGATCTGAACAAGTAAGATTTACAGCTGAAAGAGATGGGATTATTGATATTTTTGAAAAACTTGAAAGTAAAATCTTTACTAATGCATGTGGACCTTGTATTGGACAGTGGAATAGGGAAGGTGAAGATAAATCTGAAAAGAATTCTATAATACATTCTTTTAATAGAAATTTTGCAAAAAGAGCAGATGGAAACCCGAACACTCATGCATTTGTTTCATCTCCTGAAATGGTTATGGCAGTTGCTCTTTCGGGTAAACTTGACTTTAATCCATTGACAGATAAGCTGATGAATGAAGATGGCGAAGAAATTATTCTTAGCCCACCAATTGGTGATGAGTTACCTTCTAATGGTTTTGCATGTGAAGATAATGGGTATATAGAGCCTCCTGTTGATGGTAAAGACATAGAGATTATAATTAATCCTGAATCTCAAAGGCTTCAAAAACTTGAACCTTTTCTTCCTTGGGATGGAAAAAATATAATGAATGCAAGGCTGCTTATTAAAGCTCACGGAAAGTGTACGACAGATCATATTTCTATGGCAGGTCCATGGTTAAGATTTAGAGGTCATCTTGACAATATATCGGATAACTGCTTAATTGGTGCAGTTAACCACTTCAATATGAAAACTAACAGTGTTAAGAACTTAATCACAGGTGATTATGGACCTGTTCCTGAGACTCAAAGATTTTACAAGAAAAATGATATTAATACTATAGTTGTAGGTGATCATAATTATGGTGAAGGTTCATCCAGAGAGCATGCAGCAATGGAACCAAGACATCTTGGAATTAAGGCAGTTATTGTTAAGTCTTTTGCAAGAATACATGAGACTAATTTAAAAAAGCAGGGAATGCTTGCATTGACGTTTGAAAATGAATTTGATTATGATAAAATACAAGAAGATGATACTTTTAATTTCATTGATTTAGAATCCTTTTCACCAAATAAAGCAATCTCTCTAGAGATAATCCATTTAGATAGTTCTAAAGAAATTATTAAATTAAATCATACTTTTAATTTTCAGCAAATTGAGTGGTATAAAAATGGCTCAGCACTAAATCTAATAAAAGCTAATAATTTGTGATGAAAGATTTGAAATATTTAATGTCTTATTCAATTGCCTTTATGGCATTTTTAGGGATTTCAATTGGTGGTTTTTATAATTATTTAGCTGTTATTTATACATTTGTTTTTATACCTGTATTGGAAGTGCTTGTCAAAAGAAGTGATGAGAAATATACTGAACAAGAAAGAGCAAATAGACTTTTAGATCCTTTTTTTGATATTCTTTTGTATCTAAATATTCCGATTGTTTTTGGAATTTTCTTTTTCTCACTTGATAAGTTAATTCTTGCTACTTCAATTTATGATATTATAGGTATAATTTTATCAGCAAGCATAGTTATGGCTACTAATGGAATTAATGTAGGTCATGAGCTTGGACACAGAAGGTCATTATTTGCTAGAACCTGTTCAAAACTATTATATCTTCCATGTCAATATATGCACTTTTATATTGAACATAACTTTGGACATCATTTAAATGTAGCAACCCCTGAAGACCCTGCTACAGCAAGATATAAGCAAAACGTTTATAGTTTTTGGTTAACATCAGTTTTTAGGACATATATAAGTGCTTGGAAAATTCAGTTAAGACTTTTGAGAGTTTCTAAGAGGAGTTTTTTTTCAATTAAAAATGATATGATCTTTTATACATTATTTCAATTGTTATTTATAGCCTTAATTTATTATTACTTCGGAATTTACCTTACTTTATTATCTATTTTAATGTCTGTAATATCATTTCTGTTTTTAGAGACAATCAATTATGTAGAACATTATGGTCTCTTAAGAAAAAAAGAATCTAATGGAAGATATGAAAGAGTTAAGCCTCATCATTCTTGGAATTCAAATCATACTATTGGAAGAATAGTATTGTATGAATTAACTAGACACAGTGATCATCATTTTAAATCATCAAAAAAATATCAGATTTTAGAGTCAATTGAAGATTGCCCACATCTCCCTTTTGGATATCCAACATCAATATTAATATCATTAATTCCACCACTATGGTTTAGTGTAATGAATCCTTTAGTAAAAACTCATATGGGATATGCAGATTAATCTGCAGAAGGACAAGGAATATATTTTATACCAGGAAACTTTTTGCTAATCATCCTGTCCTTAGCTTCAATAAAATCATTTATTTTAACGTCACTCCTTGTGCTTGAAGGAAACATTATATCTGCAGGGTCTGTGCTATGTTCATATTTATAGACATCATGACCAAACTCATGATACATAATCCACAGTCTTTGAAGTAGATTTTTTTCATTCCATTCAGTAAATAAGACTCCTACATTAACAACTGAGTCGTTACAATATCCTGAGAATGTAGAATATGCAATGTGATCCGGTGTAACACCGGCGGTAATCTGAGCTGCAGTTCGAAATTCAAAGAAAATATTCTTAATAACGTTTCTTTCGTCATAGTCTGGTCCACCTCTTGAACATTTAACATCGTCAACAAATTTATGCCAATACTGCATTAAGTCATTAGCATCGGTATTTTGGGGATCTAGAAGTTCATCATAAGAAACGCAACTATAAATTTGAGGTTCCTCTTCCTCAATTAGTTGATCAGCTAGATTATCTTCAGCTTTTGAGCAGCCTAAAAAAATAATCAAAAATGATATACTTATAATTTTATGTTTCATGTACAATATTTTGTAGCGAGAGGGAGATTTGAACTCCCGACCTCCGGGTTATGAATCCGACGCTCTCACCAACTGAGCTACCTCGCCAAACCAAGACTTGCAAATATATGAAACAATTTAGAAGAATCTGTAGCTAAAAAATTGTTAATTAATGTAAATAATAACTTTTTTTAATATATTACTTGCAATTTAAATTTATGAGCCAAAAAGAAGAATTTGTTCTAGAATATGATTTTCAATCATCACCTCAATTATTATTTCAATATTTATCTACTCCATCTGGCTTATCTGAGTGGTTTTCTGATGATGTTAATTATAGAGGTGAAAAGTATACTTTCTTTTGGGGAGATACAGAAGAATATGCTCGAGTTTTATCAAAAAAAATCAATGAGAAAATTAGATTTCAATGGGTAACTGGAGAAGCAGATGAAGAAGAATATTTTTTTGAATTTAGAATTCAAATGGATGAGATAACAAAGGACGTATCCCTAATTGTCACTGATTTTTCTGATAAGGACGAAGTTGACGAAGCGAAGCTATTATGGAATAGTTTAATTTCAGATTTAAAACAGGTTCTAGGTTCAAGCTAATTTTGTGAAATATCATCGGGAGAGTTAGCCCATATTAAATATTTATCTCCAAGGCTCTTAATTAGTTTATTCCAACTATTCTTATGAGTTAAATTGAATATATCTCCTTGAAAATTATTTATAACTATCCAACTATTACTTTCTAATTCTTCTTTTAACTGATCTTCTTCCCATCCTGCATACCCTTGTAAAAATATTACCTCATTAGGATCAATCTTTTTATTTTCAATTTCATTAATAATCATTTCTACATCATTACCCCAGAAAAGATTTTCATTAATTTTAAAATTTTGAGAGTATAGGTTATGGTTTTTTATAATGAAAAATGTTTCTTCAGAGACAGGACCACCAAAATTGAACTTATAATTTCTATTTAATTTTCCTGACTCATTTTTTATAAAAAATAAACCACCTGGTTTATTTAAAATAAAGCCAGTATGTGAATTATCAGAATCATCAATAATAAGTATTATTGATTTATAAAATACCGTATCACTTAGTAAAGAAGGTGAAGAAACTAATATGTTGCCTTTCATAAAAAAAAAAGAGCTTCATAGAAGCTCTTTTAACATTTATTAAATGAATTTAAAACTTAGTTTACTGAGCTAGATAGTTCAGCACCAGCTTTAAATTTAACAACTTTCTTAGCAGGGATTTTAATAGTAGCACCAGTTTGAGGATTTCGTCCATCTCTAGCAGCTCTTTGAGAAACTGACCAAGATCCGAATCCGACTAATGAAACTCTTCCACCACCTTGTAAAGTAGAACTTACACTCCCTAGAAAGGATTCTAGAGCTTTTTTTGCTGATGCTTTAGATATACCAGCGTGAGCTGCCATAGCATCAATTAATTCTGATTTGTTCATATCACTTATTTTAATGTTTAATTAAAGATATATGATAAAACGTAAGTCCCAATAATTATAGGCTTAAAAGTCAGATTTTGTTAATAAATATGCTGGTTTTGTTGATAATATAAGTGTTTTTATTAGTAAACACGGCAATTTTCATGGAATTTAAAGCCATTAAGAAGATCTTTTATAGACATATCCTTTTTATTTTCTAACTGAATTTTTATACAATTCAAAGTCCCATCTTTAGTATTAATATGTATTTCGTTATTAATTACTGATACTTTTCCAATGACTGAATCATTGTAATTAGTTTTGTTAATTATACTTGCTTTAAAAATTTTAAGTCTAATCTTCTTATCTCCATTTTCTAATATTGTCCATGATCCGGGTATTGGCGATAACCCTCTAATCAGACCAACAATTTTATCGGTAGAATCTTTCCAGTTTATTCTTGTATTACCTTGATCTAATTTTGGAGCAAGATTTAAATTTTTGTTTTCAACCTGTTTATAAATCATAGCCTTGCCACTAGCAACTACTTCAATTGTTTTTAATAAAATTTTTGAACCAATATTTGATAGTTTATTGTATAAACTTCCAAAATCATCATCATCATTGATAACTACCTCTTCTTTTAAAATAATATCACCATAATCAACTCTTTCATCTATAAAAAAAGTAGTAACACCTGTGATTTTTTCATTATTTATAAGAGCCCAATTGATAGGTGCTGCCCCTCGGTAGTCGGGAAGAAGTGATGCGTGTAAGTTTATTGTTCCTTGTGGTGGAATTGAAAACACTTCTTTTGGTAATTTTCTGAAAGCAACTACAATAAACATATCAGCATTTAAAGATGAAATTTCATCTATAAAATGATTATTTCTAAGATCATTAGGTTGTTTTATTGTTATATTATTTTGAGAGGAGAACTTTTTTACTTCACTTTCATGAATCTTTAGCCCTCTCCCTGATTTTTTGTCAGGTGATGTAACAACACATAAAACTTCAAAATTGTCATTTATTACTTTTAGAGATTTTACTGCAAAATCTGGAGTACCAAAAAATATTATTTTTATTTTTTTCATTAAATGTTTTTTAAAATAAAATCTATTCTCTTATTAATACTAGCTTTTGGAACTTCAACTCTCAATATTGATGACTCATCATAAATTTGATATATAAAAGGAGAAATTTTCACGGCATCCTCATAATCCTCAATCCTATTGTTGTCTTTAATATAAATATCTTTCCAAGATGGAAAAATGAAGACCATGTCATATTTATAAATTTTTGGCAATTCTTCCCAATAACTTGTTGACTTACTGATGGATCTTAAATATGCCGTTATTTCATGTACACCTCTATCAAAAAAAACAATATCATTTTTACATTTAACATTCAGTGCTCTATTAAAATCATAATCTCTTTTTATTAGAATTTCATTACTAATTTTTATTGGATCTAATTTAAAGCTTGACCCCTTAGAGCTATGTTGCGAAAGAATATCTCTAGCTGCCTCATCAAAGCACATAAAACCTAAATTTTTAAGCTCATTTAAGACTGATGTTTTTCCTGTACTTGGTCCTCCAGCTAGTACAATCCTTTTATTATTTTTTTGCTTGAACATCTCAGACAAATGATTGATTATATTTGTATTAGAATACAAAATTAATTGCCTTGTCAAATAAAAGTACTAAATCTGAAGATTTTTATTTAAGATTTAATGATCAGCTAAAAGAATCTCAGGATTGGCCTGGTATTTATATATTTAAGTTTATTGTTAAAGATAAAAGTAAAGAATACACTCAGTTAAAAAAATATCTTAACAATTACGAAGGGAAAAAATTTTTAAAATCCTCATCAAAAAAGAAGTTTTTAAGTTTGACATTTGAATTTTATGCAAATTCACCTACTGATGTAATTAATATATATAAAGGTATAGAGCATATAGATAATATAATAAGCCTTTAATTTGGTAATTAATTTATTAAATTGCGAAATATGAATTCATTAGAATATAATACTGAACGAAAAAAGCTTATAATTCCTGAATATGGAAGACATGTACATCAAATGGTTGACCAAGCAGTTTCAGTTAAAGATAAAGTAGAAAAAAATAAAATGGCGAAGGCTATAATTGGAGTTATGGGTAATCTAAATCCTCATTTAAGAGATGTTCCAGATTTTCAGCATAAACTATGGGCTCAACTATTTATTATGTCAGATTTCCAGCTTGATGTTGATAGTCCATTTGAAAAACCCTCTGAGGATTTATATAAAGATAGTAAGCCTAATAAACTAAATTACCCTCAAAGCCACCCCAAATATCGATTCTATGGTAATAACATTAAAAAGATGATTGATATCGCAATTGAATGGGAGGAGGGTGATATGAAAACTAAACTCATTTTAAATATAGCTAATCATATGAAAAAATGTTTCCTTAACTGGAATAAAGACTCAGTTGAGGATAAAGTAATTATTGATCACTTAGATGATCTGTCAAATGGAAAGCTTAAAGTCATAGAATCAAATTTGCCATTAACTGATTCAAGTGAGTTTTTAAAGAATAAGATAAAAACAAATAATTTTAAGTCTGGTAAAAATAGAAAAAAGAATAAAAGAAGATTCTAATGTCAAGCCTAAGAGTTAATGGGGGAAAAAAATTATCAGGTGAGATAACTCCACAAGGTGCTAAAAATGAGGCTCTTCAAGTAATTTGTGCTGCACTTTTAACTGAGAGTGATGTTGTAATCTCTAACATACCAAATATTATTGATGTAAATAAACTAATAGATATTCTTAAAAATTTCGGTGTAAGTATTTCAGAAATTGATAAAGGTAAATTTAGTTTTAACGCTAAGAACATTGACCTAAACTATTTAAATGATTCAAGCTTTGCTAATGATGCAAAATCTTTGAGAGGTTCGATAATGTTGGTAGGTCCTTTGCTATCTAGATTTGGTTCTGCATCAATACCTAGACCTGGTGGAGATAAAATTGGTAGGAGAAGATTAGATACTCATTTTGACAATCTTGAAAAACTAGGTGCAGAGCTTAATTACTTGTCAGAAGATAAAACATATTCAATAGAATCTGAAGGAAAACTTATTGGTGCAGACATACTTCTAGATGAAGCATCTGTTACAGGAACAGCAAATATCATTATGGCCTCTGTCCTAGCTGAGGGAAATACATCTATTTACAATGCTGCATGTGAACCTTATATTCAGCAACTATGTTCAATGTTAAATAATATGGGTGCAGAAATTAGTGGTATAGGTTCTAATTTATTAAGGATCAAAGGGGTTGAGAAATTAAATGGAACATCTCATAAGATTCTGCCTGACATGATTGAAATAGGAAGCTGGATTGGCTTAGCAGCAATGACAAGAAGTAAACTCAGAATTAAGGATGTGTCATGGGATAATTTAGGTCAAATTCCAGATGTTTTCAGAAAACTTGGTATTACAATTCAGAGAGATGGAGATGATATGCTTATACCTGAGCATAAAAACGGATATTCAATTACGAATTACATTGATGGTTCAATACTTACTATATCAGATGCCCCATGGCCTGGTTTTAGCCCTGATTTAATTTCGGTAATCCTTGTGGTAGCAACTCAAGCTAAAGGGAGTGTCTTGATACATCAAAAAATGTTTGAAAGTAGATTATTTTTTGTAGATAAATTAATTGATATGGGAGCTAAGATAATTTTGTGTGATCCTCATAGAGCTTCTGTCATTGGACATGATTTTAAATCTTCTTTAAAATCTACTACTATGACATCTCCTGATATTAGAGCAGGTATAGCACTTTTAATTGCTGCTTTATCGGCAAAAGGAGAAAGTATAATTCAAAATGTTGACCAAATAGATAGAGGATATGAAAATATCGTGAAGAGACTAAAAAAATTAGGAGCTGAAATTGAAAGAATCTAATCTATCTTTTAGATATTTTATTATTCGATATACCTCTCTGTAAATTACATTTAAATCTGTCAACACTATTCTCTCTTAAAACAGAATGTTTAGTTTTTCTTCCTGAGACTCTCTCTCTCCAAAGCTTAAAGCTTTTTCTTTTCAAATTATGTCGCATAATACTTATCAATTCCTTTTCGTTTATATTGAATTGATTAAAAATAGCTTCAAATGGTGTCCTATCTTCCCATGCCATTTCTATAATTCTATCTATTTCTATTAAACTAAATTTATTCATTATGTATTTTATTTAAAAAATTCTCAGCAATTAATAGATGCTTCTCCTTTTTATTAATATCCATTTTGTCAAAAGTATTTACCAACATTCTTAATCTAGGATTTTTAATAAAAAAGCTTCTCTGTTTGTCCATAAATCTCCAAAATAGACCATCCCATATATCATTCCAGTTACCTTCTTTATAATCACTCATTTTAGATATATAATTACTGCTACTGATGTAGGGTTTTGTAGACATTAATCCTCCATCTGCAAATTGACTCATTCCATATACATTTGGAACCATTACCCAATCAAATGAATCTATAGATACCTCCATGAACCATCTATATACTTCATCTGGATTAAACTCACATAATAACATGAAATTTCCAACAATCATTAGTCTTTCTATATGATGAAGATAGCCAGTTTCACTTACCTTCTTTATTGAAAAGTCTAAAGGTTCTATCCCTGTTGTTCCATCATAGAATGATTTAGGAATTTTACTTTTAAATCCCCAAAAATTATTTGTTCTTTCAAAACTACCCTTAACTTGATATATACCTCTAATAAACTCCCTCCATCCAATAATTTGTCTTATAAATCCTTCTGTTGAGTTGATTGGAATATCATTTTTTATCGAGAATTCTATTGTGATATCTAATAAGTCTTTAATATTTATTAAACCTACATTTAGTAAAGGGCTTAAAACACTATGATTTAAAGTAAGTTCATCTTTGACAATTGCATCTTCATAATCCCCAAACTCTAAAAATCTATCATTTAAGAATTCATTTAACCATTGATGAGCTTCATCATATGTAGTGGGATAGTTAAATAAGCCAAGTGATCCAAAATTGTTATGGAAATTTTTTTCAACATATTTTTCAGATTCAATTACATAGCTATTTTTTTTTGGATTATTAATTACCGGGGGAACTTTGTCTTTGGGAAACTTTTTTCTGTTTTGTATATCGTATGTCCATTCTCCGCCTTCTGGTAATCCTTTGGAATTTATAAGTATTTTTCTTTTTTTTCTTTCTGATTTGTAGAATGAAGTTTGAAAAAACTTTTGCTTAGAATCTTTGAAAAAATATTTTAATTCTTTGGAAGAATTAATAAATAGTTTTGATTCATGAACTAACAGATCAATATTTAGTTCTTTAGAAACTCTTTTTATTCTTTTGTCTAGAAGATAATCAACAGGGTCATAAATTTCGACTTTTTGGTATCCTTGATTATAGATATTTTTAATTAATTCGATTATACTAGACTCCTTTTCAAAAGAATTTATATAATTAACATCTAATCCTTTATTTAGAAGATACTCTTCATAAAACTTCATGGATGATCTATGAAATGATATTTTTTGTTTGTGAAAATTGTATTGATTGAAGAAAAGATCCTCTTCTATAAGAAAAATTTTGTAATCAGAGTCAATGAATATACTCTCTCTGAATAATTGATTAGGAAAAATTATACAACATTTATTATTCATTTAACCATGTATTTTCATAATCTTTATTGGGATCATACCTTTCAGACTGAAGTGTAGGATTAAACTTTCTAAATGGCATTGAGTCATTTCCAATACCTGCATTATATAGCCAATTGCCATAATTGCTATGAACATCATAATCAATTAGTAGTGCTTCAAAATATTCTGCACCGATTCTCCAGTCAACTTTCAACTCTTTTGTTAGATAGTTTGCTACATTTTGTCTGCCTCTGTTTGACATGAATCCAGTAGATGAAAGTTCTCTCATATTTGCATTTACGAATGATTCATTGGTATCTCCATTTATCCAGCTTTTAATCTTTGAATTTTCAAGTGACCATTCCTTTTCATGACCATATATTCCATCTTTACTAAAAAACTTATTTCGATGTTGCATTGATACATACTTAAAGAAATCTCTCCATAGAAGTTCAAAAAATAACCAATATGTAGACTCATTTTTTTCTACATCGTTTTCATACTTAATAAGCTTATTATATATGTATTTAGCTGATAATGAACCATTTGCAAGCCAGGACGAAAATTTTGAACTATAGTTCTTTCCAATTAGGCCATTACGGGTATACTTATATTTCGATACACTTTTTGTAATAAAAAAATAATCATCAACTCTAGACTTACCAGCAGTTTCACCTCCTTTAAATTTGAAAACTGAATTTTCATGAACTTCAAACTCTTCAAAACCTAAATCATTAAGATTTGGAATATCATAATCAACTTCCAATAAATTATCCTCATTCATTGGCCTAGGAACTGATATTGGAGTATTAACCTTTAGATATTTTTCACATTTTTTTCTAAAATTTGAAAAACCTCTAGGAATATTTTCATAAATATTTTTAACGTCATCTGGAGAATATAAAAACTGATCGTAATATTTTAATGTATTTATATTTTGTGGAATAGACTCTTCCTCAATTAGTTCATCCCTTGTCCACTCTCTTTGCATATAAATTGAATCAACATCATACTTTAAAATGAATGATTTAAATGAATCTTTAATCTCTTTATAATCTACAATGAGAGAGATATTTAAGTTATTCAAGTTTTGTTTAAGGTCTGAAATAGACTCAAGTAAAAACTTAGCTCTATACTTCTCTGTTTTTTTGAATCCATACTGTGTATATATAAAATTATTTGGATCTATATTTACATATCCTATAACTCTATCCGATTTATTGACAGCATTATAAAGCGCTGAATTATCTTCAACTCTTAGATTATTTCTAAACCAAACTATACCTGTACTTTTTTTGCTCGACATCTCTTACTACAATATTTAACTTCAGTCCAACTGTTTTTCCATTTTTTCCGCCAAACAAACTCCAATCCGCATGTTGAGCATATTTTTTTGGGTAGATTAGATTTCTTTACACCTCTCATTAATTAGTCTTAACAGAACTCATACCACCATCAAAGGGTATTATCTGTCCAGTCATCCACTTGCTTTCATCAAAAAGTAAAAACTTTACTATTTCAGCAATATCTTTTGCTGAACCAATCTCTTTTAAAGGGTGTCTATTTCGAGCATTTTCGATCTTAGTTTCTGAGTTAAGAAATTTTTCAGACATTGGAGTATTAAGAATAGAAGGAGCAATAGCGTTTACCCTAATTTTTGGCGCAAATTCAGCAGCTAGTGATCTTGTTAATCCCTCAATTGCACCTTTTGATGCAGAAACCGAACTATGAAATGGCATTCCCAACTTAACTGCAACTGAACTAAAGAAAACTACACTAGCACTTTCTGAGGATTGAAGCCTAGGTAAAACAGCTTGAAGAATTTTTACACAACCTAATATGTTAATGTTAAAATCATCAATAAAAGTTGATGGTTTAAGACCTTTAAATGGTCTTAAATTAATTGTGCCTGGTAAATAGATGAACCCATCAAGGTTTTCAGGAAGCCAATCTGCATTGTAATCCTCATCCAAGTCCAATTTTTTTGAAGTTATATTTGATCCAGAAAACTTATCTGGATTTCGAGTTGATACAAAGACGTTATGATCATTCTCTAATTTCTTTGATAGCTCATAACCAATTCCAGATGAGCCACCTATAAGTAAGATGTTTTTCATTATTTATATTCCCCAAATATTTTTATTAATTCTAGTTGTCTGTATTGAAAAATACTATTCAATTTAGAATTAATAAACAGGGAATTTAGAAGCTTTCCAAGAGGACCTAGAGGTAATTTATAATGAATTACATCTTCCATAAGTACACCACCTTTAATTTCTTTGATGAAGTGTTTGTGGTGCCAAAAACTATATGGACCAAACCTCTGCTCATCGATAAAGAATTCATTAGTCTTCACTTGTGTTATTTCAGTTACCCAATTAATTTTAATTCCAAGTAAAGGTTTCACAGTGTACTGAATGATTTGACCTGGATAAGCTTTCTTATTATCCCAATCAGTAATATTGAAATCCATAGACTTGGGTGTTATTAATTCCAAATTATTCGGCGATGATAAAAAATCCCATGCTTCATTCAAACTTATGGGTAGCTTTTGTGAATATTTTAACTTAAAGACTTCCACTTATTATTTCTGTTAATTTGTTTGTTACTTGAGGTACTGGAAGACCTAAAACACTTGTGTAGCTTCCGTTAACATTTTCTACTCCTATCATTCCAATCCAATCCTGTATACCATAGCTTCCAGCTTTATCAACTGGATTAATAGTTTCAACATAAAAATCAATTTCTTTTTCAGTCAGAAGTTTATAAGTTACTTTGGTAGATTCAGTTAATATTTCAAATTTTTTTTTGGTAAGAAAGCCTACAGATGTAATAACATCGTGAGAATTACCTGCAAACATTTTTAGCATTGACTTAGCCTCATTTTTATCTTTCGGTTTACCCCAACATTTATCTTCGAACCAGACTAAAGTATCAGCAAGAATTATTATTTGATTGGTTTCAACTATTTTTTGAAAAGGAGCTGCTTTGTTTTCTACAATATGTTCAGCTATTTCTTGTGCTTTAAGATGTTCTGGAAAGTCTTCATTAACAGGGATTGAGTTAACCTCAAAAGAAATTCCAGTCATTTCTAATAACTCTTTTCTTCTTGTTGAGCTTGATCCGAGAATTATACTATAATTGGAATTATTTATTAAATCCATTTGTTATGAATTCTCATTACTTGTTCAATTACATCTCTTACACAACCAAGGCCACCATCTTTGTGAGATATGTAATCACAAATTGATTTTACGTCAACAGAGGCATCTTTAGGACAAGATGAAATTCCAACTACTTTAAGAACATCAATGTCTGGATTATCATCTCCCATATATAAAATGTTTTTTGAATCAATTTTTTTTTCTTTTATAAATTCATCAAAAACTTCAATCTTATTAAATGCTTTCAGAAATACATCCTCAACACCAAGAGAGTTTAATCTTTTTCTTACATTTTCTTGCATTCCACCCGAGATAATAGCTATTCTATAGCCTTTAGATATAGCATATTTAATCGCATAACCATCTTTTGCATAAAATTGTCTATCAATTTTTCCATCATGCGTGTAAATAATTTTTCCATTAGTCATTACACCATCAACATCGAAAATAAATGTGGTTATATCTTTTAATCTAGTTTTGTAAGAATCCATTATATTTTAAAGATGCAAATTTAATTAAACTTTAACACCTAATTGTTCATTATTATTCTAAATATTAAAAAATTCATAATTATCTTTGAGGCCTGCTAATGGGATCAAAATTTTTAAAGCTTTTATTCTCCACAAAATTCATGCTTTTATTGCTGATTTTGTTTCCAATTGCAATGGGTATAGGAACTTTTCTTGAGAGCTGGTATTCCATAGATGCAGCAAGAATTTGGATCTATAATGCATGGTGGTTTGAACTTCTAATGCTTTTACTCATGCTAAATTTTATGGGAAATATTAAGAAGTACAATCTGTGGAGTAAAGAGAAACTCTCCGTATTAATACTTCATCTTTCATTTATTTTCATTCTACTTGGTGCCTTCGTTACAAGGTATATTGGAGATGAGGGGGTAATGCCTATAAGAGAAAATAATGTATCTGATACTTACCTGTCAGAAAAAACATATCTAACTGTTTTTGTAGATGGAACTGAAGATGGAGTGCCTCAAAGAAAGACATTAAAGTCTTACCTTCTTCTATCTGAACATGTAAATAATGACTTTACTATAAATGATGATTTTTATTCCAAAGACTTTTCCATTTCATATGATAATTTCAAAGAAAATGTAACAGAAGGCTTAGTCCTTGATCCGTCTGGAGAAAGATATATAAAACTTGTTGAGGCATTAGATGGTAACAGGCAAGAACATTATATCAAGGAGGGACAAGTTACTAGTATACAGAATATACTTTTCTCTTTTAATTACTATCAAAAAGGTGCTATAAACATTACTTCTGAAGAAGGTGAATACTATATAGAATCTCCGTTTGATGGTATTTACACTATAATGTCTAATCAACAAAGTGCAGAATTAAATAAAGATAAAAAACAACTTCTGGAATTAAGATCACTATATCAAATCCCTGGCTTTCAGTTTGTATTTCCTGAACCTGCCTTAAGAGGGGTGTTTGAAATTGTGGATGCTGAATTAACTGATAGAGAGGTTGAGGATGTTTTATACCTTAACGTCAATTATAACGGAAAATCAGAGAATGTTTCTTTACTGGGGGGAAGAGGATATGTTAATAATCCTAAAAAGATAACTATAGATGATCTTGATTTTTATCTATCCTATGGGTCAGATGAGGTGCAACTTCCATTTAGCATTAAGCTTAACGATTTTATAGCAGAGAAATATCCAGGCACTGAAAATAGCTATTCATCATTTAAGAGCAAAGTAACTGTTCAGGATAATGAAATATTTGACTACGATATCTTTATGAATAATATTTTAAATTATAAAGGTTACCGATTCTTTCAGGCATCATTTGACCCCGATGAAAAAGGTACAGTCCTATCAGTTAATGATGATTTTTGGGGAACGTTCATAACTTACGCAGGATATCTTCTTTTATTTTTTAGTATGACCGCCATATTCTTTATTGGAAATACAAGATTTAGATTTCTTGCAAAACAGTTAAATAAAAAGACCTCTTTAATTATTTTTCTTTTGTCGACAAGCATACTATCTGCTCAGAGTTTAGATGCAAACTTAAAAACCGAGTTTATTGATTCAATAATTTCAGAAAGTGCGATTTCAAAGGATCATGCAAGTAGCTTTGGTAAAATTGTTATTCAGGATAGTGGTGGAAGAATGAAACCAGCCAATACTTTTTCATCTGAATTATTGAGAAAAGTTAGTAGATCAAACTCCTATAATGGTTTAAATTCAGATCAAGTTTTGTTATCTATGATGGATAATCCAGGGGTATGGTTTAATGCTCCAATTATTTATATTAAATCTGGTCAAAAAGGTGATACCATAAAGAAAATAATTGGTGTTGATGAAAAAATTAAAAAAGCACCACTAGTCTCTTTCTTTGATTCATTAGGTAATTATAAACTTGCTACTAACCTTGAAAAAGCATATTTGTCCAATATCCAATCTCAAATTGAAAAAGATATTATTGAACTTGATAGGAGAGTTAATCTACTTTATTCTGCTCTAGAGGGAAAAGTCATGAGAATATTTCCTGTCCCAAATGATATTAATAATAAATGGATTTCTTATCCTGAAATTCCCGAATATAATTATAAAGGAGCTGATTCACTCTATGTCAATAATGTTCTTAACCTTTATTTTCAAACATTAAGAGTAGCAAGACAGGATCAAGATTACACTCAGTCTGAAGAGCTTCTAGAGAGTATTAAGGGTTTTCAAAAAAAATATGGAAGTCAAGTAATGCCATCCGACTTCAAAATAAATTCAGAGGTTGTGTATAATAAAGCAGACATATTTAACAGACTCTACAAATGGTATCTTTTTGCAGGTCTTGGTTTGCTTTTAATATTAATTTTTCAAATATTTTATGACAACAAGTTTAGTAATTATCTTATTAAGATTTTTGAATCATTAATAATCACTTTATTTGTTTTTAATACTATTGGACTTGTAGCTAGGTGGTATATTGCAGGACATGCTCCCTGGAGTGATGCCTATGAATCAATAATTTTTGTTGCCTGGGCTACTGTAATATTTGGAATTATTTTTGGTAGAAAATCATATTTTACTCTTGCTTCATCTACATTTGTTACATCAATTATTCTTTCTATTGCGCACATGAATTGGCTTGATCCTTCTATAGCTAATCTTCAGCCAGTTTTAGATAGTTATTGGTTAATGATCCATGTTGCTGTTATTGTTGGTAGTTATGGTCCATTTGCAATAGGTATGATACTTGGTATTGTGACCTTAATTTTAACTATAATTGCCACAAAGAAGAATAGAAAAATATTTTCCAGAAAACTTGAGGAGCTTACAATTGTTAACGAATTATCTCTTACAATAGGACTAGTAATGCTTACAATCGGAAACTTTTTAGGAGGAATGTGGGCAAATGAGAGTTGGGGTAGATATTGGGGATGGGATCCTAAAGAAACATGGGCCCTGATTAGTATTATCATATATACTGCTGTTCTTCATCTAAGGATTGTTCCTAAACTAAATAATAAATGGTTATTTAACCTTTTGAGCATCATTTCCTTTGCAGCAATTATGATGACATATTTTGGAGTAAACTTTTATTTAGTTGGACTTCATTCATATGCATCAGGTGATAAAGTTATTACACCAAATTTTGTTTATTATTCAACTGTTTTTGTATTCATTTTAGGCTTAATTTCTTATTTTGCAAATAAGAAAACCAAAGTACTTTAATGTTAAATATTAATATTGAAAACGAATATTCTCGCTTAAAAACTGTCATCCTTGGAATAGCTGATAATCTCGGAGATCCACCTTCGGTATCAGATACTTTTGATCCTCGGTCTCTTTATCATATTAAGAATAACTCATATCCAGTTGAGAAAGATTTAAAAAAACAACTAGAAAGCTTTAAAAAAAAACTAACCAAGCATAATGTAGAAATACTAAGGCCGAATAATGTTGATAATTGTAACCAAATTTTTGTTAGAGACCTTGGTTTTGTGATCTCTAAAATATTCTTCTTATCCAATATTGTGCCTAATAGGCAGGATGAAATTGAAGGAATAAAGGAAATATTAAATCATTTAAATGTAGGTGTAATTAAACTGCCAGAATTTATGCATATAGAAGGAGGTGATATAATCGTTCATGATGACAAGGTTTTTATTGGAACGTATTCTGAAGAAGACTATTCTTCTAAAATTACAGCTAGAACTAATAATAAATCAATAGATTATCTAAAAAGAATAATTAATAATAAAGAAATAATCCCAATTGATATTAAAAAATCTAACATAAACATTTTTGAAAATACTCTTCACTTAGACTGCTGTTTTCAAACTATATCAAAGGATAAGGCAATAGTGTGCCCTGATGGTTTTAAGAAAAAAGAAGATATTGAATATATTATAAAACTTTTTGGTAAAAAAAATATCTTCCTTGCAAGCCGAGAAGAAGCTTTTATGCTGACATCAAATGTTTTAGTAATTTCTCCAGAAATAATTGTTTCTGATTCAAAGTTTAAAAGATTAAACAAATGGCTTGAATCAAAAGGTGTATTAGTAGAAAGAATAGATTATTCAAATGTATCTAAAATGTCAGGCCTCTTTAGATGTTCAACCCTTCCCTTAACTAGAAAAATATGAATCATTTTACCTCAAATATTTTGATGATTAGTCCGGAAAAATTTAGATCAAACGAATTTACAATGGATGATAATGTTTTTCAGTCTAGAAAACTTGTAAATACTGAAGTTTCTAAAAAGGTGATGAAAGAGTTTGAAAAACTAGAAAATACAATTTCTAATAAAGGTATAACAGTTTATTCTATGAAGGATGATAGTATACATGATACTCCCGACGGTGTATTCCCTAATAATTGGATATCATTTCATAATAAACATAAAGCAGTTATATATCCAATGTTAGCAGAAAACAGGAGACTTGAAAGGCATTCTGATACTCTAAAAAAACTATCAAAAAAAGGAATAGATGTTCAAATTACTCATGATTATTCAATTTATGAAAATCAAAATAAATTTCTAGAGGGAACTGGAAGTATTGTACTTGACCGAAATTCTAAAATTGCTTACTGTTCAATTTCAATGAGATCTAATGAGGAGTTATTTAATAAATTCTGTGAAGATCTAAATTATCGTCCTATAATCTTTAATTCTATATATGAATCCAAACCTATATATCATACTAATGTGTTAATGTCAATCTGTAATAACTTTTGTGTAATTTGCCTTGAATCAATCATAAATGAAGATGAAAAAAATAATTTAATAAAATCTTTCGAATACTCTGGTTTAGAAATAATTGATATTACATACAATCAAATGAGTAGTTATTTAGGGAATTGTATCCAATTATTAGATAAAGATGGAAATCCAATCCTTGTAATGAGTACAACTGCATTTAAATCAATTTCAAACCAGCAATTAAAAAGAATTTTAAATCATACAGATATTATTCACTCTGATATTAAAACTATTGAAAATTATGGTGGAGGAAGTGCAAGATGTATGATTGCAGAAATATTTTAATATTACTATATTTAAATAAACTATTATGACCTTTATAGGTCTTGTAAAAACTAATTTTATGAAAAGACTATTTATAATTTTATTAGCATTCTTATTGTTTGCCCCAGTTGATGCTAATTCTCAAAGAAAGAGAAATCAAAAAGATTACTCAAAAACAGAAAAAGTTTCTCTAAATGCATTTAAATTCAGAAATGTTGGGCCTTCTTTCTTATCTGGAAGAATTTCAGATATTTCAATTCATCCTGAAAATGAGAATATTTGGTATGTAACCGCAGGATCTGGGGGGGTATGGAAAACTTATAATGCAGGAAATACTTGGATACCAATATTTGATAATCAACCCTCTTATTCAATAGGGTTTGTAGCAATTGATCCATCTAACCCAAATATTGTCTGGATAGGAACTGGTGAAGATGTTGGTGGTAGGCATGTTGGTTATGGTGATGGAGTTTATAAGAGTGAAGATGCAGGCAAAACATGGAAGAATATGGGACTTAAATCTACTGAGCATATTTCGAGAGTTTTAATCCATCCTAATGATTCAAATACAATATATGTTTCTGCTCAGGGACCTCTATGGAATAAAGGAGATCAAAGAGGTCTTTATAAGTCTGTAGATGGTGGAAATAATTGGAAAAAGGTACTTGGTAATTCTGAGTGGACTGGTGTAACTGACGTAATAATGGATCCAAGAAATCCAGATGTTATGTATGCTGCAACATGGGATAGACATAGAACGGTTGCAACATATATGGGAGGTGGACCTGGAACTGCATTATATAAATCATTAGATGGAGGTGAGTCATGGAAAAAATTAACTAATGGTATACCTAACTCAAATCTGGGAAAAATTGGTATTACCTATTCCCCTCAAAATCCTGATGTTATATATGCTGCAATTGAAGAAGATAGAACTAAAGGGGGAGTCTACAGATCTGCAGATAGGGGAGAGACATGGAAAAAAATGTCTAATGCAATTGCAGGATCAACAGGACCACATTATTATCAGGAAATATTTGCTAGTCCTCATAAGTTTGATAGAATATATATAGTAGGTCCTGCTATTCAAGTTTCTGAAAATGGTGGTAAAACATTTAGAAATCTTGAGGGATCATATCAAAAGCACGGAGATCACCATGCCATTGCTTTTAAAGAATCTGATCCAGATTATATATTAGTTGGAACAGATGGAGGTGTATATGAAACCTTTGATCTAGCTCAAAACTGGCATTATTTTCTAAATTTACCATTAACACAATTTTATAAAGTAGCTGTTAATAACCAGGAACCATTTTATCATATTTTTGGAGGTACTCAAGATAATGGATCCGCTGGTGGTCCTTCTGCATCAATTGAAAGTAGAGGTATTACAAATAGAGAATGGTATAAAACTCTTGGTTCGGATGGACATCAATCAGCCACTGATCCTGAGTTTAATAATATTATATATGCTACTACACAAGAGGGAAGGTTTCATAGAGTTGATCTCACAAATGGAGATCAAGTATTTATTCAACCTCAGCCATTAGAAGGAGAGCATCTTGAGAGGTATAACTGGGATACTCCAATAATTGTTAGTCCACATAAGCCTTCTAGAATATATATAGGCTCTCAAAGAGTTTGGAAATCTGAAAATAGAGGAGATGATTGGAACCCAATTTCAGAGGATCTTACTAGAAATGAAAGTAGGATTGAATTGCCTATAATGGGTAGAAAGCAGAGTTATGATAATGCTTGGGATATGAAAGCAATGTCCGAATATAATACAATTACATCATTATCAGAATCAAGATTAAAAGAGGGTCTTATATGGGTTGGTACTGATGATGGGCATATTCATGTAACAATAAATGGAGGTGAATCATGGAAAAATATACCTGTAACAAAATTAGGTTTAGCCGAGAGAACTTTTGTAAACGATATTAAGGCTGATTTATATGACGAAAATACTGTTTATGTCTCTTTGGATAATCATAAAGAAGGGGATCTTTCACCCTATATATTTAAGAGTACAGATCTTGGGGAAACATGGACATCAATTTCCTCTAATCTTCCTGAAAGAACATTAATTTGGAGATTAGTTCAAGACCATGTTAATAAAGATCTTTTATTTGTTGCATCTGAATTTGGTGTTTATACTTCATTAAATGGTGGAAAATCGTGGCAAAAATTACCTGGAACACCAACTATTTCATTTAGAGATATTGTTATTCAAGAAAGAGAGAATGATTTAGTTGCAGCTTCTTTTGGAAGAGGTTTCTTTGTGTTAGATGATTATAGTGCATTGAGAGAAATGAATTCAGAAAATTTGACTAAAAAAGGGAAGTTATTTAAACCAAGAGATGCAAAACTATTTAGACCAAGGAGTACATTGGGAAATACAGGCGGTCAATACTATATTGCCAAGAATCCAACCTATGGTGCTGTATTTACATATCACTTGAAAGATATTCCCAAGACAGAAAAGTCTATTAGAAAGTCAAAAGAAAGGATTCTAAACAATCAAAATAAGGATATTCCTTTTCCCGGTTGGGATCAATTAGCTAAGGAGTTAAATGAAAAATCTCCAACTATAATTCTTTCTATTTCTGATTCTGATGGAAATCACATAAGAAATATATCAAAAGTAGCTTCAAATGGAACAAATAGAATTGCTTGGAATTTAAAGCACAGAAGTTATTATCCAATAAGATCAGGTTATTATTCAGGAGGATGGGGATATGATCCATCTGGTCCATATGTAAATCCTGGTGAATATCAAGGTGAATTATATCTTGTAAATGGCGGTAATGTAGAAAAGCTAGATGGTCCAATATCATTTAACGTAAAAAATATTGGAATAGGAGTTCTTGAGGGTGTATCTCATCAAGAATATAACAGCTTTATTAATGAAATTTCTCAAATATATTCTGAGGCAGAGAAATATGAAGATGCATTTTCAATGATGAAACGTAAAGTTTCTCTTCTTGAAAGAGCAGCATTGCAGCTAAATACTTTTTCACCTGAAATTATTAAGAGTCTTTCAGATCTAAAATCAAAAATTAATTCACTTGAAATTGAGTATAATGGGAATCCAGCAAAGTTAGAAATAATGGGAGATGATAATTATACTAGCAGCTCAGATAAGCCTACTATTTCAAAGAGGATTAGCGTAGCTCAACGAGGTGTTAGAACCTTATATGGTCCAACAGGTTTACATAAAGATAACCTAAAGATAGCTAAGAATATGCTTGAGGATATAAAAGCTATAGTTGAAAAACTAAATTCTGAAACTAATAGTATAGAGGATGAGATCAAGAGCTTAAATCCTCCTTATATTATTGGCCAGGGAATTGACTAAGTTCAAAGCACTCTAATTTAAAATATTTAACAGAAGATAATAAGTGGTCAAAAATATCAGAAGTCAAAGCTTCATATTTTGTCCACTCTTTGTCTTTTGAAAAAGTATATATTTGGATAGGAATACCTTGTGAGGTGGGTTCAAGTTGTCTACACATCATTGTTAAATCATCATTTGTCATTGGATGTGATTTTAAATATTCTTCAATATAGATTCTAAAAACTCCTAAATTTGTAAGATTTCTACCATTTAATAACATAGATTTATCAATATTATTATCGTTGTTATAACTTTTTATCTCTTTAATTTTTGATGTTAAATATTTATTTATAAGATTAACTTTCTTAAGTTCATCTAATTCATCATCAATAAGAAAACGAATTGAACTTGGTTTGATTAAAATAGATCTTTTTATTCTTCTTCCATTAGATTCTTCCATACCTCTCCAATTTATAAATGAGTCAGATACAAGTTTGTATGTCGGAATAGTAGTTATTGTATTATCAAAATTTTGAACTTTAACTGTAGAAAGGTTAACTTCAATCACAGTTCCATCTGCATCAGAACCCTTCATTGTTATCCAATCTCCAATTCTAACAGTATCGTTAACTGTAATTTGTATACTGGAGACAAAACCAAGTATTGTATCTCTAAATACAAGGATAATTATAGCTGATAATGCACCAAGTGATGCAAGAAAAGTTCCAATTTCCCTACCTGTAAGAACTGATAAAATTAGAATTATTCCTATAAACCAAAGAAATATCATTATAACTTGAATGTAGCTATCTATAGGTATATGTTTTAGCGAAGAACTTAGTTTAAAATAATCCTTAACTGTTCCTAGAATAGACTTTACTGTTACAATAAATAGGACTATAGTTAGAGCTTCTAAACCTATCAATAAATCTTGATTATAAATAGGTATAACCCAAAAAAGAAAAAATAATGAAGGAACAAAAGATAGAAGTCTTGGAATTTTATTCTTTACTAAAAGATCATCAAAAGGAGTAGAGGTAGATCTTGCAATCCTTTTAAAGAATGATAGTATTATTTTCCTTCCAATAAAATTAATTATTACAACTATAACTACAATTGCAACAAAAATTAATCCTGACGCTAAAACATTAGATAAGCTTTCAGGAACACCATAATTATTTAGAAAATCGATTATTTTATCCTTAATCATTCTACAAAAATAAAAAACCCACCAAAAAGGCGGGTTTTTTTCTAATAAAAATTGGTTTATTAGTTATGGATTGAAACTAATTCAAGACTTATTGGATCAGCATGCTGGCTAGCAGCATTGAGGCCCTCTTGAAGTTTCTGAAATTTGAAATCATCTTGATCTATTTCTGACCACCAGTTTGAACCTTCAACAGGAATGTTCCAAAAAAAATGTGAGACAGAATCGTAAGCATTTTCATTTTTATCAATAACTTTTGATAAAGCCCACCATCTGTGCTGCCCCTTAATTATTGCTTTCTCAATGTAGGGTTTCCAAAATTTTGTTTCATAATTTTCAAAATCCTCATTAAGAGCCTGAGTAGGAGTTAAATTCATTGTATCACCTGGTTTTAAATCACCTCCTGACCAAATTGTTTGATCAACACCCTGTGTAATATAGTTTCTCCTTTCTTTACTTTCTGAACCAGTAGAATTCATCATTCTTGTAACAGCTCTTGAAGACATTTTACCTTTATAGGCTTCAACTGCAAGATCAAGATAATTTACATTACCACTAGTATAATTATCTAATTGTTCCTTAGAGTTAAAACCAGTGACAATAATATAATGTGGTCCATTTTCTGCATCAGTTTCTGATGTAACTTTAAATACAGCTTGTAAGGTTTGCAAACCTTTTTTAACAGCTAAATCGTGAGCAGGACCGTAAAATTTTTCAAGCTTTAGGTACTGATCTTCTGCACCTTCATTTAAGGCAACAGCACTAATAATACTATATTGAGCTGATAAACCTAAAGTGATGAATAAAGTAAATAATAGTTTAATAAATTTAGTTTTCATATTTTTTGATTTATAGTTTTAAAATTAGTTTACTGCAAATACACAGGTAAGTTCTGTACCGTCGGACATATCTCTTGATGATTCAATTCCTTCCCAAAGCTTATCCCATATAAATCCGGAAGTTTCATAAAATTCTGTCCCTTGTCCTCTTAAGTTCCATACTAGGTGAGTCCAATCTTGATATGCATTATCAGATCTGCTTATGACTTCCGCAAGAACCCATTGTCTCAAGCTTCCTTTCATAATATTTTTTTCTGCAACTGGTTTCCAAATTTGAGATTCATAATTTTCAAAATCATCAGATTTTTTTACCATTAGGTTTATTGTTCCAACGTCGCCTGGCTTAACACTACCTCCGGCTAGGATAGTTGCTGATATACCTTGAAGTCTATAAACTCTTCTCTCTCTATGAGGATTTGTGATTCCAGTTCCTTGAACCATAGATTGAATATATCTTCTAGACTTTTTGCCCTTATATACTTTAGTTGCAATTTCTAAAGCATTATAACCTTTTTGCATTTGTTCCATAGAAGAGTAATTTTCAAAAATAAAATACTCTGCAGCTGATTCTTGATCACCATCTTTAGGAGTTCTCTTCCAAACTGACCATCCATCATGTAGCCCTTGATTTAAAGCTTCACTATGAATCTCTGACCAAAATTTTTCAAGACTTAAATAATCATCCTCACCACCTTCATTTAAATCAACAGCATACATTACAGCATACTGAGCATTTATAGAAAAAGAAAAAACCAATGCTAGAGTTAATAATAAGTTTTTCATATAGTAAATTGTTTTTTGTTATAACATCATGAAATTAATCAAAATTTATATAGACTGAATTTATATAAGTTTTTTTTACGATATAATAAAGTTTTATTAATGATTTGATAATATTCCGTATGATAAATTAAAAAATTCTGAAAAAAATGCTATGTATTTTGAGGAATGTATAAAAAAAGTGGAGTCGGCGGGATTCGAACCCGCGTCCAAACAAGTAATTAAACTATCGTCTACAAGCTTATTTATCTTTAAATTTTCGAGTAAATACTAGGTAGATAACAACCATAATATCAACCTTATCACTTTTAGTTTTAAATTTTACCCAGTGATTGTAAAATTCTAGATTAACTTAATGGTATCTCAAATATAAAAACTGTTAATCTAAGTTTTTAAGAGACATCTAGCTTCTCAACCTTGTTGAGATTAGCAAAAAACCTACTATAATTCAGTCAATTATGCAGCTAGAGCGTAGTTATTTTCGCCATTTAAAAGTTGAAAAATAGATTTACGAGATTATTTTCAACACTCGACTTGCAAATAATTAAATTATTCTTGCTGTCAAAACCAGTCGACCCCAAAATTTCAAAGTACAAAAGAATGGCAAAGATATGATAAATAAGACTATAATCTAGACGCTGTGTCTCTTATAGCTAAAAGATTCAAAATAAGCTGTTCTAATTTATTTAAGTCTAACATATTAGAACCGTCGCTTTTTGCTTTAGAAGGGTCAGTATGTGTCTCTATGAAAATTCCATCAACACCATTTACAATTCCAGCTCTAGCAAGTGATTCAATATACTCTGGGTTACCACCAGTAACTCCTGAGATTTGGTTAGGTCTCTGAACTGAATGAGTAACATCTAAAATTGTAGGAGCTAGCTTTTTTAATTCACTAATTCCCCTAAAATCAACTATTAAATCATTATATCCAAATTGAGTTCCTCTTTCAGTAATCATCACCTTATCGTTTCCAGATTCAACTACTTTATTAACTGCATATTTCATGCTATCTACACTCATAAATTGTCCTTTTTTAATATTAATTATTTTATCAGTTTTTGCAGCACTTATAAGAATATCCGTCTGTCTAGAAAGAAATGCAGGTATCTGAATGATATCTACAAATTCTGATGCTATTTCTGCTTCACTCGAACTATGGATATCTGTAATTACAGGAATATTTAATTTAGAACTTATATCACCCAAAATCTTTAATGCCTCTAAATCACCGATACCTGTAAAACTGTCTAATCGGGTTCTATTCGCTTTTCTATAACTACCTTTAAATACTAGAGGTATTGATAATTTCGAACTTATGTCAACGAGTTTATGAGCTATTTCAAAAGCTATATCTTTTCCTTCAATTGCGCATGGTCCAGCAATGAGTAAAAATTTATTTTTTTCAATTTTATCTGTAATCATTTATCAATATTAATAATTATTTTCTTTTGACTTCATAAAATTTTCCATCTTCACACTTATAAACTTTACCTTTTAGCTTTAGAATGAGATTATAATCATGAGTAGCAATTATCATTGATGTACCATATTTATTTATCCTTTGAAATAACTCAATTATCTCCTGAGTAGTATCAGGATCTAGGTTTCCTGTTGGCTCATCTGCAATTATTAATTCAGGACTATTAAGTAATGACCTTGCTATAGCTACTCTTTGTTGTTCTCCACCAGATAATTTATTAGGAAGTTTATCTAGAGAGGTATCAATGCCAACTAATTTAAGAGCTCTTTGAATCTTATCATTAATTTCCTCTTTGTTATTATGACCTGTTGCTTTTAGAACAAATTCTAGATTATTATAGATTGATCTATCATTGAGAAGTTTAAAATCTTGAAAAACAAATCCAATTTTCCTCCTTAATTTTGGAATCTGATTTTCTTTAATTTTTTTTAAATCAAACCCTAGTACATCAAATTTATCTGAACTTTTTATATCTAGATTTCCAAAAATTGAATTTATGAAAGTTGTTTTGCCGCTTCCAGTTTTTCCTATTAGGAACTTTAAATCACCTTTTCTTAATTCAAAATTTACATTTTCTAAAATTTTTTTTTGATCAATTTGCAGGTCAGTATTAATAATATTAACTATCGGCATATTGTCAATCAATGTAGTAAATAATTAATTTTTTTGTTAATTATTATTAAGTTTTTTTTTGTTAGATACACTTCATTTGATTTAATTTGTACATAATTTTTTCTATGACTAAAAAAACACTTCTTCTTTTTCTAGTTCTACTAACATCATGTTCAGAGAGTGTTGATTTAATAGTTCACAATGCTAATATTTATTCAGCAGATAAACTAAATACTAAACATACCTCATTTGCTGTTAAGGAAGGAAAGTTCGTTTATGTTGGGGGTGACGAAATATTATCAAATTTTTCATCAAGTAATATTATAAATGCTCAAGATCTTCCTGTATATCCTGGATTTATTGACTCTCATGCACATTTCTACGACTTGGGATTCTATCTTAATCAGGTAGATTTAAAGGATACTAGAAGTATGGAGGATGTAATAGACAGAGTCAAAGAATTCGACGCTGAAAATAATAAAGACTTTATTTTAGGTAGAGGATGGGATCAAAATGATTGGAATATTAAGACTTTTCCAACTAATACTATTTTAAATGAAACTTTTCCTAATAAGCCAGTTGTTCTCAGAAGAATTGATGGTCACGCATATTTAGTAAACGATTCTGCTCTGAGACTCGCTGGAATTGATAATTCAACAAAAGTTGATGGTGGGGAAATAATAAAGAAGGGTAATAAATTAACAGGTGTTTTAATTGACAATTCGATGAGATTAGTTGATGATATCATACCTGAACCAACTAAAGATGAATCAATTAAGGCTCTTCTTAGTGCTCAAGATTTGGCTTTTAAGAACGGGTTAACCACAATTTCTGATGCTGGCTTATCAAAAAAACAAATCGAATTGATTGATGAACTTCAAAAACAAGGAGCCTTAAAAATCAAAATATATGCCATGATTGATAATGACCCAATTTCATTAGAACATTTTTTAAAATTAGGTCCATACAAGACAGATAGATTAAATGTCAGATCAGTTAAAGTTTATGTTGATGGTGCTCTTGGATCAAGAGGAGCTCTTCTAATAAATGATTATTCTGACAGAAAAGGGTATAGGGGTATTATTCGAACACCTATTGACTCGATTAATAACTTAGCTTTTAGACTTGCAGGTACTAAATTTCAAATGAACACTCATGCTATTGGAGATAAGGCTAATAGAATTGTTTTAAATGCCTATAGAAATGCACTTTTTGACTATAGGGACCCAAGATGGAGAATTGAACATGCTCAAGTTATTGCAAAAGAAGATTTTGATCTCTTTAATCCAAAAATCATACCCTCAGTTCAACCTACACACGCAACTAGCGACATGTATTGGTTAAATGATAGGATAGGTTCTTCAAGAGCTAAATTTGCATATGCATACAAAGAACTTTTTAATAAATCTAAAGTTATTGCTTTTGGTACAGACTTTCCCGTTGAAGATATTAGCCCAATTATGACTTTCTACTCTGCTGTAGTAAGAAAGGATATTAATGGTTATCCAGGTGAAGGATTTCAGGTTGAAAATGCAATTTCAAGAGTAGATGCTTTAATAGCAATGACAAGGTATGGGGCCTATGCTAATTTTGAAGAAGATGAAAAAGGAAGTATCGAAGTTGGTAAATTAGCCGATTTCATAATTTTAGATAATGACCTTATTACATCACCTGAAAATAGAATTCCGTTAACTAATATTGTTGCAACTTTTATTAATGGAGAGCTTGTATTTAATCGAAGATATAATTGATAGATGTGTGGAATAGTTTGTGCCTTTAATATTAAAGGAGATAATGAAGCTGTAAGAGCTGATGTTTTAAAAATGGCCCAAAGGTTAAGGCACCGTGGTCCAGATTGGAGTGGTATTTATACTGATGATAAAGCCATTTTAGCTCATGAAAGATTAGCAATTGTTGATCCGACATCTGGAAAGCAACCATTAATTTCTCAAGATGGTAAAAAAATAATTGCTGTTAATGGAGAAATTTATAATCATCAAACACTTAGAGAGAGTTTCTTAAATAGTTACAACTTCAAAACACAATCAGATTGCGAAGTCCTAATTCCACTATATGAGTCAAAGGGTGTTGATTTTCTGAACGATCTAAATGGAATATTTGCGTTTGCGCTTTATGATTCATCTAAAGAATCTTATCTTATAGCTAGAGATCATATGGGAATTATTCCTCTATATATGGGCTGGGATGATAGAAATATTTTTTATGTTTCATCAGAACTTAAATCTCTAGAGGGTGTGTGTGATAAAATTGAGCTTTTTCCTCCAGGTTACTATCTAGAAAGTCATGATATGAAACTTAAAGAGTGGTATAAACCAGAGTGGACTTCTTTTGATTCAGTTAAAAATGCAAAAACTTCTATAGCCTCAATTCATGATTCCCTTTCAGCTGCAGTAAAAAGACAGCTTATGAGTGATGTTCCCTATGGTGTTTTGCTTTCTGGTGGACTTGACTCCTCCATTACCTCTGCTTTAGCTAAAAAATATGCATCTAAAAGAATAGAATCTGGAGATAAAAAAGATGCTTGGTGGCCTCAACTTCATTCATTTTCTGTTGGCTTAAAAGGTGCTCCTGATTTAAAAGCTGCTAAGATTGTAGCAGATCATATAGGCACTGTACATCATGAAATAAATTTCACTGTACAAGAAGGTATAGACGCTATTAGAGATGTGATTTATCATTTAGAGACATATGATGTAACAACCGTTAGAGCTTCAACTCCAATGTATTTAATGGCAAGGGCAATTAAATCTTTAGGTATAAAAATGGTCTTATCCGGTGAAGGAGCTGATGAATTATTTGGTGGATACCTTTACTTTCATAAAGCACCAAATTCAAAGGAATTTCATGAGGAAACTGTAAGAAAGCTTGAAAAACTTCATCAATACGATTGTTTAAGAGCCAACAAATCACTTGCTGCATGGGGAATTGAGGGTAGAGTTCCGTTTCTGGATAAAGAATTTATTGAAACAGCAATGAATATTAATCCCAAGGATAAAATGATTAAAAATGGTAGAATTGAAAAATGGGTTCTTAGAGAGGCTTTTAAGGACTATCTTCCTGAAAGTGTTTTATGGAGACAAAAAGAGCAATTCTCTGATGGTGTAGGATATTCTTGGATTGATAGTCTTAAAGAATTAGTCTCTAAAGAAGTATCTGATAAGGATATAGAAAAAGCTTCAGAAATATTCCCAGTAAATACTCCACTAAACAAAGAAGAATACTATTACAGGACTATTTTTCAAGAACATTTCTCTAGTGAAGCAGCTGCAAGATCTGTCCCTTCAGTTCCATCTGTAGCATGTAGTACTCCTCAAGCTCTAGAGTGGGATGAGTCTTTCAAAAATGTTAATGATCCAAGTGGTAGATCTGTATCAAATATTCATAATGAATCTTATGAATAAAATGTTGATAAGTTACTATAAATACTGATTGTTACAAGCGATTTTCCACCTTCATTTTTAGTATATTTATAGCTATATTTTTATTAGCTAAAAAATGTCAAAAAATACTTCAAAAAATCAATATTCCGCAGATAGTATTCAAGCCCTTGAGGGGATGGAGCATGTCAGGAAAAGACCCTCTATGTATATTGGAGATGTTGGGTCAAGAGGTCTTCACCATTTAGTCTATGAGGTCGTTGATAACTCTATCGATGAAGCCATGGCTGGCTATTGTTCATCGATTAAAATTGAAATAAATAAAGACACTAGTTTAACCGTTGAGGATGATGGTAGAGGTATTCCTGTAGGAATGCATAAAAAAGAAGGGGTTTCTGCATTAGAGGTTGTAATGACAAAGATTGGGGCAGGAGGTAAATTTGATAAAGATTCATATAAAGTATCAGGTGGACTTCATGGTGTCGGTGTCTCTTGTGTTAATGCTCTATCTGAATCATTAACTGCAAGAGTTTTTAGAGATGGAAAAGAATATGAGCAAACTTACAGTAAGGGTAAACCTAATTCTTCTGTTAAGGAGGTTGGAAAATCAGATAAGAGAGGAACTCTCGTAACTTTTACTCCAGATAAAGAAATATTTAAAGAGGTTACTGATTTTGATTATGATATTTTATCAAATAGAATGAGAGAACTTTCTTTTTTAAATAAAGGACTTACCATTTCAATTACAGATAATAGAAAAAAAGGCAAAGATGGAAAACCTTTATCTGAAACCTTTCATTCAAAAGAGGGTCTAAGCGAGTTCATAAAATATTTAGACGAGTCAAGAGAGCCTATTATTAATGATATCATTAAGATGGAAGGTGAGAAAAACAGTATACCAGTTGAGGTTGCAATGATTTATAATTCTTCATTCTCTGAAAATCTTCACTCATATGTTAACAATATAAATACTCACGAGGGTGGAACTCATTTATCAGGTTTTAGAAGAGGTCTAACTAATACATTAAAAAAATATGCAGATTCATCTGGACTTACTGATAAACTTAAATTTGATATTTCAGGAGATGATTTTAGAGAAGGATTAACAGCGGTTATATCTGTTAAAGTAGCTGAGCCTCAATTTGAGGGTCAAACAAAAACTAAGCTTGGTAACAGAGAGGTGAGTGCTGCTGTTTCTCAGGCTGTATCTGAAATGCTTGAAAACTACCTAGAAGAGAATCCAAATGATTCTAAAATAATTGTTCAGAAAGTAATACTTGCTGCTCAAGCAAGGCATGCTGCTAGACAGGCAAGGGAGATGATTCAAAGAAAGACTGTTATGACAGGAGGAGGTCTACCTGGGAAATTATCTGATTGTTCTGAAACTGATCCGCTAAAGTGTGAGGTTTTTCTTGTTGAGGGTGACTCTGCAGGAGGAACGGCTAAGCAGGGTAGGGATAGGGTCTTTCAAGCAATTCTTCCATTAAGAGGTAAGATTCTGAATGTTGAAAAAGCTCAACAACATAGGGTATTTGAAAATGAAGAAATTAGAAATATATATACCGCTCTTGGAGTTTCAATTGGTACTGAAGAAGATAGTAAAGCTTTAAATCTTGAAAAATTGAGGTATAATAAAATTATTATCATGTGTGATGCTGACGTAGATGGTAGTCATATTTCAACACTAATTTTAACTTTCTTCTTTAGATATATGAGAGAACTTGTTGAAGGAGGTAATGTATATATTGCTACTCCACCATTATATTTAGTTAAAAAAGGGAATAAAAAAACATATGCATGGAATGACAAAGAAAGAGATAATCTTGCTAAAGAATTTGGCTCGGGTGTTTCTATTCAAAGATACAAAGGTCTTGGTGAAATGAATGCAGACCAATTATGGGACACAACTATGAATCCAGAAACTAGAACACTCAGACAAATTTCTCTAAACTTTGATAATTCTCAAGAAGCTGAAAGGTGGTTTTCTACTTTAATGGGTGATGATGTCCCTCCAAGAAGAAAATTTATAGAAGAAAATGCAGTTTATGCAAAAATTGATGCTTAGTTATGAAAGTTACAATAGTTGGTGCAGGTAACGTAGGTGCCTCGTGTGCTGAATATATAGCAATAAAGGAAATTGCAGAAGAAATAATTCTGCTTGATATTAAGGAAGGATTTGCCGAGGGCAAAGCTCTGGATCTTACTCAAACTACAAGTACTTTAGGATTTAGATCTAAAATATTGGGTGTTACAAATCAATATGAAAAGACTTCTAATAGTGATGTTGTTGTTATAACTTCAGGAATTCCAAGAAAACCTGGGATGACAAGAGAGGAGCTTATAGGGATAAACGCTGGTATTGTTAAATCTGTATCTGAAAATCTTCTCAAATTTTCCCCAGATGCAGTTATTATTGTCGTTTCAAATCCTATGGATACAATGACATATCTTGTAAACAAGTCTTTTAATTTATCTAAAAATAAAATAATAGGTATGGGGGGGATTCTTGATAGTTCTAGATTCAAAACATACATTTCAAAATCAACAAAATATTCTCAGCATGAAATTGATGCTATGGTAATTGGTGGACATGGAGACACCACTATGATACCAGTTACTTCTAATGCAAAATGTAGTGATATTTTACTTTCTGAAATTCTCACCAAAGAAGAGATTTTAAATATAACTACAAATACCATGGTTGGGGGTGCTACACTGACTAAGCTTCTAGGAACTTCTGCTTGGTATGCTCCAGGAGCCTCTGTATCATATTTAGTTAATGCAATTGTAAATGATACAAAAGAAATTCTTCCATGTTCGGTATTATTAAACGGAGAGTATGGTGCCAAAGATCTATGTATTGGTGTACCTGTTATTATTGGTAAAAATGGTTTTGAAGATATAATCGAAATAGATCTAAATAATATTGAAGTAGAAATGTTCAAAAAGAGCGTTGAAGCAGTAAAACAAACTAATTCAGCATTAGATGGTTTAATTTAGATAAAGTTGTCTGATTAATATTCAAATGTTATATTTGCAGGCGTTTAAGTTGTATCATGCAAGGAAATTCATTAATAAAAACTTTTGCAATTTTATTTGGAATAGTTAGTATATACCAACTATCATTCACTTTTATATCATCAACACTTGAAAATAAAGCTAGAAATGCTGCAATTGATAAAATTTCAGAAGACGAAATTTCATTTGCTGAAAAAAGAGCTAGGGAGGAAATTAGATATCTTGACTCCATAGGTGATCTCCCCGTTTTGGTATATTCGTCATATAATGATGCAAAACAAAAAGAATTAAATCAAGGACTTGATTTAAAAGGGGGTATAAATGTAATTCTTCAAATTTCAATAAAAGATTTGCTTAAAGGTTTAGCTGAAAATTCATTAAACCCAAAATTTAATCAAGCTCTTGAAGATGCTGATGAGCTTCAAAAACAGTCTGATCAAACTTACTTGGAATCATTTTTTGAAGCATTTGATTCTAATTCTGATAATACAAGACTAGTATCTCCTGAGATTTTTGGAAATAGAACTCTAAGTTCAGAAGTTTCCTTTGAAACTTCAGATGAAGACATGAAATCCATCTTAAGAACCAAAATTGATGAATCTATTGTATCTGCATTCGAGGTTTTAAGAAAACGAATTGATAAATTTGGTGTAACACAACCTAACATTCAAAGACTTGGTTCATCTGGAAGAATACTTATTGAACTTCCTGGAGCCAAAGATATTGATAGAATTCAAAATCTTCTTCAGAGTACAGCCCAATTAGAATTTTGGGAAACTTTTAAAAATGATGAATTACTCACTTTCATATCTGATGCAGATCAATATTTATCAACATTAGAACTTGAAAATAACGAATCAAATGTAGACGCCTCTGACATCGATGATTTACTTTCCGAGGTTGAACAATCATCAGATTCAATTCAGAATTCATCTAATCCTCTTATTAAACTTGTAAAAGCTTTTAGCTTTCAAGGAGGTCCTATAATAGCCAGATTCTTACCACGTGATCAAGAATTAGTTAACTCATATTTATCAATTCCAGAAGTAAGAGATCTAATTCCTAGAGATTACAGGTATGTTAAATTTTTATGGGGAAAAACTGATACTGATGGTTTATCAAGTCTTTATGCAATAAAATCAAATAGAGAAGATATGTCTCCATTAAGTGGAGGAGTAGTTGTCGATGCATCACAAAGTTATGATGCTGTTGGAAATCCTGCTGTTTCAATGCAAATGAATGCGCAAGGTGCCAGGATCTGGGAAAATCTTACAGATGTTGCCTACAGACAGAACTCAAATATTGCAATAGTCCTAGATGATATTGTATATTCAGCTCCTGGAGTTACTAGAGGTGCTATTAGTGGGGGAAGATCTGAAATTACAGGTGATTTTGATTTAAATGAAGCAATTGACTTAGCAAACGTACTCAGAGCAGGTAAATTACCTGCATCTGCAACTATCATTCAATCCGAGGTAGTAGGTCCATCTCTTGGACAAGAGGCAATTGATAGTGGTATTTATTCATTTTTAATTGCACTTACCTTTGTACTGGTTTGGATGATATTTTACTATGGGCCATCTGGTATCTTTGCTGATATAGCTTTAATACTAAACATTGTTTTAATATTTGGAATTCTTGCTGGTTTAGGAGCTGTTCTTACTCTACCTGGTATAGCAGGTATAGTTCTTACAATTGGTATATCAGTAGATGCGAATGTTCTTATTTTTGAAAGAGTTAGAGAAGAGTTAAAGAAAGAAAAAGGTTTAAAACAATCAATTAATGATGGTTTCAACAACGCTCTTTCTTCAATCTTGGATGCTAATATTACAACTGGTTTAACTGCACTAGTATTATATATATTTGGGACGGGACCAATTAAAGGTTTTGCAACAACCTTACTTATTGGAATTGCAACATCTCTATTTACTGCAATATTTATAACTAGATTATTAATAGATAATAAGGTTTTTAAATCAGGTAAACTTGAATTTTCGACTAAATCAACTAAAGATCTCTTTAGTAATTTGAAAATTAAGTTCTTAGGTAAAAGGAGAGCTACATATGTAATATCATCTGTTCTTGTTCTTATTAGCCTTAGCTCTTTATTATTTCAAGGATTAAATCAAGGTGTTGATTTCTTAGGTGGAAGATCTTACATTGTAAGATTTGATAAAGAAGTAAAATCTTCTGACATAGAGTCTACACTTAATGGTGCATTTGGAAGCGCTGAAGTAAAAACTTTTGGATCAGCAAATCAGTTAAAAATTACAACAAAATATAAAGTAGATCAAGAAGGATTAGAGGTTGATAATGAAATCAAAAATATACTTTTTGAAAACTTGAATTCTATTTACGATGACCCCCTCACTTATGATCAGTTTTCAGTTGGTGATCAGGTTGGTATCATGTCAAGTATTAAAGTGGGTCCAACAATTGCAGATGATATCAAGCAAAATTCAGTTTGGGCTATTTTAGGTTCATTAGTAATTGTCTTTTTCTATATTCTTTTGAGGTTTCAGAAATGGCAATTCTCACTTGGAGCTGTCTCTGCTGTTTTTCATGATGTATTAATAGTTCTTGGTATATTTTCATTAACATACAAGATAATGCCTTTCAATATGGAAATAAATCAAGCTTTTATAGCTGCTCTTCTTACTGTTATAGGTTATTCACTTAATGATACAGTAGTTGTATTTGATAGGATTCGAGAATTTTTTAAAATTCATTCGTCTTGGGATAGTGAGACCACAGTAAATACTGCTCTTAATAGTACTTTAAGTCGTACCCTTAACACATCACTAACAACTTTAATTGTTCTTATAGCAATCTTTATTTTTGGAGGTGAGTCAATAAGAGGTTTTATGTTTGCTCTTATTATTGGTGTAATGGTTGGTACTTACTCATCAGTATTTATAGCTACACCTATAATGTTTGATTCATATAGGAATAAAAACTAACTAATAGTTTTTGTGCTTCCTTCCTTGTTAAATAATAAAATAAAACCTAAAATTATAAAAGGTATACTAAGCCATTGACCAGTTGAGAGGCCAGGTAAAAATGTTTCTATTCCACCTTGACTTTCTTTTACAAATTCAACCATAAATCTTATAAAACAAAGTCCTATTAAAAAATAGCCAGATAATACACCCTTTCTATCTCTTATATTTGAATTTTGGTAGAGTCTGTAGAGAATTATAAAAAGAATTATATATCCAAATGATTCATATAGTTGGGCAGGATGTCTTGGAAGAGTCTCACCCCTGTTTTCAAAAATTATTCCCCAATCAGAGTTAGTGTATTTTCCTAAAATTTCTGAATTAAAAAAATTACCAATTCTCACAAATGCCCCACCAATAGCTATCGGTATTGTAAGTCTGTCAAAAATCCACAAAAAGTTTTTAAAATTATATTTTTTTATGAATAAATATAAACCTATAAAAACCCCAATAGCAGCACCATGACTAGCAAGCCCCCTAAATCCAGTGAACTTATAACCATCAATCAGACCCAGAAGAGATGAATTTGGAGATTCTTGAATTGGAAGAAGTATCTCAATTAAGTGATTCTGATAATACCCCCATTGATAAAAAAATACTTCACCCAATCTAGCACCTAGAAAAATTGATACTACCATATATATTAACATTGGATCTAAATATTTCTCGTCTATCTTTTCTTTAATAAAAAATGATTTAACTAGGTTATAGCCAAGAATGAAAGCAAGAATGAACATTAGGCTATAAATGTAAATGGAAAAGCCACCAATCTCAATCAAAGTTTCGTTTGGTGACCATTTGATTTGGTTAATTATCATGCTTAAATATATATATAAATTATGGAACTGGATCATACCCGCCCTTGAATAATGAGTTACATCTTATTATTCTTCTAATAGTCAGGTAAGTGCCTATAAAAACGCCATGTTTTTTCAAAGCAGTTATACCATATTCAGAACAGGTAGGAGAGTATCTACAGTTACTTCCAATTAATGGAGAGACAAAAAGTCTATATATTCTTATTAGAAAAATAAATGGAAATGCAAGAAGTCTGCTAATCTTTATCATTTATATTAATTCCAATTTTTGCTAATTCGTCTCTAATACTATCAGAAAGTTTATAATCCTTATGCTTTCTTGCATTATCTCTTAGCTTTATGAGAATTTCTAGAACTGAGTCATTATTTATTTTATCTTTTTTAAAATTTAAGCCTAGAATTTTATTTAAGAAAACATCAAATAAATTAATGAAATAATCTTTTTCAACCTGACTAATTTTAGTTACATTATTTTCAATGTTATTTATTATTTTATTTGAATTAAATATCTCAGCTAAAAGCATTGGGGTATTAAAATCATCATTAAGGCAATCATAACAATTATTTTCCCACTTTTTAATAGTATCTAGAAGTTTATCATTTTTTGTTTTAACTGTCTGAACTAGGCTAAGTCTATTTATGATTTCAATCAGTCTATTAAATCCCTTTTCAGATGCCTGAATTGCAGACTCACTGATATCTAATTCATTTCTATAATGTGCCTGTAAAAAGAAGAATCTGACAATATTTGGGTCATATGGCTTAGAAAATTGATCATTATTCCCTGAAAATAATTCATTTGGCAAAATATTATTACCAGTTGACTTAGACATCTTTTTGTTATTTAATGTAAGCATATTTGCATGCATCCAAAACTTTGCCGGCTGTTTACCTGTATGCCCAATACATTGGGCAATCTCACAATCATGGTGAGGAAATTTAAGATCAATTCCTCCTCCATGAATATCAAATTCTTCACCTAAGTATTTTTTACTCATAGCTGTACACTCAAGGTGCCAGCCAGGGAATCCTTCACCCCATGGAGAGTTCCACCTCATTAAATGATTTTTTTCAGCTTTTTTCCAAAGTGCAAAATCAAATTCGTTTTTCTTATCATCTTGACTTACAAGATCTCTTGAGTTAGATTTAATATTATCAAGATCTCTCCCAGATAGTTTTCCATATGAATCAATTTCATTATAATTCGATATATCAAAGTAAACAGAACCATTAGATATATATGCTAGGTTCTTCTGTATTAAATCTTCTATTATTAAGATTTGTTCAGTTATATGTCCTGATGCTGTTGGTTCTATGCTTGGATCTAATACATTGAATTTTTTTAAAATTTCTCTGAAACTATTGGTATATTTTTGAGCTATTTCCATTGGCTCAAGCTTTTCAATCTTAGCCTTTTTAGAGATTTTATCTTCTCCAGTATCTTCTAAGTGCCCTACATCAGTTATGTTCCTAACGTATCTAACTTTATATCCTAAATGCTCAAGGTATCTATATATTACATCGAAGGAAACAAATGTTCTACAGTTACCTAGGTGAACTTCATTGTAGACAGTGGGGCCACAGACATACATACCAACACTATTATTTCTTAGGGATTTAAATTTCTCTTTAGAACTTGTTAGTGAATTGTATATGTATAAATCTTTATTTGACATTAAAGCTCAGACTCAAGTTTGATGTAGTCTAAAAACTCTCTTTTAATTTTATCTTTTTTAAATTTACCTCCAAACTCAGAAGTAACAGTGCTAGAGTTAATATCTTTAATCCCTCTGGAGTTAACACATAGATGCTTTGCATCAATAACACATGCAACATCATCAGTATTTAATGCTTTTTGAAGCTCTCTAACTATCTGGATTGTTAACCTTTCTTGTACTTGTGGTCTTTCAGCAAAGTATTTCACAATCCTATTTATTTTGGACAGTCCAATAACATTACCATTAGAAACGTATGCAACATGAGCCAATCCTACTATAGGAAGAAGATGATGTTCACATGTAGAATATAAAGTAATATTCTTTTCGACAAGCATCTCTCCGTAATTATATTTATTTTCGAATGTTGACATCTCTGGTTTATTTTTTGGATTTATACCAGAGAAAATTTCATTAACAAACATTTTAGCAACTCTTCTTGGTGTACCTCTTAGACTATCGTCAGTCAAATCCATACCAAGGATATCTAAAATTTCATATACCTTTTTTTGAATGAGACTTACCTTTTCTGTATCAGGCGTATCAAAAGCTCCATCCTTGAGGGGTGTATCCTCTGAGTTTGAGCCAATATGATTATCACCAATTGAATCAATCTCTTTATCTAATAATTCTTGTAGTTTCATTTTTTAAAATTTGAGTATAACAAAGATAGTTATTATGAAGTTAAATAGAAGTTAAAGTTTTATTGTAAATGTAGTTGAAAAATTTATGACATCTCTATCAATAGAATAACTACTAGTTAATCCTTGTGAATAGAGTCTATTATTGTAATAATCATTAGATTTGGTAACACTTAAATCGATATTAAAATATCCGTAATCGATTCCTAAACCTAGTGAAAAGCCACTTATTAAATTATCATTATTTGAATCAGGTCCTTTATAATAAAAATATCCTGATCGTAAATTATAATTTTTAACTCTGTACTCTCCTCCAATTCTTATTGATTGAGAATTACCATTCAAATTATTTTTAACTAAATCATTTAATGAGTTTAGGTATATGTCATTTCCATCATCATCATCAAACTTTGAATTATTATACTTAGTAAATTCATAGTCTAAACTAATTAAACCTTTGGAACCAAAAATATATGCAAAACTTAATAATGATTTTGATGGTAGAATTAATTTATAGTCATCATAAAAATTTATTGTATTCGGATCTATCTTGTATGTATTAAATAAATCTTCTTCATATATTTCACTCTCAACATATTGAGAGTTTTCCTCTGATATTTCTAAAATAGTAGGTGTTGTATACGATAATCCTAATCTCAATTTATTAAACTTCATTAGAGCACCAAGTTGAAATGAAATTCCTTCCCCAAAAACATATAAGTTTTCTTCAAATTGTATTTTTTGAACGAAGGAATCTATAGAGTAATTTGACTCATTAAAAACTTTTTTTTCTTTAAAATCTATTGAATGAAAATTTAAGTTAAAACCGAAAAAAAGATTACTATTAATTGGGCTACTTATATTTAATGAGTGTTTGTAATGATTACCTAATCTTTCAATAAATAATGATTGATTTAGGTTATTATATATAGCATTTGAAGTATAATTATTTAATTCACTATCCTTGGGATTAATCAGATAACTCTGATAACCAAGAAATGCTTGCTGGTCACCAAAACCATATTCATCTCCAAGTAGTTTATATACACTTTGAATGCTTTCTCCCTCGTATACTATCAAATCTGAACTAGGTATACCGTCAGCATAGTAGAGAAAATAGTTGTCTAGACCATTACTGTTTTGCCCACTAAATGCAAATGAATCATTAAAATCATTTAATTTATTCATATTGTATGCTATAGAAAATTTTGACTTTTGGTTATCATATACAAGAACAAAACCAATCTGATTAAACGTGAAATTATCATTGTTTGAAGTTGATGATGAATTTTGAAAGTCATTTTTTATTTCTTGGTTCTTGAGGCCAATTGTAAGTGCCATATCTGAATTTATGAATACCGATGATCCAGCAGGATTAATATTAATTGAAGAAAGATCTCCACCCAACGCTCCAAAAGCTCCTCCCATTGAATTGAATCTTGAAGTGCCTTCATGATAATAAGAATTATACCTTAAAACATCTTCATAGGTTTGAGAAAAACTAGATTGATATGCAGCAATTATGAAAATAAAATTAAAGAAAAACCTGTACATCAAACTACTGTATAGGCCCTCTACCACCTCCTCTAGATCCACTACTTGCTGCACCAGATGATCTTCCTGCACCAGATGATCTTGCTGCACCTGAAGATCTAGATCCACTGTAAGATCTTGAATTATATGAGCTGTTAGATCTAGAATTATTGAATTTAGAATTTGAATTTGAATAATATCTTTGTGAGGAATTACTGTAGTCATAACTATAGTTTCTTCCAGCTCTTCTTTCAAATTGATTAGTAGATCTTACTTGCTGATAAGCTCTTTTAATTTGATCATTTTTGATAGCACTTAAATTAGGTACCGAATTAGAAGATCGACTGTAATTTCGATTATTTCTAGAATATACTCCTATGAGATTACTGCTGTTTGAATATCTTGAAGTATTAATTCTTGTTCTATCAATCTGAATAATATTTTCTTTTGGAATTGAAGATCCGTCTCTTGATGATATATTTTTGATATTATTATTTGTAAAGCTGCTTCTAGCTCCTCTTCTAGATGATGAATTACTGATTGCAGTTCTAGAATATGAAACTTTATCATTATCTTTTTTATCTCCTTTATATGACAAATATGAGTCATACATTCTTCCATTATACCAAGGTCCAAACCTAGATCTATTAAATCTAAAATACCAATAATAGTTACCTAGAAATTCTGAATATGGACTAAAATAAAAATCTATTGGTCTCGGAAAAAATGGATATCCCATTCCATAAACATAAGAGTTATAAAAAAAAGGTGAACTAAAACCATAATTGATAAATCTTCCATAATTATCATAGAAAGGATTAAAAGACATATCATGGAAAAATGGATTATAATAAAACCTGCCAAAATTTGGAAAGTAATTATGTACAATTTCTACAGAATTAGGATTTGACCCCCATGGTAGTCCTCCTGTAATATTACTTTGTTCATCTTTTTTATCAAAATCTTGAGATTGTGCATATTCATCAAAAACACTCTCATAATAGTTTTCTTTTTCATTTGAATAATATATCCCATCAGATTCTCCGTAATATGAAGATAAACTATAGTAAGAAGAACAACCTATCAACAGATAAGAAATAATTGAAATTTGTAAATATGTACCAAAAGTCCTCATATAATAAATTTAATAATAAAAAATGTTAATTTTATACTTACTTTATTTAATCCAAAAATTATGCCAAATTAAATGGGAAATAAAATTACTCCTAGAAATGAAAGTTACTCAAAGTGGTATAATGATATAATTTCAGAGGCAGGTCTTGCTGAGTCATCTGATGTAAGAGGGTGTATGGTTATAAAACCTTACGGTTTTTCAATATGGGAATTAATGAAATTTCAGCTGGATAAAATGTTTAAAGAGACTGGTCATGAAAATGCTTATTTTCCTTTATTTGTTCCAAAATCATTATTTGAAGCAGAAGAAAAAAATGCTGAAGGCTTCGCTAAAGAATGTGCTATAGTTACTCATTATAGGCTGAAAAATGATCCAGATAAAAAAGGTAAATTAATAATTGATCCAGATTCTAAATTAGATGAAGAACTGATTGTTAGACCTACCAGTGAAGCAATTATTTGGAAAACTTATAAGAACTGGATTCAATCATATAGAGATTTACCTATTTTAATTAATCAGTGGGCTAATGTAGTTAGATGGGAAATGAGAACGAGACTTTTCTTGAGAACATCAGAATTTTTATGGCAAGAAGGACATACTGCTCACGCAACCAAAGAAGAGGCTTTAAATGAAACAAAGTTAATTAATGATATATATGCTGAGTTTGCAGAAAAATATATGGCAATGCCCGTAGTTAAAGGTTATAAATCTGAGTCAGAAAGATTTGCTGGAGCTGAAGAGACTCTGTGTATAGAGGCTTTAATGCAGGATGGAAAAGCTCTTCAAGCTGGTACATCACATTTTTTAGGTCAGAATTTTGCAAAGGCTTTTGATGTAAAATTTGCTGATAAATCAGGAAAATTAGAATATGTTTGGGCAACTTCTTGGGGAGTATCCACAAGGCTAATGGGAGCATTAATTATGTCACACAGTGATGACAATGGATTGGTCTTACCTCCATTTCTTGCTCCAACTCAAGTAATATTAATTCCTGTGATTAAAGCAAAAGAAAATTCTGATCAAATAGTTGAAAAGTCTAATGAAATCAATTCTAAATTAAAAGATATGGGAGTAAGAGTTAAGATTGATGATAGAGAAAATATTAGCCTTGGATTCAAACTTAATGATTCTGAGGTAAAAGGAATACCAATGAGAATTGTAATTGGTTTAAAAGAAATAGAAAATAATTCAGCTGACATTTTTTACAGGTATAATATGTCTAAAGTTCATGTATCTTTTGATAAAATTTTTGATAAAATTATTGAATCAATTGACTCAATTCAAGATAATATGATTAAGCTTTCTAATGAAAGGCTAAATAATAATACGCATGAAGCAGATAGCTATGATAATTTTAAAAAATTAATTGAATCCCAAAGTGGTTTTGTAATTGCTGGTTGGGATGGTACAAAAGAAACAGAAGAAGCTATAAAAAATGAAACAAAAGCTACAATAAGGTGTATTCCTGAAAATACTGATTCTAAAGGTCTTACATGCATATACTCAGGTAAACCAGCTGCTCATAAAGTAATATTTTCGAAATCTTATTGAAATATTAAAATTTCAATTAAATTTGCAACCTGTTTGGCCCGTTCGTCTATCGGTTAGGACCTCAGGTTTTCATCCTGGAAAGAGGGGTTCGATTCCCCTACGGGCTACAAATTAAAAATTATGGCAAATCATAAATCTGCTTTAAAAAGAATCCGTTCTAATGAAACAAAGAAGTCTTTGAATAAACTTCAGCACAAGACTACTAGAAATGCTATCAAAAAATTAAAGGACGCTAAAACTAAGAAAGAAGTTAAAAAGCTTTATCCTGGTGTTGTCTCTTTAATTGATAAGCTAGCTAAGAAAAATATCATTCATAAGAACAAAGCTTCTAATTTAAAGTCAAAGCTAAGTAAGCTTCAATAAACTAAGAGTTCATAGATATAAGAAACTCCTCATTACTTTTAGTTTTCTTAAATCTATCATTAATGAATTCCATAGCTTCAACAGGATTCATGTCAGCTAAATACTTTCTCATTATCCACATTCTTTGAATTGTGTTTTCATCTAAAAGTAGATCATCTCTTCTAGTACTTGAGGAAACTAGATCAATTGCTGGAAATATTCTTCTATTAGATATTCTTCTATCTAATTGTAACTCCATGTTACCAGTACCCTTAAATTCCTCAAAGATTACCTCATCCATTTTTGATCCCGTCTCTGTCAGGGCTGTAGATATAATAGATAATGAACCACCATTCTCTATATTTCTTGCCGCTCCAAAAAATCTCTTAGGTTTATGCAATGCATTTGCATCAACACCACCACTTAAAATTTTACCAGATGCAGGCTGAACTGTATTATAAGCTCTAGCAAGTCTTGTGATTGAGTCTAAAAGTATTACAACGTCATGACCACATTCTACAAGTCTCTTAGCTTTTTCTAAAACTATATTAGCTACTCTAACATGTCTATCAGCTGGTTCATCAAAAGTTGAGGCAACAACTTCTCCTTTCACATTTCTCTGCATGTCAGTAACCTCTTCAGGTCTCTCATCTATTAGAAGAATAATTTGAAAAACTTCCGGATGATTTGCTGCAATTGCGTTAGCAACATCTTTAAGAAGCATAGTTTTACCTGTCTTAGGTTGCGATACAATCATTCCTCTTTGGCCCTTACCAATAGGGGAGAAAAGATCTATAATTCTTGTAGAAATTGTACTTTCTTTTGAAGAAATATTGAATTTTTCTTCTGGAAATAACGGTGTTAAATGTTCAAAAGAGACCCTGTCTCTTACAACTTGTGGATCTAGTCCATTAATTTTATTTACTTTAATTAAAGGGAAATATTTTTCACCATCTTTAGGTGGTCTTACTGTTCCATGAACTGTATCTCCAGTTTTCAGTCCAAATAATTTTATTTGAGATTGAGAAACATAAATATCATCTGGAGATGATAAATAATTGTAATCAGAAGATCTTAAGAAACCATAACCATCCTGCATTATTTCTAATACACCTTCAGATTCAATAATTCCATCAAATTCAAAGTCAGGTTCTTTATATTTTCTCCTATTGTCTTTATTGAAATTTTTATTATGGTGAATTTTATTTGACCCATTATTTGGTCTTTTATCTTTGAAATTATTATTAGCAATTTTAGAATTAGAGATATTTTGACTTTTATTTTCATCTTTACTTCCAACAATTTGATCAATAATATCTTGTTTTTTAAGACCCTTCAAGTCTTTAATGCCAATTTGTTCAGCAATTTCAATAAGCTCAGCTAGTTTTTTAGCTTTAAGCATTTTAATATCGTACATGTTTATGTGTGGTTTTAATTTGAAATGTTAATAGAAAAATACTTCTTGGTAAGAAATAGTATAACAAATTTACAAATTTATTTTTAATTTGATAAAATATCTTTAATTACTATTGATGTCAAGATATTTTATTGAGTTTTCATATGATGGTTCAGACTATCACGGTCTTCAAAAGCAACCTAATGCTATAACTATTCAAGAGGTCATTGAAAATAACTTGGAGAAGTTTTTGGGTATTGAAATAAACCTTGTTCTTGCTGGCAGAACAGATGCAGGAGTTCATGCAAAACAGATGTTTGCTCATTTTGATACTGAAATGGATTTTAAAGAGGATATTCTTTGTAAAAGATTAAACACAATGTTGCCAAAAGATATATGTATTGAGTCAGTCAATCTAGTACCAAACGAAGCACATGCTAGATTTGATGCTGTTTCAAGATCTTATGAATATCTTATTTCTAGTGAAAAAAATCCTTTTAATAATAAGTTTACATATTACTTTAAAGATCATCTTGATTTGAATAAAATGAATGAATGTTGTCTTGATTTGATAGCTCATAGTGATTTTAAGTGCTTTTCTAAATCAAATACAGATGTTAAAACATATATTTGTGATATTACATCAGCTGAATGGAAAGAGTTAAACAATGAATTTAGGTTTAACATAACTGCAGATAGATTTTTGAGGAATATGGTTCGTTCAATAGTAGGTACGATGATTGACGTTGGAAGATCAAGAATTTCTCGTGAAAATTTTAAAAAAATTCTTAAATCTAGAAATAGGAGTGAAGCAGGTTTCTCTGTTCCTGCATCTGGTTTAAGCTTGTTGAATATTGAGTATAATAATATCTTTATAGAGAGTTGGAAAAAGTAAAGGGTAAAATTTTTGACATAAATCTTTTTAATAAATTATTGATTTTTGTAAAACCCTACAATACATCATTTTATGGTGTGTTGCTATCAGCAATTATAATTTCTCTTCTTACAACTCTAACTCCATATCTATTAAAAATAGTGGTTGATGATTATATTCTTCCAAAAAATTATGATGGAATGCAAACCATAATAATGATTATGGTAGGAGTTTTATTTCTTGAGGTAATCTTTATGTATCTATTTGCTTACTATGCCAATTGGTTAGGACAAAAGGTTATAAAGGATCTGCGTGTAAATATTTTCGAAAAAATTATAAAATTTAAGATGTCTTTCTTCGATAAAAATGCTGTTGGAAGACTAGTTACAAGAACTGTTAATGATATAGAGACTATTGCAAGTATTTTTTCTCAGGGATTATTTATGATAATTGCAGACATTCTGAAAATGCTTACAGTTCTAATTGTAATGTTAATCATTAGCTGGGAGTTAACAATTGTCGTTATATCTATTTTTCCATTACTTATTTACGCTACAAGAGTCTTTCAAAAAACAATGAAAGTTGCCTTTGAAAAAGTTAGAAAAGAGGTGGCAAACTTGAATTCTTTTGTTCAAGAGAGAATAAGTGGAATTAAAATTGTTCAAATTTTCAGTAGAGAAGAAGTTGAAATAAATAACTTTGAAAAAATAAACATTAGACACAGAGATGCATGGTTGAGGACAGTATGGATCAATTCTATTTTCTTCCCTATTGCTGAAATCTCTACTTCAATATGTATTGGTCTTTTGGTATGGTATGGAGGCTTTAATAATATTAATGGTAATATTATTTCTCTTGGTACATTATTCCTCTTTATATCAATGTCAGGATTGCTTTTTAGACCACTCAGACAAATTGCTGATAGGTTTAATACCCTTCAAATGGGTATGGTATCAACAGAAAGGATTTTTAAAATTTTGGAGGATAATTCACAGATTAAAGATGATGGTATTATTTCTAAAAGCAAACTTGAAGGAATGATAGAGTTTAAAAATGTAACTTTTTCCTATATTGAAAATGAGATAGTGATTAATAATATTTCTTTCAAAATAAATCCTGGAGAAACTCTTGCAATAGTTGGTCCAACTGGTGCTGGAAAAACAACTATAACTAATTTAATTACTAGATTTTATGAGCATGAAAAGGGTAGGGTTTTAATTGATGGATATAATATAAATGATATTGATCTAAAAGATATTAGAGATCATATCGGAATTATACTTCAAGATGTATTTCTTTTTGCAGATACAATATTTAATAATATAGCTCTATATAATAACAAAATTTCATTAGAGGATGTTCAGAATGCTGCTAAAGAACTTGAAATTCATGACTTTATAAATTCTCTACCAAATGGATATGATTTCAATGTAAGTGAAAGAGGTAGTACTTTATCATCTGGTCAGAAACAGCTTATAGCTTTTCTTAGAGTATTAGTAAATAATCCAGATATTTTAATTTTAGATGAAGCTACTTCATCAATTGATTCTTATTCTGAAGATTTAATTAAAAATGCAACAAAAAAAATTACTAAAGGAAAAACTTCAATAATTATTGCTCACAGACTTTCAACTATCGAATCTGCTGATAAAATTATTTACATGGAAAATGGTAAAATTTTAGAACAAGGAAATCCTAAAGAGCTATTAAATATTGAAAATGGTAATTTTAAGAAACTTTATCAAGAACAACTTTTAGAGGAGGAATTAATTTAGCTTATTAATTAAAGTTAAACATTCCTTTGCTTCTGAAATATCATGTACTCTGAGGATATCAGCCCCTTTATCTATTGCTATTGTATTTAAAATAGATGTGCCATTAAGCGAATCGCTTGGACTTATATTAAGCAATTTGTATATCATAGATTTTCTCGACATACCAGCTAATAAAGGTTTTTTCAATTCTTTAAATTTTTCTAAGTTGCTTAAAATCTCAAAATTATGATCTATGGTTTTACCAAAACCAAATCCAGGATCAATAATAATATTTTTAATGTTAATACGCTCTAGTTCATCTATTTTAGAAATAAAAAAATTAGAGATTGAATTTACTACATTATCATAGATAGGGTTTTTTTGCATATTATCTGGATCTCCTTTCATATGCATAATAACATAGCCTGCATCATAATTTTTTACAACATCAATTATATTAGAATCATATTTTCCAGAACTTATATCATTAATTATTGCAAAGCCATTTTTTAGAGCAAAGTTGGCAACTTCTGAATTATAGGTGTCTATAGAGAATAACGTATTATTAAAGTTTTTAGAAAACTCAATTATATATTTTGAAACTAACTTTAATTCATCCTCACCTTTAATAATTTTTGAGCCAGGTTTAGAACTCACAGCTCCTAAATCAATTATATCAACACCCTGACTAATCATCTCAGAAACTCTAGAAACAGCCTTATCTATTGAATTATATCTACCTCCATCATAAAAAGAGTTATCGGAAATATTAAGAATACCCATAATTTTTTGGGTATTAAAATTTATTATTTTCCCGTTACAATTTAAAGTCATATTTTTAAGCTTCTTTTCCAAATTTATATTAAAATCTAATATGGGAGATACAAAGTCGCAATATCATAAGATTATCAACAAATCAAGAAAAATTTTTGAAGATAAAAATAGTGACTATGGTTCTTCATGGAGAATTTTAAGAGTAATTTCATTAGTAGACCAAATTCACATTAAGGCTCAAAGAATTAGAAACCTTCAGAATAATATATCAAATAAAATTGATGAAGGTCAAATATCAGAATTTTATGGTATAATAAACTATTCAATAATGGGTCTTATTCAGCTTGAAATTGGAGTTGTTGACGAGCCGGATTTAAAACTTGATTACATTTTTGAATTATATGATAAAAAAGTTTCAGAAACTTTTGACCTAATGAATGCTAAAAATCATGATTATGGAGAAGCATGGAGAGACATGGAAGTAATTAGTTTAACAGATCTTATTATCCAAAAAATATTTAGAATGAAAAGTATTTTAAAGAATGATGGAAAAACATCAGTCAGTGAAGGTATAGATGCTAATTTTCAAGATATTTTAAATTACTCGGTATTTGCCCAAATATTATTAAAAGAATAAATATTATGAATCAAAAAATAATCATAGGTAATTGGAAAAATTATTTAAATTATGAAGAATCAATCCTTCTATCAAAAGCAATATCCAACATCAATATTTCCAATAAAATAAGAGTAATGATTTCTCCAAATCACTTATATATCAAAGAAGTTAATGAAATTCTTAGAAAAACTAATGTAGAAGTTATAGCTCAAAATTTAACCTCTTTAGAATCAAAATCAGATACGGGTGGAATATCAGCAGTAAATCTTAAGAATTTAAATATAAATAGATCTCTGGTTGCTCATTCAGAAACAAGACTTAGACAGAAAGACCCTCAGAATATTCTAAATGAGATTATACCAATCGGCTATCAATTTGTATTATGTTTTGAAGAAATAGATCAGATACCATTTGATTTATTAACTAATAATTTTGAAATAATTCTTGCTTATGAGCCTGTTTGGGCAATAGGAACAGGTGAGACTGCATCTATTGATCACATTAATGAAATTCATGATCAGGTTAAATCAAGACTCAAGGATTTAAGCCTAAATATACCAGTCTTATATGGTGGTAGCGTAAACCCTTCTAATTCTAAGGATATTTTAGAATCTAAATTTGTTGATGGAGTTTTAGTTGGAGGAGCATCAACTAAAATTGATCAGTTAGAAGGTATTCTTAATTCTATTTAACATTAATTTGTGAATCAGACTTCTCTTATAAACTTATATTTGCAGCGTAATGTTGAAAAAAACACTAATAATTTTAACCTCTATAATTACTTTAACATTGAACTCTCAGACTTCTATTGAAAATTCTATACATCAATTTAAAGTTGCAGATATTTATGGCAACATTTTTGATTTTTCAAAATTAAAGGGAAAAAAAGTGATGATAGTCAATACTGCTTCAAAATGTGGTTTAACATTTCAGTATGAGGCTCTACAAAAACTATATTCTCAATATAAAGATCTTAATTTTGTTATTATTGGTTTTCCATCTAATGATTTTTTATGGCAAGAGCCTGGATCTAATGATGAAATCATTGATTTTTGTGAGGAAAATTACGGTGTAACCTTCCCTATGATGAGTAAAATTGTTGTCAAAGGATCAAAAAAACATCCAATCTATCAGTTCCTAACTGAAAAATCCAAGAATAATTACAAAGACTCAAGAGTTACATGGAATTTTCAAAAGTACCTAATAAATAAAGAAGGTCGTATTGAAAAAATTATCTCTCCAAGGACTAGACCAGATTCTGAAGAAATTGTATCTTGGATAACTGATGTCGATTAAAAAAAAGTTTTCTACAAGATGCGTTCACGAAGGTGAAATAAAAGATACAATGTATCAAGGTATCGTGTCTCCTCTCTTTATGTCAACTACATATCCATGGTTTGGAGGTGATGCTGAGAAAAAACCTTACCCTAGATATTTTAATACTCCAAATCAGGAGTTTTTATCAAAGAAAATAGCATCTTTAGAAAATGGTGAAATGGCTCTAATATTTACATCAGGAATGGCTGCAATTAGTACATCAATAATGGCTAATGTTAGAAGTGGAGACCATGTTATCTTTCAGGAAGATCTTTATGGGGGTACTAGAAATTTTATCAAAACTGAACTTGATAAATACGGTATTGAGTATTCTTTTACGAAAGGCCTTGAATCCGAGGATTTCATTAACGAAATAAAAGATAATACAGTCGGAATATATATTGAAACACCTAGTAATCCACTCCTTAAAATTGTTGATTTAAAATCTGTTTCTTCTATTGCAAAAGAAAATTCAATTTGGACTATGATAGACAACACTTTTGCAAGTCCAGTAAATCAGAATCCTATTGATCATGGAATAGATATTGTAATTCATAGTGCAACTAAATACCTTGGCGGTCATAGTGATATTTCTGCAGGTGCAGTAATAAGCACTGAGGAAAAGATTAATGTGATTTTGAATTCTGCTAAAAATTTTGGTGGAAATCTAAGTGATTATACTGTTTGGCTTTTAGAAAGAAGTATGAAAACTTTATTTATAAGAGTAAGAGAACAAACTAATAATGCAAAATTATTAGCTAAATTGTTAGATGAGAATTCAAATATTTCAAAGGTATATTACCCAGGTCTAGAATCACATTCTTCCTACGAAATTGCAAAAAATCAGATGAAAGACTTTGGAGCAATGATGTCATTTGATTTGAATGATAATATTGATATATATAAATTTCTAAAAAAACTTAAAGTCATTAAACCAGGAATGAGTTTAGCGGGTGTAGAGACTACAGTTAATTTCCCTATGAAAACTTCTCATGCTCTTCTTTCACAGGAGGAAAGAGATAGTCAAGGAATTGGAAATAAATTGATTAGGTTGTCGGTAGGAATTGAATCCTACGAAGATATATATAATGATCTAGATCAAGCAATTAAAAATTCTTCATAATGAAATTAGATATACTTGCATTCGGTGCTCATCCAGATGATGTAGAAATGGGGTGCGGTGGAACTATCGTTAAATCTACATCTACAGGGAAAAAGGTAGGTGTAGTTGATCTTACTAGAGGTGAACTTGGTACCAATGGCACTATTGAAATAAGAGATAAAGAAGCTATTGAGGCATCAAAAATTTTGGGTGTTTCTTTTCGTATGAATCTTGAATTTGAGGATGGATTTATTTTTAATAATAAAGAAAGTCAAATTCGAATTGTAGAAATCATTAGGCATTACAAGCCAGATATAGTTTTATCAAATACTCAGATTGATCGTCACTCTGACCATGGTAAAGCATCTGACTTAATATATGATGCTTCTTTTATAAGTGGTTTGTCAAAACTTGAAACCTCTTTTAATGGTAAAAATCAAGACCCATGGAGGCCAAAAATTAATCTTAATTATCAACAATGGAATGACTTTAAACCTGATGTCTTGATTGATGTTTCAAATTTTATGGATACAAAGATTAATTCAATTTTAGCATATAAAAGTCAAGTAATTAAAGACGTAAATTCAACATCAACTAAAATCAATTCTGAAAACTTTATTGAAAGTATTTCATATAGATCAAAAAATTATGGTAGGCTGATAGATGTTGAGTATGCAGAAGCATTTCAGTCAAGAAGAAATATAGCTGTTAGTAATCTATCTGATCTTATATAATTTTTAAAAAATTCTTCATTATATTTTTTAAATCACCTATTTTTGCCACTCATTATGGTGGTTGTAGTTCAGTTGGTTAGAACGCCTGATTGTGGTTCAGGAGGTCGCCGGTTCGAATCCGGTCTTCCACCCAAATAAAACAAGTGTAAATAGTAATAATAATCTATTCATATCAAAAAAAAAGAATTATCCTCCTCGTCCAACTTTTCTTACTCCTGAACTACCAGAGTTAGCAAACCCTCTACTTTGGGCTTTACTTTTTACATTTGACTTTGAAGAAACCTTATTTTTTGATTTAGACTTTCCTCCCTTGAATAACCTCTTACCTTTTGTCTCACGATTATCATTTTTATTTCCAAAAAATTTACTTCCCATATTTAAATAATTTAATCAACAATAATTTTTTCTTCCATATTTGCTATTTCCCATGCAGTATGGAATATTAATTTAGTTCTTTTTGTCAGAAGATCATATCTAATTTTATCAGCTGTATCAGTAGGCATATGATAATCTTCATGAGTACCACTAAAATAAAAAATTACAGGGATATTATTTTTAGCAAAATTATAATGATCACTTCTAAAATAGAATCTATTTGGATCATCCCATGCATTAAACCTATAATCTAATTCAAGATTAACAGTCTTCTTATTAACCCTTTCAGATGTTTCATGAAGCATAGAACTTAACCTATCTGTACCAATTAAATAAATATAATTATCATTATCTGAATCTCTAGTAGGATCAGTCCTTCCTATCATATCAACATTTAAATTGGTGATTGTATCTTCAAGTGGATAAAGAGGGTTTTCTGTATAATATTCTGATCCAAGTAAACCCTTTTCCTCCGCAGAAACATGAAGAATAACAATTGATCTTTTTGGTCTATATCCATCTATAGCTGCCATCTTAAATGCTTGAGCAATCTCTAAAAGAGCCATAGAACCAGATCCATCATCATCCGCTCCATTAAAAATTTCTTCATCTTCCATACCAACATGATCAAGGTGTGCTGTAAGTACAATATATTCATTAGGGTATACAGAACCCTCAATAATCGATGCGACATTTATTGAATTTATTTTACCTCCACCTGTTCTTACTCCAGCAATTCTTGCATAGTTTCTTAATTTTTCCATCTCTCCGTTCTGCATAAATACTCTTACTGAATCTGGAACTTTATCTGGTAAAGAAATCCTTTCGGGTATTGTTACTTCCATTTTTTGAAAATAATTATCAGTACCATTTGCTGGCTTAATATCATTATTTAAGTAAAAGTCTCTGATAAATTCTACTGCTAATATTTCACCTCTAGTTCCGGCTTCTCTACCTTCAAAACTGTCGGATGCATAAACATAAATAAGAGATTTTAATTCTTCAGACGTAATTGTTTCAGCATATTTATTAGAAATTTCTTGTGAAAATACATTTGAAATGAATATTAGTAGAATTATTAATTTAAAATTTTTCATTTTAGTTTTTATTAGTTTTTATTTCACTTTCTATACCATCCCAAAAGGATATTCTGGAAAGAAGGGCTTTTTCTGAAATTAATTTAGCTTCTAATATTTTTTCTTCATCATCTTTACATAAATATTTGAGCATCTCCATAGCCATAGGACCGTGCATATCACCATCAACTTCAATGTGACGCTTAAAGTAGTAAATTAATTTGTTCAATTCATTATTTTTTGAATTTATTCCTTCCAATAGAGGCATAAACATATCAGGGATTAAGTCCTCTCTTCCAAAAGTAAATACAGCTGCTACCTCATGAATTTTCCCATTATTTATTACAGAGAATGTAAATTTTAAAAACTCTTTTATATAATCTTTTATTTCTAGTTTTTCTATTTCATTTTGAATAGTATCTAATGATTTTAATGAATTAATATTATTTAATATAGAGTCAGTTTTAACACCAAATGATTCAATTGAATCTAGATACATTTCAAAATGTGACATTGGTTTACCAAACTCATTTTCATCTGTTTCCTCACCAGCAACAATTTCGTTAATAAGTTTAGCAGTTGAAGTATTATTGCTTGGATACCAAGGAAGAGAAATAGTAGTTAAATTAATTTGTAAAAACTTTAATAATGACATAAAATCCCAGACTGCATATACATGGGCATTTGTAAAAGTTTTTAGATCATCGACACTTTCAATAGAATTATACAAAGAGTGATTTCTTAATTTATTTTTTAGTGGTTCAAGATTTTTAGAAATATTATTCATATAAATATTTTGGGCTCAAATATAAATAATAATTAAATTCATGAAATGCAGGAAATATTATTGTTTCTTATATCATCATTAGTTCTAACCTTAATGCCAGGACCAGATATCTTATTTGTTGTTAATCAAAGCTTAGATAAGAAGAAAAACGGAATAATAACCTCTTTAGGTTTATGTGCTGGATTAATATTTCATACAATGTTTTTAGTTTTTGGACTATCTGCGTTGATTGAGAGTAATATATTCTTTATTACTTTTTTAAAATATTTTGGAACAATGTATCTCTTCTATCTAGCATATTTAGAGATTAAATCAGAAAATAAAATTAGTATAAGTCTAAATAGGAGATTATTTCTAAGAGGTTTCTACATGAATCTTATAAACCCAAAGGTTTTAATCTTTTTTATTGCTTATTTTCCAAACTTTTTATTTTCAGATACAATAAAAATTTCAAATCAATTTATAATATTAGGTGCTATTTTCATCTTTCAAGCATTACTTATTTTTATTTCAGTTTCATTGATTGCAAATAAATTAGTAAAATATATGAGTATAGATTCAAAAAATAATAAGCTTAAGTACTTTAAATGTTTGATTTTTATTACCATAGGTCTACTAATACTAACATGAACCCTTCTTGATATAAATTTGTATATTTGCATGCAATTAGTTTATAATTAATTGCATATGACTAAATCAAAATTTGTAGAAGAGGGTTTAACATACGATGATGTATTACTCGTCCCTGCTTACTCAGAAGTTCTTCCGTCAGAAGTTTCCCTAAAAACAAAATTCAGTAGAAATATAAATTTAAATATTCCTATAGTTTCTGCTGCAATGGATACAGTTACGGAAAGTAAAATGGCTATTGCTATTGCTGGTGAAGGAGGTATAGGTGTAATACATAAGAATCTATCTATTCAAGACCAGTGTAATGAGGTTAGATTAGTAAAAAGAGCTGAATCAGGAATGATTATTGACCCTGTTACTCTCACTAAAGATTCTCTAGTTATTGATGCAAAAAATAATATGAAAAAATATAAAATTGGAGGTATTCCAATTGTCTCAAATTCCTCTAAGTTAATTGGTATTGTAACTAATCGTGATTTAAGGTTTGAAAAAGATGACTCAAAGAAACTTTCTGATGTAATGACAAGTAAAAAATTGATTACTACAGGTATAGGTACATCATTAATTGAAGCGGAAGAAATTTTACAAAATCATAAAATTGAAAAACTGCCAGTTGTTGATTCTAATGGAGTATTAATGGGTTTAATTACATTTAGAGACATAAATAAACACTCTGAAAAACCTATTTCTAATAAAGATAAACTTGGAAGATTAATGGTAGCGGCTGCAATTGGTACAGACAATGATTATAAAAAAAGAGCTAAAAAACTAGTCGAGAGTGGAGTAGATGCTATTGTAGTTGATACCGCCCATGCACATTCAAGTAGAGTAGGAGATGTATTAAAAAATCTTAAGGATTCATTTAGTGATACTGATATAATCGTTGGTAATATAGCAACTGGTGAGGCTGCTGCTTATCTAAAAGAAAATGGAGCTGATGCAATTAAAGTTGGAATTGGGCCTGGCTCAATATGTACCACAAGAGTTGTTGCTGGAGTTGGATATCCACAGTTATCAGCTATCATAAGTGTCTCGGAGGTTTTAAAAAACTCATCAATTCCTTTAATTGCAGATGGTGGAGTAAAGTATACGGGAGATATTACTAAAGCAATAGCTGCTGGTGCTGATACTGTAATGCTAGGATCTCTTCTAGCTGGTACTGAAGAATCTCCTGGTGAAACTGTCATTTATGAGGGTAGAAAATTTAAAACATACAGGGGGATGGGATCTGTAGAGGCTATGCAAAAGGGTAGTAAGGATAGATACTTCCAGTCAGATCAGTCTGATAACAAAAAATTAGTACCTGAAGGAATTGTTGGAAGAGTTCCCTACAAAGGTCAACTTAATGAAAGTATTCATCAATTTATTGGCGGATTAAGATCTGGAATGGGTTATTGTGGATCAAAAGACATAAAAGCACTAAAAAACTTGTCAAAATTTGTAAAGATCACTGGATCAGGGATCAGGGAAAGTCATCCACATAATGTGTCAATAACAAAAGAAGCACCAAATTATAGCCCTCCAAAAATATAGAGTTTGAAAAAGTTTATTCTTTTATTTTTTTTTACTGTGTTTGTTATAGGATGCAATAATAGTTCAGAAAACTTTTCTAATGAACTTATTGCTAGAGCAGGCGAAAATTTTTTATATAAGAATCAATTACCAGTTTTTAAATCTGAGGATGATAGTTTAAGAAGATTTTTAAATTTTGTTGAGAGCTGGGCTAAACAACAGATTTTCTATGATTTGTCATTGACTAATTTATCACAATCTAAAAAGAATGAATTGGATGGTTTAGTTGAAAAATTTAAATCAGATTTATATATAAATGCCTATAAAGATTTGATTATTAATTCAAGAATAGACTCAATTGTCTCAAATCAAGAAATTGAATCTTTCTACAACCAAAATATAAATGCTTATAGATTGAATGAAAATCTTTTAAAGTATAGATATGTAAAACTACCAGAAGATAATATCAATAAAAATCAAATCAGAAGATTTATATCAAGAATGAATACTAATGATAGATTATTTTTAGATTCACTTAATTTCCAGTTTGCAGATTTAAAACTAAATGACTCTATTTGGTTTACAGAAAGAGAAGTCATTTCATCTGTAGAATTTTTAAATCAAAAAAATAAAACTGACTATCAAACAGTAAATCGACTATATGAAATTAGTCAAAATGATTATATAAGCTATTTTATAGTTATTGAATATTTAAAATCAGGAAATATTCCTCCTTTGTCTTATCTTTATGAAAGAATTAGATTAAATATCATAAATCAAAGAAAGATAAATTTAATTCAACAAATAAATAAAGAAATTTTAAATGATGCTCTTAAATCAAATAAATACGAAACTTTTAATTAGTTTATTATTAATTGTTGCTATACAATTTTCTTTTTCTCAAGAAAAGATTAAAATAGATGGTATATCTTCTGTGATTGGAGACTTTATAATTCTTGACTCAGATATCGATAAGGTTCTTATTGACATGGAATCCCAAGGTTTGTCAACTAGAGGTATTTCTAGATGTCAGTTACTAGGTAAATTAATGGAAGACAAACTCTATGCTCATCACGCAATCCAGGATAGTTTGGAGTTTTCTGATAATGAAATATATGATTATGTTGATAGGCAAATTGAATATTTTACAGAACAACTAGGAGATATAGACAAAGTCCTTGAGTTTTATAATAAAAGAGATGAAATTTCCTTTAGGGATGAATTATTTGAAATAAATAAAACACAAAGATTATCTGAGATGATGCAGGAGAATATAGTTGAAAAAGTTGAAATCACACCAGAAGAAGTAAGACAATTCTTTAACTCCATCCCTAGGATTGATCTACCAGTATTTGGGACAGAATTAGAGATTGCCCAAATTGTAGTTGAGCCAAAGGTGACTGAAGAAGAAAATGAGAGAATTATAGATCAATTAAAACTTTTCAGGGAAGATATATTAGAGGGAGGAATGAGTTTTGCATCAAAGGCACTTTTATATTCTCAAGATCCTGGTTCAAGAAGTAAAGGCGGTAAATATACTCTTAATAGAAAAAAACCAAGAATGTTTAAGGAGTTCAGAGATGTCGCTTTCAGTCTTCAGGAAGGTGAAATATCTCAACCTTTTAGAACAGAAGTTGGATGGCATATTGTTGCAGTTGATAAGATAAGAGGTCAAGAAATTGATGTAAGACATATACTTTTAATTCCAAATATATCAGCTGAAGAGTTAAGGGAAGCTAAAGAAAAGATAGATAATATAAGAGAAAGAATTTTAAATAATGAAATCACATTCTCAGATGCTGCTTTACAGTTTTCAGATGAAAAAGAAACTAGACTAAATGGGGGAGTTATAATAAACCCTTCTACTAATGATACTAGGTTTGAATTAGTTAAAATGGACCCCTTATTATATTCACAGGTCAAGGATCTTAAAGATAATGAAATGAGTATGCCATTATTAGATAATTCAGAAAATACTGTTTCAAAGTATAAAATTTTAAAGGTTACTAACAGGTTTGATGAACATACTGCGGACTTTTCATTAGATTATGTAAAAATCAAAGAATTGGCGTTAACTGAAAAACAGCTTAAAACTGTTAAAAAATGGATGGAAGATAAAATTAATGAAACCTATGTTAATATAAATTCAGAAAGTAGCTATTGTAATTTTGTTTATAATTGGAAGAAAGAATAGTTATTTAAAGTATTTAAAAGGAACAATTAACATTCCAAAACATTCTCCTCCCTCTTTATTTATATTTTTATGATGTATTTTGTGAGCTCTTCTAACTCCTCTAGCATATTTATTGTCAATATTTCTAAAAATCTTAAATCTTTGATGAATAAACACATCATGGACTATAAAATATGCCAAACCGTAGAGTCCAATTCCAATCGCAATAGGAAGCCCCAACCAAAAACCTTGACCCCAAAGAACAACAAAGCTAAAACTTAAAAAAGCATAGAAAAAGAAGAATAAATCATTTCTTTCGAACCATGATTTATGATCTTTTTTATGGTGGTCTTTGTGGAGAATCCATAGAGGACCATGCATTATATATTTATGGTTAAACCAAGCAGTAAATTCAGTTATAATAAATGTTACTATTAGTGTAAAAATCCAAATAGCTATATCCATTGAATTAAATTTAATTGATATTTAACATATGAGCGAGCAATTACAGTAAACTTTTGGAAATTATGAATTCTTACTCTGTTTTTAATAATATTTTCAGAAGATGTTCTTTTTAATTTTTTTAAAAGCTTATTATAATACCTGTATGCTATGTATACTGCAAAGCGTGAATTCTTTGGTAATTGAGCTATTCCTTTTATCGCATTCTTAAAATCTAATTCAATTTCTTTAATTATTTCTATTTTTGATTCCTCATTAAAATCATCCATATCGACATTTGGAAAATATACACGCTTTAAAATATTTGAATCATCTCTAAGATCTCTTAAAAAGTTTACTTTTTGAAATGCTGATCCCAATGATATTGCATATTTACTAAGATCAGAATATAAGGTGTCAGAACCTTTTACAAATACTTTTAAGCACATCAAACCAACTACATCGGCAGACCCATAAATATATTTTTTATACTCTTCTACTGAGTTATATTCCTTCTTATCCAAATCCATTTTCATACTATCTAGAAAAGAACTTATTAAATTTTTAGGTATAGAATATTTATTGACAGTATTTTGAAATGAGTTAAGAATTGGATTTAAGCTAATTTTATTTTCTAAACTTCTCCATAATTCTTTTTCAAACTCATTTAATAGTTCTTTTTTTGGAAATTCATGAAAAGTATCAACAATCTCATCCGCTAGTCTAACAAATCCGTAAATATTAAAAATATCTTGTCTTATAGACTTTGATAATAAACTACTTGAGAAATAAAAAGATGTACTATATCTCTTAATTACAATTTTACTTGACTCTTCTGATATTTTATCAAAGACAGATTTCATATTACAAAAATAGGTAAAATGAGTAAATCAATTCATATCTTTGTATATGGAAAAAACTTTACTGTATCATTATACATCATTATCCCATCTAATAGAAATTTTTAAGGTTGGAAAAATCCTTACCTCTCAGACTGAAAAAATGCTTAAGGTAAAAAAGCCTGGTTTGTGGTTTTCAACAAACTCTGAATGGGAATACTCTGCATTTAAAAGATTTAATGATGGAAATAAAGAATTTGATTTAAATACACCTGAAGAATTTGAAAAGTATATTGGATGTGCAAGACTTATCACTAATCTTAATTCCTTATTTGTAACATTTGCAAAGTACAAACATAAATCTAAGGTAAATCCTATGCTATGGGAAAAAATGGCAGAAATTGGTAAGTCAAAAGGTGCTGACCCAACTCAATGGTATGCAACTTTTAGTCCAATGAGTATAAATAATCTAGATATAGAGGTTTATGAGAATGGAGAATGGCATATACTAAAAAAAGGAGACGGAGAGTTTGACTCTGAATTATTTAATAGAAATCTTGAAAAGACATTTGTATTTAAAAAGGGCAAGGAAATGGAAGAAAAAATGATGAGTGAAGTTGCTAAGCAGAAAGAGAATATTCACGAGAAAGTAGAGGAAGTAGTTGAG